>CANPXL010000026.1 GCA_947586055.1 uncultured Acetatifactor sp. | reverse complement strand
ACAAAAAAAGCAAGTAAAACCTTGCAAAATAAGGAAAAAATTTAATTGGGATTAACTAACAAGTGGCAAACTCGGGTGGACAACAGGGTACAGCTTTATCTGGACGAGAGGTAAAGAAAGACAAAGAAAGAGGATAAGGTATGGAGAAAACGATTCCATACCTTATTTTCGTGTAACGGCGGGGCCTTGAAAATGGCGGGAAGAAGCGTTGTCCTGCTGGGGGATGCGCTGCGGAAGTACATCTGGAAAAATGAGCCCGGTCATGTTACAATGTCAGAAAACGGGGCGTCTGAAACATCCGGGACGCGTCCGAAGGAGGTATCGTATTGAAAACAGCGACGGAATTACAGAATCTGCTCCGGCAGATCGATCATAGGAGTTATCCGGCCTATAAGGACACAAGAGGAAAATATCAGTTTCAGCAGTATACTCTGTCCATCGACCACGTCCAGGGGGATCCCTTTGCGGCGCCCTCCAAAGTCAGCCTTCTCATTCCCGGGAAGACGGCGGCGTTCGATCAGCGTCTTTACGAGTCCGTGCACAGACGCATTGCCCTTCAGGACTATCTCCTGAGACGGGCGGCGGCAAAGATCAGGGAATATTCCTTTCAGGCGAAGGGGTCCGGGAAAAGCGGGCTTCTCGGCATCAGCCAGCCGGGGCAGGAGATTCTGGAGCGGAGCGCCTGCACCCTGGATCCCGCTTCCGGCGACATCACTGTCCGCATGGAGATCGGATTTCCGGCCAACGGCAGGACCATCAATTCCGGGGAGCTGATAAAGATCCTCTTTGACTTTCTTCCGGTATGGGTCAGACAGACGCTGCTCGCTTCCTCCTGCAGGCGGGAGGAGACGGAGGCGGTGGCTGATCTGGCGGACGACCAGCAGTTTATTGAGGAACAGCTTACAGAGCTTGGGCTTGTGGCGTTTGTGGCGAACGGATCCGTTCTTCCGAGAAAATCCGGCGTCTCTTCCCTCCCCATGAAAGACGCCGTGGTCTTTCAGTCCCCGGCGTCCATGGAGGTGGCGCTTAACCTGCCCCACCGCGGCGTACTGAAAGGAATGGGGATCAAAAAGGGCGTTACCCTGATCGTCGGGGGAGGCTACCATGGAAAGTCCACTCTTCTGGAGGCTTTGGAGCTGGGAGTATACCGGCATATCGCGGGCGACGGAAGGGAGTATGTGATCACGGATCCCGGCGCCATGAAGATCCGGGCGGAAGACGGGAGAAGCATCCAGAATGCGGATATCTCCATGTTTATCCGGAATCTTCCCAACGGGAAGGACACGTCCTGTTTTTATACGGAGGACGCCAGCGGCAGTACGTCTCAGGCGGCGGCGACGGTGGAAGCCATGGAAATGGGCGCCGGCCTGCTTCTCATCGACGAGGATACCAGCGCGACGAATTTTATGATCCGGGACGAGCTGATGCAGAGAGTGGTGAGCCGGGAGGTGGAGCCCATCATCCCCTTTATCGACAGAGTGCGGGAGCTTTATGAGACATGGGGCGTTTCCACCATTCTGGTGGCGGGCAGCTCCGGTTCTTACTTCCACAGGGCGGACTGCGTGATCCAGATGAACCGTTACCGGCCCGCGGAGATCACGGATCTCGCGAAGAGGGAAGCGCAGCGGTTCCCTCTGACGCTGGAGGAACCGGAAAAAGCGTCCGAGCCGTCCTACCGGCGGGTGGCAAAAAGGGACGCCGGGTTTGCCAAAGAGGACCGGATCAAGATGAAGACGATGGGACTGGACGGTTTTTCCATCAACCGTGAGACCGTGGATATGAGATATGTGGAGCAGCTTGCGGATCCGGAACAGTTGACCGCGCTGGCGCATATGATAAAATACATGAAGCTGCAGATTTTTGACGGAAACCGCACTGTGCGGGAAGCGGTAAAAAAGCTTTATCAGGACATCGGGACAAAAGGGTTTTCGGCTTTTTGCGGGCCCGATATCCCGGGAAATCTGGCAATGCCGAGGAAGCAGGAGCTTTTTGCCGCCGTCAACCGCTGCAGGGGACTGGTAAGGCTATAAGAATGATGCCGGCTGAGCCGTTAAAAATTTAAGAGTTTCTGAAATTTTTGTTTGCTAATACGAAATTTTGTAGTACAATGAAACTGGGACTGTCATTATGTCAGGCGGCGGTCCTCTTACAGAAACTGTCGGGAAGCATAGAGGTGTGCGGAGTTGAAACAATTTCACATAAGTTATGACAGCGATGAGCAGTTTTTAAGCGAACTGGAAGCAATCAACAGATGGAGACGGGAAAATGCGTCCTATCAGGTGGTCTGCAGGATCTATTCTCAGGACATGGAGAAAGAGCATATCGGACATGTATGCGGGATGCTGGACGAAAACATGCCGGACGCGCTGTATCTCGGATGTACGTCAAACGCCAATATTCTGGAAGGCAGCCTTTCGGAGGCTGAAATTCTGGTGATCTGCACTGTATTTGAGTATGCGACGACAAAGGCGCATCTGCTGCAGTATCCATTTCAGGAGTCGAACTATAAGGAGGCCGTGGACGGCCTGAAGCAGTTCTGCGAGGCCAACCCCTGGGTAAAATCCGTGGAAATGCATGCCACCATTATGAATATGTCCATGAAGGGGTTCTGCGACGAGATGAGTTCGCTCCCCAGAGATATCCAGGTATTCGGGGGCGGCGCGTTCAATCCCAATATGGACGACGAATATGCCGGCGTCTTTTCAAAGGGAAGCGGGTTTTTTGAGCATGGAATCGTGTTCCTGCTTCTTGGCGGGGAGGATTATTACACATACAGCAGATATATATCCGGCTGGAAACCGCTTAAGAGAAAATTCCGTATTACGAAAGCAGACAAGGAGGTTCTGTACGAGCTGGACGGCAGGCCCGCCTTTGAGGTCTATAAGCAGTACCTGAACATCGAAAAGAACGAGAACTTCTTTTCCAATACGCTGGAGTTCCCCATGTTTCTGGAGCGGCGTGGATTTCATATCCTCCGATGTCCGCTTGCCGTGACGGAGGATAACGCGCTGATCATGTCTTCCGACATGGAGGAAAACGCCTATGTGAGCATCGCCTACGGGGATCCGGAAACCATTCTGCACAGCATCTGGCAGGACGGCCAGATGATCGCGGATTTTCAGCCGGAGGTCATCCAGACGTTTTCCTGCGCGGCGAGACGGGCTTTCTGGGGAGATCTGAATATCAGCAAGGAGACGGTGATGTTTAAGGATCTCGCGCCCACCGCAGGATTTTATACGCACGGCGAGTTTATCCGGCTGGAGGGCGAAATGCTGAACTTCAACGTGACTCTGGTGCTGGCCGCCATGCGCGAGGGAGCGCCGCAGATGGAGAAAAAGGTGGATTTCTGCGGGCCCACATTTAAAAAGCTCGATAAGATACCCATGATCTGGCGTTTTGTGTCCTTTATCGAAGCGTCTACGGCCGAGCTGGAGGCGATGAACAGGAAGCTGACGCTGTCGGCCATCACGGACGGCCTGACGAAGCTGTATAACCGGTCGGAGATCGAGAGAAGGATCAACCGCGCTCTGGAGGAAAGCAGGGAAAGCGGGGATAACAGGGTTCATCTGATCATGCTGGATATCGACAACTTTAAAAAGGTGAACGACGTCTACGGGCATAAGGAAGGGGATCGTGTTATCATCGCGCTCTCCGACATCCTGCAGAAGGCGGCGGAGAGCATGCAGGGAGCCAGCGCGGGAAGATGGGGCGGCGAGGAATTTATGCTGATCCTGTCGGGAAACGAAAACGAAGCCGTTATGGAGCTGGCGGAGAAGATCAGAGTAAGCTTTGCCGAAACAAAATTCCCGGCGGCAGGACATCAGACCGTCAGTATCGGCGTGACGCAGGTCAGGAACCGGGAATCCATCGACAGGATCTGCAGCCGGGTGGATAAGGCGCTGTATACGGCGAAGGACGGCGGAAAGAACCGCGTGGTGAAGCTGGATTAAAGATACGGACGCCGGTTAAGTCGGGGTTTCATGCCGGATCTGCAGTTCGTACAGCTTTTTGTAGATTCCGCCCCGGGCCAGCAGCTCCTGATGAGTGCCCTGTTCCCGGATTTTCCCTTTGTGCATGACCATAATGCAGTCCGCATGTTGAATGGTGGAGAGCCTGTGCGCTACCATGATGGTAGTCCGGCCCTCCATCAGTTTTTCCAGAGCCTGTTGAATCAGAAGCTCCGTCTCCGTGTCGATGTTGGCCGTGGCTTCGTCCATCACAAGGATGCTGGGCTTATGGGCCAGAGTCCTGGCAAAGGACAGAAGCTGGCGTTCCCCGGCGGAAAAGGAGGCGCCGCGCTCGGAGACGGGTTCCTCATAGCCGTGGGGAAGCCGTTCGATAAAAGCGGACGCATTCACATACTCCGCGGCTGCCTTCACTTCTTCCCGTGTGATCTCACTGTCATAAAGTCGGATATTGCTTTCCACGGTCCCCTCAAAGATGAACACGTCCTGCTGCATCTGGCCGATGGCGCTGCGCAGCTGTTTTTTGTCCAGCAGACGGATATCAACGCCGTCGATGGTAATACTCCCTTTTTGTATGTCGTAATAGCGTCCGATCAGATTGAGGATCGAGGTTTTCCCGGCGCCGGTTGCGCCCACGAACGCTACCCGCCTGCCGGGTTCGATCAGAAACGATACATCCCGGAGCACATAGTTTTCGCCGTCGTAGGCAAACCATACATGGGAAAATTCGATGCGGCCCAGAATACGGGGCAGGAGTACGGGCTCTTCCGCTTCCCTGACGCAGGAATCCTCGTCCAGAACCGCGAAGATCTTTTCCGCGGACGCCAGAGAGGACTGCAGGGTGGAAAACTGTTCCGCAAGCTCCTGAATGGGGTCAAAAAAGGACTGGATATACTGGGCGAAGATATAGAGCGTGCCGATGGAGATCGCGCTGTCCAGCACTTCCCGGCTGCCCACGCCCAGCACGATCATAAGGGAGATCACGCTCAGAAGATAGATGATGGGGCGAAAGACGGCGAAGACCATCATTTCTCTGTAATATGCCTGGTACAGCTTGCGGCTTTTGTCGTCAAATTCCTCGAATTTTCTCTTTTCCCGGCCGAAGATCTGGATAATGCGCATGCCGGAAATGTTTTCCGAGAGAAAGGTGTTCAGATCCGTCAGCCTTGTTCTGGAAAGACGGTAGGTCTTTCGGGCAATCTGCCGGAATACCACCGTGAGCACACAGACTACGGGGAGCAGGAGGAAGGAGATCAGGGCCAGCTGCCAGTCGAGAAGAAGCATGATCGCGGCGAGCCCGGCGATTTTTACAATGTTTCGGAACAGCCGTACCAGAATGCCGGAGTACATTTCGTTCAGCGCCTCCACATCGTTGGTGACGCGGGTCACGAGTTTGCCCACCGGAGTCAGGTCGAAATAGCGGCTGCTCAGGCTCTGGATATGGACGTACAGCTCTCGCCGGATGGTAAAGATAATGCGCTGTCCGGTTTTTTGGAGAAGCCATGTCTGGGATATGTTGAAGATCACGCTTAACAGCAGCACGATGCTGTATTTTACGGCCGTGTCGGTGATCACGCTGTAATTTCCCTCCGCCTCAAACAGGTCTATGGCATCCCCGATCAGCATGGGACGGTAGAGATCGAAGCCCGTCAGGGCAAGGATCAGCACAAGACACAGAAAAAACCAGCCCAGGTAAGGCTTCATGTAGGAAAGAAGCCGGAAGAGAGCGTTTCCGTTGTAATGGGATTGTGTCGTATCCTCAGTCAGTTTGTTCATGGCAGTTTCTCCTGAAATATCAGTCCGCGTCCGCCAGTTCCTGTTCCAGACGCTGTTTTTCGCAGATGCGGGCGTAAAATCCTCCCGCCTCCAGCAGTTCCCTGTGGGTGCCGTATTCCGTAAGCTTTCCCTCTTCCAGCACCGCTATGTGGTCCGCCTGCTGAAGGGTGGAGATCCTGTGGGCGATAAGGATGGTGGTTTTACCTTTTCTGATCCGGAGAAGGTTGTTCAGGATCTGTTCCTCCGTGTCCGTGTCTACCGCCGATAGGGAGTCGTCCAGAATCAGAACGGCGGCGTCCTTCAGAAGCGCGCGGGCGATGGCGCTGCGCTGCTTCTGGCCGCCGGAAAGGGTGACGCCCCTTTCGCCCACCAGCGTCCGGTAGCCCTCCGGAAATTCCATGATGTTGTCGTGGATACAGGCGTCTTTTGCCGCCTGCACGATCCGCTCCCGCAGGTCGGGATGATCCGCGATCCGCTCTTCCAGACCAAACGCGATGTTTTCTTCCAGTGTATCTGAAAAGAGAAAATTATCCTGAGGGACGTAAGCGATATCCCGGTGAAGCACGGCCAGAGGGTATTCGTCAATGGGGGCGCCGTCCAGAAGTATGGCGCCCTTTTCACAGTCGTAAACCCGCAGCAGCAGGTCGGCCAGCGTGGATTTTCCGCTGCCCGTCCGCGCCAGGATTCCCAGCATCTCTCCCGGCTCCACACGGAGACTGACGTGAGAGAGAACGGGAGTTATGCCGTCCGGGTAGGTAAAGGTCAGATCTTTTATGTCGATGCCGCCCGTAAGCCGCATGCCGGCTTCGCCTTCTTGGGCAGGCGCGGGGCAAAGGTCGATGATATCCGGCTTTTCCTGAAAAATCATGGCGATGCGCCGGAAAGCCGCGGCGGCCTGGGTAAAGGCGTTGATGGAGTCGCCGCACGCGATCATGGGCCAGACCAGCATGCCGATGTAAGAATTGAAGGCCACGAACTGGCCGATGCTGATCTGCCCGTCCAGCACCATGCGTCCGCCGAAGACCAGAGTAAGCAGCAGGCTCACGCCGGTGACCGCGTCTAAAAAAGGGTTGACTACCGCCCAGAGCTTGACGGCGGACAGGGTTTTTTCCATGCTGTTCCTGCTGGCGCGGTCGAAGGAAGCCAGATCCTTTTCCTCCTGGACGAAAGCCTTCAGAACGCGGATTCCGGCAAAGCTTTCCTGCACTTTATCCGACAGATCGGAAAACGCCTGCTGTCTTTTCAGATGACGCTTTTTGGATTCGATGCCGAAAAAATAGCAGGAGACGGCAACAAGGGTCAGAGGGATAAAGGCAAAGACGGTCAGCCGGAAGCTGACGTACAGGATCATTTTTACCAGCACCATCAGGGTCATGATCACGGCGTCGAAAGCGGTGATCACCGCCATGCCGCAGGCCTGTCTGACGGCCTGGAGATCGTTGGTGAAATGGGCCATCAGATCTCCTGTTTTGCGGCTGTTGTAATAGCGTGCGGACAGCGTTTCGAGATGGGCGAACATATCGTTGCGCAGGCGGTATTCGATGCCGCGGGAAGCGCCTACGATAAAAAAGCGCCAGCCGAACCTTCCCAGCGTCATGGTAAGGCCCGCGGCAAAGATGCCGGCCAGAAGAGCCCCCGCATCGGTGAGAGTGCCGTCTGTCAGGCCGTCGATAATCTCGCCAGTAAACTGGGGAATGTAAAGGCTTGCCAGATCGACGAGAAGCAGGACGGCGATCCCCGCCGCATAGTGCCATTTGTATTGCAGAAGGTAGGGGGCCAGTGAAAATGAATTTTGTTTTGTCGTGTTGTTTCTGTCTGTCATGGTTTTCTTATCCCATCCCGCCCCGGCGTCCAAACCGGCCGGCGCGCGTTACATCCAGTAAGTTGTTCCCTCGCACAAACGCACCCAGAAGACGATGCCGCACCAGCACTGATAGATCAGGATGCCGAAAGCGGCGGCGGCAAAGGACAGGCGCACAGCCCTGTTTTGAAAAATGCCCCGGGGGCGTTTCAGCGTTTCCAGCAGTTTTGCGATGCTCCAGACCAGTATCATAAAGATTCCGAAGGAATATCCCCACATAAAATTACCGTCCCTGGCCCGCGCGCCGGTTTCCGAAAGAAAAGTGACCTGAACCAGCGACGTTCCCCACACAAGCCAGGAAAACAGATACCACCGGTCCCTTAACAGTTCCTTCCAGAGAAAGACCAGAACAAACAGAGGGAAGGCGATGGACAGCAGCAGGGTTGCCTTGGGATGCGTGCTGTGGAGGGTCAGGGTGTAGCCGTAGCGGATTTCGATGCCGTTTCCCGTCCGGTCTCCGAACAGGACCAGATTCTGCCACAGGATCACCGCAAGAGACGGTACGACGGTAAGCCCGAACAAAAAGACTTTGGAAAAAGGAGTCCCCGTTATCAGATCCCTCAGAAGAAAAAGGGCCATCACCGGCGCGAAGATCAGGAAAAAGTTTGGCTTGACCGCGTTCACCAGAACGAACGACACCGCCAGCAAAATCCATTCCCGCGGGGAAAGGCCGGCGCGGTATTTCTTTTCCAGACGCAGATAGAGAAGAAGCGTCAGTATGCCGCAGAATTTCATGCAGATATAGGTGGAGTTATGCCATATAGATGGAGACTGATATCCGATGTAGCGCTGATAGTGGGCGGCGCGCACGAAAAACGGCATGGCAATATTGGCGAGAAACCCGAACAGCAAAAGGTACGGTTCGGGGACGGATCCGTCCGTGATCTCCCGGAACAGCAGAAAGGTCATTCCGATTGTGCCCGTCGTGACGCATCCTAAAAACAGCGCGGTCAGAAAATTGCCGAAAGGCGTCAGATAAAACAGCTGATAGAGAATGGCTGTCAGGCTGTAAAACCAATGATCGTCCACCGCCATGCTGATATGATAGGGCAGGTCGGATTCATACGGCATTCCCTCTACATGAAAGGTCTGTCTGTAATATAAAAATACGCATAATGCGCCGTAGACAATGATCAGCGCCCATAATGCGGTCTGAATGATCCTGTTCTTCTTCATAAAAAATTCCTCTGATAAAATTCCTGAGCGGACACAGGAAGAATGCCGCCGTTATCATTATAAGCAATTTCCGGATCGAATGCAACTTTGTTTATTTTCATTGCCGAAAAGAGTTCCCTATGCTATACTATATAAGTGTGGTTTGAAGTTGTTTGCCTTTTTTGGCGGATATTATTTTGGGAGAGATTGGGAGGAAACACAGGTGAGATTAGTTACGAGATCAGATTTTGATGGACTTGCATGCGGTGCCCTGCTGTTGGAGGCCGGCATTATCGACTGTTGGAAATTCGTACATCCGAAGGATCTGCAGGACGGCCTGATAGAGGTGGATGAGAACGACTGTCTTGCAAACGTGCCTTATGTGGAAGGCTGCGGTCTGTGGTTTGACCATCATTCCAGCGAGTTCGAGCGAAACCAGCTGGAGGGAAAGTATAAGGGCGAGAGCCGGATCACACCTTCCTGCGCGCGCATTATCTACGAGTATTACGGTGGGAAAGAGCGTTTCCCGCAGTTCGACGATATGATGGAAGCCGTGGATAAAGTGGATTCCGGAAATCTCACCGTGGACGAGGTGATGAATCCGAAGGGCTGGATCCTGGTGGGGTTTCTGATGGATCCCCGCACGGGTCTGGGGCGCTGGAGACAGTTTTCCATTTCAAACTATCAGCTGATGGAGAAGCTGATGCACTGCTGCCGCGACATGAGCACGGAAGAGATTCTGAACCTTCCCGACGTAAAAGAGCGGATCGAGGTGTATAACGAACAGACCGAAAAATTTCAGGAGATGGTAAAAGCCCATACCAGGGTGGAGGGAAACGTGATCATCAGCGATCTGCGGGGCGTGGATCCGATTTACACCGGAAACCGCTTTATGATCTACAGCATGTATCCGGAGCAGAACATCTCCGCGTGGATCGTGAGCGGAAAGGGCGGCATGGGCTGTTCCGCCGCGGTGGGATACAGTATCCTGAACAAGACGTCTGACGTCAATGTAGGCAGCCTGATGTTAAAGTACAACGGCGGCGGTCATAAAAAAGTAGGAACCTGTCAGTTTTCCGACGAGACCATGGGGACGGAGCTCCCGAAAATGCTGGAGGAGCTTTGCCGTCTGGCAAACGGCTGACGGCGGGCCGTGGCGGCAGCCTGTTTTCCCCCGAAAAATGTGTAAGAGTCTCCGAAATTGGATAAACTTGGAAGGAAATTCTGAAAAAGCTGTCGTCAGGCGGCGGAACGGAGGAAAGAATATGAAAAGAATATTGGCATGGCTCTGCGCAGGTATGCTGGTTCTCGGTATGGCAGGCTGCGGCGGGGATGATGACGGGAAGCAGGAGGGCGGCCAGACGCAGGGGTCTGCGGGGGCCGGTCAGGAGACTGCGGGCACGTCGGATCCCGGCCAGCAGGAAACGCCTTCCGAAAGCCATAATTACGAAGAGGGCTGGACCGAGGAGATGGAGAAGATCCGGCAGGCGGTGGTGGATAATCTGGGTGAGGACTACTGGCCCAATACGGCGATGACACCCGACATGATGGAAGTTCTGCTGGGTATCACGCCGGACATGTATGAGGACTATTTTGCGGAGATGCCCGCAATCAACGTGAACGTGGATATGCTCGTGGTCGTCAAGGCTGTCGAGGATAAGGCGGATGAGGTGGAAGAAGCGCTGATGACGTATTATGACAATAATGTCAGCAACACCATGCAGTATCCGCAGAACGTGGGAAAGATCCAGGCTGCCAGAGTGGAGCGCATCGGCAATTATGTGATCTTTGCACAGCTCGGCGGAGATACCATGGCGGTCTCGGAAGAGGGCGACAACGATGTGATCATCGCTCACTGCCAGGAGGTCAACGATCTTGTCATAGAAATCATCAGCAACCTGATTGAACACTGAGCGGTAAGAGAAGACTTTTTCTGAAGGAGATATGCCATGGTTTTCAGCAGCGTATTATTCCTTTTTCGGTTTCTGCCTGTTTTTATGTTGTGTTATTTTCTGGCTCCCGGGAGGATGAAGAATTTCATCCTCCTTTTGGGGAGTTTGTTTTTTTATGCATGGGGAGAGCCGGTTTATGTGCTGCTGATGCTGTTCTCGACCCTTGTCGACTATGGGAACGGGCTGCTGATCGAACGGCTCCGGGGCAGCAGGAAGGCGCTGATCCCGCTGAGTGCATCGATAGTGGTCAATCTGGCTCTGCTGGGGTTTTTCAAGTATGCGGATTTTCTGATCCAAACGGTGAACGCTCTGGCGGGAACCACCCTGCCGCTTCTGAACCTGGATCTTCCCATCGGCATTTCGTTTTATACCTTTCAGACCATGTCGTATACCATTGATGTGTACCGGGGGCGCGTAACGGCCCAGAAAAACATTCTGGATTTCAGCGTCTATGTGACGATGTTTCCCCAGCTGATCGCGGGACCCATCGTAAAGTACAAGGACGTGTCCCTGCAGCTTCACAGCCGGCCGGTGGATGTGACGGCGGTAAGCCGCGGCCTGAAGCGGTTCTGCATGGGGATGGCGAAAAAGGTGCTGCTTGCCAACAGCCTTGGCGTTCTCTGGGCGGAAGTATCCGGCCAGGATTTTCGGAACATGAGCATGATGACAGCCTGGCTGGGCGTTCTGGCGTTTGCGTTTCAGATCTATTTCGATTTTTCGGGATACTCCGACATGGCTATCGGCTTGGGGGCGATTCTGGGATTCGGATTTCCGGAAAACTTTAATTACCCTTATATTTCCGCGTCCATTACGGAGTTCTGGCGCAGATGGCACATTTCTCTGGGAAGCTGGTTCCGGGAATATGTATATATTCCGCTGGGGGGAAACCGGCGCGGACTGCCGAGACAGATACGGAATATTCTGATCGTGTGGGCGCTGACGGGAATATGGCACGGGGCCGGCTGGAATTTCCTGCTCTGGGGTCTGTGGTTTGCTTTCCTGCTGGTGTTGGAGAAGCTGTTCCTGAGCAGGGTGCTGTCCTGGCTTCCGCGAATCGTGGGGATGATATATACCTGGGCCGCGGTGCTGGCGGGATGGGTGCTGTTTGCCCTTACGACGCGGGACGGAATCCTCGGCTGCCTGCAGGCTATGACGGGAACGGGTGGAATTTTTGACGCGGACGCTCTTTATCTGGGGCGGGAATATCTGGCGCTGCTTGCGGTGGCGGCGGTGGCGGCGACGCCCATTCCCAGAAAACTGGCCGTCAGGCTGGAAAATTCAAAGACAGGTCTGTGCGTGGCGCTTTACCGGCTGTGCGAGAAGGTGATTCCCGCTGCGCTGCTCCTGCTTGCCATCGCGGGAATCGTGGACGATTCCTATAATCCGTTTCTGTATTTCCGTTTTTGAGAAAGGAGGGCGTAACCGTGAGCGAAAAAGGCAATGCCATATTTACCATCGCGTTCCTGGCGTCCGTCATTGTAATCTTTACGATCGCGGATCTTTTTCATGGGACAAAACTGTTTTCGGAATCGGAAAACCGTCTGCTGGCTCAAAAACCAAAGTGGTCCGCGCAGGCGCTTTTTCAGGGGGAGTATACATCCGATTATGAGAAGTATGTGACGGATCAGTTTGTGGGAAGGGACAAGTGGATCTACCTGAAGACAAAAACCGATCTGCTGCTTCAGAGGAAGACGATCAACGGCATCTATCTCGGAGAGGACGGTTATCTGATCGAACAGCACCTTCCCGAAGCGTATCCCGCGCAGCTTGAGGACGAGAAGCTTGCGCTGCTTGCGCCTCTTGTGACGGAATGGGACGCGATGGTGATGCTGGCGCCTACCGCCGACAATATCCTGAAGGAAAAGCTGCCCGCCTACGCGCCTTATTATGACGAGACGGCGCTGCTGGAACGGGTGGCGCAGCTCGCGGGAGAGGAGCGGTATGTGGATGTGTATGCCGCGCTCAGAAGGCATGCGGGGGAGGAAATTTACTATCGGACGGATCATCACTGGACCAGTCTTGGGGCGTATTACGGCTACCTTGCCTGGGCGGAGACGGCGGGGGTTGAGCCTGCGGCTTATGACCCCGACGGGATGGCCACGGCCAGCGAAGCGTTTCTGGGTACGCTGCATTCCAAGATCAATATTGACTGGGAGCCGGATTGTCTCCGGTATTTCCCGGAGACCATGGAGCAGACGCCCCATATCACGTACGATTACACGGAAACGGCCCAGAGTTACTATGAGGAGTCCTACCTGGACACAAAAAACAAATACGGGTTCTTTCTGGATGACAACCATGGGTTTGTTGAGATCGAAACCGGCTATCGGAACGGAAAGACATTGTTTGTGCTGAAGGATTCCTACGCAAACAGCGTGATACCGCTGCTTGCGCCCCACTATGAAAAGATTTATGTGGTGGATCTGCGGTATTATAACGGCAGGCTTTTTGGTCTGATGGAGCAGTGCCGGCCGGAACGGGGAATGGACGTGCTGGTCCTTTATAACTGCATTCATTTTCTGGAGGATTTTCGTTATTTTAAATAGGAGCGCCGACAGTGTATGAAGACGGAAGAAGAGAAGACGATGAGAGCGGTGGTTTTTGACATGGACGGCGTTCTGTTCGATACGGAGCGCATCTGTCGGGACAGCTGGCTGGAGACGGCAAGGAAAAGAGGGCTGCCGGGGATGGAAGAGATATTTCCCAGATGCATCGGCCTTAACAGCAACGGCAGCAGGAAGATTGTGACGCAGGCGTACGGCGGGGCGTTTGACTATGACGAATTCCGCAAGGAGGCTTCCGATTGGTTCTGGGATTATATAGACAGGAACGGAGTGCCTGTGATGCCGGGGGCGGAAGCGCTGCTTTTATGGCTGAAGGAGAACGGCTGGATGCTGGGACTGGCGTCTTCCACCAGACGGGCCAGTGTGCTGTCCTGTCTGGAACGGTCGGGGTTAGACCGCTTTTTTCCGGTTGTGGTCACCGGGGACATGGTAGAGTATTCCAAGCCGGACCCGGAGATCTATCTGCTGGCCTGCAGCCGGATGGGGGTGGAGCCGGGGGAAGCGTATGCCGTGGAAGATTCGCCCAACGGGATCAGGGCGGCCAGCGCCGCGGGAATGCGTCCGCTGATGGTGCCGGACATGATCCCGCCGGACCGGGAAATGCGGAAGCTGAGTTTCCGCATCTTTGAAGACCTGAATCAGGTGCTCTCATATTTGAAAGAAAAGGCAGGGTGAGTTATGGCCGGTTCTGGAATCCCTCAAACGACGATTGAGATTTTGCGGAAGTATGATTTTCATATTCAGAAAAAATACGGGCAGAATTTTCTGGTGGATACCGGGGTGCTGGACAGGATTGTGGAAGCTGCGGAAATCGGCAGGGAGGACTGCGTGCTGGAGATCGGTCCGGGGTTGGGCACCATGACCCGGTGTCTGGCGGAGCGGGCCGGCAGAGTGGCGGCGGTGGAGATCGACAGAAATCTGATTCCGATTCTGGAAGAGACGCTGTCCGGTTATGACAATATAACGCTGATCAACAACGATATCCTGAAGGTGGATCTGGACGGGATCGCCGGGGAAATGAACGGCGGCCGGCCTGTAAAGGTTGTGGCGAATCTGCCTTACTATATCACGACGCCGATCATCATGAAGCTGTTGGAAAGCCGGGCGCCTCTGCAGAGCATTACCGTCATGGTTCAGAAAGAAGTGGCGGACAGGATGCAGGCGGGACCGGGGACAAAAGATTACGGCGCGCTTTCTCTGGCGGTACAGTATTATGCGCGTCCCGAGATCGTGGCCAGCGTCCCGCCGAACTGTTTTATTCCCAGGCCCAACGTGGAGAGCGCCGTGATCCGGCTGACCGGATACCGGGAACCGCCCGTACAGGTAAGGGACGAGGCCGAATTTTTTGCGCTGATCCGGGCGGCCTTCAATCAGAGAAGAAAAACTCTGACGAACGCCCTTTGCAATGCGCAGGGGCTTCACATTCCCAAAGAGAGGACCGCGCAGGCGCTTTGCCGGCTGGGACTGGAACCGACTGTCCGGGGAGAGGCGCTTACGCTGGAACAGTTTGCGGCCCTTGCGGAAGAACTGCAGGAACGGCAATGCGGATCACAGGAGCCGATTTCTTAATTTATGCCTTTTATTTTTGACATCCGTACGGTTGCTATGATAAAATGACTTTATTCCGGAAAGCACAGTGGATCTTACATACCGATAGGGGAGCGGATTACCTTGGATAAATACGAATATAAAGTAAGAGCGGACGAGATCAAAGAACTGATAGAGAGAGGCGACTATGTTCAGGCCGCCGAGATCGCGGATACCATTGACTGGCGCCGGGTAAAGAGCGTTATGATGCTCTGCACCATCAGCGATCTGTACAAGATCAACAGACGTTATGAGGATGCAAAAAACATGCTGCTTCTGGCCTACGAGAGAAGGCCGGGGGGAAGAACGATCTGTTACGCCCTCTGCGAATTGTGCATTAAGACAGAAGAGTTTGTACAGGCGGTAAATTATTACAAGGAATTTGTACAGGTGGCGCCCCGGGATCCTGCCAGATACATCCTGCAGTACCGGCTATATGAGGCGCAGGACGTCAGCCTGGAGGAACGCATCGGCGTTCTGGAAGAGCTGAAAAAGCGGGATTACAGAGAAAAGTGGGCGTATGAGCTGGCGTATCTTTATCACAGAGTCGGACTGGCCACAAAGTGTGTGGAAGAGTGTGACGAGCTGATTCTCTGGTTTGGAGACGGCAAATACGTCATCAAGGCCATGGAACTGAAAATGCTGCACCAGCCGCTGGATCCGGTTCAGCAGCAGAAGTACGACCACAGATTTGAGACGTCCGCGCGGGAACCCGGCGAGGAAGGACCGGAGAAGGAAGATATTGATTTCTCCGGGGAGGAGTATGACGACGGCGGGGCCGGAGGAATGGCGGAAGCGGAATCGCCGGACCGCGAGGACAGCGCGCTGCAGGGCGACACGGTGGTTTATGAGACCGTTCACCGCACGGCCGGGGAGCAGCCCGCGGCCGGGGATGGCGAAAAGGCCGGGACGTCCGATCAGGGGGAGGAATTTGATATCCATGTAAAGACCATGGATATGGGAAAGTATAATACCATCAATCTGCAGGCGGAACTGGCGGCGGGTCTGCGCGAGGTTCTGGGGGACGAGCAGTCAAAGTCGGCGGCCATCACGCGCTCTATTATCGCGCCTATGATGGACACGGAATCTCTTGACTATCCGGAACTGGAAGAGGAAGATGTGGACGAAAACGATCTGGAAGACGGCGTCGGGGAGATAGAAAAAACGGAAGTCTTTTTCGGCGAGACCGGGGAGATTGCTTCCGTGCAGCAGGAGCTGAAGGATGTGGAACCGGACGCCGATGCCGGGACGGAGACGCCAAAACCGGACCGGCCTCAGACAACGGAGCAGGACGAAACGCGGCAGATCGTGATGGAACAGATCCGCATGGAAAAGACGGGCCGGGCGGAGGAACAGGTTCTGACCGCGCAGCCGCCCAGAGAACTGGCGGGCGTTCTGTCTCAGGAGTCGGACGGTCAGATCAGTCTTGTCGTGCCGGAATGTGAGCCTGTGGAAAAGCAGATCACAGGTCAGATGAATATTCAGGATGTCCTTGCGGAATGGGAACGGCTGAAGCAGCAGAGCCAGGAGCGGCGCGAGGAAGAGGTGCGCCAGCGGGTGCTGCAGCAAACGGGCAACATGTTCACGGAGTTTGAAGCTTCCGTGAGAGACGGATTGCTGGAACAGCTTGAAAACGGCGAAGCGGAAGAGCTGGAGGACGATACGGAACCGGAGGCGCTTCAGGAGGAAGAACTGCTGCCGGATTCGGACAGTGAGGACGAGATTCAGGAGCCGGAGGAAGCGGGGGATTCCGAGACGGAGGACTCCGATCAGGAAACTCAGGAAGAATTGGAAGAAACGGAAGATTCCGAAGCGGAAGAGCAAGAAGAGCCGGAGGAAACGGAAGACTCCGAAGCGGAAGGCGAGGAAGAGCCGGAGGAAGCGGAAGACTCCGAAGCGGAAGGCGAGGAAGAGCCGGAAGAAGCGGAAGATTCCGAGGCGGAAAGGCAGGAAGAGCCGGAGGAAGCGGAAGATTCCGAGGCGGAAGGCGAGGAAGAGCCGGAGGAAGCGGAAGGCTCCGAAGCGGAAGGCAAGGAAGAGCCGGAGGACGCGGAAGATTCCGAGGCGGAAGGGCAGGAAGAGCCGGAAGAAACGGAAGATTCCGACCGCGCTCAGGCGCCGTCCCGGAAGCAGAAGTCCGAGCCGAAAGAAACAACGGATTCTTCGGAGGAAGCGCCCGTAGAGCGCGAAAAGGAAAAGGTGCGAGCGCTGACGTTGGAGGAAAGAGAGCTCTTTGCTCCCTATATCCAGAGCCGGGCGGCAAAGGAACAGCTCGTAAAGGCCATCGACAATATCAGCCTTGCAGCGTACACGGGCAACCTTATCATCACAGGCGACGAGGGGATGGATACCACCACCCTTGCAAAAAATATAATCCGGGAAGTACAGTTGACAGACAGCAATTTTTCGGGGAAAGTGGCAAAGATTTCCGGTCAGGCCCTGAACAAAAGAGATGTGGGTGAGACGCTGGAAAAACTGAAAAACGGCGCCCTGATTCTCCAGCAGGTATCCGGCCTGAACCGCGACACCGCGGCGGCTCTTTACAGGGAGCTTCAGAAGGAATCCCTTGGGATCATCATTGTTCTGGAAGACAGCAAAAAAGCCGTTCAGAAGCTGCTGGAAGAAAACGAAGAACTGGCGTCCTGCTTTACGGCCCGCATGAATGTGGAAGCGCTGAGCAACGATATGCTGGTGGCGTTTGGCCGGCAGTATGCCAGGGAACAGGAGTATGCGATCGACGATCTTGGTATTCTGGCCCTTCACACCAGAATTGACCAGCTGCAGACGATCGATCACGCGGTGACTGTGATGGAGGTCAAGCGGATGGTGGACGACGCCATACGTCATGCCAACCGGAAGACACTGGGACATTTTGTGGACATTCTGGTGGCAAAGCGCTATGACGACGATGACATGATCATATTGACGGAAAAGGATTTTGCATGAAAGGCGGGGGTAAGAGCGTGGCGAGGACATCAAAGACAGAAACGGCGGTCAGACCGTTAAGATCGGAAAGTGCGGCGAAGAAGAAAACGGCGCCGGAACAGCAGCCTGTGGAGAAGGTTTTTATTTCGGAAGCGGATCAGTATCTGTTCTCTCAGGGAACCCATTATGACATTTACAAAAAACTGGGGGCGCACCCTTCCGTGGAGGACGGCAGGAAAGGCTTTTATTTCGGCGTATGGGCGCCTAACGCCGTGCAGGTTCATGTGACGGGAAGCTTCAACGGCTGGAGCACGGACGCCCATCCTATGGAAAAGCTGGGCCCCGTGGGAATCTGGGGACTGTTTATTCCCGACGTCGGCGAAGGGGAAATGTATAAGTTCCTGATCACCGCGCAGGACGGAAGAAAGCTTTATAAGGCGGATCCCTTTGCCAACTATGCGGAATACCGTCCCGGCACGGCTTCCGTTACGACGGACTTAAGCGGGTTTGACTGGAAGGACGAAAAGTGGATGGAGCAGAGGGATCAGAAAGATCCGAGAAAAGAGCCCATCGCTATTTATGAGTGCCATATCGGTTCATTCATGAAGCATCCCGACGGAACCGCGGAAGGCTTTTACAGTTACCGGCAGTTTGCGGACAGAATCGTGGAATATTTAAAGGAAATGAAATACACCCATGTGGAGTTGATGGGCATTGCGGAGCATCCCTTCGACGGTTCCTGGGGGTATCAGGTGACGGGGTATTATGCGCCCACTTCCCGCTATGGGACGCCCAAAGATTTCATGTATCTTGTGAACGCGCTTCACAGGGCGGGTGTCGGCGTGATCCTGGACTGGGTTCCGGCGCATTTTGCGACGGACGCCCACGGCCTTGGGGAATTTGACGGACAGTGTATTTTTGAACATCCGGACCCCCGCCTTGGCGAGCATCCCGACTGGGGCACAAAGATCTTTAACTATGGAAAGCCGGAGGTCAAGGATTTCCTGATTGCAAATGTGCTGTACTGGCTGCGGGAATTCCATGTGGACGGCATCAGGGTGGACGCTGTGGCTTCCATGCTGTATCTGGATTACGGCAAGCGCGACGGGCAGTGGCTTCCGAATAAGTACGGCGGAAACAAGAACCTCGAGGCGATCGAGTTTTTCCGTCACATGAATTCCGTGGTGCGCGGCACATATCCCGGATTTATGACCATTGCGGAGGAGTCCACCGCGTGGCCCAACGTCACCGGAGAGGTAGGCGACGAGGGTCTGGGCTTTACCTTTAAATGGAATATGGGATGGATGCACGACTTCTGCGAGTACATGAAGCTGGATCCCATTTACCGCAAGGGCGATCATTACGGTATGACCTTTGCCATGAGCTACAATGAGAGCGAAAAATATATTCTGCCGCTCTCCCACGACGAGGTGGTGCATCTGAAATGCTCCATGGTAAACAAAATGCCCGGCTATCAGATTGATAAATACGCCAATCTCAGGGTGGGATATACCTATATGTTCGGACACGCCGGAAAAAAGCTGCTGTTTATGGGCCAGGAGTTCGGCCAGGAGCGGGAGTGGAGCGAGGCGAGAGAGCTGGACTGGTTCCTTCTTGGGGAAAAGTGCAACGCCGGAATGAAGGAATATGTGAAGGAACTTCTGCGCATTTATCGGAAATATCCCGCCATGTATCAGCTGGACGACAGCTGGGCGGGGTTTGAGTGGATGAATGCGGACGACAAGGAAAACAGCGTATTTTCCTTTGTGAGAAGATCCGCCGCGGGGACGAACAGTATTCTGTTTGTGCTGAATATGACGCCCGTGAAGCGGGAGGGGTACCGGGTGCCCGTTCCGAAAAAGAAGAAATACCGGCTGCTCTTAAACAGCGACCAGGAGAGATTCGGAGGCTGGGGAAACGAGGCGCCGGCGGAGGCGGTGGCGGAGAAAATCTCCTGCAACGGACATGATGCCTCCATCACGCTGGATCTGCCGCCTTACGGGGCTTTGGTATATCTGTTTTAAAATGTGAAGGGCAGAGAAGATCAGATTCGGCCGCCTGACAGTGCAGGGAAATCCGTTCCTGTGCCGGCAGGCGGCTGTTATTTAGAAGAAATATGCGGCTGTAACCGTATTCTGCCCTCTTCCGCAGATCACAATGCACTCTCTTGGGTCGTCAAGTATTCTGACGCTGCAGCTTAATCCCTGGTAAGCGCTTACATCCGTTCCCACGTTCTGTTCCCACACGGCTTTTCCGGTTTCCGCGTCGTAGATCCGCACTCTCCAGCCGCCGTTCCAGTCGTCCGCGTCTTTGGAGATCGCGGCGGTAGCAAGGTATTTCCCTGTGTCCGACCCGAATACGCCGTCTTTTCCCGTGTCCTCTCCCTCCAGTTCCACCGTGCGGATGATCTGCCCCGTGGGATCCGTTACAAGCAGTTTCCCCGTGGCGTTCAGAAAATCTTCCGGAAACCAGACTTCGTCCTCATAAGCGATCAGCTCATTGGACAGCGCATAGTCGGAGAGCGCGTGACAGTCCAGACCGCTTCCGTCCGTGTTCAGCGTCCCGTAAATGGGTACGGAGTCCGACTGTCCCTCCGGAATGGCGATGCCGGTAAAGATCAGCCTTTCCACAGCGGGAGAAGAAGCTTCTTTCCGCCCTGTGAACCGTACCATGGAAGGATCCACATATCGTAAGCTTCCGCTTGTTGTCCGTCTGTCGGTCAGCACGCGGAGCGTTTCCTCATCCACGTGGTACAAATACAGATTCGAGATCCCCGCAATCGCAATCTGTGTTCCGTCCTTTGAGATCGCGGCGGTTGCTATGGGTTCCTCGTATCCCTGCGCCTTTAAGAGACGGTGCAGGTCCAGACTCCTGCGCAGGGAAAGCGCCTCGTCAAAGATCCAGCATCTGAGACCTTCCTCGTTTCCGGTTATTGTCACGATTCCCGTAGATTCGCTTTTTTCCACATATTCCGAGGAACTGTCCTCCTTCTCAGAAGACTGCGCCGTGCCGTCCGCGGCGTTTTCCGGCAGTTCGCCGAACAGCGCATATCCGTCGGAGATGGCGTAGAAATCATAAATCTGGACGTCGTCCTCCGGAAACGTATATTCCCCGATGATCCGGTTCGCGGCCGCGTCGTAGAGAAAAAGAGAATCCGCACATACAAGCAGCCTGCCGGGACCGGCGTATTTCAGATCCCTGATCTTTCCCGGAAACATGCCGCTGTCAAAGAGACGGTCGGAGGACTGCCTTGCGCTGCCGTTCGCTTCCGGGGAACCGTCTTCCGGAAACGCACCGGAGTCGGCCGCATTCTGTGTCCCCGGTGCACTTTCTCCCGGAGGGTCCAGCGGGGCCACATGTTCCGGAAGAGAACCCTCATAAGAGGGAACGCTTCCGCATCCAACAGAGCAGACAAGACAGATGAGACACAGGACACAACAGAAAATTTTATGTTTTGGATTCATTGTTTGCTTCCTTTCTGCGCGGTGGTTTCGTAATTTTCGCTGACATACAGCGACACTCTGCGCTGAATGATGTTCATGACATCCTCCACTGACTTTTCGCCCTCAAAATACGCCTCCGCTTCCTCCGATACGATGTTCCAGACCGTTTCATCAAAAATGGCGCTGTATTTCATCTGGCTCAGACTGTCATACAGGGTGTCGATCTCTTCCTGTTCGGCCGGTTCCCAGCTCTCGGAACCGGGCCCGTCCCCATAAGGATTTTCTGTCATGACCGCCTGCAGCTCGTCTCTGAGAATATCCAGCCGGACCGGCAGGCAGAAATGTACATGCGTTCTCTGGAACTCTTCTTCCAGCAGGGAACGCACAAATTCCCAGGCGCCGTCCTTATGCCCGCACATCTTTGAGATTCCCACAGGCATCCGCGGTGTGAGAACGGCCCGTCCGCCCGTTTCGGAGGGAAAGCCCAGCAGGGAGATTTCCCCGTCTCCGAAGCGTTTTATGCTGTTTACATATTCCACAGGTTCCGTAATGTAAATCCGGCAGAGCCGTACCTTGTCGTTTTTCAGGCCTTCCGTCAGTTCCTCATCCTCCAGAAAGACTGTTTCCAGAGAACCGGCGGTCGTCAAAAGTTTTTTAAACTTTTCTCCGTCAAAAGAACAGGTCCCCTCTTCCCAGTTTACAAAATCGCCCATGTCCGCCGCGAGGATCGCCCGCAGCAGGCCCGTCGGAGCGAGCCCTTCTACCAGCACTTCATCCGGAGAAAGCTCTTCCGCCATCGACAGCAGTCTGTCCACCGTCCAATCGGATGCGTCGCCTGTCAGAGCTTTTTTGCCCGCCAGAAGCTCCAGATGAAACTCCGGCAGGATTCCATAGAGACCGCCGCCCGATTCGTAGGCCTGCAGGACGTTGGCCAGCAGGTCCTCTCTGGAAATGTTCTGATCGCCGTCCAGGTAAGGATTCAGGTCTTCCAGAAGTCCCTTTGCCACAAAGCTGCTTACGTTGAGATATGTCAGGTCGAACAGATCGGGGGATTTTCCGGATACGATCTCATTGTTCAGCTGCGCCCGGCCGGTATCGCTGTTTTCGTATTCCAGTATCTCGATCCGGTATCGGCTCTGAGACTGATTCCACCGTTCAATCCATTGTTCCATCTCAAAGTCCAGATAAAAAGTTGCGTAGGTCAGGGTGATTGGTCCCTCCTGCGGTTCTTCCCGCCCGCAGCCTGCCGGAAGAAGCGCCGCTGCAGCGGCCAGGATGGCCGCGGCCTTCCGAAAAAGTTTTGTTTTCCAAATATTGTTCATAAAAAACCTCCCTGTCCGTAAAGTTGTATTTGATCCGGACAGGGAGATTGTAGATCCGAAAGGTCAAAATGCGGTCAAGACAGGATTAAGTTTTTATAAAGGCTCTTGCCAAAGCACCGCCGGGAAGATTTTCTCCGCCGTTGGAAAGCTCAAGACGTCCGCCGTGCTTCCGGCACAGGAGCTGTGCGATGGCAAGTCCCAGGCCGCTGTGCTTGTTGGGCTCTGAGACATGCGCGAAAGGTTTTATCTTTTCCTTTAAAAGTGTCTCCGGAAATCCGGGCCCGTCGTCCAGGACCTCTATCATAAGGTAACGGGCGTGTGTCCCGGAAGTATCCTCCGTCACGGCAAAGGTGAGCCGCACGATCCGGCGGGCATATCGAAGGGCGTTGTCTACCAGATTTTCCGCGATCCGGTACACCGCGTCCCGGTCCAGCGACAGGATACACGCGCCGGATTGTTCCGCATTCTGCAATGGCGGTCCGAAGACCGTCTCCAGCCGGACCTGAGTGCCTTTTGTCAGTATGCTGAGATCCTGCGCCAGCTTTCGGGTAAATTCCAGGGCGTCCGCCGGAACCGGGTGAAGCGCGATATCCTCCAGCCGGTTCAGGTATCTGACGGATTCCGTGTACCGTTCCAGCCGCCCGGCGGCTTTTTCTATATTGCCGGCGGTCTCCCGGATCTTCTGTTTTGTCAGGCTGCCCGCCTCCAGCCTGATCTGCAGATGCTCCGCATATCCCTGAATGATGGCGATGGGATTTCTCAGATCGTGGGCTACGGACGAAAGGATCAGCTTTCGCTCCTGCGCCAGATCCCACATTGCGCGGTTATTTTCCGCCAGCGCCTGCCGCATCTGTTCAAAAGACCGGCACAGTGCGCCGAGTTCATTGTCGGGTCCGCATTCTACGGTGAAGTCCAGATCCTGTCGGCTGATATGCTCAGCGGCGTCGTCGAGAACCGTGATGGGGGGCGCCAGCTTTTTCCGGTAGAACCATAAAGCGCAAAAAAGAAAGCCCGCCACGGAGTATGCGGCGGGCAGAACGCCCATGGCGATTCCCGCTCCGATATATGCCGCCTTTCGGCGGGGGCCTTTCCGCCCGATGCCGTAGTCAACGCTCTTTACGGAAAGTCTGATATCCTGCGGAGAATAGTTTTCGGTGACAGGGACGCCGTCTTCGGCGGCCGTCATCGAAAGAACAGTCTGCTCCGCGCCGTCCACCTCAAACCGCATGGACAATGTCTCTCTGATTTTGTCCTGTGTGTACCGTTTCATAGAAAGCAAGACGTAGTTTTCGTCCGGTACAAGCCATTTTCGGAGCCTCCAGCACCCGAAAACGGTGACGGCGGAGACCGACGCCACCAAAAGCAGCGTAACGCACACCGCGGCGAAAAATTCGGTTTTCAGTGATTTTTTCCCGGTTTTCAGTCCTTCCATTTATAACCCACTCCCCAAACGGTTTCAATATATTCCTGCTGTGTCGTCTCGCGAAGTTTTGCGCGTATCTTTCGGATATGCTCCTTTACCACGCCGCTGTCTCCCTGAGCGTCCAGCCCCCATACCGCTTCATAAATCCGTTCCCGGTCAAAGATCTGGCCTTTGTTCGTCATCAGGTATTCGATCAGGTCGAACTCTCTTTTGGAAAAGAAAAGTTCTTTTTCTCTGTAAAACACCCGGCGCTGCGTTAAATTGACCAGCAGACCGTCGGCGTTTGTCAGCACGGAAGCCCGGCTGCGGTTCCTTTCATCCCGGCGCAGATGGGCGGCGACCCGCGCCGTCAGCTCCTTCAGGCTGAAGGGCTTGGTAATGTAATCGTCGCCGCCGAGCTGCAGGCCGTTGATCTTGTCCTGTTCCGTGACCCGCGCCGTCAGAAAAAGAATGGGGCAGGTCACATGACTGCGGATATCCCGGCACAGCTCCAGACCGCTGACGCCGGGCATATTGATATCGAGAAGGATCAGATCCGGCCTTTTCTGCAGCTGCTCCAGGGCCGTGCCGCCGTCGTTGGCGGTAAGCGTCTCATATCCGCAGTCCTGCAGGTGCGCCGCCAAAAGATCCGTCAGCATGATTTCATCGTCTACGATCAGAATTTTGTACTTCATAATACCCTCGGTTTTTTTGTTTTGAAGAGATACTTCCTATTATACGTCAAAAGGTCAAATTTCTGTCAAGTCTTCCGTCTCCATCGTACCCTTTCATCCGTCTCCGTCATACCCTTTCATTGGGAAATTGTCAGACAAAATCCGCAGACACTGTCCGGGACCGGCGCGGGACGCCATACACGGCGGACAGGTTTCCCGTAAAGATTTGCCCCGGACTGGCCGAAATAAAAGATAGGCGCAAAGCGCCAGAAAGACTTTAAGGAGAAGCGGATTTGAAAATATCTTTGTATCAGCAGAATGTCCCCGAGACGGAAAAACAGCATCCGGAAAAGAATGGGCCGGTCCGTGACCTGCGGGGCGCCAGTCCGGCGTCCGGGGCGGTGTCCGGCGTTTTATATTCCGAAAACAGTCAGAACTGGGCCGGCGGGGTAAAAACGGAAAAGGGAAAAAGCCTGCTTGAGATCAGGCAGGAAGCGCAGAACGCCGACGTAGACATCCAGCAGGATTATATGACGCTTATGTCACATACCATGTCCGAAGAAGATTACGCAAAGCTGCAGGAGGAAGGGTTTGACTTTTACAGCATGGACCCCGGAGAGGCTGTGACCATCGTGGACAGGATCAAGGCGGAGCTGGCCCGTTCCGGGAAGGAGATCAAGGGTTACACGGACGATCTGGATCTGGATACGCTGGCGGCCGCTCTGGGAAGTCAGACGCTGGCAAACGCCGTGGCGGACAGCTTTCGGGCGGCGGACCTTCCCATGACGGAAGAAAATCTGGAAGCGGTGGAAAAGGCCTGGAACATGGCTGCTGAACTGCAGCCGCAGGACGACGGGAGCAGCCGCTATATGATCGACAACGAACTGGAGCCGGAGATCTGGAATCTGTATCTTGCCCAGAACAGCGGCGCAGGCGCGGCGGGCGGCGGCGCTCCCCGGTATTACGCCGAGGACGTAGAGGGGTATTATACCCGAAGCGCCGGCCCTGAAGCCGACGGGGAGCTTGGAGAACAGATCGACCGCATGATCGCCCAGTCCGGCAGGGAAGTGAAGGAAGAGAACCGCCAGAACGCGGCGTGGCTTCTGGACAACGGCCTGCCGCTGACGGAAGAAAATCTGGATCGGTTGGAGGAACTGCAGGGGCTTTGCATGCCGGTGAAGGAGGAAGAATTTGCCCGCGCCGCGGCGAAGACCATCGCGGAGGGAAGGGATCCCATACATGCGAATCTGGGCGGAGACGGGGAAACTCTTTATGAAAAGGCGGCCCGTCTTGCACAGTTCTATCAATCCGATGAGATCCTGCAACAGTTCGCGGGGGATGTGACCGCCAGAAGGCAGCTTGAGGAGATTCGCCTCCGGATGACGGCGGAGGTCAACATAAGACTGCTCAAAAGCGGCTTTTCCATCGACACTGCGCCCATGGAGCAGCTGGTGGAGGCGCTGAAGCAGGCGGAGCGGGAGCTGGCGGAACAGTATTTCCCGGAAGATGCCGGGGCGGTGGAAAAATACCGCGTCTATCACGCGGCAAATCGTGTGGCGGAAGATCTGCCCGGCCTGCCCGCTCAGGCGCTGGGTACCTTTGCGGAAGGGCAGACCATTCCCACGGTGGAAGAGTTCCATCGAGAGGGAAAGACGGTTCAGGAAAATTATGAGCGCGCCAGGGAAAGCTATGAGACCCTGATGACCGCTCCCAGAGCGGATCTGGGAGACAGCATCAAAAAAGCGTTCGCAAATGTGGATGATATCCTGCGGGATCTGGGCGTAGAGCCCGGGGAGGAAACGCGCAGAGCGGCAAGGATCCTGGGGTATAACCGCATGGAGATGACGGTGGAGAATCTGAACGCGGTGATGGAGGCGGACAGACAGGTAAAGTCCGTTGTGGAAAAACTGACGCCGGCGGCTGTGCTGAAGATGATCCGGGACGGCGTGAACCCCCTGGAAAAAACCTTTGGCGAGCTGGAAGACTATTTTGAGCGGATGCCGGAGGAATATCGGCGGGAGGCTGAGAGCTACAGCCGGTTTTTGTATGGGCTGGAGCAGAATAAGGCAATCACGCAGGCGGAGCGGGAAAGCTATATTGGGATTTACCGTCTGGTGCGTCAGATCGAAAAGACGGACGGAGCGGCCATCGGCGCTCTGGTCAATACGCAGGCGGAGCTTCATTTTTCCAATCTGCTCTCCGCGGTGCGAAGCGGGAAGGTAAAGTCCGTCAACGTAAAGGTGGCGGATGAGCTGGGAACGGTGTCGGAGCTGGTTCGCAGGGGCGAAACGATCCCGGAACAGATCGGGAAAGCCTTCGCACGGATCGCGGATGATGTTTTGACAGAGGTGTCTTATGATGAGACGGCCGAGCGGGAATATGACCGGCAGCAGCTGGAGGCGCTGCGGGAGGCGGTAAACGGGGCGGATGCGGAAAGTATCGCGCTGCTGCAGCGGGGACAGCTTTCTTCCGGCGCGGAAAACCTGATGGCGGCGCAGGCGCTGCTGAACGACAGTTTCAATCTGTTCGATGTCCCAACAGGCGGCCGCAGAAGCCGGAACGGCAGTTTTCGGGAGAATACGACAGGCGTGTCGGAAGATTCCGGAAGGGGACAGACGCAGGCTGCGGAACCGCAGAAAGAAAAAGAGACGCAGATACAGGCTCCGGATGACAGAACGGAAGCGGGCGAAGCGCTCTGGGAAGATCTGTCGGAAAAGGAACAGTTTATTCAGCAGTATGACCGTTCTGTTCAGGAGGCGGCGGCAGAGACGGAATACGTTTCCCTTCAGGAGGCGGGCGCCAGCCTTGATGTGCGCGGTCTTCAGCTGCTTCATAAACAGCTTTCCGTTATGGGAGCGCTGTCGGCGCAGGAAGAATATTTTCTTCCGCTGTATGTGGGAGGAACGCTGACCAGAGTGCACCTGACTTTTGACAGGAGCGGCGGGGAGAAAGGCTTTGTCAGCGTGAGTATGCGGCTGTCGGACCAGTCGCGGCTTGAGGCGGGGTTTTCTCTGAGGGACGGTGTGCTCAAAGGAGTTTTTCGGGCGCAGGATTCAAATGAGGTAATGAAACTGCACAAACTGGCCGATATCTTTAAAGAAGAAGTGGGAGAGACCTGGACGGTAGGCGATATTGAGGTTGCCGTCACGGATACCGGGATGGCGGCGGAGCCGGAAGATGCCGTTTCTGCTGTGGATAACGCAGAGCTTTACCGTGTGGCGAAGGTGTTCCTGCAGGCAGTTCAGAAAAGAGGAAATAGCTTATGAGAATTAATTACAATGTATCCGCAATGCTGTCGAACAATGCGCTTTCCGACAATGACAATCTGCTTTCCAAATCCTTGCAGAGACTGTCTTCCGGACTTAAGATCAACAGCGCAAAGGATAATCCGGCCGGTCTTGCCATGGCGAAAAGGATGAACGCCCAGATCGAGAGTCTGGCGGTGGCGAATCAGAATGCCAGCGACGGCGTTTCCATCATAGAGACGGCCGACGGGGCAATGAACGAGATCAGCGAGATGCTGCAGAGAATGAACGAGCTTTCCGTGAAGGCGGCAAACGGCACCATGTCCGAAAGTGACAGGGCTACCGTTCAGGAAGAGATCGTGCAGCTGAAGGAAGAGATCACAAAGATTTCCGAGACAACGGAATTTAACGGACAGAAGCTTCTGAACGGCGAATTTTCCCTGAAGGGCTACAATCTGAATGAAGCTGTCAAGGTAAAGGTCAACGCGTATTCGGATGAGGTTCCCCCGAAGGAATACACCATCCGGAAGCTGACTGTCATGCAGAATCCGGAGGACGGAACCTACGAGGTGGCGCAGAATCCTGCAGGCGATATGTCCAACAGCGTTCTGGATCTGGGACCGGATTTCCCGGACGGCGCAAAGGTTTCCATGGAAGATGACATAGTTGTCATAAAAGATGACGCCGGGTTTGAAATGCGTCTCGACATTTCCGCAGTGGATTTTTCGGGCGGGGACGACGTGGTGATAGACGGCGTGCAGATGAAGAGCGTGACGTTCGGCCTGCCGGACGCGCCGGCGGACCCGTCAGACCTCGGCACCGCCATCGTTGTTGACGCTACCGGAATCGGCGCAATGAAGATCCAGGTGGGCGCCAACGAGGGCCAGACCATGGACATGGATATTCCCGCAATTAACCTGAAAAATATGGGAATAGAAAATATTGACGTAAGCACACAGGCGGGGGCGCTGGACGCCATCGAACGGATCGACGGCGCGGTGCGGTATGTATCTTCGGTGCGCGGACGTCTGGGCGCTTATCAGAACAGGCTGGAATCCACGATCAACAATCTGGATGTGACCAGCGAGAACATGACGGCCGCATATTCCCGGATCATGGATGTGGATATGGCGGAGGAAATGACAAGATATACCACATATCAGGTTCTGACCCAGGCCGGAACTTCCATGCTCGCGCAGGCGAATGAAAGGCCTTCGCAGGTTCTTCAGCTTTTGCAGTAAGGAGTGAAAGATGACAAGGGAAGCGAAACAGCAGTTTACGCTCAGAATTACGCAGGCAAATTCCACGGAGCTGGTGGTGATCCTGTACGAGATGCTTCTGAGTTATCTGAAAGAGAGCGATGATTTTTTAAGGCAGGAGGACAGGGAGGCTTTCCGGGGAGCGGTTCGTAAGGCAAGGGGCTGTCTGAATGAACTGATCAATTCTCTTCGGATGGAATATGAGCCTGCGCCTGCGCTGCTGCAGCTTTATATGTTCTGCATCAGAAGGCTTGCAGCCGGCGAGGCAAGGAGCGAATCGCAGCCCCTGCGGGAGATTGAGCAGGTGATACGACCGCTCCACGACGCCTATGAAACAATAGCCGCACAGAATGTCTCGGGTCCTGTGATGGCCAATTCCCAGACGGTTTACGCAGGTCTGACCTACGGCAGGAACACCTTAACTGAGAACATGGCTGACCAGGGCACGAATCGGGGAATGTATGTTTAGTTCCGCATCCCGGGACGGATCCTCCGCGGCGGCCAGATCCGTCAGATGCTTGTATCTTTTCTGGAGCGCATTGATCTCGTAAATATAGCTGTCGATCAGATCCTCTTCGAGCGCGTTGTCAAAACCCGCATAGGCAAGATCCAGAGCCTGGCGGGTTTTTTCTATGGAATCCTGCAGTGTCACAGGGGCGTAATCCTCCTCTGCGGGACAGGTTCGGCCTGTCCTCTGGCTAAAATAAGTTTTCATGGCTTTCTGATCCTTTCTGCTGGATTACTAAAGTATAAACGCCAAAAGTCCGATTTATACCAGTTTATTCCAGTTTTTCAAAAAAAGCGGTTCAGAGGGGAATATTTGGTCGGGACGGGTCATAAGGTTTAGGGAGGACGGGCGGAGGACAAAAGGAAAGATGATGGAACATAGATATGGGATGCTGGCTCTGGCAGCGATCTGCGCCGTCGTTCTGCTTATGGGAGCGGCAAAAAGTAAAAAGGAATGGCTGTTGAATATTGTAATGAGAAGCGTTTTGGGAACCATTGCCATCTATTTTGTCAACGCGGCTCTTGCAGGCGCGGGGATCCATCTGGGCGTCGGCATTAACCCCGTCACGGTTTTGACATCCGGAATCCTTGGATTTCCGGGGCTTGTAGCAATTTACAGCGTTGGAATTTACAAATATTTGTAACAAATTGCCAAAAATAATTTTTTTCAGATTGCGCTATTGCAATTTGAAAATAATTTAAGTATAATGCGATTACAACAAATTCAAACCTGTTTTGTTTCTGAAAGTTCCTGTTATTCTGGAGGCATGGATCGCCTTGGATTTTCGGTGAAATTAATCTGAGAAAAGGAGATGATGTGTTTTTTGGCGGCATTGTGTGTTTTGTTGCTGGCTGCCTGTTGTTTCGACTATCGAAAGAAAAAAATCCCCAATGTTCTTACGGCGGCGACCGCGCTCACGGGCCTGTCGTGGCGGTTTTTGACGGAAGGAGCGCAGGGAGCGGCGTTCTTTTTGCTTCAGGCGTTCGTCGTGGGCGGCGCGCTCTATCCGCTCTACAAAATCGGCGCCGTCGGCGCGGGGGATATTAAACTGTTCGGCGTTACAGCGGGGTTTCTGCCATTCAGAAAAATCTTTTTTTTCTTATTTGTGTCTTTGCTGATCGCAGCGATGATCTCATTTGGAAAGCTTTGTCGGTATGGAAATATTGCGGAACGTCTCCGGTATTTTGCGGAATATCTGGCGGACGTGAGTAAAAGCGGCAGATGGCGTCTCTATCTGGATGAAGATACGTATAGACCCGATATCAGGCTTTGCCTTTCCGGCCCTGTACTCATCAGCCTGCTGCTGTATCTGGGAGGTGTTTTTTGAAAGAAAGAAGAAAGACGGCGCATAAGCCGGAGGATAAAACGCTGGTCCTCTTTGATACGGAAGAGGAATATGCCCAGCTGATGACGGATTTTTTGGGGAAACAGAAGGATCTGCCATGGGGATTGCGGACTTACACGGATATGCAGGAACTGATGAAAGACGGAGTGGAAAACGCGGCGCTTCTGGTGGTGGCGGAATCCGCGTATAGAGACGAATTTTCGGATCTTGCCGGGGGACGGCTCGTGGTGCTGAGCGAGAGCGGACTGATCCGCTGGAAACAGCTGCGCTATGTGGATAAATACCAGAGGGCGGAAGATGTGCTGAAATATCTTCTGGAAGTTTACATGGAGACCGCGGACACCCCTCTTCCCAGACTTCAAAAGAGCTGCAGAAGTGTCTTTATCGGCAGCTATTCCCCCGTGCACAGGAGCATGCAGACCTCAATGACGCTTACTCTGAGCCAGATTCTTGCCAGAGAACATACCACACTGTATCTGAATTTTGAGCATTTCGCGGGACTGCCGGAGCTGGTGCCGGACAATGGAACCCATGATATCGCGGATCTTTTGTATTTTCTGGGAACGGAAAAGGAAAAATTTCGCCTGCGGCTGCAGACCATGATCAGGCGGATCGGGAATCTGGACTATGTGCCGCCGATGAGATCGGGACAGAATCTCCTGGCTGTGACGGCATCGGAATGGCTGGCTTTTTTTCAGGGGATCGAAGAGCTGGGAGAGTATGAGTATGTGGTTCTGGACCTGAGCGAGAGCATGCAGGGACTTTTTCAGATCCTGCGCCTGTGCAGAAGGGTGTTTACCGTGACCAGAGACGACAGGATTTCCAGAAGTAAGCTTTTGCAGTATGAACAGCTGCTTGCCCTCTGCGAATACGGGGATGTGCTGGAGAAAACAAAACGGTTCCGCCTGCCGCATATCCGAAGACTCCCGGAAGAGTTGGAGCAGTTGACAAAGAGCGAACTGGCCCAGATCGCAAAGGAACTGATAAAGGACATTGCGGAACCGGAATGATTCGGAAAAGGAGGAACTTCAGATGGACTATACGCAGCTGAAACAGGAGCTGAGGATGGTGGTTCAGGAAAAAATGGATTACGGAAAAGACCTTTCCGATCAGGAGGTCGAGGAGACGATAGACGAAGTGATTCTGGAACAGGAACGTCTTGCAACCTGTCCGGTAGCGGTGAGAAGAAAACTGAAAAAGGAGCTTTTTGACTCCCTCAGGAGACTGGATATTCTGCAGATTTTTGTGGAGGACAGTTCGGTCACGGAAATCATGATCAACGGAAAGGATCATATCTTTGTGGAACAGGAGGGCAGACTCAGAAAACTGGACGCCGGCTTTGAGTCCGCGGAAAAACTGCAGGATGTGATCCAGCAGATCGTAGCGGGGTGCAACCGGGTTGTGAACGAGGCGTCTCCCATTGTGGACGCGAGACTGCCGAACGGATCCCGGGTGAATATCGTGATGAATCCGGTGGCCTTAAACGGCCCCATCGTGACCATCCGGCGGTTTCCCGACAAACCCGTCACCATGGACAGGCTGCTGCAGTACAATTCGCTGACACAGGAGACCGCGGAATTTCTGGAAAAGCTTGTAAAGGCAAAGTACAACATTCTGATCAGCGGGGGCACCGGCAGCGGGAAAACCACTTTTCTGAACGTGTTGTCCGGTTACATTCCCGCCGACGAGCGGGTAATTACCATTGAAGACAGCGCCGAGCTGCAGCTTCAGGGGCTGAGCAATCTGGTTCGGCTGGAGACTCGTAACAGCAATGTGGAAGGCTGCGGTGAGATCACGATACGGGAACTGATCCGTTCCTCTCTGAGAATGCGTCCGGATCGAATCATTGTGGGTGAAGTGAGAGGGGCGGAGGCCATTGACATGCTGCAGTGCCTGAACACGGGACATGACGGAAGCATGTCCACAGGTCACGCAAACAGCGCCAAAGACATGCTGTCCCGTCTGGAAAACATGGTGCTGATGGGCATGGAACTGCCGCTGGCCGCCATCCGGCAGCAGATTGCTTCCGGCGTGGACATCATCGTGCATCTGGGACGGCTGCGGGACAAATCCAGAAGAGTGTTGGAAATTGCGGAGATTGCGGGGGTGGAAAACAATGAAATCCGTCTGAATCCGCTGTATCGGTTTGAAGAGACCGGGGAGGACGAAGGGGGAGGGATTCTGGGAATGCTCAGAAAGAAAGGAGCGCTGCTGCATGAAAATAAACTCAGGGCGGCGGGAGTATTGTGAATACCGCTGGAAAAAAGGGGAACGGGCAGCCGCAGTCCTTTTGTCTGCCGGGATCACGGGGGTGTTCTCATTTTTCTTTTACCGCAGTATCTGGGCCCTTCCCGCGCTCTCCCCCGTGGGAGTTTTCTGTTACCGCGGGATCCGAAAGAGAAGGGCGGAGCGTTGCAGGGAGGAGATGGCCGCGCAGTTCAGGGAATGCATCCTGTCGGCGGCAACCCTGCTTCAGGCCGGTTATTCTGCGGAAAACGCCTTTTTGGAATGCGGAAGGGACATGAAGATGATGTTTGGCGATGACGCACCGATCTGCAGGGAGCTTGACATTCTCCGCAGAGGGCTTCAAATCAATATCACCCTCGAAGAACTTCTGCAGGATCTTGCGGCAAGGAGCGGCTGCGAAGAGATCCGTCAGTTTGCGCAGATCTTTTCTCTTGCCAAGCGAAACGGCGGAAACATGGCGGCGATTATCAGGAGCTCGGCGGCCTTGATCGGAAAACAGATCGAGCTTCGCATGGAGCTTGGAATGCTTCTGTCGGGGAAAAGAATGGAACTGAATATCATGAAAGGAATGCCGTTTGGCATTCTGGCTTACATCAGTTTAGGAAATCCGGGTTATTTCGACATGCTGTATCACAGCCCCGCGGGTATCGCGCTGATGTCGGGCTGTCTGGCGGCGTATCTGGGCGCGTGTCTGCTGGGGGAGCGCGTCATGGAACAAATGACGGCGGAGGTGTGAGAAACATGAGAACAGGAAAGAAGGAACGGGAAGAGGGACAGAGGGAGGAAGCGAAAAAAACTCAGAAAAAAGAAACGAAAAAGGAACAGAAAAAGGAACAGAAGAAGGGACTGAAAAAGGAACAGAACAGGAAACGAGACAAAGGAGAATCCCCCTTCCGCAGAGCCGCAATGTTTCTCTATAAGCAGGCGTGCGTCCGGAAGCTTCCGCTGTTCGCATCCAGACAGGTGGAAAGCGATCTGGTGCAGCTGCATCCGGGGGAGAACATACCGTGGATCAGGACGGAATATTATGTGAAAAAACTGTCGCTTACGCTGGTCATTCTGTTCGTGGGATTTTTGTTCGGCGCGGCAGCGAAAGCAGCGGCCGGAAAAGATCTGCTGCTGCAGGAGGACGGCGGCATTCCGAGGGGAAATTATCTGGACGGGGAAAGGGAAATTCAGGTGACGGCGGATCTGGGAGATTACAGCCAGGAATTTACGGTAAATCTGCATCCCAGACTGCTTACGGACGAGGAACTGGAGACGCTGTGGAAAGAATTTGAGGACAGACTCCCGGAGTGGATCAAAGGGGAAAACGAAAATCTGCAGCGGGTGACCGAAGATCTGGTTCTGCAGGAAAGCTATGACGGTTTTCCCTTTCAGGTGGAGTGGGAGAGCGACAGACCGGATGTGCTGGGAAGCGACGGTGCGGTCGGCGCGGTTACGGAACAGACAGAAACGGATCTCAGAGCGAAAATCTCCTGCCAGGATTTTATAGAGGAGATGTGTATCCGAGTCACGCTGGTTCCGCCGCAAATGACGCCCCGGGAACGGCAGCGCAGGACTTTGGAAGAGTATCTGACAGTGTCCGAGGAACAGGGCCGCGGAGAGGATACATGGTTTCTGCCCGGACAATGGGAGGACCGGCCGATAAGCTGGAGTCAGAAGGTGAAAGACAACAGTATCCTGCTCTGGATTGCGGCGCTGGTCGTAGCGGTGCTGGTATACCTGCTGTCCGACAGAGACCTTCATCAGAAACTGGAAAAAAGAAAAAAGTCCCTGCAGCGGGAATACCCAGATGTGGTACACAGACTGACATTATATGTGGGGGCCGGCATGACGGTGCGCAGCGCCTTTTTGAAAATTGCCTCCGACTATGAGAAAAAGGGGGGCGGCATGACAGGAGCCCATCCGGCGTATGAAGAGATGGTTTATACCTGTCGCGAGCTGAAGGCCGGCGTCTCCGAAGGGGCGGCCTACGAACACTTTGGCAGAAGGACGGGCCGGCAGGAATACGTCAGGCTCAGCGCGCTTCTGGTACAGAATCTGAAGCGGGGCAGCAGCACCCTGCTGGAACGCCTGCGGGAAGAAGCTGAAAAAGCCGGGGAAGAAAAGCTGATGCAGAGCAGGAGACTGGGAGAGGAAGCGGGTACAAAACTGCTGATTCCCATGGTCATTATGCTGGCGGTGGTGATGGTAATGATCATGGCGCCTGCGTTTTCGACCATGTAATTACGTCGCAAACGGTACATGGGGGCAAACAGCGCCCGCGACGGTACATTCAATACGGTATATCCAATCAATACAATACATTTAATAATACAATACATCCAATAAGGAAAGGAAGGACAGAAAAGATGGAAAGATCAGAAGAACTCAAGACATGGAAACAGTTTGTGAGAGAGGAGGACGGCATGGGTACGGTGGAAGTCATCCTGATCATTGTGGTTCTGGTGGGACTGGTCATTATCTTCAAGGATCAGCTCACAAAGATCGTAAACAACCTCTTTAGCAAGATCACGTCTCAGACGAACAAAATATGAAAAAAGAGCAGAACGGGTATCTGACGGTGTTTCTCTCTCTGTGTATCGCCGTGGTGCTGACGCTGTGCCTGACGCTGATCGAAGGGGCGCGGCGCGGCGGCGCCGCGCTGGAGGCATCGTGCGCAGCGGATATGGGAATTCAGAGCGTTCTTGCAGAATATCACCGCCAGCTTTTGGAACAGTACAACCTGTTTGCGATCGATTCCTCCTACGGGACCACATCATCCGGATCCCAAAACACAGAAAAACGGCTGATTTATTATTTGAATCAGAATCTGACGCCTCCCGAAGGCATTGGGGCGCTTCCCAATGTCAGGGATTTTCTGAAGCTGCGTCTGGACGGCGTAAAAATGACGGAAATGTCGGTTCTGACAGACGAAGGAGGGGCGGTATTTCGCAGGAGAGCGGTCGAAGCGGTGAAGGACGATATCGGCCTGTCCGCCCTGAACGAACTGTCGGAATGGATGGAAGCGGTGGAAATTAACGGCCTGGACGCCGGGGGGATCGACCGGGAAAAAGAAGAGGTGGACCGGTATATTCAGGAATATGAATATGAGGATGAAGACGGAGAATTGCATAAGGGTGTGGAAAATCCCACAGAGGTTCTGGAAAAATCAAAAAGGCTGGGAATCCTGAAGCTGGTGGTGGAAGATGAAAGCAGACTTTCCCGGAATACCCTGCCGCTTTCCGGACTGGTTTATCAGCGCATGCTGCAGGGAAAAGTCAGCCGCGGGAATCTGGCCGTGGAAAAGGCGGGCTGGCTGGACGATCTTTCGGAGCGTCTGTTGTTTCAGGAGTATCTGCTGCGTTATATGGGCAGATACGGAAACGATGCGGGAAAGCAGGCGCTTCATTACCAGATTGAGTATCTGATCGCAGGAAAGGAAAACGACACGGATAATCTGCGGAGTGTGGCGGATCGTATCTGTGCCGTCCGGGAGACTGCCAACGCCATTTTTCTCTGGAATGATCCAGTAAAATGCGCCGAGGCGGAATTGGCCGCCGGGGCAGCCAGCGCCGCGCTCGGGCTGCCGGCTTTGACGCCGGTGTTGAAAACCGCGATCATACTGGGCTGGGCCTATGCGGAGAGCGTTTATGACGTGAAAACGCTTTTTTCCGGGGGACGGATTCCGCTGATGAAGGATGAGACAAGCTGGCATTACGGACTTACGGCCGCGCTCTCCGGAAATCTGGGAGACAGTTCTTCGGGAGGAACCGGCTTGAGCTACGAAGACTATCTGAGGGTATTTATGACCCTGACGGATCTCGACAGACTGACGGGGCGGGCAATGGATATGGTGGAATCGGATATCAGGATGACAGCGGGAAACGAAGCGTTCCGTCTGGACGGCTGTTATGACCGCGTCAGCTTTGACATCAGGATCAGCAGCGCCTACGGATATGAATACCGGACAGAACGAAAAGGATTTTATTTTTAAAAGAAAGGAGGTGAGCGGAGATGTCCTTTCTATGGGGCGGGAAAAAACAGAAACTGTCAACAACTGTCATAAAAAAGAAACCTTCTCCGACCAATCAGAAATTTTCCCGGAACTTTGCCCAGAGTTCCGTAAACAGGATCTGCGGCAGAATCGGCCGCACGACTTCCCAAAGCCGCGTCATAGAGAGGATATCTCCGCCTGCCTTCTACAGACGCAGGGCAGGGGCGGGTATGACGGTGGAAGCGGCCGTGGTCATGCCTTTGTTTCTCTGTTTCCTTTTAAATCTGGGATGTGCCATTGAACTGATACGGCTTCACGGAAACCTGCAGCTTGCTCTTTGGGATACCTGCGGGAAAATGGCGGTTTACGGATATGCGGCGGGGGACGGCGGTCTGGCAGCGGTATTTTCATGGGGATATCTGAAAAACAGTCTGATGGACGACTTGGGAAAGGACTATCTGAATCATGCGCCTGTGAAGAACGGAGCCGACGGGATCAGCCTATGGAACGGATCCGCTTTTTGTTCCGACGATGAGATGGATGTGACCGTGACGTATAAAGCGGCGCCTTTCGGCAGTTTGTCGGCTTTCTCTGCCTTTTTCATGACAAACCGCTGTTTTATCCGCCTGTGGACGGGATATGAGATCGCGCCGGATCCGGAAAAGGCGCTGAACGAGGTGGATGTGGTCTATGTCGCGGAAAACGGCGAGGTGTATCACGAAGACCGAAACTGCACCCATCTGAAATTAAGTGTCCGGGAGATTGCGGCTTCAGAGGTCGGAGATGCCAGAAACAGAGACGGGGGAAAATATGATCCCTGTGAAAAATGTACGCCTGGGTTGTCGGAGCAAAATTTTTTTATCACAGAAGAAGGAAATTGTTATCATGCATCCGCCGAATGTCCGGGACTGAAAAGAACCGTGTATTCTGTGCCGAGAAGCAGTGCGGAGCAGTACAGGGCATGCAGCAGATGCGGATAGGATGAAAGAGTGAACGGAGGAAAAGGTTTATGTGGAAATTTGTTTTTACGGCTCTTTGGCTTTTGGCAATGGCGGTCTTGGACATCAGGGAAAGACATGTGCCAATCTGGATGATCGTGCCGGGAGCGGCAGCGGCAGCCGTGGCGGCGGTTGTCTCAGCGCGTCAGGGGACGGCGGGAAGCGGAGAATTGCTGCGGAGCATGGCGCCCGGAGCCGCAATGATGGCGGTTGTCGTTCTTACGGGGCAGGCCGGGTGGGCGGACGGGGCGGTGCTGGCTGCATTGGGGCCTTTGGCGGGGCCGCGTGGGTGTGCTTTCAGTTTCGCATGCAGCATGTTTCTGATCCTGGCGGTGTCTCTGCCGCTGCTGATATTGAAAAAGATCAGGAAAAATACGAGGCTGCCCTATCTGCCGTTTTTATGTGCGGGATATCTTGTCCAGGCAGCGGCAGGATTTGCGGGATAGAAAAGGCGGGGAGCTAAAATGAGAAAGAAAAATGCGTATTTTACGGTGGAAGCCGCACTGGTGCTGCCCGTGGTGATGAGCGCCATGCTGCTGGGAATCTATCTGTTCTGCTACCAGTATGACCGCTGTCTTCTGGAGCAGGATATGGGATGGCTTTTGGTCCGGGGTATGGCTGTGATCGCGGAAAATGCAGACGATGCGCGGAATGCCGAAAAAGAACTTCAGAATCTGGCGGCACAGATTTACCGGGAGAAATATGCGGCATGGAAATTCGGAAAGGTCCGGATCGGACTGGAGCGGAACAAGCTGTCCTGTGTGGGTGCGGGAGAACTTGTCTTTCCTGTGCCGGGATGGAATTTCCTGAATCAGAAACATCGCTGGAAGGCGGAAGCCGGCTGCAACGCCGACAGGCTCTCTCCGGTATTTTATATCCGGCAGTACAGAAAACTTCACGGTCTGCCCGGGGAAACGTCATGAGTCATGAAAATGGAAAAAGAAACGGAGGTATTATGTTTCAGACGGAATATTTGAGAAATCTGAATGCAAATTACGAGAGGATATGCCTGGAAAACAAACCGGAGGAAAACAGGTATCAATACTGTATTCTGAACCGGGGCGGAATCCGGGGACTGCTTCCCTGCACGTTGCGGTATATGAACGGTAAGGCCTATTTATATTACGACATATCTTCAAAACAGAATGCCGCGCAGCGTTTCGGAAACCGATGCATCGGCAGGGATTGGGTCAGGGATCTTTTGTGGAGTATGGAACAGATCCGCCAGGAACTGGGGCGTTTTCTGCTCGATATAAAAAATGTGGTCTGGTATCCGGACCAGATCTTTCAGGATCTGGAGAGCAATTCCTTTTATTTTTTGTATTTCCCTTATTATGAAGGGGAAAACAGCTTTGTTAGACTGTTGGAATTTCTGGTGGATCATATCGACTATAATGATGAGGTATTGGCGGACTGCGTCTATCATATATATGAGCGGCTGGAGAACGTTGGAGAGACATACCTGCAGGAGCAGATCTTTGAAGACGCGAAGGCGCTGGAGCGGACAATCGAACAGAATGCGGACAGTGGGCCGGAGGAAAAGGAGACGGTACCGGAGGAAAGGCCGGATGAAGACGAAAAGAGCATCCTGACCCGGCGGCGGGAAGAAAGAAAGGGTCTCAGGGGATTATTTGACAGCAGGCGTCACAGGGAACGTGAGCCGCGGGATAATTATTCCGCGGAAATGCAAAGGGCGATGGATGGTTATGCTGTTGCGGAAGAATCCTTATATGAGGAAGAAGAGTTCGGACGCACGGTATATATTGAAGAAAAACATGAAGAGACGGAACGGGTGCGAAAACTTTATACGGCCGACGACAGACTTGCTGCAGCTTTGGAGAAGTCTGTCGTTACCCTCGGCAAGAAAAAGGAGGAAGCGGATATTGTGTTGGGAGATGCGTCTGTCAGCAGGCTGCACGCCCGAATTACAAGAGAAGGGAAGGAATACTATCTGGAAGATCTTAATTCCACTAACGGTACATTCAAGAACGGTCTGCGCCTGCAGCCTTATGAAAAAAGAAAACTGGAGGCCGGAGACGAACTAAAGTGCGGCAGAGTTGTTCTGAACTTTCGTTAAGCGCCGAAGAATTGGCTGCAGGCAGAAACGGCGTCTCACAGGCGGCGAATGCGGGAAAATGCCGCAGAGCGGATGGGAAATGCTACGGGGCGGATAGAAAATGCCGGTGAGCCGACGGATGTGTTAGTGTAAAATTATAGTTGGCAAAATAAAAGGAAGAGGCCGAAACCTCTTCCCAATCACACAGTTTTTCTTTATG
>CANPXL010000025.1 GCA_947586055.1 uncultured Acetatifactor sp. | reverse complement strand
TATGAAAAAGTAGTGATTGCGCTGGAGTGTGATATTCCACAGACCCAGGACGGTATCAAAATCATCCAGGCAACAGATTTTTTGCTGGAAGATATTAAGTAACATCGGGTTCCAAATATAACTGCATAAAATCTTTTCCTTTCTGCATATAACCCATCTGTTTTATATGCAGAAAACCTTACATAGCCGGGTGATTTCCCCTTGGATTTTCATCCGGCTATTTCTATGGGAGTAGTCTCGGAAAAGTAAGCGGCAAAGCAAATAATAGAAGCTGTAAGACGAAAATGCAGGAGGGAAATAAGAAAGGTGGCGTCTATGACTGCTGCGGATATCAGCAGCTGTATGGCTGTCAACCGATAATAGGCGGGATTGCGTTACATAAGGGTTTGGAATCCTGAGTTTGGTGGAATAAAGGTAAGAGAATAAAAGAGGTCTGCACTGTTGCATCCTGTTATAAAGAAAAGAACAGCAAAATGTTGACAAAGTTTCGGGGGGGTATATACTGGAAAAAATTGGCAGCGCCAGGATATTTATGAAAAAAGTGGAACAAAAGAACAAAACAAAACTTGAAAATAGCAGATATTTGCGGAGGATAAGGGTATGATTTGTAAAAACTGTGGAAACGCCCTGCCGGAGGGCGCGAGATTCTGCGTCAGCTGCGGGGCGGATATGCAGCAGGCGCAGAGTGCAGATTCTGGGATGCAGGCGCCGGACGCAGAGGGGCAGAAAGGCGCTAAAGGACCGGCGGAGAAAAAAGCGATACGATGTGCAGGCTGCGGCGCTGAACTGCGGGCAGGCGCGGAATTTTGCCTTTACTGCGGCAGGAGGAATTGCGTGACAATTCCTGCATGGATTATTTTGCTGGCGATTTCTCTGACGGCGCTGGCGATGTCTTTTATGGCAGCCGTTCTACATATAGGAGTATGGGGAGTCTATTGTTCGTTGGTGCTGTTGGGAATCTGCTGCCTGAAAACGAGGGGAGCGGTAATCCTCTCAATTTTTGCGGGAGTGGTATACGGAGGGGCCAGCGGCATATTCACATGGCAGTTATGTGAAGCGGATCCATTTATACAGGGTATACCGCGCAAGTATACGCTCGGCTGTTTTTTGCTTGCCGTGGGAGCCCTGGCGGTCTGGAGCATGGCGGTGAAACTGATCCAGGCCAGGGTCAAACAAGGTTCTTATCTGTTTCTGATTGGGGTTATGGGCACCGTGCCTTTGATGCAGTTTGTCATCTGGAGAATAGAGACGCTTCTTGCCGCGATCTGCGAATGGAAACAGGGCTGGCTTTCTCTTCTTGAAATTTGGCGCGGTGGAAGCGGCCTGATCCCTTTGATAATCCTGCAAATGATATGCAGCGGGGCAGTCATTATGGTGTATCTGAAGAAAATGGGCTCTGATTTCAGGGTCAAAGTAACCTACAGGATAAAGTGAGAGGACGTTACGGAAAAACCGAAAAGGACAAAGAAAGCTTACAGGGAAAAGAGAAGGAGGACAGGTTATGATCTGTAAAAATTGTGGAAACGATCTGCCGGAGGGCGCGAAATTCTGCGACAAATGCGGGGCGGTATTGGAACAGGCGCAGAGCCAGACCCCCGGGGTACAAGGGGCACAGGCGGGTGGATGCGGCGGGCCGCAGCAGGGAGCCGGAAATTTCAACGGCGCCATGCGGCAAGCCAGCTATATGGAGCCGTCCAAGTACAGCAAGGTATTTGTGGATCCGGACGAGAAGCTGCAGGGGACGCTTGGAAACGGGTATCTGGAGAATCTGCTTTTCGGCGATATCAAAAGATGTCATGCCCTGCTGACGGACAGGAGAGTATACTTTCAGGGAAGGTTCCTGTATGAGAACGGAAAGCGCTCGGAATGGCTGATCAGCGAAGAGATCGTAGATCTGGAGGACATCACCGGAACCGGGTTTATTTACAGCAAGCCCATCGGCATCCTGATGACGCTGATCTTGCTGGTAATTCCATGGATTCCCTTAATATTAGCTCCTAATAGGCAAAATGATTTTGGTATAATAGGTCTGATAGGCGACGTAGTTGTACTTCTTATCACGCTCGTCCGTTATATCTTAAACAGAAAGACATATTTTTCAATGGAGTATGCGGGAGGCGCGATCAAGTTCGACGCCAAGATCATAGGCGTTCCTGCCGTGCGAGATTTCCAGAAGCAGATCCGCAGGGCGAAGGATCGGGCCACTGGCAAGGGCTGAGCAGACCCGGTAGCGTCAGGGCAAAAGAAGCATCAAGACAAAAGAAGCGTCAAGATAAAAGAAGTATTAAGAAAAAAGAAGCTTCAAGGTTGTCAGGATAAGACAGGATAAACGAAGCCCTGAGACTGTCAGGGCAAACGAAGCCTGTAAAAGTGCAGGCGCAAAGGAGGAAATACCATGATGTCACAGAATATGGCGCAGGGTGCGGGTTATGGACCCTGTTATCATCTGCCCATGACCCAGGGTCGGAAATATGAGATCCGGGTCTGGCCGGATCGAATCCTGTTTTCAGGGCAGTTTTTGTACCTGCGGGACAAGGAATTTTATGCAAACAAGGGGGAGGAGGCTGTGGCCAGTCCCGCTGATTTTTTAGGCATGGGCCATCTGAAAATGCGCTCTTACAAAAAGACTCTGGCTTTTGTGGTCAGCGGTGTGATCCTGGGGGCCGTCAACGCTCTCTGCGAAAAGGCAAGCGACCTGGCGGACAAGGCAAACTCCGTTTTGCAGTGGGTTGGGGAGGCGCTCACCCTGCCGGGCTGGCTGGATTTTCTGCTCAACGCCTCCATGGTAATCTGCATCTGCTTTGGTCTCATTCTGCTTTTTTCCAGGAAAAACGTGGTGGAGATCTCCTTTACGGACAAGCGCATCTGTGTCCCGGAAAGGAGCCTATCCGACGCGGAATTTGCAGGGCTGTATCAGGCCGTCAAAAGCCTGTCCGGCAGGGTTGCCACCTAAATCGGATATGCTTGTCAATGATATGGCTGCCCGTTGGCGGACAACATTAAAATCAGTCACAAAGAGAGGGCATGTAGCACAGTGGTGTTATTGCCCTCTTTTTCATTTGTGACGGCAGAGGGGAGTGGGGGAAATTATCCAAATAAATATGGAAAATACGGCTTACGGATGCGTGAAAATGTGCTATACTGTAGGAAAAGACTTTGAAAACGGCAGGAGGTTTTTGTGGATTATCAGGAACTGTTCAGGAAAAAAGAATGGTACAAAAGATGCAGGGAATCGCTCCCGGAATTTACGCTGCTTACCTATGAGCAGGCATTTGAAGTGGAATATACCCATAATTCCACAGCAATCGAGGGAAATACGCTGTCTCTGATTGAAACAAAAGTCCTGCTGGAGGATGGGATCTCCATCGGGGGAAAGGCTCTGCGGGAAATCTATGAAGCGGTCAACCACCGTAAGGCATATCGTTATGTAAAGGACTGTATCGGGCAGGGGAAGCCGCTGGATGAAAAGATCGTGAAGGATATTCATGCGCTGCTGATGGAAAATATCCAGACAGGCGGGGTATACAGGGATGTGCAGGTATATATATCCGGCGCACGGCATGTGCCGCCTCCACCGGAACTGATGTACCGGCAGGTCAAGGATTTCTATGCGGATCTGTCATGGAAGGGAAAGGAATTAAACCAGATTGAGCTGGCGGCGTGGACACATGCGGAGTTTGTGAAGATCCACCCGTTCACGGACGGAAACGGAAGGGCATCGAGGCTTATCATGAATTATCAGCTCATGGCGGAAGGTTTTCCGGCTGTATCGGTTGCGAAAGAGGACCGGCTGGAATATTTCAAGACATTGGATGCCTATGCAGTGGAGGGAGATCTGAAGCCGTTTGCGGATCTGGCAGCGGGGCTTGTGGACAGGCAGATGGACAAGATCATTGAGCTGTCCGGGCTGCAGCAGGGAATGGATCCGTCCCCCAGGATGCGGTAGGAGAATGATCAGAAAAAAGAAACTGGCAAGCGACATCCGCAATGTGCCGTCGAAAGCGGCGGAAAGATTATCCGCGAGAGGTTCTCCCGTTGTTGACATAGTTTCCAGAAAGTTATATACTGAAATAAATCGCGCGAGATTGAATTAGAAAAAACGGATGCGGAACGTACGGGAGAGCGGATAAAGATGAAGACGGATCGGGAAAAGAAGATCGAATATGTCAGCTCCGTCACGGTGGCGATCATCATTTTACTGACCGGATTTACGGCTTTTCGGGAATCCCTTGACAAGACGCTCCATCCTGCCGCGGCGGATTATTCCGCCGTATCATTGGTCATCATAGCGGTCGCGGCGGCTGTGAAGCTAATTTTCGGGCGCTACTGCAAGGCGGCAGGCAAAACCTGCCATTCGGAGTCGCTGATCGCCTCCGGCACGGATTCGGTGATGGATGCTTTTATTTCCCTGTCTGATCGGTTCGGTGCATGTTGAGCTCCCGGACGATATGACGGCAAGAGAGATCCATGGGCTTACCAGACGGATCACGGAAGATGTTTACAGGGACTTCGGCATTATCCTGACGGTGGGCGTCTATGCTTCCAATATGGCGGATGAGACTTACGCCGGCATGAAAACGACTTTATCAGATCTCCTTCGGGAATATCCGGAGGTCCTGCAGATGCATGGTTTTTATGTGGATGCGGAGAAAAAGCTGGTATCCTTTGACCTGATCCTTGATTTCAGGGCGGAAAATAAGGCGGAGATCGAAAAGAACATCATAAGGCGCATGAAGGAGCGTTTTGCAGCGTATGAGTTCGTTGCGGTGCTGGACAGTGACGTCAGCGATTAGCGCATGCAGACTTCGGAGCGCGTGAACCGAAAATGGAAATCTCCTGTGCAGAAACCGGACAGAGTGGCATATAATGTGGTACAGAAACCGTGTGGAGTGTGATCCGGATTGAAAAAACTGACAACGGCAATCCTGCTGTTCGACCTGATGGCGGGATTGCTGTTTTTGGGTCTTTGGGAGCAGAGAAAAGCGGAGAACCCCGGAGGGGCCCCAGCCGTGGAGACGGCGGCAAAAAGCGGCGGCACCGCGGAGAGCGGGAGCCGTCCGGAAGAAAGTTGCGAAACCGGGACGGAACCTGCCTGTGACGCGGCGCAGGAAAGCAAAAAGATCGCACTGACTTTTGACGACGGCCCTCATCCCTGTTATACCGAGCAGCTTTTGGACGGGCTGAAGGAAAGAGGGGTGACGGCTACTTTTTTTGTGACGGGGGAGCATGCAAAACTGCATCCCGACGTGATCAAACGGATGCAGGAGGAAGGGCATCTGATCGGAAACCATACCTACAGCCATATTCAGCTGACGGGAAAAAACCGGGAAAAATTCAAAGAGGAACTGGTAAAGACAAACGAGGTTATAACGGAAATTACGGGGGAGGAGGTGCTGTATGTGCGGCCGCCTTACGGCTGCTGGGATAAGAGCCTTGAGGAAGAACTGAATATGTTTCCGGTACTCTGGACCATTGACCCGCTGGACTGGTGCAGCAGCAACGTGGACTGCATTACGGACAGGGTGGTGAGCAAAGCGGGGGAGAATCAGATCATTTTGCTGCACGACTATTACGATACCTCTGTGACGGCGGCGCTGAAGATTGTGGATCAACTGCTGGATGAGGGATATGAGTTTGTGACGGTGGAGGAAATCCTGCTGGAGTGAAGAAAAAACGAACGGATTCCGGGATCAACGGATAAAACTCAACAGATCAACGGATAAAACCGCAGACAGTCTCTTGCAAACGGGGACAAAAGCGGTATAATAAAATGTGTGTTGATAAAGGCGGATATATGACCGGCACCGCATACGGGGAGGATCCCGTGGAGCGACGATGGAATGACGGCGTGTCCGGCAGGTCTGCAAGTGGAACACAGATTCAGGAGGATGATTATGAAAAAGTGGATGAGATTACTGGTTGTGATGGCGTCGGCGTTTATGCTTGTAATTCCGGGGTGCGGCAGCGGGAATGCAGACGGTGAAAAGGACCGCGACAGCGTCCGGGAGTCGGACGGGGAAGAGAACTTTGACAGCGCTGGGGCGCAGGGTGGACAGACCCATCATGTAAAGATTACTGTGAAGGACTACGGCACTATCTCTGTCGAACTTGACGGCGAGGCGGCTCCTGTTACGGTGGAAAATTTTATCAGGCTTGCATCGGAGGGCTTCTATGACGGACTGACCTTCCACCGCATTATAAGCGGCTTTATGATTCAGGGCGGAGATCCGGAGGGAAACGGAACCGGGGGCTCCGGAGAGAATATCAAGGGAGAGTTTGCGGCAAATGGCGTGGAGAACAATCTGTCCCACACAAGAGGCGCCATTTCGATGGCCCGCGCCCAGGATATGGACAGCGCGAGCAGCCAGTTTTTTATCGTCCATCAGGACAGCACTTATCTGGACGGGCAGTATGCCTGCTTCGGCTATGTGACGGAGGGGATGGATGTGGTGGACGCTATCTGTGAGAATACGCCCGTTCAGGATGATAACGGCACGGTGGCGGCCGAGGATCAGCCTGTCATCGAAAAAATAGAGGTGATTGATTAAGATTTCATAGTGTGATGATACGGATGATGAAAGGGCGAAAAATGCAGGCAGGATCGATGCCGGGACTGCGCGTGAAAATGCGGGTGCGTGCCGTATTCATTAAGAAAGCGGTGAAGGCAGATCGTTTCTAAAGAGAACGCCATGATTCACAGACAAATATCCGGTAAAAGGAATCGTGAGAAAAGCCAGAAATATCATAAGTGAAAAAAGATTGACAAAGATATTCGGGGGGGTAAGCTAAAGTTGTAAAAATGTATCTCTGGGCGGAAGAAAAATGCTGTAAAGCCCAAAGGACGGAGGAGAGAAAAGATGTTTTGCAAAAATTGCGGAAGTGAATTAAAGGAAGGAGCCACAGTCTGCGCAGTCTGCGGGACTGAGGTAAAAGCAATTGGAGAGGCAGGGATCGTTCCGGAGACAGGGACGAACGGGAGCACCCCCGGGGGCGAACCTGTGAATACACCTGCAGGTATGGTGCCAGGCGCATCCGCGGGCACTTCGGAGAGTGCATCCACAGGCGCCGCTGACAGCGCACAGACAGGAGCGAAGAAGCTGCACCGGAAAGGCAGGAAGAAATGGATCGCTCTGGCGGCAGTGGCAGCGGTGGCAGTCATCGCAGGGATTTGCTGTCTTTTGTACTTTACCGGTGACGCATACAAATGCAAAAAAGCCATGAAGCTTGCCGATGACTGCCTGAAAGAGAAGGAGTACAGTGATGCCTTGGAATATTACGATGAAGCCCTTGATCTGGACGAGACACAGTGGGAGGCGTACTTGGGCTCGGCGGAGTGCTATCTGGAGCAGGAGAAATATAATGATGCCCTGAAGCTCTTAAAGAAAGGTATAAAAGAGGCAAAAGGTGAAAAGGACGAGGATGTAGCAGAGGCGTTTCTGAAGGACGTAGCCGTAAAGCAGGAGGAGGCATACGTCCTTGGAGTGGATACGCTGGTGGAAAAGGCGGATTACAGCGGGGCTTATTCACTCTTAAACGAGGGGATAGAGGAGACAGGTTCCGACGTTCTGGAAAAGAAGCGGTCTGAGGTGTACAGCGCGGAAGCGGAGCATTATCTGGAGCAGTCGGATTACGATTCGGCACTTGCCGTGTTGGCGCAGGGTTATGAGGTGACTCAGGATACTGTTCTGGCGGAGGAAAGAAGCCAGGTGTATCTGGCTCTGGCCCGGGAGAATATGGCTCAGGGGGCGTACGATTCGGCACTTGTCGTGTTGACGGAGGGCTATGAGGCGACCCAGGATAACGCTCTGCTGAAGGAAAAAAGTCAGGTGTACCTGACTCTGGCCCGGGAGAATATGGCTCAGGGGGCGTACGATTTGGCACTTGCCATATTGGCGGAGGGCTACGAGGCGACTCAGGATAACGCTCTGCTGGAGGAGAAAGGTCAGGTGTATTTAGCCTGGTCGGATGCGTACCTGCAGTCGGACGTTTTGACGGCGGTTCAGATCCTCGAGAGCGGGATCGAAGCGACAGGTTCCGAAGAATTGGCCGCAAGGAAAGAGTACGTTGAGGCAAATGTCAGTGTAGCAAAAGTGACGAGGTACGATTTTTCGGGGAATTTGATGGAGGTAGAGGAGTACAGCCCCGAAGGGTTGCTGTTGCAGGATACCTTGTATGACAGTGGATATCTAAATCTGCGGTGGGAATACACCTATGATGAAGCCGGAAATGAGCTGAGCGGTACGCAGTATGATTCGGACGGGGATGTGGCCGGCTGGTATGAATATACCTATGGTGGGAACGGAAAGGTACAGAGCAAAGCTTTTTATTGCACTGATTGGATTGGGAGGACATACGTATTTGAAGAATACACCTATGACGAGGCCGGGAGGGAGCGGAGTTATGCATATTATGATAGTAAATCCTTACTAGGTGAACAAATCTACGACGAGTACGGGAAAATTGTGAAAGATTATTGGAGTGATGGGATGGAGATTGAGTCGGATAGTGAAATCACCTATGAATATGATGACGCCGGCCATTTGCTGAAGGGTACATGGTATGATACTGTGTCCGACAGTGTGTGGCGAATAGAGGAATACACCTGTGACGAGAGCGGCCATGTATTGCGCGTGACACGGGACGGAGTTTTGTATGAGGAATATACTTACGACGCCTCAGGTAATGTGCTGAGTGCCACACAATACGGCTACGGCAGTAATGACAGTTGGGAAAAAACGTATGACAGCTTTGGAAACGTGGTCAGCCTGAAAAAAAGTGAGGAATACTATTATTCTGATATGGGATATGACTTGGGTCTGATCAGCCGCCATGATGCCTACGGCTACGACAGAAGCTGCACCTGGACTTATGAATATGTCTATACGGGTCTGTGACTGCAAAACGGCATAAAAGCGCTCTGGGTATCGAAAGACGCCCAGGGCGCTTTTGGCTGGATTTTTCCCATGCAGCGATGATCTTGTCTGTGGCATGCAAAAAAGCGGCTGGGAAGTGGAGTTTTCGTAATATAAAAGGCTCCTGCCAGACCGGAGACCCTCAAGGGGAAACAGCGGGAGAGAATCTATTCATAAAATGCGGGCGCGTGAAAATCTGTGATTGTATTTTTCAATATTTCATGGTAGTATAAAAAATAGGAAATAAAACAACAGGAGGCCCGAAGACGGCATGGAACAGTACAAGCAGGAATTTATCGAATTCATGGTGGAAAGTCAGGTGCTGAAATTCGGTGAATTTACCTTAAAGAGCGGAAGGAAATCTCCCTTTTTCATGAATGCGGGAGCATACGTGACCGGCACGCAGTTAAGGAGACTCGGCGAATATTATGCAAAGGCCATCCACAACAGCTACGGAGACAATTTTGACGTGTTGTTCGGCCCGGCGTACAAGGGAATCCCTTTGTGCGTGACCGCCGCCATCGCCTACAGCGAGCTCTACGGGAAGGAGATCCGCTATTGCTCGAACCGCAAGGAGATCAAGGATCACGGGGACGTGGGGATCCTTCTGGGGAGCAGCTTAAAAGACGGGGACAGGGTGGTGATCATCGAGGACGTGACCACCTCCGGAAAATCCATCGAAGAGACTTACCCAATCCTGAAGTCGCAGGCGGACGTGGATGTCAGAGGACTGATGGTATCCCTGAACCGTATGGAAAAAGGGCTGGAAGGCAGAAAGAGCGCGCTGGAGGAAATCAAAGAGAAGTACGGTTTTGACACCGGAGCCATTGTGACCATGGACGAAGTGAGAGAGTACCTGTACAACAGGCCCGTGAACGGGCAGGTGTACATCGACGACAAACGGAAAGCGGAGATAGACAAATATTATGAGACCTATGGAGCATGAAAAAGGAGACCTGCTGATGACAGGCGAAAAGAGGACGGGAGGAAGCAAGGCTATGGATCAAAAAGTGTATAACGTAATGAAGGGGGCGGGAGCCGCCAATATCGCGGTGGGCGTGATCACGCTGGTTGTCGGGATCGTGTCGGGAATCCTCCTGATCGTAACGGGCGCAAAGCTGATCGCGGGAAAGTCCAAAATATTATTGTAAGGTAAGGAGTCAGTAACGGGTACTTTCCGGCAGGCATCGGGAAAGTGCCCGTTAGAGTTTTTATGAGAAAAAAGAAGGGCTATATTTTTACCAGCAAAAGACACTCAAAGAGCGCTGTCATGGCCGCCGTTCTGGGTGTCATCAGTCTTGCGGGGCTGGGCGTGGTTGTGTTCCGCGCGTACAGAAACGATGGGGAAGCGGCGGTGGGATATGGGTTCACCGGCCTGTTTGCCCTGCTGTTTTCTCTGGTGGGGCTGGGACTGGGAATTGCGGCGGCGAGGGATAAGGATTGTTACAGGCTGTTTCCCGTTCTGGGAATCCTGTTGAATCTGGCGGCTCTGGGGAGTGTCAGTCTGATCCTCTATGCGGGAGCCAGGCTTTAGAAGCGCGACATGCGGGAGGGAAGTTTATGGAAAAGACGGAGATCCGGGATCGATACGGAACAGAGGAAGAACTGCTGAAAGAGCGATATGATCTTGCGTGGGAGAGAATCGGCCAGATTCCGGAGGAGCATTTCGGCGCGCCTGCTTTTGAGAGGTATTTTGCGGCGATGGCGGAGAGGCTGCTTTTCCTGCGGAAGGTTATGGAGAACCCGGAGATGTACGGCGCCGGCGATTCTTACGGAAAGCGTTCGGCGCAGGAGCTGGCGGCGGCGAACCGTGAACTGTACGCGCCGATACTGCCGGAAAATTATGAGACCGGCTACTGCAACCCGGCCTATGCGGTGAAAGAGCTGGGAGAGGAACTCGGGCCGCCGCTGTGCGTGCTGAGCGCCGGGATTTTTGAGCAGGTGTACCATATTTTTGACGGACTGACAGACAGAGTGCTGGTATGTATGGAGCTGTTTGTCGAAATCTATGCCGCCTTTACCTATCAGTGGCAGGAGGACGGAACGCTGCCCGACAGGGAGACCGTGCGCAGGATCCTTTACTGGGCGGTCTGCGATTACGCGGAGGAAGATGCGCTCCTGCAGGTGAAGAAGAGAACCTGCCCGGAAGAGACGATTGCGCTGCGAATCCTGAAAAACTGCGACCTGAGCGATCCCAGATATCTGTATGCCTACGGGGAGTATGTCACGGAGAACGAACTGGAGACGGCAAGGTTTCTGGCTGCGCTGGACGACGCCGATATAGCGGCCATGGCGGACGCGTATACCGAAGGGTTTCGCATGGGATTTGAGGTCATGAACAAGGACCTGACGAAAAAGAGCAGCGTGATGGTCATTTACCGTCTGGGCTTTGAGAGAGTGATACGCCGGGCGGTGGAAAACTTTGAAAAAATGGGGCTTCGGCCCGTCATACACCGGAGGACCGGTTTTGAGGGCGCAAAGCCCAACAGACAGTTTTCGTATGATCACAGGTTCGATCAGGCTCTCTGGCTGGATAAAAACTATGTAAACCGGCGGATGGAAGCGCTTCGCGCGGCCTATGAGCAGTACCGGGAGGAAGCGGGAAACTGCGCGGGCCCGGCTGTGATGGAGACGTTCGGGGAGAAGGTTTTTGAGCCTGTGATGAAGCCGGAAGCCTTACGGCTTGGCGAAGAGCAGAACAGACTGCAGACGGAGCTCGTCTCCCGTGCGGGCGAGATGGAAAACGAGTATGCGCCCGAGGAAGAGACAAGCTATACCATCATCGCGTTTCCCGTTCCGGAGATCGGCCCCGTATTCCGGGAACTGTTCTGGGAAACCCTGCGGATCAACACATTGGATTACGCGCTCTATCGGGATGTGCAGCAGAAGATCATCGATGTGCTGGATACCGCGGATCATTGTAAGATAAAGGGAATGGGAGAAAACCGGACGGATCTGAAGGTCAATCTCTGGAAGCTTTCGGATCCGGAAAAGGAGACCATTTTTGAAAATTGCGTGGCGGATGTGAACATACCCGTGGGCGAGGTGTTTACTTCCCCGGTGCTGGAAGGGACGAACGGCATGCTTCACGTGACAAGGGTTTTCCTGAACGGGCTGGAGTACAGGGATCTGTTCCTGACCTTTCAGGACGGCATGATACGGGACTATGGGTGCGGCAACTACGAGGACCCGGAAGAGGGAAGACGGTTTATCCGGGAGAATGTGCTTCACAGGCATGACACTCTTCCCATGGGCGAGTTCGCCATCGGCACCAACACCACCGCCTACATGACCGCGAAGCGTCTGGGGGTGGAGGCGAAGTTCCCCATCCTTATCGCGGAGAAGACGGGGCCGCATTTTGCGGTGGGCGACACCTGCTATTCCCACGAAGAGGATACCATGACCTACAACCCGGACGGGAAAGCGATCGTGGCCCGCGAAAACGCCGTATCCGCTCTGCGCAGGGAGAAACCTCTGGAGGCGTACTATAACTGCCATACGGACATAACCATTCCTTATGACGAACTGGGAGAGCTGGCCGCCGTTTTAAAGGACGGCACCTGCGTCCCGATCATTCAGAAGGGACGATTTGTCCTTCCCGGGACGGAACCCTTAAATGAAGCGCTGGGTTCTTTAAAATAATGCTTGCATACCCCGGCGAATTTTAGTACACTAGAGACGTAAGAGCAACAACATAAGCAATTCAACCGGCGTATGAACCACAAGATATGCCCATTAGGAGGACGGTATGGCAAAAGCAGGTATTGTGATGGGGAGCGACTCTGATCTGCCCGTCATGGCAAAGGCGGCGGAGGTTCTGGAGGAACTCGGCATTTCTTACGAAATGACCGTTATCAGCGCCCACAGAGAACCGGATGTCTTCTTTGAGTATGCGAAGAACGCGGAAGAAAAGGGGTTTAAAGTGATCATCGCCGGCGCGGGCATGGCAGCCCATCTGCCCGGCATGTGCGCGGCCATCTTTCCCCTGCCGGTGATCGGCGTTCCCATGCACACCACTTCTCTTGGGGGAAGGGATTCTCTCTATTCCATCGTGCAGATGCCTTCCGGAATTCCCGTCGCCACCGTCGCCATCAACGGCGGCGCGAACGCGGGACTGCTGGCGGCGAAGATCCTGGCGACCTCGGATCCGGAACTTTTGGATAGGCTGAAGGCCTACAGCGCGAAGCTGAGGGATCAGGTCATGGAAAAGGACCGAAAGCTTCAGCAGGAAGGATACAGGGCATATTTGGAGAATATGAAAAAATAATGCGCCATGAAAACCGCAGAAACCGGGCGGGGACGGAAGAACCCGCGGACGCTGCAAAGACGGCGCGGCGACGATAAAAGAGATTGAGATCCGGCGGACGAAGGAGTCTTAAGGCGGATCGGAAGGGTATGGTAAAGACAATGGATTATAAAAAGGCCGGCGTGGACATCGAGGCAGGCTACCGATCGGTGGAGCTGATCCGGGAACATGTGAAGAAAACCCTGCGTCCCGAAGTGATGGGGGGCCTGGGCGGTTTCTCGGGCGCTTTTTCCATGGCGGCGATCAAGAACATGGAGAATCCCGTGCTGCTGTCCGGCACAGACGGCGTCGGCACCAAGATCAAGCTGGCGTTCCTTATGGATAAGCACGACACGGTGGGGATCGACTGTGTGGCCATGTGTGTGAACGACGTGGCATGCGCGGGAGGGGAACCCCTGTTTTTCCTGGATTACATCGCCTGCGGAAAAAATCATCCGGAAAAGATCGCGGCCATTGTAAAGGGCGTGGCCGAGGGCTGCAGGCAGGCGGGAGCCGCCCTGATCGGGGGAGAGACCGCGGAGCATCCCGGCCTGATGCCGGAGGAGGAATATGATCTGGCGGGTTTTGCCGTGGGCGTGGCGGACGAAAAGGATCTGATCACCGGCGAGAAGATCGCGCCGGGCGATTTGCTGGTAGGAATCGGCTCTTCCGGCGTACATTCCAACGGCTTTTCTCTGGTGAGAAAGGTTTTCGACATGACGGAAGAGAGCCTGAATACATATTATGACGAGCTGGGCGCTACCCTAGGCGAAACGCTGCTTACGCCTACAAAGATTTATGTAAAGGCGCTGAGGGCGCTGAAGGACGCGGGTGTGGAGATAAAAGGCTGCAGCCATATCACGGGCGGCGGATTTTATGAGAATGTCCCCAGGATGCTTCCGGAGGGCAGACGGGCCGTGATCCGGAAGGACAGCTACCCCGTGCCGCCTGTCTTCCGTCTGCTTCAGAAAAAAGGCGGGGTGGAAGAAAGAGTGATGTACAATACCTATAATATGGGTCTGGGAATGGTGCTGGCGGTAGGCTCCGATCAGGCCGACAGAGCGGTGGAGACGCTGAAGGCCGCCGGCGAGCAGGCGTGGATCGTGGGAGCCGTGGAACCGGGAGAAAGGGAAGCGGTGGTATGCTGAAAACGGTAGTGTGTGTGTCGGGAGGCGGAACGAATCTGCAGGCTGTTCTGGATGCCATTGACAGCGGCAGGATCACCAATACGCAGATTGCGGCCGTGATCGGAAACAATCCCGGCGCCAAAGCGCTGGAAAGGGCGGAAAAGCACGGGATTCCCGGGATTGTCATAAACCCCGGGTCGTATCCGGACAGGGCGGCCTTTAACGCGGCCTTTACGGAAAAAATGTGCGAGCTTGCGCCGGATCTGATCGTGCTGGCAGGTTTTCTTGTGAGGATCCCGGAAGAGATGGTGGCGAAGTTCGCCGGCCGTATTGTGAATATCCATCCGTCCCTGATCCCTTCTTTCTGCGGCGTCGGTTATTATGGGCTGAAGGTGCATGAGAAGGTTCTTGAGCGGGGCGTGAAGATTACGGGCGCCACGGTTCACTTTGTAAACGAAGGGATGGACGAGGGCCCCATCATCGCCCAGAAAGCGGTGGAGGTCAGGGAGGACGATACCCCCGAAACGCTTCAGAGAAGAGTGATGGAGCAGGCGGAATGGATCCTTCTGCCGCAGGCGATTGACGATATTGCAAACAACAGGCTGACAATAGAGAACGGAAGGGTAAGGCGGAAAGAGGAAGCATGAAGGTATTGATCGTAGGCGGCGGCGGGAGAGAACACGCCATCGCGGTAAGCATGAAGAAGAGCAGGCGGGTGGAAAAGATTTACTGTGTGCCCGGAAACGCGGGGATAGCACAGATCGCGGAATGCGAGCCGTCCATCGGCGTCATGGAGTTTGAGAAGATCATAGCCTATGCCGGAGAAAAGGCGGTGGATCTGGTATTCGTCGCGCCGGACGATCCACTGGTGGGAGGACTGACGGATCAGCTGAAGGCGGCGGGCTTTCGGGTATTCGGCCCGGATCAGAAGGCGGCGGTTCTGGAGGGAAGCAAGGCCTTCTCAAAGGACCTGATGAAAAAATACAACATTCCTACGGCGGCGTATGAGACGTTCGACGATCCTCAGAAGGCTCTGGCTTATCTGGAGACGGCGAAAATGCCGATTGTGCTGAAGGCGGACGGTCTTGCGCTGGGAAAGGGCGTGCTGATCTGCAACACGCCGGAGGAGGCGAAGGCCGGCGTCAGAGAGATCATGATGGATAAACATTTCGGGGATGCGGGCAACCGGATGGTGATCGAAGAGTTTTTGACGGGCCGGGAGGTGTCCGTGCTGGCATTTGTGGACGGAAAGACGGTGAAGCCCATGACTTCCGCTCAGGATCACAAGCGGGCGAAGGACGGCGATCAGGGATTAAATACCGGCGGCATGGGGAATTTTTCTCCCAGTCCCTTTTATACCGCGGAAGTGGATGATTTCTGCAGGAAGCATATCTATCAGCCCACCGTCGACGCCATGGCCGCCGAAGGAAGAGAGTTTAAGGGCGTTATCTTTTTCGGCCTGATGCTGACGCCGGAGGGGCCGAAAGTTCTGGAGTACAACGCGCGGTTCGGGGATCCGGAAGCGCAGGTGGTGCTTTGCAGGATGAAGAACGACATCATGGATGTGGTAGACGCCTGCATCGACGGTACCCTCGATCAGGTAGACCTGCAGTTTGAGGACAATGCGGCGGTCTGCGTTGTTCTGGCAAGTGACGGGTATCCCGTTTCCTATCAGAAGGGCTTTGAGATCACGGGGCTCGAAAAGTTTGAAGGGAAGGACGACTATTACTGTTTTCATGCGGGGACCAGATTTGATGAAAAGGGGCGCGTCGTCACAAACGGCGGCAGGGTTCTCGGCGTTACCGCGAAGGGGGCGACTCTGAAGGAGGCCAGGGCAAAGGCTTACGAGGCGGCGGAGTGGGTCGCGTTTGAGAACAAATATATGCGGCACGACATTGGAAAAGCTATCGACGAGACATAAAAAGGAAGACAGAAAGGTGTGACCGATTCTATGGATATTGAACGGCTGTTGCAACCGGAGACATACAATATTCCCCGCGTCTGTGCAAAATGCGGCGGGGTGATGATTTTTAAGGGACTGGGCGAGTATCGGTGCGAGGACTGCGGAGAACTGGCGTATGACGATTACGGCAAGGTGCGCGCCTATATTGAGGAACACAAGGGCGCCACTGCGGCCGAGATCGAGGCCAGCATCGGGGTGTCCCAGAAGACGATCCGCCGTCTTCTCAGAGAGGGAAGGCTTGAGGTGGCGGAAGGCTCCAGAATGTTTCTGCACTGTGATCTGTGCAACAGGCCGATCCGTTCCGGCAGATTCTGTCCGGAATGTGAGACAAAAATGCATCGCAACATGGAAGCCAGAGAAAGAGAGAAACACCAGAAGGGACTGCACGGGTTCAGCCTCGGACAGAAGGGCGACGAGGGACATAAGCGTTTTACGCGGAGCTGACGCGCAGGCGGGAGAGAAAGGAAGAAGGTATGAAAAAGACCAAAGAGTTGCAAGAGTTACGTTCAGGAAAGTTGCTTTGCAGGGCGGCGCTTACGGCCGGGTTTGCGTTGTGCATGATGCTGGTCTGGGGATGTTTTTCACTGGTGGGCCATGCGGAAAGCGCGGCGAAGATTATTTCCAACGGCGGCGCAAAGGTGCGCAGTTCCGCAAGCACCAGCGCGAGCGTTGTGACAAGCTATCCGCAGGATACGGTCATAACGGTCAACGGTCAGGTACAGGGCAGCGACGGTTACACCTGGTATGAGGTCTGGGCGGATGCCGACACGGTGGGGTACATCCGTGGGGATCTGCTGCAGATCACGGACGGCTCCACGCCGCCTGCGGTCACGCTGAAACCTCAGGCGTCGGAGACGCCGCAGACTACGCCCGGCGGCACGAACCTGCCGGCGGCACAGGTGAGTCAGGTCAATCCTGTCAGCGCCACTGTGGCGAAGGATAACAGCCGGATCCGCAGCAACGCGTCTACCGACGGCGAGATCATCATTTTTGCAAAAAGCGGTCTTGCGCTGACCGTGACCGGGCAGGCGGCAAGTCTGGACAATGACGGGAAAACATGGTATCAGGTGACGTTCCTTGACAACAATGTGGAAAAGACGGGATTTATCAGGGAAGACTGCATCACCCTGTCCGGGGAGGTGACGCCTTATACGGATCCGGCGGAGAACCCCGGTACAGATGAGGATCCGGTGGAGACGCCGGAAACGCCGGTGACATCGGAACAGCCGGAGGAAACGAAGGCGTATGATACGTACGAGCAGGATGGAAAATGGTATGTGCGCACGCCGGAAAACGCGGCTTATGATATTCAGGCGCTGCTGCGTTTAAATGATTCGGTGGGAGATCTGACAAATACGCAGAAGAGAGTGAAGTCCCAGAAGATTGTGATTGTTATTCTGGTATTTCTTCTGATCGCCGCGGCGGGAGCGATCGGTTATCTGATCTATAAACTCAGGGATATGATGGATTCCGCTTACTTTAATGCGGTGGAAAATGAAACGCTGCGCAGGAGAAGCGCACAGTCCGGGAGCGGACGGCCCATGCAGAGAACGGACGCGGATAAAAGGGGAGGAGCCCAGAGACCTCAGGGCCAGCGCCCGGCGGGAACGTCTCAGAGCCAGCGCCCGGCGGGAACGCCCCAGGGTCAGCGTCCGGCGGGAGCGCCCCAGGGCCAGCGTCCAGCGGGAATGTCTCAGGGTCAGCGCCCGGCAGGAGCGCCCCAGGGCCAGCGCCCGGCGGGAACGCCTCAGGGTCAGCGCCCAGCAGGAGCGCCACAGAGTCAGCGTCCGGTGGGAACGCCTCAGGGTCAGCGCCCGGCGGGAGCGCCCCAGGGCCAGCGTCCTGCGGGACCTCAGAGCCAGGGACCTGTAAAAACACAGCCGAAAAATTTTATGGCGGATGAAGATGAATTTGAGTTTGAGTTCCTCAATTACGATGGGGAAGAGGAAAAATAGGTTGGGAACGGAATAAAGAGGAAGGGGAGAGGATACGCTTAAACGGGTAACCTCTCCCTTTTTCGGTTGACAGGGGCAGATACCTGTTATAATATGGATATAACAGCAGGAATGGTCAAAGACCTACGGCAGAATGAGAGGAAGTATGATCATCGAAATTGATTTTAACAGTGATGAGGCAATATATCTGCAGCTACGCAACCAGATCATTATGGGGATCGCAACTTCCCGGTTCCGGGAAGGAGATTCTCTTCCCAGCGTGCGTCAGCTGGCAGATCTGATCGGCATTAACATGCATACCGTGAACAAGGCGTATACTGTCCTGAAACAGGAGGGGTATGTAAAGGTGGACCGCAGGCGGGGGGCCGTTATTGCGGTGGATGCCGACAGAATGCAGGCTCTGGAAGATCTTCGCAGGCAGCTTCAGGTCATTCTGGCCGAGAGCAGCTGTAAGAATATTTCCAAAGAAGAAATACATGAAATAATCGAGGAAATCTACGAAAATTATCAATGAGTGCGCGGCGGGGCATACCCGCACGCTTTGGACAGGAGGAAGAGATGCAGTCACAGTTTACCGACAGGGCCAGAGAGGCTCTGAATCTTGCGGCAAAATGCGCAAGAAGCCTGAAGCAGGGATATGTGGGAACCGAACATATTCTGGTGGGATTGCTGAAGGAACCCGGGGGAGTGGCCCATAAGGTTCTGACGGACAACGGAGTGGATATCGCTCAGGTTCAGGACATGATTCAGGAACTGATCGCGTTTGAAAGCGGCGTAAGCCTGCGGGAACGGGAAGGGTACTCTCCGAGAGCCCGGAAGGTCCTGGAGGAAGCCCACAGACAGGCCGCCAGATTCGGACAGAAAGCCACGGGAACCGAACATCTCCTGATGGCGCTGATCCGGGAGGGCGAAAATGTAGCCGTGCGCCTTCTGAACACCTTAGGCGTCAACGTTCAGAAAATCTACGCGGATACGCTGACCGCCATCGGACAGGATGGCAATCTGTATAAGGAGGATCTGGGAAGGAGACCCGCCGGCCGGCAGAAACAGACTACCCTTGGCCAGTACAGCAGGGATCTGACGGCGCTTGCGAGGGAGGGAAAGCTTGATCCTGTCATCGGCAGGGAAGACGAGATCCGCAGGCTGGTTCAGATCTTAAGCCGCCGGACAAAGAACAATCCCTGTCTCATCGGCGAGCCGGGAGTGGGAAAGACCGCGGTTGTGGAAGGACTGGCGCTTCGGATCGTGGAGGGGAAGGTTCCCTTTACCGTGAAGGATAAGCGCGTCCTGACGCTGGATCTGTCCGGAATGGTGGCAGGGAGCAAGTACAGGGGCGAATTCGAGGAACGCATCAAGAAGGTGATCCGGGAGGTCATAGACGACGGCAATGTGATCCTGTTTCTGGATGAGCTGCATACGCTGATCGGGGCCGGCGGCGCGGAAGGGGCCATTGACGCTTCCAATATTCTGAAGCCTTCCCTTGCGAGGGGAGAGCTGCAGATGATCGGCGCCACCACCATCGCGGAATACCGGAAATATATTGAAAAGGACGCGGCTCTGGAGCGGCGGTTTCAGCCTGTGAACGTGGAAGAGCCGACGGAGGAAGAGGCCATCCGGATCCTGGAGGGCATTAAGGGCAGATACGAGGAGCATCATCAGGTGACTGTGACCGAAGAGGCGGTGGAAGCGGCGGTAAGGCTCTCGGCCCGGTACATCAATGACAGAAATCTTCCCGACAAGGCCATCGATCTGATCGACGAGGCGGCGGCCAGCGCAAGGCTGCGGGCTATGGATATGCCCGACAAACAGAAGGAACTCTTGGATCAGATCAAAAAGATGGATCAGCAGATCGAGCGCTCCATCCGTATGGAAGCGTTTACGCAGGCGGCGGAGATCAAGCACGCGCAGGATGAACTGGTGAAAAAATACCAGCGCATGGTAAAACGGCTGGAGAGTCAGGAGACAAACAAGCGCTATACCGTGGGTGAGAACGAGATCGCCGAGGTGGTGGCGATGTGGACCAAAATTCCGGTGCAGAAACTGGCGCAGAAGGAAAGCGAGCGTCTGCTCAGGCTGGAAAGCATTCTGCACAGGCGCGTCATCGGTCAGGAGGAAGCCGTGACGGCGGTGGCGAAGGCCATGCGGAGGGGCCGGGTGGGTCTGAAGGATCCGAAGCGTCCCATCGGTTCTTTCCTGTTTCTGGGTCCCACCGGCGTGGGAAAGACGGAGCTTTCCAAGGCGCTGGCGGAAGCGATGTTCGGCTCGGAGGACGCTATCATCCGGGTAGACATGTCGGAGTACATGGAAGGTCATTCGGTGTCCAAGATGATCGGTTCCCCGCCCGGCTATGTGGGATTTGAAGAGGGAGGACAGCTCAGCGAAAAGGTGCGGCGCAATCCCTATTCCGTGGTGCTGTTTGACGAGATTGAGAAAGCCCATCCGGACGTGTTCAACATCCTGCTGCAGGTATTGGACGACGGCCATATCACGGATTCCAAGGGCCGGAAGGTCAGCTTTAAGAACACCGTTCTGATCATGACGTCCAACGCCGGAGCCCAGCGGATCGTGGATCCCAAAAACCTTGGATTTTCCACGGGCAGCGACACAAAGCGGGACTATGAGAAGATGAAAGCCGGCGTCATGGAAGAGGTAAAAAAGAGCTTTAAGCCGGAGTTTGTCAACAGGATCGACGAGATCATCGTATTCCATCAGTTGACGGATGAGAACATGAAGGCCATTGTGAATCTGCTCGCTTCCGACCTTTACCGGCGGTGCGAGGCGCAGATGGGAATTAAACTGTCGATGACCCCTTCCCTGCGGGAGCATCTGGTGGAAAAGTACGCGGACAAAAAGATGGGGGCGAGACCGTTAAAGCGGGCCATACAGTCCGTTGTGGAGGACGCGCTGGCGGAGGAAATCCTGCAGAAGAAGATTCAGCCGGGAGATACGGTGGCGGCGGGATTTAAGAACGGAAAGGTGACGTTTACGGTAAAGTGACGTCCCCTGCGGGAAGCGGCGTCTTTCCGCGGCCGCTTGCGCGGCGGTCCGATTCCTGTTATAATGAGAGCGTAGCCTGGACGGACTCCGGCTACAAAAGAAGAGGAGGAAAATACACATGGCAGTTGTGAAGGAACTGCTCCGCGGCGAGGCGGACGGCACGATCAGCTTTGGAAATCATTTGTTGGAGAAGAAGGCGAAGCTGGAGGACTTTGAGCACGCCGGCGATCTGCTGAAGGTCAAAACCTGCCGGGAGATCACGAAGCTGGAGAAAAACGGGTTGTTTCTGTACGAATCCGTACCGGGCACCAGCGTCATTCGGTTTGCGGAAAAAGAAAACGGCGTGGAGTTTATTGTGGAAGGCGGGGAAGACGCTCAGATCACCGTGGGTCTTACGGACGATACGGAGTACGAGGTGTTCATTGACGGAAAGAGCGTCGGAACCATGAAAACCGGATTGGGCGGAAAGCTTTCCCTGAGCGTGGAACTGGAAGCTGCCGGCGAAGTATCCGTGAAAGTGGAGCAGGTCTGAGGAAATGGCAAAAGGAAAGACAGCTACCGTTTTTTTCTGTCAGAACTGCGGGTATGAATCCGCAAAATGGATGGGGCAGTGCCCCGGCTGCAGGGAATGGAACAGCTTTGTGGAAGAGACCGTAAACAGGGCGCCTTACGGGACGGGAAATCCCGGGAAGGGGTCCGCAGGCGCTGCCGCGGCGGCGCCCTGCGTGCTGTCTGAGATACCGGTCCGGAGCGAAGACAGGATCTCCACCGGGATCGGCGAGCTTGACAGAGTGCTGGGCGGAGGGATCGTCAGGGGATCGCTGACTCTGGTGGGAGGAGATCCCGGCATCGGCAAGTCAACCCTGCTTCTGCAGGTGTGCCGCAACCTTTCCGAGGGCACGCAGAAGATCCTGTACATTTCCGGCGAGGAATCGCCGGCGCAGATTAAAATGAGAGCTGACCGGATCGGTCATTTTACGGACCGGATGCTGCTGCTGTGCGAGACGAATCTGGACAAAATCGCGGAAGTGATCCGGGCGCAGAAGCCGCAGACGGTGGTGATTGACTCCATCCAGACCATGTACTGCGAGAATGTTTCCGCGGCTCCGGGCAGTGTGTCTCAGGTCAGAGAGACCACGGGCGTCCTGATGCAGCTGGCCAAGGGACTTGACGTATCGGTCTTTATCGTCGGCCATGTGACAAAGGAAGGAACGGTGGCGGGGCCCAGGGTGCTGGAACATATGGTGGACGCGGTTCTGTACTTTGAAGGCGACCGGCATGCTTCCTATCGGATTCTGCGGGGAGTGAAGAACCGGTTCGGCTCCACCAATGAGATCGGCGTGTTTGAAATGCGGGAACAGGGACTGACCGAGGTGCAGAACGCGTCGGAGTACATGCTGAACGGAAGGCCGGAGAACGCCAGCGGCTCGGTGGTGGCCTGTACGATGGAAGGGACAAGGCCACTGCTGGTCGAGATTCAGGCGCTGGTCTGTCACAGCAATTTCGGGATTCCCAGAAGGCAGACGACGGGAACGGATTTTAACCGCGTAAATCTCCTGATGGCTGTGCTGGAAAAGCGATCGGGGCTGCAGCTTGCTTCCTGCGATGCTTATGTGAACATTACGGGCGGCATGAAGATTCAGGAGCCGGCTGTGGATCTGGGCATTGTTCTGGCGGTGGTCTCCAGTTTTAAGAACCGGGCGCTGAATCCCCGGCTGGCGGCATTTGGCGAAGTGGGACTCAGCGGAGAGGTACGGGCCGTAAGTCAGGCCAGACAGCGCGTTGCGGAGGCGGAAAAACTGGGCTTTCAGACATTGATCGTTCCGCAGGTATGCGCCGGCGACTGTCAAAAGAACAGCGGAATCGAGATCGTGGGCGTCCGCTCCGTGCAGGAGGTAATGGAACGCGTCTTCTGAAAAATCTGTTGCACAGCGTATCAAACTGTGTTATAATAGCTTTCGTCGGTGGTAAAAACGCAGACACAGGGGAATAGTACAGTGGTAGTGCGGCGGTCTCCAAAACCGTAAACGGGAGTTCGAGCCTCTCTTCCCCTGCTGGAAAAGGATCTGAAGACAGCCGTAAAATGGCGGATCAGATCCTTTTTTATTTCCCGGAGGACCGGAAACGGAGATGGAGCCGGAAAAAGGAAATGGAACCGGAATCAAAAATGGAACCGGAAGCGAAAGGCGGACCGGGAACAAAGACCGGCCCGGAAGAGGAAGGATTGGCCGGCGGCGCCGGCGGAAGGAGGATTCGGATGGAAAAGGACAGTCGGGAGGAACTGGAAGCGGCTTTGGAAGAACTGCACGGTTTTGTGCTGGGACTGGCGCAGCGTGCCGGGGAAGACCGGGAATACGGGGAGCGTCTTTGGCGGGAAATCCGCGATTCAGAAGGACTTTTGAAGGAACTGGCCTACTATCATGACTACGGAGAATTCTGGAACAGATACCAGATTGGGGGATATACGCTGGCGGATGCGCTGGTATGGCAGGTAGATCATTTTAAGCTGTATATGGACCGGCCCCGGGACATGAACCGGTACCGCAGGGAACGGCTTCTTTTGTCCGCTTTTGAGACGATGCTGCGGCTGGAGAAGGATCCGGCCGGTCAGGCCTCCAGAATGCAGGGCGAGACCGGTCAGGATATTCAGCCGGGCATGTAGAGCCGCCTTCCCGCGGGTGATTGCCGGCGCGTCATTTTCCGTTACGATATTTTACCGCTTACAAAATTCCTCTCTTTTTCCAGCGTGTCGGGAATCTGTTCGCCTGAGTTTTTGATCTTCTGGGCCACGATTTCAAGATGGCGCAGCCGCTGGCCGGTCAGGACCTTGCCGCGTTCCAGAAGCTCCGTGTAAAGGGGATTCTGGGCGAGCGACGCCTGCAGGGAGGCCGGGAAAGGACAGTAGGTGAACAGGATCTTTCTTGCCACCTTGTTCAGTCTCGGGGAATTATTGCCCTCAAACAACACCCAGACCATATAGTCCCTGACAAACATTTCCTTAAAGCTGTTCTTTGCGCGCTGCAGGCTGACGCGGACGCGCTCTTTCGCCTCGGCGCTGAGCTCGTGATTTTTGCGGTAGAACTGGACATAGTCGAAGTATTCGCTGGTCAGCGACCGTTCGCTCACATCGTTCCAGCGGCTTCCCTGGATCCTCTTGCACATTTCCCAGCGGAATTCGCCCGTGAGCCGGACCAGGGAAGCGTTGATGTCCTCCAGATGGAAGATGGAGAAGGCCATTCTTCCGGGACTGTTGCGCTTTTTGCCCTCGATCTCCTGCCACATGATGCCGCGGATGCCGACGTTGGGAGCGAGGATCACGTCGGGAAGAAATTCCAGATGGATGGTTTCCTTTCCCATAACTTCCATATTGTCATAGTCGAGACTTTCCCGGTAATAGGCGGAATAGTCGATCTTTCTGATATTTTCCAGAGCCTTGTTTATCTTTGCCACGGTGACGAAGGAGCTCTTCAGATCCTTCAGCACGTTGTCAGCGCTAAAGAGCGGACAGTAGGTGCTGATCCGGCCGAATGTGACTTTGTTCACCGAGGGGAACATATTGTGCAGCTCGTAATTGACGCGGCTCATGGGATCCTTTTCCATGGCGGCTACCTGAGCAGCGGTGAAATTTCCCATGGCCTTCTGTTTGTGGATATAATCGGAATAATCCTCGTCAAACTCGTTTCTGCTGGGGGTTTTATCCCCGTTGTAGATGGCGGTGAGCCAATGGTAAAAGGTATAGACGCCAAACCGGCTCTGATCTTCCATGCCGAACGTGAGATTATAAAGGACGACGCTGTTGGCGGACCCGGCCAGTTCCTCGTCCACGTAGCCGAAGAATAAAAACATTTTGACGGCGGTGGGAAGATAGGAATCGACCAGGGAGCGCTCGAAGATCACACTGTAGAGAGAGTAGAATTCCGTGGTCAGCTGTCTGCGCAGCCGCGTGGTCGTCTCGTCCGCCGCGTTTCGGTCGTCCAGTTTTTTGTACGCGTTCACATGCTGTCGGAAGGACTCCGCGTCCTCAAAGTCGGATCCCGCATAAGAGAGGATGGTGTTCAGGCTGCCCGACAGTTCGGCAAGAATGGAAGCGCTGAGGGCGTCCTCCTGATTTTCCGCGGCGCCCCCCGCAGTGTTCAAAAGGGAGAGCTTGCTGCGGAAGCTGTCTACCCGCAGGGCAACCTGCTCGGCGTCCAGACCGGGATTGCCCTCAAAATGCCGGATCATGCGTTCGATATCCTCCGCCAGAGAGGCGGCGTCCTCGGAATTGGCGCCCAGCTTATAATAGAGAGAGGTGTAAAAATCGAACAGATCGTTTCCGGAAGCATTGAAGTAGTGCTGAAGGATCTGGGAGATATACTGGTTCTGATCCTCCAGCACGGTATAAGTCTTTCGGAAGTCCAGACTTCCCTTGCGCAGCATGCCCAGGGAGAGACCCGGTTCCAGAACCAGGGCCTTGCAGGCTTCCCGGGAATAAATGTTCTGAAGGCCCGTGTAATAGCTGTTCAGCCAGATGTCGGCATCCTCGCTCACCACATAAGCCGCCACATCCTGTACCTTTTCCAGCACCTTCGGAGTGACGCGGTAACGGGAGCAGAGGGCGTTGTATTTTTCGTAGTCCGCCATCAGATTCTGGTGCAGCGTGGCGCAGTTCATTTCGGAGATGGAACTCTGGCCCATAAGAGTATTGATCTGCCGAAACAGGGAAAGCAGAAAGACTCTGGCAATATCGGGATGTTTGATCAGAAGGTCGCCCAGAGATTCCATGTTATTGATCGGATAGGTCAATATGGAGGTTTCCTCCGTAGCCGTGTATCCCAGAAAATGAACTTCCGAACAGATTTCGCAGATGCCGATCACATCTCCTTTTTTCAAAAGGTAGGTTCCGCCGGGGAACGTGGCCTGAACGCATCCATTTGTGATCAGGTGGAGGGCGGTCATCGGCTGGCCGCTCTGATAAATGATTTTTCCGTTGTTTATGACTGCTGCTGGCATTTTTATTCTTCCTTCCCGCGGCCGGTCTGTCGAACGACAGATCTTTTTGGCCGTCTCTTACAACAGTATACAACAAACTATCTTCAATTTTCTACTGTACTTTTATTAAATTTGTGATAAAATAAAAATACATATGTGTCAGTTTTTACGAAACAGTGGAAAAAAGGGAGCACAGACAGTATGGATGAAAGTTTGGATTACCGGCAGAAGCTGATAGAGGAATACAAGCGGACGACGGTGCCTTTGCTGAAGTATCTTCCCTGGCTGGAAAAGAATGCGGGACAGCAGGGCAGCACCCTCTATCAGGGGAACGGGGAAAACCAAAACGCCCTTCGGTTTCCGGTGTACGACGCCACGTTGATGGGTTTTGTCAGGGAAGCGGCCGCGTCGCCTCTGATGTACCGGAATTACAGCTATGTATACACACGGAACGGAATCAGGACCCACGAGGACGAGCGAAAGGTTATCGCAGGGGCGGAGTTAAAGGACTGGGATCTGCTCCGGGGGATTCTTTCCAGATATGTGCTGGGGGGCAGGACGAAGGCGGCCCTTTGGAGCGAGGCGGTAAAGGAGAACATCTTCTGTCTGGTCCTGGAACGGATGCAGAAGATCATAGAATACTGGGATAAGCCTTTGGATATCAGATAAAAGGGGAATGAACATGGGAGAGAAATCGGCGCAGAAGCGGAAGTACATACTGGAGACGGCAAGAAAGGTCTTCATGGAAAAAGGTTTTAAGAAAGTGACCATGAAAGACATTGTGGAAGCCTGCCAGATCAGCAGGGGCGGACTTTACCTGTATTTTGACAATACCAGCGAGATTTTCATGGAAGTCATGAAGCTGGAAAGCGAGGAAGCGGACGATGTGTTCTCCGACAGCATAACGGAAGACGCCACGGCGGCGGATATCCTTGTCCTTTTCCTGCAGGAGCAGAAAAAGGAACTGCTGAGGAAGAAGGACACGCTGACGCAGGCGGTTTACGAGTTTTATTTTGAGAACCAGCCTCCGAAGAAGGATAACTTTCTGAAAAAACAGTTTGACTCCGCGGTAAAGATCATTGAAAAACTGATTGAGATCGGCGTGGACAACGGGGAGTTTTACTGCGAGGACTGCGCCGGCACGGCGAGAAATATCATGTTTGTGCTGGAGGGACTGAAGATTTCCGCCCAGACCATCAGGATCACGCCCGAGACGGTGGACCGGGAAATCGTATACATATTAAAGTCGCTGGGCGTGGAGACATAAGGAATGGAGAGCAGCATGGAAAACGTAAGAAGGATTTATGTGGAAAAAAAGGCCCCCTTTGCGGTGAAGGCGAAGGAGCTTCTGGAAGAACTCAGAGGGTATCTGGGCATACAGGTGGAGAATGTGAGAGTGTTCATCCGCTATGATGTGGAGAATATTTCCGATCCGGTGTTCGAGAAGGCCTGCAGGAGCGTGTTTTCCGAGCCGCCGGTGGATGAGCTTTACCGGGAGAGCATCGAGGTTCCCGCCGGCGCGAGGGTGTTTTCCGTGGAGTATCTGCCGGGTCAGTTTGACCAGAGAGCGGATTCCGCCGTGCAGTGCGTGCGCTTTCTGGACGAGAACGAGGAACCCGTTATCAGGACGGCCGTGACCTACATGATCCTGGGAGAGATATCGGACGGGGATTTTGACCGGATCCGGGCATACTGCATCAACCCCGTAGATTCAAGAGAGACGGGGATGGAGAAGCCGAAGACGCTGATCGCGGCGTATGAGGAACCGGCGGATATTCCCTTGCTGGAAGGTTTTATCGAAATGGAGGAAGAGGAACTTCGGAAACGCTACGATTCCCTTTCTCTTGCCATGACGTTTCAGGACTTTCTTCATATCCGGAAGTATTTCCGGGAGGAGGAAAAGAGGGATCCTTCCATGACGGAGATCCGCGTTCTGGATACCTACTGGTCCGACCACTGCCGTCATACCACATTTTCCACGGAGCTTAAAAAGGTGGAATTCGGCGAAGGATACTATCGCTCGCCCTTGGAGACGACGTATCAGAGTTATCTGGACACAAGGGAAGAAATCTTCGGGGACAGGAAGGACAAATTTGTCTGCCTGATGGATCTTGCCCTGATGGCAATGCGGAAGCTGAAGAAAGACGGAAAGCTTTCGGACATGGAGGAATCCGACGAGATCAACGCCTGTTCGGTGGTGGTGCCTGTGGAGATGGATTACGGGGATCACAGGGAGACCGAGGAATGGCTTGTGTTCTTTAAAAACGAGACCCATAATCATCCTACGGAGATTGAGCCCTTCGGTGGCGCGGCTACCTGCCTTGGCGGCGCGATCCGCGATCCGCTTTCCGGAAGAGGATATGTGTATCAGGCGATGCGCGTCACGGGCGCGGCGGATCCCACCGTTCCCGTTGCGGATACGCTCAAGGGAAAGCTTTCTCAGAAAAAACTGGTGAAGGGCGCGGCGGACGGTTATTCGTCCTACGGCAACCAGATCGGCCTTGCAACCGGTCTCGTCAAGGAGATCTATCATCCCAGTTATGTGGCGAAGCGCATGGAGATCGGCGCCGTCATGGGAGCGGCTCCCAGAAAGAACGTGATCCGGGAGAAATCGGATCCCGGGGACATCATCATACTGCTGGGCGGGCGCACCGGGCGCGACGGATGCGGCGGGGCTACCGGCTCTTCCAAGGTACATACGGAGCAGTCCATTGAGACCTGCGGCGCGGAAGTGCAGAAGGGAAACGCGCCCACGGAGAGAAAGATCCAGAGACTGTTCCGGCGGCCCGAGGTGAGCAGGATCATCAAGAAATGCAACGATTTCGGCGCGGGCGGCGTGTCGGTGGCCATCGGCGAGCTGGCGGACGGCCTGACCGTGGATCTGGACAGGGTGCCGAAAAAATACGCCGGGCTGGACGGCACGGAGCTTGCCATTTCCGAGTCTCAGGAGCGGATGGCCGTCGTTGTGGACCCGAAAAAGGTGGAAGAGTTTCTGCAGTACGCGGCGCAGGAAAATTTGGAAGCCGTTCCCGTGGCGGTGGTCACGGAGGAACCCAGACTGATCCTGAACTGGCGCGGAAAGCAGATCGTAAATTTAAAGAGGGCTTTTCTGGATACCAACGGCGCCCATCAGGAGGCCGCCGTCAGGGTGGAGATCCCGGACGAGAAGGAAAACTATTTTGAAAAATGGGCTGTGCCCGCGGTGGGAGAGAAGCTGGAAAAGGGCGATATCAAAGGGGCGTGGCTTGCGCTCTTAAACGACCTGAACGTCTGCTCCCAGAAGGGGCTTGTGGAAATGTTCGACAGCTCCATCGGCGCGGGAAGCGTTCTGATGCCTTACGGCGGAAAGCGCCAGCTGACCGAGACGCAGACCATGGTCGCAAAGCTTCCCACGCTGCGCGGAAAGACCGATACGGTTACGATGATGAGCTACGGATTCGATCCCTATCTGTCCTCCTGGAGCCCCTACCACGGCGCGGTCTATGCGGTGGTGGAATCCATGGCGAAGATTGTGGCCGCCGGCGGCGACGCAGGAAAGATCCGGTTTACCTTTCAGGAATATTTCCGCAGGATGACGTCGGATCCGGAGCGCTGGAGCCAGCCTTTCGCGGCGCTTCTGGGCGCGTACGACGCCCAGATCGGCTTCGGGCTGCCCTCTATCGGCGGAAAGGACAGCATGTCCGGAACGTTCAACGATATCGACGTCCCGCCGACGCTGGTCTCCTTTGCCGTGGATATCGCGAAGCAGGATGAGATCCTGACGCCGGAGCTGAAAAAGGCCGGCAGCAGGCTTGTCCGTTTCCGGATAGAAAAAGATGAATTTGACATACCGATGTACGACAGCGTGGCGGCTCTCTACGGCGTCATTCATAAGCTGGCGGCGGACGGCGCCATCCTTTCGGCCTATGCGCTGGACGCAAAGGGCGTGGCGGCCGCGGTTTCCAAAATGGCCTTCGGCAACGGCCTCGGCGTGGCGCTGGAAAGCGGGCTGACGGCGGAAGATCTCTTCGGCAACGGCCTTGGCGATATCCTTGCGGAGATCCCGGCGGAAAAGATGCACCTGCTGGCGGAGAGGGAAGCGGATTACACTCTGGTGGGAACGGTAACGGAGGATCCGGCGTTTTCCTGCGGCGAAGTGCGGATCCCCATGGAAGAAGCGCTGGAAGCCTGGGAGTCCCGGCTGGAGAAGGTATTTCCCACGAAGGCTTCCCGGGACAGGACGCCGCTTGAATCGGGCCGTTATAAAACCGGCCGCGTATACCTCTGCAAAAATAAGGTGGCGAGACCCACCGTGTTCATTCCCGTGTTTCCCGGCACCAACTGTGAATACGACAGCGCGAGGGCTTTTGAGAGAGCCGGCGCGGACGTGGTGACAAAGGTGTTCCGGAACTTAAGCGCCGGAGATATCAGACAGTCCGTGGACGAATACGCAAAGGCCATCTCTCAGGCTCAGATTATCATGTTCCCCGGCGGATTTTCCGCGGGCGACGAGCCTGACGGCAGCGCAAAGTTTTTTGCGACGGCGTTCCGCAACGGCAGGCTGGAAGAAGCGGTGACAAAGCTGTTAAACGAGCGGGACGGCCTGATATTGGGAATCTGCAACGGGTTCCAGGCGCTGATCAAGCTGGGGCTGGTTCCCTGCGGCGAGATTGTGGGCCAGAAGGAGGACTCGCCCACCCTGACGTTCAATACCATAAACCGCCACATTTCCAGAATGGTGTATACAAAGGTCGTCTCCGACAAGTCGCCATGGCTGGCCGGCGCCGTGCCGGGAGAGACTTACTGCAATCCCGCTTCCCACGGCGAGGGACGGTTTGTGGCGCCGAAGGAGTGGATCGACAGGCTGTTTGAAAACGGGCAGGTGGCGACTCAGTATGCGGATCCGGACGGAAATGTCTCCATGGACGAGGAGTACAATATCAACGGTTCCTACTGCGCGATAGAGGGGATCACCTCGCCGGACGGCAGGATCCTTGGGAAGATGGCCCATTCCGAGCGCAGGGGAGAGGGCGTGGCGAAGAATATCTACGGGGAACAGGATATCAGGATTTTTGAATCCGGCGTGGCCTATTTCCGGTGATAAAATTTTCAGAAACAGATAAAGACAGGGAGATGGAGCGTATGTTACTGGCATTGATACCTCTTTTTGACGGGAATATGGCTGTTACGGCATATTCCGTATTCTCGCAGAAGGACAACTTTTTTCTGGATCCCATGATGCTTGGCACCAGACAGAACGACGGCGCGACGGCGGTGGAGGGACTGGAACTGATCAGGACGATGGGAATTGAGACGCTTTCCGAGGACAAGGAGATTTTTGTGCCGGTGAGCAATATTTCCATTTTTTCCGATGTGGAAAGCCAGTGCGACGCGCCCCACGACAGGATCGTGTTTCTGCTGGACAATACTATTCCGCCGGTGGAAATGTATATCAGCCGCCTGAAGGAATTGAAAAACAAGGGATACAGGCTGGCGATCCGGAAACTGGCGGTGGCGAACTTTGAGAGCTGCCGGGAGATCCTGAAACTGGTGGATTATGTATTTCTGGACAACCGCAAGATCGCCATCGACAAGGCAAGGATCTACTTTTCAAAGCTCTATCCCAATATCAGGCTCTGCGCCGGCGGAATCGACAGCATGGAAGTGTTTGAAAAACTGAAAGCCGCCGGGGGATATCAGCTTTACGAGGGAGATTTCTACCGGGTGCCTGTGACGAAGGGGGATCACGAGGTCGCCCCCCTGAAGGTGAATTATATTGAACTGCTGAACGTGGTGAACAGCGAAAACTTTGAGCTGACGAAGGCGGCCGACGTGATCGGGCGGGATACCGCGCTGACCATATCGCTGCTTAAAATGGTGAACCGCATGACCGTAAACAACGGCATTACGACCATCCGCCACGCCGCGGCCATGCTGGGACAGAGAGAGCTGCGCAAGTGGATCAACACGGCGGTTGTCAACCAGATGTACGCGGATAAGCCCAGCGAGATTACGAGACTTTCCCTTCTGCGCGCAAAATTTGCGGAAAATCTGGGGCCTGTCTTCGGGCTGAAGGACAGGACCGAGGAACTGTTCCTGATGGGGCTTTTCTCGGTGCTGGACGTGATTTTGGAGAAGACCATGGAGGAAGCCCTTCAGATGGTCATGGTCACGGGCGAGGTCAGAGACGCCCTGCTAAGCGGCACGGGAAAGCTTGCGCCTGTGATGAACCTTCTCCTGCAGTATGAAAACGCCAACTGGCAGGAGGTTTCCCGGCTGCTGCTTCTGGACGGGAGAGACGTGGAGCCTGTGAACCAGGCCTACATGAAATCTCTGGAGTGGTACAGGGATCTGATGTTTGAAAAGGAAAAGTAAGGGCGGAACAAAAATAAGGATAAGGCTGAATGACGGCGGAATGAGAGGAAAAATGAAAGCGTTTTTGATTTTGGAGGACGGCACCGTTTTTGAGGGAACTCACATCGGCGCCGTCAGGGAGATAATCAGCGAGATTGTGTTTAACACGTCTATGGCGGGCTATCTGGAGGTACTGACCGACCCGTCCTACGCGGGACAGGCAGTCTGCATGACCTACCCGCTCATCGGCAATTACGGCATCTGTAGGGACGATATGGAATCCGAAAGACCCTGGCCGGACGGCTTCATCGTAAGGGAACTCTCCCGCATTCCCAGCAATTTCCGCAGCGACATAACCATACAGCAGTTTCTGGAGGAAAACGGAGTGCCCGGTATCGCGGGAATCGATACGAGAGCGCTGACCCGGATCCTCCGGGAAAAGGGAACCATGAACGGCATGATCACCACCGACGAAAACTATGATCTGGACGCCGTTTTGCCCAGGCTGCGCGCTTATACGACAGGCAAGGTGGTGGAGAAGGTGACCTGCCGGGAAAAATACCGGATAGAGCCTGTGGCGTCTCTGGAACAGAACGGCCCTCTTTCCGGGGCGGCCCGGTTTGACCGGGAAGCGTACGAACGGGGGGAGAGAGAGTCGAGACCCGCGTTGGTAAAGGAGCTGAACGGGAAGGGGCTGAAGGTTGCGCTTCTCGATCTTGGCGCGAAGAAAAACATTGCCCGCTCTCTGGCGGAGCGGGGCTGCGAGGTGACGGTATATCCGGCCCTGACGAAGGCGGAAGAGATTCTGGCGGACGGACCCGACGGCATTATGCTGAGCAACGGCCCCGGGGATCCGAAGGAATGCACGTCGGTGATAGAAGAGATCCGGAAGCTGTATGAAACGGATATTCCTATTTTTGCCATCTGTCTGGGGCATCAGCTGATGGCGCTTGCCGCCGGGGCGGACACCCATAAAATGAAGTACGGCCACCGGGGCGGAAACCATCCCGTGAAGGATCTGGCCACAGGAAGAGTCTATATATCCTCCCAGAACCACGGCTATGTGGTGGATACGGACAGGCTGGATCCCGCCGTCGCGGTTCCCGCGTTTGTCAACGTCAACGACGGCACGAACGAGGGCCTTTCCTACACCGGAAAGAATATCTTTACGGTGCAGTTCCATCCGGAAAGCTGTCCCGGCCCCCAGGACTCCCGGTACCTGTTTGACAGATTTATTCACATGATGCGCCGGGAGACGTCATCCTGCGCGGAAGGGAGGGATTGAAAATGCCGAAAAATCCCAATGTAAAACGTGTCATGGTCATCGGATCCGGACCCATCGTCATCGGACAGGCGGCGGAATTTGACTACGCGGGAACGCAGGCCTGCCGCTCCCTGAAGGAAGAGGGCGTGGAGGTCATTCTCGTAAACTCCAACCCCGCCACCATCATGACGGACAGGGACATTGCCGACAAAGTATACATAGAACCTCTGACGGTAAAGGTTCTGGAACAGATCATCGAAAAGGAGAAACCGGACAGCATTCTGCCTACTTTAGGCGGACAGGCGGGCTTAAACCTGGGTATGGAGCTGGAGGAATCCGGTTTTCTGAAGGAGCATCAGGTGACGCTGCTCGGAACCACCGCGGCCACCATACGAAACGCCGAGGGGCGTCAGGAATTTAAAGACCTGATGGAGCGGATCGGCGAGCCCTGCGCCGCTTCCAAAGTAGTGGAGACGGTGGAGGAAGGCGTTGCCTTTACCGATATCATCGGCTATCCGGTGGTGCTGCGGCCCGCGTATACGCTGGGAGGCTCCGGAGGCGGTATCGCCCATAACAGGACGGAGCTGGAGGAAATTCTGGAGAACGGACTCCGCCTTTCCCGGGTGGGTCAGGTTCTCGTGGAACGCTGTATCGCGGGGTGGAAAGAGATCGAGTACGAGGTCATGCGGGACAGCGCAGGGAACTGCATCACGGTCTGCAACATGGAAAATATCGACCCCGTGGGCGTCCATACCGGCGACAGCATCGTGGTGGCGCCGTCTCAGACCTTGAGCGACAAAGAGTACCAGATGCTCAGGACCTCTGCCCTGAAGATTATAAACGAGCTGAAGATCACCGGCGGCTGCAACGTGCAGTTCGCCCTGCATCCCACCAGCTTTGAATACTGTGTCATTGAAGTAAATCCCAGAGTCAGCCGTTCTTCCGCGCTGGCTTCCAAGGCGACGGGCTACCCGATAGCGAAGGTGGCGGCGAAGATTGCCCTGGGGTATACGCTGGACGAGATCAGGAACGCCATCACAAAGAAAACCTACGCCAGCTTTGAACCGACGCTGGACTATTGCGTGGTGAAGATTCCCAGACTTCCCTTCGACAAGTTTATCACCGCGAAGCGCACCCTGACGACCCAGATGAAGGCCACCGGGGAAGTCATGAGCATCTGTGACAGCTTCGAGGGAGCGCTGATGAAGGCCATCCGTTCTCTGGAACAGCATGTGGAATGTCTGCTCGACTACGATTTCAGCGCCCTGTCCAAAGAGGAACTGAAGCAGCGGCTGAAGGTCGTGGACGACCAGAGAATCTGGGTGATTGCGGAGGCCATCCGAAAGGGTCTGAGCTATGACGAGATCCATGCGGCCACGATGATCGATGTCTGGTTTATCGACAAGCTGGCGATACTGGTGGAGATGGAGCAGGCGCTGAAGACGCGCAAGCTTACCCCCGACCTTTTGAGAGAAGCGAAGCGCATGGAGTTTCCCGACAGCGTCATCGCGAGACTCACCGGCAGGAAAGAAGCGCAGATCAGGGAAATGCGCCATGAGAACGGCATCCGGGCGGTGTACCGGATGGTGGATACCTGCGCCGCGGAGTTCGCCGCATCCACTCCCTATTATTATTCCGTATACGGCGGAGAGAACGAGGCCCGCAAGACGGAAGGGAGAAAGAAAGTGCTGGTGCTCGGCTCCGGTCCTATCCGAATCGGTCAGGGAATCGAATTTGACTATTGTTCCGTCCACGCCACCTGGGCTTTTTCCAGGGCGGGCTATGAGACGGTCATCATCAACAACAATCCGGAGACGGTGAGCACCGACTTTGATATCGCGGATAAGCTGTATTTTGAGCCGTTGACGGCGGAGGACGTGGAATCCGTCGTGGACATCGAAAAGCCGGACGGCGCGGTGGTGCAGTTCGGCGGCCAGACCGCCATCAAGCTCACCGAGAGCCTGATGAAGATGGGAGTCCCCATTCTTGGGACGAAGGCGGAGGATGTAGACGCCGCCGAGGACAGGGAGCTGTTCGACCGGATCCTGGAGGAAACGAAAATTCCCAGAGCGGCGGGCGGAACGGTCTATACCGCCGAAGAGGCAAAGGCTGTGGCAAACAGGCTGGGCTATCCGGTGCTGGTCAGACCTTCCTATGTGCTGGGAGGACAGGGCATGCAGATCGCCATCTCCGATCAGGAGATCGAGGAATTTATGGCAATCATCAACCGCATTGCCCAGGATCACCCCATTCTGGTGGACAAGTACCTTCAGGGCAAGGAGATCGAGGTGGACGCGGTCTGCGACGGCACGGATATCCTGATCCCGGGCATCATGGAGCATATTGAGCGGACGGGCGTACATTCCGGGGACAGCATCTCGGTCTACCCCGCGCCCACCATAACGCGGCCTGTGAAGGAAAAGATTGCGGAGTACGCGAGACGTCTTGCGAAGGCGCTGCATGTAAAGGGACTGATCAACATTCAGTTTATCGCCATCGGCGAGGATGTGTATGTGATTGAAGTCAATCCCCGTTCCTCCCGCACGGTGCCCTATATCAGCAAGGTGACGGGGATCCCCATTGTGGATCTGGCCACGGAGGTCATCATCGGTAAAACCATCCGGGAGCTGGGGTATGAACCCGGTCTGCAGCCGGAGGCGGATTACTTTGCCGTCAAAATGCCGGTGTTCTCCTTTGAAAAGATCCGTGGAGCGGAGATCAGCCTCGGGCCCGAGATGAAATCCACGGGAGAGTGTCTCGGCATCGCAAAGGACTTTAACGAGGCGCTGTACAAGGCGTTCCTCGGCGCCGGCGTGAATCTGCCGAAGTATAAGAATATAATCATCACCGTGAAGGACGCGGACAAGGGAGAAGCCATTGAGATAGGTCGGCGCTTTGAAAAGCTGGGCTATACCATCTACGCCACAAGAAGCACCGCCAAGGCGCTCAACGACGCCGGGGTAAAGGCGAGAAAGGTAAACAAAATCTCTCAGGAGTCGCCTACGGTCATGGATCTGATCCTGGGGCACAGGATCGATCTGGTCATCGATACGCCCACGCAGGGAAGGGACAAGTCCAGAGACGGATTCCTGATCCGGCGCACCGCCATCGAGACGGGCGTCAACTGCATTACCGCCCTGGATACCGCAAACGCGCTGCTGACCAGTCTGGAGAACGCCAGCAGTAAGCTGACGCTGGTGGATATCGCGCAGCTGTAGTGGCGTGGAGGAAAACGGTGTGTGCCGCAGGCGCGAAACCGCCGCCGGTGATAAAAACCGGAAAATCCGCGTATACTATACACAGAATGCCGGCCTTGCGTGCGCTTTTTTGGAGCGGGCGAAAAAACCGGCCGCGGAAAGAGAGGAATTATGAAAGCTGAAACTTATCCCTTTGTGGCGCGCCCGCTTCCCTATGAATATGACGCGCTGATTCCCGTACTGGATGCGGAGACGCTGACCTTTCATCACGACAGACATTACAAGACCTATGTGGACAATCTGAACGCGGCGCTGTCGGATTATCCGGAGCTGCAGAAGATGAGCCTGAAGGAACTGCTTGTTTCTCTGGACCGGCTGCCGGAGCCTGTGAGGACGGCGGTGAAAAATAACGGGGGCGGTGTCTACAATCATGAACTGTACTTTGACTCCATGCAGTCTCCCGCGGGACAGGATCCTTCGGGAGAGCTGGCGGAAGCCATCGACAGGGATTTCGGCTCCTACAGACAGTGGAAGGAACAGATGAAGCAGGCCGCTGTGGGAAAGTTCGGCTCCGGCTGGGCATGGCTTGTGACCGATCGTGACGGGAAGCTTTCCATCTGCCAGACTTCCAATCAGGATGTGCCGGATCTGAAGGAATACACGCCGCTGTTTTTGGTGGACGTTTGGGAACACGCTTATTATCTTCAGTACCAAAACCGCCGTGCCGACTATGTGGAGGCATGGTTCGGGCTGATCAACTGGCGCAAGGCCGGGAAGCGGTACGAGGAAAGAGCTGTCTGAGAGGACGAGAAGCCGTCAGGCCGCAGGGGAAAGAGCTGTCTGAGGGGACGAAAGGCCGTCGGGCCGCAGGAAAAGGGCTGTCTGAGAAGACGAAAGGCCGTCAGGTGCAGGGAAATGAACCGCCTGAGGGCACAGGGCCGAAGAGAAGAAAGCGCGGATCGGAAGATAACATGAACCGGATCAATTATCAGAGAGAACTGGAAAAGCTGCTGGATAGGCTGAAACAGGAAAAAGAGACGGGAAAGGAAGTCCCGTCTCTGTTCCTGCACAGCTGCTGCGCGCCCTGCAGCAGCTATGTGCTGGAATATCTGTGCGCTGTCTTCCGGATCACGGTGTTTTATTTTAACCCCAATATCTCCGAAAGCGAAGAGTACGGAAAGCGGGTGCGGGAACAGAAGCGGCTGATCGAAGCCTACAACCGGGAGGGCAGGGGCTATCCCATTTCCGTCTCGGAAGGAGAGTACGACCCGGACCTCTTCTATCGGGCTGCGGCAGGGTACGAGGACTGCCCCGAGGGAGGGGAGAGATGCTTCCGGTGCTTTGAACTGAGACTGCGAAAGACGGCGGAAAGGGCGAAAGCGGAGGGATATAATTACTTCGGCACCACACTGACCATCAGCCCGTTGAAGAACGCGGAAAAGATCAATGAGATCGGCGGCGGCCTGGCGCGGGAGTATGGCGTTTTGTGGCTGGCGTCGGATTTTAAAAAGAAGGACGGCTATAAGAGATCGGTGGAGCTTTCCGCCCAATATGAGCTATATCGTCAGGATTACTGCGGCTGTGCCTTTTCCAGGGCGCAGCGGGAGCGGGCGAAGATTTCTGTTGCAGAGAAGGAAAATATAGGATATACTGCTAACAATAGAGATAAACAGACAGGATAAGGATGGAAACGGACCATGAAAAAGATTTTGGATCTATTGTCGGAAGAGATGGGGAAGGCGTTTGAGGCCGCCGGATACGACGGCGCGCTGGGAAGGGTCACGCTCTCAAACCGCCCCGACCTTTGCGAATACCAGTGCAACGGCGCCATGGCCGGGGCAAAACAGTACAAAAAAGCGCCCATTGCCATTGCAGGGGAAGTTGCAAAACAGCTGGAGGGCAGCAGGGTGTTCAGCGAGGCGGCAGCGGTGGCGCCGGGCTTCCTGAATTTGAAGCTTTCCGAATCGTATCTGCTGGAGATGGTAAAGGCCATGGCGTCGGAGCCGAAGTTCGGCCTGGAGCCGCCTGAGAAGAAAAAGAAGATCGTGATCGACTACGGCGGGGCCAATGTGGCGAAGCCGCTCCATGTGGGACATATCCGTCCGGCGGTGATCGGAGAGAGCGTAAAGCGGATCTGCAGATATGCGGGGCATGAAGTGATCGGAGACGCGCATCTTGGCGACTGGGGACTGCAGATGGGTCTCGTCATCACGGCCCTTCAGGATATCCAGCCGGATCTGGTATATTTTGACGAAAGCTATCAGGGGGAGTATCCGAAGGAAGCGCCCTTTACCATATCGCAGCTGGCGGAACTTTATCCGGCGGCCAGCGCGAAATCCAAAGAGGATCCGGAATACAAGGCGCGGGCTATGGAAGCCACCTTTAAGCTGCAGTCCGGCGTCAGAGGATACCGCGCGCTCTGGCACCATATCCTGAACGTTTCCGTGCCGGATCTGAAAAAGAATTACGCGCGCCTGAACGTGGAGTTTGATCTCTGGAAGGGCGAGAGCGACGTGCGCGATCTGATCCCGGAGATGGTGGACTATATGAAGACAAACGGATACGCAAATATCAGCGAGGGGGCGCTTGTGGTGGATGTGAAGGAAGAGACCGACACCAAGGAGATTCCGCCCTGCATGATCCTGAAATCCGACGGGGCTGCGCTGTACAACACCACCGATCTTGCCACCATCCTGGAGCGGATGCGGCTGTATCACCCGGACGAGATCATATATGTGGTGGACAAGCGCCAGGAGCTGTACTTTGAGCAGGTGTTCCGCTGTGCGAGAAAGACAAAGCTTGTGGAACCGGAAACGGAGCTGAAATTCCTGGGATTCGGAACCATGAACGGCAGCGACGGAAAGCCCTTTAAGACAAGGGACGGCGGCGTTATGCGGCTGGAAAACCTGATTCGGGAGACAGAAGAAGAGATGTACCGAAAGATCCGGGAGGGACGGCAGATGCCCGAGGAGGAAGCCCGCCAGACCGCCGGACAGGTGGCGGTTTCCGCGCTGAAGTACGGTGATCTGTCCAATCAGGCTTCCAAGGATTATATTTTTGACATCGACAGATTTACTTCCTTTGAGGGAGACACAGGCCCTTATATCCTGTATACCGTTGTCCGGATCAAGTCGATCCTGAGCAGGTTCGTGGAACAGGGGGGAAGCCTGGAGAATCTTACGTTTCTGCCTGCGGCGGACGAGTCCGAAAAGGCGCTGGAAATGGCGCTGGTACAGTTTAATACCATGATGCAGGCCGCGGAGCAGGAGACGGCCCCCCACAAGGTGTGCGCGTATCTGTATGATCTGGCCAACGCGTTCAACCATTTCTATCATGAGACCAAAATCCTCAGCGAGGAAGACCGGGGAAAGAAGGAGAGCCTGATCGCGTTGCTGGTGCTGACAAGGGGCGTGCTGGAAACCTGTATTGATCTTTTGGGATTTGAAGCGCCGGAAAAAATGTAAAGTAACATTTCATGAGCAAAGGCAGGCGCGCAGCGCCGGATAGCGCGTTAGCGCGGCTTTGCGAATGGCGCGGGCTGAACTGCCGACTGAACTGGAACTGTTACAATGCAAAATGGCAAAATGGAAAGGCTTGAATGCCAAAGTAAATTCCAGTGACAAAGGAAATTCCAGAGTGCCAGAGAAAATGCGGGGTTCAGCCAACTTT
>CANPXL010000024.1 GCA_947586055.1 uncultured Acetatifactor sp. | reverse complement strand
CCGCATACATACAAGGAAATGGAGCCAAAAGAAGGCTCCATTTCGCATTTACAAGTGGCAAACTCGGGTTGTAACATAGATGAAGAAAAAAAGCAAGGATTATTCCTCGGGCGCTCCCCCATTCTGTAACGGTTCAGCCCGCGCCATTCGCAAAGCCGCGCTGACGCGCTGTCCGGCGCCGTGCGCCTGCCTTTGCTCATGAAATGGCGCTCCCTCGGCGAAACTGTTACCCCATTATCTGGAAATTTTCAGAAACAGTTCGTTGATCCCCTCGTAAAATCCCACCGTCACTACGGTGACGCCGCTTTCCATGCCGGAAAAGGTGTATTTTTTGAAATACGGCGTGGTCTCCGACAAAGGGTTGGCTTCCTGATATTCCGCCGGTTCCTCCAACCCCATATACGCCGCCCATGCCTTTATGATGGCATCCGGGTCCACCTCCTGCCACCCGGAAAGATCCGTTCTGACATAAAACTCGTAAATCCGGCCGGTATCCGCATCCATACAGACATCCAGAATCCGGCCCGACCGGTCTGCCGTTTCCTTTCCCGTATCCAGACTGATCTTCCAGACCAGCACGTTATTTCTGGGTTCCGGCACATCAATGGCGGAATACAGCACGGCGCTGTAGGACCATTCCGTAAGCTCCCGCACCGATTCCGGCAGAATACCGATCTCTTTCAGTTCCTGAATTCCCTGATTGCACAGCTCGATGCCGTCTTCCTCCTTCACCTCCTGACCGTTTGCGTCCTTTCGGTTCACGACCATGGCATAGGTTCCCGTCAGTTCCTGATAGTCCAGATTCCTGTTTTCTTCCGGGCGCGTCATGGCGTTCTGGTCGCTCTCCGGCAGGATCTGGTTGTTCAGGCATTTGGACAGAATATAAAGCTTATCGTTGCTGCTTAAGGCGTAACGGTATCCCGCCGTGCCGGTCTCCGCCGCCTGGGACCGGATCCGGTCCAGAATCTGCCGGTCCCGGTACCGGGCCAGCTTTTCCGGCCCCCAGACGGCAAGTCCCGTGATCAGAACCGCAAGCGGAATCAGCAGCAGACTGATCTTTTTTCTGTTATCTGTCTTCATGATCCCTCTTTCCTTTCACAGCCTGCTTTTCCGGAAGTACAAAGCGGATACAGGTCCCCTCTCCCAGCGTGCTTTCGATCAAAAGCTCGCTGTTGTGCAGTCTCAGGAGCTCCACACAGAGCGCCAGACCCAGACCGGCTCCGTTCCTGCTGCGGGATCTCGATTTGTCCACCATATAAAAGGCTTCCGTGACTTTTTTCAGTTCATTCTCCGGAATCCCCACGCCGAAATCCTTTACCTCGAAGACGTAGCCGCGCTCCGTATTGCGCCCCGACACCTCCACGATCCCGCCCTGTCCGGACGCCTTGAAGGCGTTGTCCACCAGATTTGCCAGCACGGATTTGATGAGATCCTCTTCCGCATACACCGTGCCGGGATCATAAACCGTCTTCAGCTCCTGCTGGGTATTTCCCGCAAACACCTCCGTCAGATACTGGAAAAATACGCCCGCCTCCACAGGCTGGGGGCTGATCTGCTCCCGTTTCGTGACGATAATGTCCAGCAGCCGGAAGGACAGATTTTCCAACCGTTTTCCCTCGGTATAGATATAGTTTGAAGAGAGGAACTGCTTTTCCCCGTCCAGCTTCCGGGAGCGCAGCAGATCCGCATAGCCTATAATAGCCGTCAGCGGCGTCTTCAACTCATGGGCAAAGGCGGCGATAAAATCTTCTCTCGCCCTGACCTCGTCCCGGAGCTCCCCTATGGTATCTTCCAACACATTCGCCATGTGATTGAAGTCCTGCGTCAGCTGGCCGAGTTCGTCGCTGCTGACCTGCTTCGCCCGGTAGCCGTAATCTCCCGCCGCCATTCTCCTGGTGGCTCCCGTGAGCAGCCGGATGGGCTTTGTCAGCAGCATACAGACAAAAAACAGGATGGCGGCGCTGCAAAGAAGCATCACCAGCGTCACCTTCCGATATACGGAAAACCCGGTCGCCCGTTCCTCAAAGACCTGAGTCACATCCTCCATGGTCTCCAGATACAAGTTCCTGTCCATGGCGTTCGCCATAACGCCCGTATGAATATAGTAGCTTTCCCCCTGATTCAGGACCTGCCATGTCACGTTGTCCTTGGTGATGTTTTCCAGAACAGATCTGTCGTCCGTGAAACCTTCTCCTGCGTACAGAAGCTTCCTGTTCTCGTCCGACACTCTCAGAAGCCGCCCGGATCCCTGACTGCTCCGCTCAAGATTGGCGCCGATCTCGTGTACCGCGTTATCCTGGAGCACGTTATACTTGGTGGGAATATTGAGCGCCGCCGTCTCCAGGGCAAACCGAAGGATATTGCTGTCGTCCACGGCCTGCTCCACCGCCCTGTCGAGAGCCGTCTCAAACACATGATTTACAAAATAGTACCCGCTGATCCCAAACGCCGTGGCCATCGTAATAATGGTCCATATCAATATTTTATATAAAAATTTCATCAGTCAGATCTCCAGCCGGTAGCCGATCTTATATACCGCCACCAGATTGTCTTCCCAGCCCATCTTCCTGCGCAAACGCTGTACATGGAGATCCAGCGTGCGGCTGTCCGCCAGATATTCGTCTCCCCATACCTTCTCGTACAGGTTTTCCCGAAACAGCGCGATGTTCTTGTTGCGCAGAAACAGCACCAGAAGACCATACTCCTTGTTGGTGAGCACTACGGGTTTCCCGGCCCTTGTAACCTTTCTGGCGTCCACATCCACCACCACATCCCCGGCGGTGAGAAGACTTTCCGTCTTGTTATACCGGCGCAGCACCACTTCCACCCGCGCCACCAGTTCCACCACGTCAAAGGGCTTGACCAGATAGTCTTCCGCGCCCAGTTTCAGCCCCTTCACCCGATCCCGCACCTCATGTTTGGCCGTGATGAAAATTACCGGGATCCGCAGAGGTTTTATGTATTCCATAATGTCAAATCCGTCCGCCCCCGGAAGCATGATATCCAGCAGGATCAGGTCGAAATTTTCGCTCTCGATCAGGTCTATGGCTTCCAGACCGTCCTGTACCGTCCTGCACTGATAACCCGCCGCCGACAGGTTGATGTCGATGAGGTCACAGATGGATTTTTCATCGTCCACGATCAGTATATTTATCATTCTTCCGTTTTCCACCCCCAGTATTCTCTGACCTGCGCCACCAGGTCGCTTACCTTGACCTTTTCATCGTCCTCAATCTGAAGGGAAGCGGTAAATTCCGTATCTTCCTCAAAACCGTCGGTCCGCTGATAATAGATGCTGCAGACCGTGTCTATGACCATCTCTCCGTTGGAATCCGCGTAACTGAAGCGGCTCAGCACCAGAAGATCCTTCATTCCGTCACCGTCCAGATCGTCCCTGCTGTCCATCCCCTTCAAAGCATACAGGTTGTCATAATCTCCCATAGGCTGAAAGCTCCAGACGATATACCCCTGTTCGTTTACAAGGTAGATCATGAATACATTGTATTCCGCCATTTTTATCACGCCGGGCACGACCCGCAGCACGCCATGCTTTTCATAGCGTCTCTTGTAACACTGCTGTTCAAAGATCTCAAAGCCGTTGTCCAGAAGCTCGTCCAGCGTTGCGGCGGTATAAAGGATCTCGGTGGATATGCCGTCCCGAACGTAGCTGGCGATAAAATCTATGCTCTTATTCATGCTGAAGCGGTTGATCTTGTCGGAAATACGCCAGTCGCGGTAAAAGGAACCGTCCTTCTGGAAGAGCACGTCTCCCACCTTATAAATCTTTTCCGCGTATTTTCCCGTCCTGTTGCGGCAGCCCGTGATCAGAGTGATATCTCTGAGCCCGTCCATGTTCATATCCTTAAAAGAGACGGATATCAGGCTTACAGCGGGCTGCTCCATCCGGCCCGGCCACTTGTAGTTTACCTCCAGCTGATTGGTCTTGAAAAGGACGTTCCCGTCGCTGTCCGCGATGATTACCGCCATCCTGTGATAGGTGTCGTGCAGAATGGGCAGAAACTGAACCTCCTCCCCGCCGAAGGACTCGAACTGCACCGGATAGCTCTCATCCCCGATCACAGAATAACCATATCTCTCAATGTCGTCCACATGTTCTATGGCGGAAAACTCCGCTTCATAAGTTTCATACAACCGAATCAGCTCTTCCGTTTCTTCCCCGGCCGCCCTCACGGGAAAAGAGAGCCAGATGCACAGGCAAAACGCCAATACGACGCAGATTTCCTTTTTTCTCACGTCCGTCTCCCATCCTTCCGTCAGAATCAGCCCGACAGCGGTCAAAACCGTATGACGCGAAGCCGCATCATGTTTCAAAATACTTCAATATGACGGCGCACGTCGCCGGCAGCTCGATGGTGATCTTTCCGGCGGTCACCTCATAATCCTTCGGTTCCAGACTGTAACCGCGTCCGTCGGTCCACAGAATCACCCGCATCTTTCCGTGCTTCGGCGTGCCAAGATCCCATGCATAGACATTCTTTGTGATCGGGCCGTTATTGTTGTTGATCAGCACCGCGCACTGTCCTTTTCTGTCGAAACGTCCGTACGCCAGATAGTTGTAATCGCCGTCCAGATATTTGATAGAGCCGTTGCGCAGCTCCGGGTTCTCTCTGCGGATACGGATGATATCTCTGTGAAAGGCGATCAGTTCCCTGTCCTCGTGTCCCCAGGGATATGTCCGTCTGCTGTCGGGATCGGTAAAGCCGCATACGCCCGCCTCATCGCCGTAATAGATGGTGGGCGCTCCCCGCCACGTCATCTGTATGACCACCGCCTCCCGGAACACCGCCCGGTTCACGTCCTGTTCCGCCATGGCAGATCCAAGCGTATCGACCCTTCCCACCTTATGGTTGGTGCGGGTCAGAAACCGGGAATGGTCGTGATTGGAAAGCTCGTTCATGGCCACCGACCAGCTTGGCATGGAAAAGCAGGTATTGCTGTGCATCATGGCGCCCCAGAAACAGTCGGCGTTCCCCAGAAGATCCTCTCGAAAATCGTCGCTGTGCTTTTCCATTCCCGTGAGAAACCAGGTCACAGGCTCCATAAAGCCGTCGTAATTCATCACCGTGTCCCATTCGTTTCCCTGAAGCCAGTCCCTTGGCGTTCCGTAATGCTCCGCCAGAACCACGGCTTCCGGATTTGCTTCCTTCACGGCCTTCCGGAATTCCTGCCAGAAATAGTGGTTGTATTCCTGACTGTGGCCCAGATCCGCCGCCACGTCCAGCCGCCAGCCGTCGGCGTTAAAAGGCGGGGAAACCCATTTTTTCGCGATCCGCATGACATACTGGAACAGTTCCGGAGATTCCTCGTAATTCAGCTTCGGCAGCGTATCGTGTCCCCACCATCCGTCGTAGGAGCCGTTATAAGGCCAGCAGTCCTGCTGCCGGAACTGGAAATAAGATCTGTAGGGGCTGTCCGCGCTGACAAAGGCGCCCTTTTCGTATCCCGGGGCATTCTCATAAATCCTTTCCCTGTCCAGCCATTTGTTGAAAGAACCGCAGTGATTGAAAACGCCGTCGATGATGACCCGCATTCCCCGCCTGTGGGCTTCCTCCACCACCTTGATGAACATCTGGTTGCTGGCTTCCAGGTTCGCCTTGTTTGTCACACGGTCGATGTATCGGGACGCCTGGCTGTTTTCCTTCTGCCCGTCCTTCAGCAGCTCCCCGTTGTCGCTTACGATCTTTCCGAAATGGGGATCGATATAGTCGTAATCCTGTATGTCGTATTTATGATTGGAGGGCGAGACAAACAGAGGGTTAAAGTAGATGACCTCCACGCCCAGATCCTGCAGATAATCCATTTTGTCCAGAACACCCTGAAGATCGCCGCCATAGAATCTGCGCACATCCATCCGGTCCGGATACTGGTCCCAGTTTTCCACCCGGCTCACCGGTTCTCCGATGTAACAATATTCCCCTGTAAGCACATCGTTTTCGGGATCCCCGTTGCAGAAGCGGTCCACATAGATCTGGTACATCACCGCCCCCTTCGCCCAGTTCGGCGTCCGGAAACCTGGTATGAGCACAAAATCATTGTACTCGTTTCTTTCGTAGGCAAGTCCTCTGGTATCGTAATATCCCTTCAGATTTCCTGTCTGCACCTCGAAGTGATAGCTGATCTTTTTGTCCTCCAGCTGAATCTCCTGGGCATAATAATCAAAGTGTTTATCGGATTCCACCTTGCTCATGATGTAGTTTGTGCCCTGACAGACCAGCACCACTCTGTCCACGTTGTTCTTTGCGGTCCGGAAACGGATGGTGACCCGGTCATAGGGCATGGGTTCCTCCGGACTGACATACTCGCCGGTATAGTCTGAAAATAGCGCCCGCCTGTTAAATACCGGTCTCATGTTTGCAATGTAACGGCAGTGATTTTCCAACTGCTTTATCTTATCCAGATCGAATCTCTCGTCCACGGTCTGCCTCCTGACGGCTGCTGTTCCTTTGCAATAACGCCTGCATTACATTATTCATTTTACTGAAAACCGGTGCGTAATTCAATACCTGTTTTATAAAAAGAGAAGAGGACAGCCATGGGGTGACTGTCCTCTTCCGAGAAGGTATTACTTCTTGGGGGTATAACAAAAACTTAAAAATATTGGGGGGTTACGTCTATTATCATAGCATTTCTCTTCTGGTTTGCCTATTCTTAAATTTCACAAATATTACAAAAAACCGAACTTGTTTTTATGCAATTTTCACATGGCGAACAATCCTTCAAATTCCTCGCGTCCGATCTTTTCCTTCTCAAGCAGCAGCTTTGCGCAGCTGTGCAGCACCTTTTCGTGCTGAAGGATCAATTCCTTCGCCCGGGAGTAGCAGTCGTCTATGATCGCCTTTACCTCCTTGTCGATCTGGCCGGAGACCGCCTCCGAGTGCGCCTTTGCGTGGGCAAGATCCCTGCCGATAAACACCTCGTCGTCATCGTCGTCGTAGCAGATCACGCCGATATTGTCCGACATGCCGAATCTGGTCACCATGCGCCTTGCGACCTTGGTCGCTTTCTTGATGTCGCTTGACGCTCCGGTCGTAATGTCCTTAAAAACAAGTTCCTCCGCGATCCTGCCGCCCAGGGAGACCATGATCTCCTGCAGCATCTGGCCTTTGGTCATAAACATTTCATCTTTTTCCGGCAGCGGCATGGTATATCCCGCTGCCCCAAGGCCGGTGGGGATAATCGAAACGGTGTGCACGGGGCCGACGTCGGGAAGCACATGAAACAGAATGGCGTGGCCCGCTTCATGGTAAGCCGTGATGCGCTTTTCCTTGTCGGAAACGATGCGGCTTTTCTTCTCCGTGCCGATCCCAACCTTGATGAACGCCTTGCTGATATCTTCCTGAACCACAAATCCTCTGCCTTTTTTCGCAGCGTTGATGGCCGCTTCGTTCATCAGGTTTTCCAGATCTGCGCCGGTAAACCCGGAGGTCGTCTGCGCGATCTGTTTCAGATCCACGTCCTCGGACAGCGGTTTGTTTCCTGCGTGTACCTTCAGAATGTCTTCCCGTCCCTGCACATCCGGGGTTCCCACCGCCACCTTGCGGTCAAAACGTCCCGGACGGAGAATGGCGGGATCCAGTATATCCACGCGGTTCGTGGCCGCCATAACGATAATCCCCTCGTTGATCCCGAACCCGTCCATCTCCACCAGCAGCTGGTTCAGGGTCTGTTCTCTCTCGTCGTGGCCGCCGCCCATACCGGTGCCGCGCCTTCTTGCCACGGCGTCGATCTCATCGATAAACACAATACAGGGCGCGTTTTTCTTCGCCTCCTCAAACAGATCCCGAACGCGGGACGCGCCCACGCCTACGAACATTTCCACGAAATCCGACCCCGATATGCTGAAAAAGGGTACGTTGGCTTCCCCTGCCACCGCCTTGGCGAGAAGGGTCTTACCGGTTCCGGGAGGTCCCTCCAGCAGAACGCCCTTGGGAATCCTTGCCCCCACTTTCGTATACTTGCCCGGCTCCTTCAGAAAGTCTACAATTTCCTCCAGCTCTTCCTTTTCCTCTTTCAGGCCGGCCACCTGCTGAAACGTGATGGTCCTGTCGCCCATCCAGAGCTTTGCGCGGCTCTTGCCGAAATTCATCATTCTGGCGTTTCCGCTGCCCGCGTTCTGGGCGTTCACGATCAGAAACAGGATGATGCCCACGGCCAGCACGATCAGCATGGGAACCAGCGTGGTCAGAATCCAGCTCTCTCTCTGCACATCCTTTACAGTCGGGTTGATGTCATAAGTCCTGATCAGTTCTTCCGTCTCTGTGACGTCCGTCACATACAGCTTCTTTTCCACGCCGTTTTTCAGTCTTATCTCCAGATAACCGGTAGGCGTTTCCTTGTTTGGCGTGATCTCAATCTCGGCGACATTGCCTGATTCCATGTCCTGAACCAGCTCCGCGCGGGTATAATTTTCCTGCTCGTTTTTCCTGCTCACCCCGCTTGCCACCGCCACGATGAGAAGCAGCGCCATGAGAAAGATAAAGTATAAGGTAAATCCTCTGCTGCCCTGTTTCAATTTATCCCAAGCCTCCTAATCGTCAAACTCCACTACCCCTATGTACGGCAGATTCCGATATCTCTGATCGTAATCCAGTCCGTAGCCCACAACGAACTCATCCGGGATCTGAAATCCCGTGTAATCCACCTTCACATCCACCACGCGCCGTTCGGGCTTGTCAAGCAGCGTACACAGGCGCAGAGAACGGGGCCCTCTGTCCTTCAGCAGCTCCAGCAGATAGCTGAGCGTGCGCCCGCTGTCCACAATGTCCTCCACCACGATCACGTCCTTGTCCTTCACGGAGTCGTCCAGATCCTTCACGATTTTCACCACGCCGCTGGATTTGGTATCTCCGCCGTAGCTGGACACGGACATAAAATCCAGCGAGACCGGCACGGTGATCCGCTTTGCCAGCTCACACAGGAAAAAACTCCCGCCCTTCAGCACACATACCAAATGCACCTGTTTTCCCTCATAATCCCTGCTGATCTGCTGCCCTATCGCCTTGATCCTGGCGTCTACCTCTTCCTCCGACAACAGTACCCTGACACGTTCCGCCATCTTTCTCCTCCGTTCCGCCGCAGCGGTTCTCTGTTAATTTTACCTGAAAAATCCGTTTTGTATTCCCGTCTACCTTATAATATTCGCTGATGCGGTAACCCACGAGCCATATCACATGATGCCCTTCCGCCAACAGCAATATCCGGTCCCGTTTCTCCCGCGGTATCTTTTCCGTGACCATGTAGTCCTGCAGGGACTTATGGATAATCCCGCCCCTGCCGTCGGCCAGGGTCAGATAATCCCGCTTCTCCCGGAACCGAAATACCAATGATTTTTTCATTTTATCACAGTCCAGCCATTTCGTATACTCATTCTGCGGAATTTTCTGACCTTTTTTTGCAGAAAAAACGGATAACTCCGCCCATCCCCCGCATCCCAGACCGATCCTGCACGTTTCCCCAAAGCTTTCTTCCGGTATCGGCACCTGGATCGGACGGGGCGCGAATGCGGATGACGGTGGCGCCGTCTCCCGTTCCAGCCGCACAACGCCGTAGCTTTTCACAGCGCGGATCCCAAAGGGAAGATCGATCCGGGGGCTGCCCTCCTTCTCAAAGAGAGACAGAATGTCTTCCACATGGCCGGCGGAAATATCCTTTCCGCCCGGGGAAAGCCTTTTCAGCAGCAAAAGCAGCACCCGCCGGCGCACAGCGATGTGAAGTTTGCAAAATGCCGCCATATCCACCGTGAATCCGGCGCACGTCCCGTCTTCCCTCTCTCCGGGCTTTCCATCCCCGGCCGCGATCCCGCTCACGCAGTCTTTTACGGCTCTGTCCGTCTGCATCCCAAGATAATCTTCCGTCTCCGACAAAAGGTCCGCCGCACGGCACATATGAGCCACCGCCGCGGTACACACCTCTTTCTCCGCGACGGGAAGGATGTGATGCCGGATGCGGTTTCTCGTATATTCGTCTTCCCGGTTTGTGCTGTCCTGACGGTACGGGATCCCCCGTTTCTCCAGATATGCTTCGATCTCTTTTCTCTCCAGACACAGCAACGGGCGTATGATCTCCCCGCGCCTTGGCAAAATGCCGCAAAGCCCTCTGCTCCCGCTGCCCCGGAACAGATGGAACAGCATGGTTTCCGCCCTGTCGTTTCCGTTGTGCGCCACCGCGATCCTGTCCGCCCCGAAGGAGCGCGCCGCTTCCCGGAACGCGTCGTAGCGCGCCGTACGGCCCGCTTCCTCCAGCGAACATTTCTCCCGTTGCGCCAGCGCCCTGACGTCCGTCTCCTTCAGGAAAAACGGCAGCTGGAGTCTTTCGCACAAAAGGCGCACAAACGACGCGTCCTCTCCCGCATCCTCGCGGATGCCGTGGTTCACATGCACCACAGCCAGTTTCAGGTCTTTCCTCGCGGCATACTCCAGCAACACAAATAAGAGGCAAACAGAGTCTGCCCCTCCCGAGACCCCCGCCACGATTCTGTGGCCGGGGGATACCATGTCATGCTCTTCCATGTAGGAAAAAACTTTTTCTTCCGTCCTCCGCCGACTGTTCATATGAAAAATGTAGCGCATTCCCCGGAAAAAATCAAGTCAATCCTTCCAGATGCCGATCACGCCCACCGTCATATCGTCCCGTATTCTGCCGCCGCTGCTGCAAATGGCCATCCGCAGCAGTTTTTCCGCAAACTCCCCGGGATTGCTGCTCTCTATGCCAGCCACGGCGCGCAGGACGCCTTTCTCATATTCCTTCGTCCCGAAGGCGTCCACCACTCCGTCCGTGACCATTACCAGAAAGTCGCCGTTCTGCAGCTGCCTTTGCATGGGCGATACGTCCACGCTCTGAAAAATACCGAGGGGCAGATTTCCCCCCGTCAGAACCTCCACAGCTCCCTCCCTCCGGAGAAAGGTGGCGGAAGCGCCCACCTTCCAGATCTGACAGCCCCCCTGATACAGATCGATGTCACACAGATCCAGCGTGGGGTGTTTCTGATCCTCCCCCGCCGCAAACAGCGCCGTATTGACCATATTGACCGCGGAAGCGATCCCGTAACCCGCCTCCAGCAGCTTCTCCATCAGTTCCAGCACCTGTCCGCTGTCCTTTCCGGCCTGTTCTCCGGAACCGGTTCCGTCGGAAAGCATTACGGTCAGTCTGCCCTTCTCCGCTTCCGTCACGGTATAATTGTCCCCTGAGATCGTCTCGTTTTCCCTTGTGACACGGGAAAACCCCGTGAGCACGAGATATTTCGTCTCCTCCTCCAGCATATAACTGTGAGGGATTTTTTCAATTCTGCAGGGACTGTTCAGAGACAGCTGCAGGCGTCTCTCCAGCAGAACGGAGATCATATCCGCGGCGTCCTCCGCCGACATTTCCGGGTGCCTGTCCGTCCTCATGGTGAGCACGACCGTCTCCCTTCCGTCCGTCCGGGGCACATAACAGGGATTTTCCGCCCGGATACCCTCCTCCTTCAGCGCCTGTATCAAAAGACGTTTTTTACGTCCTTCCATGGGGCGGTACGACATAACCTCGCCTGCCACCTCGGCCATGATCCTGGCCATTTCATTCAGATGCCCCTTCAGGATCTGCGTATTTTCCCACAGCCTTCTTGTCGTCAGAACGGACTGCCTGTCCGTGTCCGTCGCGGAAAATTCCCCGTCATAGCTTCTCGCCAGTTCCTGAAAGGTGTCCGCATAATTCAGGAGCTTTCTTTTGCACAGATCCGGCAGCTGCAGCGACTGCAGCTCTTTTGTGTTTCTCTGCTCTTTTCTGCTTTTGCGCCGCTGCGCGGTATTCTGTCCTGCCATCATTCTGCCATCACGTCCTCCCTTTCATTTCGTCAGCCTAAAATTATAGGCGGCCTTCGCCGCTCTTTTTGTCAAAACCGGGCGGGCCCCTCTTAAAGTTTTGCGACAAAAAAAGCAGGAACCTGCGGCTCCTGCCCTGATATTTCATATCATCGGATTATTGTTCCTGTTTAAACATAATCTCACCTTCATAGACAAGACCCAGCATCTCTCTGGCAATCTTTTCTATGTAGCCTTTGGTCTGGATTTCCTTTCCAAACTCTTCAATCTCCTGAGAACGGGCCGCTTCGGCCTCAATCTGGGCTTCCAGCGCCGCTGCTTCCTGTTTCTTCGCATCGATCTTCTGATGAAGATCCACGCTCTTTACGGCGACGACCACAAGAATCATCACCACAACCAATGTTACAAGAAACATACTGAACCGATTCTGATGCCTGCGTCGGTACGCCGCCCTGCGCCTTGTTCCTGCCATGGCCAATGGATCCTCCTTCGGGGCGATCACGTCTTTACAGCCATTTTAAGTCTTTTCAGATAATACGTCAACCGATATTTTACCGCTCTTCCGAATCTTTTCAACCCTCTGCGCGCTTTTCGTCCGGCTTTTCCCGTCTCGGACCCTGCCCTGCGGACTACGGACCGCACCGGCTTTAAGAGCCGGTTCAGAAGCTTTCCCATAAAGAATACTATCCTGCTCAGTACCGCCGATACAAAGGAAACGAAATACCTGCTTACAAGTTTCCTGTACAGGAACATGCCCGTCAGCGCGCCCGCCACCGCAAACCAGCGAAGAGTTCCGTCGCTCTCGCGGTACATCAGCAGAAACACTTCTCCGCCGCAGTAGATCCAGAAAAACAGATCTTCCGCCGACACAAAAAAACCGCGGTGCGGCACCACCCTCCGGAAGATCCGCAGCAGGTCATAGACAAACGTGATAAAAGCGCCCATATACAGGGCATGAAGAAGGAAAATGTTTTCATGCTCCATACGCGCTACCGGAAGAGCCTGCTCAGGAAGGATTCGTTTTTCCTGCCGCCGGGCGCCGCGTCGGAATAGGTAAAGCTGTCGATCCTGCCGTCCACATCCACTTCTCCCTTATCCAGCGTGAGCCTGCTCACATGCAGATCACTGCCTTTCAGCATCAGCATTCCCTGTTCCGTCTCCAAAAGAATCTCATGCTCGTCAAAAGAAAGTACGTCGTTCACACCGTTTACCGCGCAGCTTTTTCGGTTCGTCACGGTAATTTTGTGCATGCGCGTGCTGCTGCCCAAATCTTCCATAGGTCCCTCCCATCCGGAAAGCCCTGTCTTGCCGGCTTTCTCCTGTAAAGTATATGTGGACCCGCAGGAAAACAGAACCCGTGCGGAGGGTGCGCTTTCGGCACGCGCCGTATCGCGGAGAGCTTACAGATAGCGGAAGAGCTCCGCCGCCTCTTCTTTTTTCACGGTTTCCTGCACGTTGAGCACTTCTACCTTCACTTCCTTGTTGCCGAAAGAGATGGTGATGATATCGCCCGTCTTTACGTTGGCGGACGCTTTTGCCGGTTTGCCGTTGATCATCACCCTTCCGCCGTCGCAGGCTTCGTTTGCCACGGTGCGGCGCTTGATCAACCGCGACACTTTCAGATATTTGTCCAGTCTCATTCTTTTCTCACCTCCCGCCGGCACCCGCCAGACTGCCGGCACCCGCGGACCACACGGTGCGGCCGCGGCATTGCCCCCGGAATTGAAAAACGGAGAACCTCGAAAGGTTCTCCGTCATAAGCCAACAGAATCTTAATTCAGCGCATCCTTGAATGCCTTGCCTGCCTTAAACTTGGGAGCCTTGGATGCAGGAATCTTGATGGGCTTGCGGGTAGCGGGATTTCTTCCCTCTCTTGCCGCTCTCTCAGATACCTCAAAGGTGCCAAAGCCAACCAGCTGAACCTTGCCGCCCTTCTTCAGTTCGCTCTCAACTACATCGGTGAAAGCCTTCAGGACCTTTTCAGCGTCCTTCTTGGATACGCCGGCCTGTTCAGCCATTGCTGCAACTAACTCTGTCTTGTTCATATTGAACTCCTCCTCTAATGAGTTTCCATATTGTATTTTGGTAGATGCTTCTTATGAAACGTCTATATACTTTATATCCGTTTTTTACAGGTTTGTCAAGGCCTTTTCCTCATATTTACGGGATTTTGCAAAACTTCCGGAAAATTTTCAGTTCAAAACGCTGTCCACTATGTCCCACAGACCTGTGCTGGCGGCGTCGCCGCTGCTTACAAGGTCCGCGAACGAATAGGAGATGTCCTTTGCTTCGCCGTCCACCTCTACCGTATAGCTTCTGGTCGTACAGCCTGTTTTGCGCAGTGTGATCACGTGGGTTCCCTCGGTCTTTGCAAAGCTACAGGGGGAAATTCCCTTGTAGTTACCGTCGAAATATACTTCCACGCCTTCCGGCGCGTCAACGTACATTTTATAATTGCCGCCTGAAGTCTGTTCCGAAGAGGACTCCTGCCCGCTTTCCGTCTCCGTCTCCCGGCCGGTTTCATTGGGATCCAGTTCCACGTTAAATCCCATGGATTCCTGAGCCACCCGGATGTACTGGGTGACGGACTGATATCCTTCCGCCCTGGCGATCAGCTGATGAAGTCCGTATTCCAGATTTACCGGCCCGGAAGGGTCTGCGGGTGAACCGTCGATATAAAGCTCCGCATTGGAAGGATTCAGCGAAAAGAGCACCATGCCGTACTGGGGTTCCGGTATTTCCAGATCACCGATATCAAGCACCGTCTCTTCGTTGCGGCTGATGACAACGCTTTTCGTTCCTCCGCCGCCCTTATGACTGATATTTACCGAATAACTGCCCTCCGGAACCAGAAGCAGCATATCATCGGAAATGCGCCGGATCAGAGTCTGTCCCACTTCGATCCAGCCCCCTATAAAATTCTCGTCATTCTCCAGTCTCAGGTACCCGTGCCCCTTCTCCACCCGGACCGTGAGCACCTGACTTCCAATCCCCTGAAAGGTCAGCAGGTCCGCCGGGTTCAGGTCCATACATTCAATATTGTGTCCGTCCGAAAGGTACTGGGTGTTGGAGGTAAGCTTGAACGTCTCGGAACCGATGGAGACTTCGTTTCGCACCGTGTCAATCTCATAGCGCTCCGCGTTCTCATACACCCATGCCTGAGGAGAAAGCTTAAGGGTGGTAAGATGCTTTTTGGACTTCAGGAAAGTGATATCCACGATATCGCCCTTCCGCAGCTGGCTTAAGGTAAGCGCGCCGTCGTATTTGTCGTATAGTCCTGTCGTTCCGTCCAGCGAAAGCGTATATTTCCGTCCCAGATCGAGGTTTAAAAATGTGACGGTATTGTCATCTTTTTGGATCTCCGTCACAACGGCGGTGTCCGCCGAATCATAGCTGTCCGGCCCCGTCACTTCAAATCCCGTATCGTATCTGGTGGGCGAAGGCTCCTGCACGGCTTCGGGGCCGGGAGAGGACGCGCACGCCGTCAGCACGGCGGCCGCCGCCAGTCCTGTAAGCCACGCTGCTCTTCGATCTGTTTTACCCTTACTCCTGTGTATCACTCTGTTCTCCTCTTTTCAGCGCTTTACACACCGCTCACGCTGCGAAAAACTTCATCCAGAAACCGTTGTTTTTCTTTTTCCTGCGCAATCAGTTTTTCCAGTTTCTCCTGATTTCTTCCGGGTATCCAGGCTTTTCCGGAATTATAGTAAAAATTTGCTATTTTCCAGAATTTTTCCGGATACGCCAGCCTGTAATACAGGTCGATCCTGCTTATGGCGGGAAGCGGACTCTTCTTTTCATAAGTCTCCAGAAGCTCCGTGCCGAGGGGCACGGACCAGTTTCCCTTTTCCAAAAGCTTCCTCATAAGCAAGTACAAATCCCGTATGGGATTATCGGGCAGGCACTTTTCAAAGTTTACAAGAAACCATCCGCCGTTTCCCTTTAAGATGTTATGATATTGATAATCTCCGTGACAGAAGGTGACTGTTTTATCGTCCCTGACCGCCTGGGCCTGGCTGCTGTACTGGCTCCATTCCTCCGTCACTTCCTGAGCCTTCTCGAGAAAATAGTCGAAGGCGTTCAAAAGGCAGATCTCAAACCATGTTTTCTGCCCCTTCTGCTTCAGATACTTTCTCACCCGTTTCAGTTCCCGGTTATGTTTTTCATATTCCTTCTCCGGCGAAAACGGCGCCGGAAGCCCGGGCGTGTCCCCGGGAAGCGTCATACACGGATGGAGCCGGGCCAGCAGACTGACCGCCATGCCGCACTCCGTCCGGTCATATATGTTGCACTCTCTTCCTTCCGTCCAGGTTTTCAGAACATATTCCGTTCCCTCCGCATCCCGCACGGACAGCGCGCCGTCTCTTGCCGGTACAATTCTTTCCGCCTGAACCATGCCCTCCTCGGAAATCCTTTGAAGCAGCCGGTCCTGCAGCCGAATCCTGTCCCCGTTTCCCGTATATTCCTTCAGGATCAGGCATCCCTGATCCGTGTCACACACAATGGCTCCCCGGCCCTTTCTGGTCCGCTGCACTTCTATCTCATACTGTTCCAGCAACTCAACTGCCCTGTCGTTCACTTCCGGCCCCTCCCGATCGTTTTGTAACCGTCTTAAAGCCCGGTTCCTAACCTATCTTATGAAGGGATTCAGGAAAGTATGTTACCCCTGGGAAAGCATTTCTTCCGCCTGGGCAAGCAGATATTCCTTCGTGTTGCGCCCCGGTTCTTCCAGCACAAGTTCCAGCAGTTTCTGAAGCGTTTCGCCCAGCTTGCGGCCGGGTTCCATGCCAAGTCCGATCAGATCTGCGCCCGACACGGCCAGCGTCCGCAGGGACACACACTGCTTTTCCTCCAGAAACTTTTGATACAGCTCCTGCCACTGTTCCAGACTGGAAAGCTTTTCCCGGCGCAGATAGCCGCTCTGCGCCATGATATCGGCGCGCTTCACCTGAAAAAGTCCCGGGAAGGCGTCCTCGCCGATCCGGTTTACGGCACGTCTCAGAAAACGCATGTCAGGCTCCTGCCCGTTTCCGTAATCATGATAAAGCACCAGCTTACAGACCCTTTTCACCGTGTCATTGTCAAATTTCAGACGTCTCAATATCTGTCCGGTCATGTCCGCCCCCACTCCCGCGTGGCCGTGGAAATGAGTAATTCCGTTCTCATCTGTCGTCAGTGTGGCCGGCTTTCCGATGTCGTGAAACAGCGCCGCAAGACGCAGGATTCTGTCCGGCTCCACCTCCTGAAGGGCGCGCAGGGTATGTTCACCCACGCTCAGACAATGGTGGGGATGATTCTGCTGCGTCTCCATGATCCGGTCGAACTCCGGCAGAAACACAGCAGTCATACCGAAATCGTACGCTTCTCTCAGAAATTCCGGATGGGGAGATGTCACCAGCTTGACCAGTTCTGTCTGAATCCGTTCCGCGCTGATCTGTTTCAGACCGGGCGCCAGTTTCCGGATGGCGTTCCCTGTCTTTTCCTCAATGCAATAGCCGAGCTGGGCGGCAAACCGTACCGCCCTCAGCATACGCAGGGCGTCTTCCCCGAACCTCTGCTCCGGATTTCCCACGCAGCGTATGACCCCTTTCCGGATGTCCTCTCTGCCGCCGAAAAGATCCACAAGACCGCTTTCATCGTTGTAGGCCATCGCGTTGATGGTCAGATCCCGGCGCTTTAAGTCCTCTTCCAGACTGGGAGTAAAAGTCACTTCTCTGGGATGTCTGCCGTCCAGATATTCCCCGTCGATGCGGTAGGTCGTGACTTCAAACCCTTCCTTTCCCAGAAGCACCGTGACGGTTCCGTGCTGCAGGCCGGTATCCACCGTTCTGGGGAAAAGCGCCTTAACCTGCTCCGGTCTTGCGGAAGTGGTGATATCCCAGTCCTGCGGCGCGCGGCCCAGAACGCTGTCTCTGACGCAGCCTCCCACGGCATAGGCCTCGAATCCTGCCGCAGCAATCCTGTCTATGATAAGCTTTACTTTATCCGGCATCCGGATTCTGATAGCGCCCACCTCCTGACACTGATCTTGACACTGATCTCTTGCTATGGTCAAGGGAAAAATTTTCTGATTACTTCGACAATTCCGTCCTCATCGTTTGTGGAAGTCACATAATCCGCGGCTTCCTTTACCGCCGGCTGCGCGTTCCCCATCGCCACGCCGACTCCGGCATATTGGATCATCGCGATATCGTTAAAGCCGTCGCCGCAGCAGACCATATCTTCCCGTTTTACCGCAAGCGCCTCCAGGATCCGTTCAAGGGCGGCGGCCTTCGTCACGTTCCGCGGCATGATCTCTATAAAATACGGCTCCGAGCGGTAGATGCCCGCCACATCTCCCAGCCGGTCCTTGAGTTCCTTTTCAAAAATCTCCGCCTTCTCTGGCGGCGCCGTCATCAGGCATTTATGAATGGAAAAATCCACAAAATCAGGAAAATTCTCCACGTGTCTCACAGGAAGCCCGTTGATGCGCGCTTCCGTCTCCACATATTCGTCCATGGGAAACGCGGAAATGACCTGTTCACCGAGATAGGTGATCAAACCGCATCCGTTTTCCTTCGCGTACTTATAGAGTCTGGGCAGAAGCGTCAGGGGCAGAAAACTCTGGTAGATGACCTCCCCGGTGCGGCACTCCATGATATGAGCTCCGTTGAAAGACAGCAGATACCCTCCATACCGCTCCAGTTCCAATTCTCTTTCATATCGGCGCATGCCCGGCGTAGGACGTCCCGATGCCAGCGCCACCCTGTGTCCCCGCAGTATAAGCTCCTGTATGGCTTTCTTCGTAGCCGCCGATATCTCTTTCTTTGAATTTGTCAGCGTGCCGTCGATATCCAGCACCAGCATCTTCTCCCTGTCAATGTTCTCCATGCCGTCCCTCTCTCAAAAAGGCGGTGAGGATCTCCCACCGCCAAACGCTGTCTTTTGGGTGATGATGGCTCATTCCGCGGAAGAATCCTCCGGCGTCTCTTCTCCTGCGCCGTCAGCGTTCCCTTCCGTCTCGCCCTCTCCTGCACCATCAGTATTTCCTTCCGTCTCGTCCTCTCCTGCGCCGTCGGTATTGCCTTCCGACTCGTCCTCTCCTGCGCCGTCGGTATTCTCTTCCGTCTCGCCCTCTCCGGCGCCGCTCTCCGCAGCCGCCGATTCCTGAGAAGCCTGAACTTCCAGATACCGCAGATTGTGGTGAGGATCCTCAACCGTCATATTTTCAGCCAGTCCGGTTACATAGTCCGCCTTGAAATTCGTAATCAGCGTATCTTTGATCTCCGTTTTCCAGACCGGATCGCCGGCGCCGATATAGTAAAAAACATACGTGACGGCGGCAGACGGAGAGACGATCACCGAGGTATCGCCGTTCTTACGGGCTCCGTCCGTCAGCCATGCGGAAACCTCTTCCTCCAGCAGTTCGGGATTCACTCCTTCCAGCAGACCGCCTTCCACGTCGGTCAGCAAGTTTTTATTATATTGATCCGCCAGAGCGGCAAAACTCTCTTCCGTCGCTTCCCCGGCCGTCCACTCGTCCAGAATCGCCTGTCCGTTATCGTCCTCCGTCACAATAACCCGCACATTTGCGGAAACGGCAGGATCCACATAACGGGCGTCAAAAGAAAGCACATAGTAACAGTGGGCTGCCGTATTTTCAATGACAGTCGTGTCACCTTCCTTTCTCCCGCTGTCGGAGAGCCACTCCGACAGGGTATAGCTCACGCCGGACAGCGGCGCGTTGGTATATGCCTCACCTTCCGCGGCCACCGTGTCAAGCAGGCCGTCCGCTTCTTTTTTTGCCACCAGCATTGCGGCGTCGATCTCAGCCTGAGAAGGCTGATAAGCTTCCTGCGTATCTCCGGAATCCGCGGCCGCAGAATCAGTCTCCCCGCTGTCCTCCACAGGATCCGCCAGTTCCGTGGGCTCCGTGGGAAGTTCTGCGTTGACCGTGATCATATGGTAATCCACACAGTCGTAATCGTCGCTGTTTTCCTCATAGTAAGCCTGAATCTCCTCGTCGGACGGAGCGTTCTTCTCCGCCACAGAGTCCAGATATTTGCTGATCATCAGATCTCCCCTGATATAATCTTCCACTCTGTCGAGCGTAGCGTATGGGCCGTAAAACTCCTGGATGTATTCCTTGAAGGAATGCCCTTCCGCCTCGGCAGACTGCCGAAGGCTTTCCACAAAGCCTTCGTATTCCTCCGACACGTCACAGGTAAAACCCGCCGCTTCCATATCCCGCTTCACCGCTATGCCGGATTTCAGATTATTGACCGCCAATCCGTCAAAATAATCCTTCCAGCTGAGCGTGTCGGAATACATCTGGGTGGACAGATCGCCCTCCAGATTCAGTCCCATCAGACTGAGCAGATAGCCGTTTGTGGAAATATAATTGTTCAGGGCCGTATAATAATTGTAATCAAATTCCACCCTGGGCACCTTTTCTCCGTCCACAATCACATAAGTACCGTGAACCGTCAGCCAGGAGCGGATCGGAAAAGACAACGCCAGACAAATCAATCCTATCAGAATCAGCACACCCGCCGCAGATGCGATCTTCTTTTCCCTCTCTTCTTTTTTCTTCTGCTCCTGCCGGCGCTTTACCTTCAGGTCATATCTGGTGAGCACAGGCTCCTGCACTCCCTCTGTATTTTTCTGCTTCTCTTTCCTGTCAGACATCTTACGGTCTCCTTCTTGAAAAATTGACGCAGCCATAAAGGCCATGCCTTTTACAACTGTCCTGCCTATTTTACAGTATTTTTTTGAAAATGGAAAGCCATTTCACACATTTTTCAGGTTTTCCACCCTGTTTTTTCCCTTAAACCGCGGTGCATCGTTATAAAACAACCGTAACTACAAAGGAGTATACGCGGTCCTGTCAGTCACTCCAAGGGAATATGAATCATTAAACCCATGAAAAAATGAAGGGCGTAAAAAGTTGAAAAAGCCGGAATGCAACGCACTCCGGCTCTGGAATGGAGATAGCGAGACTCGAACTCGTGACCTATACGTTGCGAACGTATCGCTCTCCCAGCTGAGCTATATCCCCATGATATACGGAAAGGACACCGGAGACGGACGACGGATACCGCGGCGTCTGCTGTATGACACGTTTCCTTTCTGTTCCCTGTCTTCTACATTATAACATAATCTGTCCGAATTGCAAGAACTGACTTTTCCGCCGCACCAAAATATGCTATAATCCTATCATCACAGGAATGCTGTCATGACAAAACAATTTCAAGGAGGAAACATACTATGTTTAAACGCCTGAAAAGGAAAGCCATTCAGTCCATCGCGGCCGGAAGCGTTCTCCGGATCGTCATCGGCGCTGTGATGATGGCTTTTACAGCGGTTCCGGCCTTTCGCAGCCATCCCGTTTCCATCCTGCTTTTCTTTGGCGGCCTTGGGCTGATCCTCTGGGGCGTAATCCGGATCTTGAGAACCGCCATGGGCGCCACCTTAAAGGGACTGAAGCATACCATATCAGCCGCAGAATACACGGAAGCCGCCGTGGAAGCGGACTACGCCGCCGCGGCCTGTTTTGAAAAAAGCGAGGATATCCGAATCGGAAAACTGTTTCTCTATTACAGAAAAGGCGCCGTCCCCGGCGCCATTCCCAATGACAAAATACTTTGGGCTTATCAATCCACAACCACTCACCGCTCCAACGGCATTAAAACCGGCAGCAGCTATAACCTTATCCTCTACCGGGAAGATGCCGAAAACTGCGTCATCCTTCCTGTTCCCGACGAAAATACCGCGCGGGAAATGCTGCGCGCAATCGACGAGACCATGCCTTGGGTCGTAGTAGGATATACGGACGACCTGAAAAAAATGTTTCTCAAACACCGCGACCGGTTTCTGGAACTTCGGTATCATCAAATGCCCCATGGAAACAAGACCGGGAAGACAGATTCCTCAGCCGCGGAATCCGCTCCCGAAACCGGAAACAACGGCTAACCGTTCTGCTGTTTCCGGTACTGCACCGGCGTCATCCCGTAGCATTTCCTGAACAGCCGGTTAAAATGCTCCACATTCTCATAGCCCACCTCCGCGGCTATGGTCTCTACTGTTTTCGTTGTCTGTTTCAGAAGGGAACGAGCTTTCTTCATCCGTTCTTTTTTTACAACTTCCTGAAACGTGACGCCTGCCTTCTCCCGAATATACTTGGAAAGATAGGGCTTTGAGAGATGAAACGCCTCCGAAAGGCTCTCCAGCGTCACGTTCTCATAATCGTTCTGAATATAGTTTATGATCTCCACGATCCGTTCTTCCCGGCCCACGGTGATATGCTGCTCGGCCGTCAGCTTGTTCACGGCGGAAGCCAGCGCGGCGATGGACGCCTTGATAATGTCCTCGTCTACGCCCACGCCCCAGTAAAACCGGCCGTCCTGAACAATACCCACATAAGCCGCCGCCCTGGAGCTTGATCCTTTTGATATGGCATGTTCCTCATAGACCGACAGTTCATAGCTGATGCCAAAGAAAACTTTCAGGCAGTTGCTGACCGCATCGAGACGACCGTTGCCCTGGCTGCGGATCACCCTTTTCTCACCGTTCTGCTCTATGGTGACCTCCACCTGGATCCCGCGCTCCTGCTTAAAGTGACACTCCGGAATGCGGAACACGCTGCGGGGACTGATATAATTTTCTTCAAAGATATCATAGATCTCTCTGGGAGCAAGCTCCTGATGGCGTCTGTCTGACACGCCCTTCACAAGATAGCCTACTTCCTCCTTCATGGCCGCAGGCAGCGAGAAGCCGAACTGCTGCTTTAACACGAACGCCACGCCGCCCTTTCCGGAGACGCTGTTGATGCGGATCACATCGGACTCGTATTCTCTTCCCACATCCGCGGGATCGATGGGAAGATAGGGCACATCCCAGCGCTTTCCGCTCTTTCCCTCCTTCAGCCACGCCATGCCCTTGCTGATGGCGTCCTGATGGGAGCCTGAAAAGGCGGTAAACACCAGATCTCCCGCATAAGGGGTTCTCTCGTGGACCTTCAGACCGGTAAACCGCTCATACGCCTCCCGGATTTTCATGATATGGGAAAAATCCAGACCGCTGTCCACGCCGTGGCACATCATGTTCAGCGCCAACGTCACAATATCCACATTTCCCGTGCGTTCGCCGTTTCCGAAAAGCGTCCCCTCCACGCGGTCCGCTCCGGCCAGTACGCCAAACTCTGCGTCGCTGATGCCGCAGCCACGGTCGTTGTGGGGATGGACGCTGAGCACTACACTGTCCCTGTATTTCAGATGCTTATGCATATACTCCACCTGGCAGGCAAACACATGAGGCATTGCAACCTGTACCGTCGTGGGAAGATTGATGATCGCCTTGCGCTCCGGAGTCGGTTTCCACACATCCAGCACTGCGTTGCAGACCTCCAGCGCATACTCCACCTCCGTCTGGGAAAAGCTCTCTGGGCTGTACTCGAAGGTAAAGTTGCCCTCCGTCCGCTCCGCCAGCCTGCGAAGCAGATCAGCGCCGTCCACGGCAAGCTTTTTAATCGCTTCCTTATCTTTCCGAAAAACCTGTTCCCGCTGTTCCACAGAGGTGGAATTGTACAGGTGGATCACTGCGTGAGGCGCTCCCTCCACGGCTTCAAAGGTCTTGCGGATAATATGCTCTCTGGCCTGGGTCAGCACCTGGATGGTCACGTCGTCCGGTATCATATCCCGCTCGATCAGCGCGCGGATAAAATTGTATTCTGTGTCCGAGGAAGCCGGGAAGCCGACCTCGATCTCCTTAAACCCAATCTCCACAAGAAGCTGAAAAAACTCCAGCTTTTCTTCCAGACTCATGGGGTCGATCAACGCCTGATTGCCGTCCCTTAAGTCTACGCTGCACCAGATGGGAGGCTTGTCAATACAGTCTTTCTTCACCCAGTCGTATGTAACCTCCGGGGGCATATGGTAAGTCTTGCCGTACTTTTGGGCAATTTCAGCTGATCTCGCGGCATTCTTTGCTTTTTCCGTGCTCATATCTCCTCTTTCCGCCGCCCGTATCCCAAAAGGTTCCGGACAGCCCCTGTCTCCTTTTTTGCACCGGTATCGCTCCGTGCCGGATTATGGTAACACAGATTTTCATGCCGCACAATGATAAATTTTATCTTATTAATTGATTTTTTATAGCTATGCTTGTATGATAAATCGCTCAATCACGATGTTTTTTGTTGCTGTTTATTGATTTAATTTATTTCTTCATTTGACCTTGCCTGTTATTGTCTGTTGGGAAATTATTCAGGTAGACGAATGACTTTTTCCCAGCTCTCTGTACGTCCTGACGATCAGGACGACCGCAACGGCAAACGTCAGGAGATCGGACAGGGGCATGGAGTACAATACTCCGTCCAGCCCCCAGAACAGAGGGAGCAGAAGCGCAAAACCCACACCGAAGACAACTTCCCGGAGCATGGAGAGCAGGGTGGAAGCCGCCGCTTTTCCCATGGCCTGCAGAAAAATAAAACACGCCTTATTGACACACGCAAAAATTATCATACACAGGTAAATACGGAAGGATTTCAGCGCAAACTCCGTATAATATACGCTCTCGTTGGACGCGCCGAAAATACCGATCAACGCCCCCGGGAACAGTTCCACGATCAGAAACGCTACCGCGCCTACGGCGGCTTCGGCTGCAAGCAGCCTGGTAAACAGACTCCGTACCCTTTCCTTCTTCCCTGCGCCCATATTATAGCCTGCGATCGGAATGCATCCCGCCGCCATTCCCACCACGATCGAAATGACGATCTGGAAAAACTTCATTACGATTCCCACCACCGCCATGGGGATCTGGGCGTACTCTTCCCGACCGAATACCGGATCCAGGGCTCCGTACTTTCGGATCATGTTATTGATGGCGGCCATGGCGGCCACCAGCGAAATCTGGGAAAGAAAGCTTGTAATGCCCAGCATCAGCGTTCTTCCCACAATCCGCCGTTCCATGCGCAGATCGCTTCCCGCCGGGCGGACCAGCTTCATATGAAGAAGATACCAGAACGCCAGCGCAGCCGTTGCGACCTGTCCGATCACCGTTGCCGCGGCGGCTCCCGTCATGCCCCACCGGAACAAAAAGATAAAGACCGGATCCAGAATGATATTGACGAGCGCTCCAAGCAGTGTGGAGATCATGGCAAACTTTGGCGACCCGTCCGCCCGGATGATCGGATTCATCGCCTGGCCGAACACGTAAAAGGGGATCCCCACCGAAATCCAGAAGAAATATTCTCTGGAATACCGGAATGTTTCCTCATTTACGGTAGCGCCGAACAAGGTGATGATCGGCTCCGCAAAGACCAGATAGACCCCGCAGAGGACCATACCGCTTAAAACCGCCATGACAACGGAATTGCCGACGCTCTTTCTCGCGTCCGCGGTTTCCTTCTTTCCAAGGCTCAGACTGACGAACGCGCAGCAGCCGTCTCCGATCATGACGGCCACCGCCAGAGCGACCACCGTGAGCGGAAATACCACTGTATTCGCGGCATTGCCGAAGGACCCGAGATAAGAGGCGTTTGCGATAAAGATCTGATCCACAATGTTATAAAGCGCGCCCACCAGGAGCGAAATGATACAGGGAACGGCATACCGGCCCATGAGCTTCCCAATGCGTTCGTTTCCCAAAAAATGATTTGTTTCTGTTTCCATTTTCTGTTCCTTTCCTGCAAAAAAATAAACGTGGAGCACTCAACTGGATTTACGCATCGAGTGCCACACGTCACTGTAATTTATTATATGCGGAATACTCTCTTCCGTCAAAGGTGGAATTGCACAAAAATGACGGCTTACAGATTGGTAATATTGCCTGAAAAACATTCCAAACAGGTTTCTGCCCCCGGCTATGCCGGAAACGTCAGAACATTCACGGAACGGGCCGCCGCAATAACCGCGCCGCCTGTAAGTTCAACCTCGCGGGAAACAGGGACAACGGCCTGCGGGTTTTCAAAACTGTTGCCCGCCTGCAGACTGCCGGCGGTAAGCATGGTCATAAATCCCCGATCCGGTATCGGGCTGTCCGAGACAAGCTCTATCCGGATTTCTTCTTCCGTGATATTTACGATCTTGACAATCCGTTTCCCTGTGGCTCCGTCCACGGTACAGACCGCCGAAATGTGCGGTACCGGTTTCAGAACCGCCTTATGGATCTGTACGCCGTTTACCTTGATCTCAAATTCGTCGCGGTCCGTACGGATTTCAACCTGTGCCAGATCTCCGCTCAGCTCACATTCTCCCTCACAGATGATTTCCCTGGACCAGCCTATGTAATGCGTCACCGCGCTCCTGCCGCCCTCGCAGACAAAATCGTAATGATCCTGATCCTCCCCCTCGGCACAGGTATCCCAAAAACTGACCTTCAGCTGTCCGTTCCGGATATCGGCTTCATGAGAAAAATACTGGCAGTTTTTCTCCGCGCCGCCGGCTGTGACGCTCTCCCCGCGAAAGGTATACCGAAAGACGCCATGCTCGCAGCGTCTGTCATAAACCGTCATAACCTGCTGCCCGCACACATAACTGCCCCGATTCTTCGCAAACATTTCCAGCATATAATAGCTTGGGATCCCATAGCTGGCATGGTTGTTAAAAATAATCAGATCGGGCTCCCATGCGGTGTAAGCCGGATTGTTGAAAAGCGGCGCGTAGCTGGTCATTTTTACCCGGTCCTGCACCTTTTCGATCCCTGTCAGAAAAGCCGCTTCCCCCAGCGCACCGTAAAGAGTTCCATTTTTGCATCCGATCGTGGCCGCATACTCACCCACATAAATATCCGCACCGCCCCGGTCAGCGCTGGTGTACATTTCATGGTTTGCCGCAAAAAAAGCCGGATCGGAATAGTAATGATCGTCCACGGTTTCTACAGGCAACCCGTTTTTTTCTACATGATCGGTGGCAATATAGATATACTGCGGAAACTGCGCCTTTAATCTGTCATAAAAATACCTGTAGCGTCTGCAATATTCCTCCCCATAGTTCTCGTTGCCTATCTCCAGATATTTCAGACATTTAAAGGGTTCGGGATGACCGTTCGCGGCACGTTTCCCTCCCCACTCGGTATTGGCGGGTGCAGAAGCATACAAGATTGCATGAACCGCATCCTGATACATTTCCTCCAGAAGTTCAGCGTCAAAGTAATCGGGACACCGGGCCTGACAGGTCATTCCGCAGTTAAAGACGTACATGGCGTCGATCCCAGCGTCTTCACAGAACTGCAGAAATTCATGAAATCCCAATCCTCCCGTGGCATTGTAGCCCCAAAGCAGCCAATGGGGCCTGCGTTCCCACACAGGGCCAATGGTGTCTTCAAATCGATATGCGGTCTCTTTTGAAAACCCTTCCACAACGCAGCCTCCTGGGAACCGCAGAAACGCAGGATGCAGCGCGGTCAGTCTCTCAGCCAGATCCCGCCGCAGACCGTTTTCCCGGTTATGAAACGTATCTGTCGGAAAAAGAGACGTAAATCCTATGATCGCCGTGTCTTCCGAATCCGAACGCAGCGCCAGCACGGCTCCATTATCATCCGAATCGCTCTTTAACAGACAATCATATCTGGCATAATCGCCCTCCACCGTCAAAGACTGCTGCGCATAAATCTTTCCCGTCGCCGACTGAAGCAAAATTATGATTTCCATAGGTTTTTCCGAAGCTGCAAACAGATAGAACCGATATGTACCGCCTGCCGTGACGGAAATTCCTCCAAAGCCGTGATTTACAACTGCGCCGCCATGAAAACAAACCTTCAGCGCCCGTTTTCTGGCGCGGTTTAAAGTATTCTGATCCGTCAGCGTCATCCTCGCATTTCCCAATGCGCTCCACCCGTAGATTCCCTCCATTTCGGCGCAGGGAAAGCTGCTCTCCCAGCCCGTCGGCGAGGTGATTGTCCTTCTTTTGCTGTGATAGATGCACCCCTGCGGGATCACCCCGTCATCAAAAGCGCGGTTGATCAGCATTTCCGCATACAGTCCCCCGTCTCCCGCACGATTGATATCCTCAAAGAAAATGCCATATAAAGCCGGCGAAATGTCACAAACTTTTTTATCCGGTGAAAATGTGATGCGATACATGACAGACCTCCCTGTGTCCTGTAATCCTGTTAATTCTGCTACTTGTTTTTACATCGGATTCTTACAGCGCTGATCCCTCTGACGGCATTACATTGTGTTTATCCTATCATACGGCATGAAGATCTCTTCGCAGATCTCCTGAAAAGAGCGATATAATTCTCTGCCTGATGACTTGCTGCCTTTTGCAGAACACAATGATTCCGACGATCAGATATAACAGGAACAATATTATTATATTGAATACGGACAACAGCGTCAACATATCTACGGGAAGTCAGATTCCCTTTGACTTGCGAAATGATCACAGCTGGCTGACCCTGTTTTGATACGCTGGATTCACTGGATTTTTAATATCCCATTTCCACCCTGCATTATCTGTACTCCTTGCAGTGTCCCCGCTCCATCTCGTATACATAGTCGCACAAAACCTCAATGTCTTCCTCATGATGGCTTGACAGCAGAATCGTTTTCCCCTCATCCCTCATCTGCAGCAAAATTCTTCTGACGTCCTCCACGCCCTGGCTGTCCAGACTGTTCATGGGCTCGTCAAGGATCAGGATCTTCGGATCCTCCATAATGGCCTGGGCGATGCCGAGACGCTGCCTCATTCCCAGAGAATATTTTCCTACCTTCTTCCTGCTGTCCGGATCAAGGCCCGCCTTTTTCATACTCTCCCTGATCTGCTCCCTGCCGATGACATTGCGGATGTCCGCCAGATATTTCAGGTTCTGAAAGCCGGTATACCTTCCAAGGAAGCCCGGATTTTCTATGATAATTCCTACATTGTCCGCAAAATCCTGATCTTTGCCGATCTCCTTTCCATCCACCATGACGCGCCCGACAGTGGGTCTCAAGTAGCCTATGATATGCTTGAACAGAACCGTCTTTCCGGAACCGTTCCTTCCGATGAATCCATAAATTTTTCCTTTCTTCAGACTTAAGTTGATATCATCCAGTACCGTGACATCCCCAAATTTTTTAGTCAGATTTTCAATACAAATCATTTCTTCCATATACCAAACTGTCCTTTCCTGAAATTTTTTCTTCTCTGTTCTTTTGCCGTTTTTCTTATCCTTCTGACCTTCTCTTATTTTTCTGGCTCTTTCTGGCTCTTTCTGGCTCTTTCTGGCTTTTTCTGTCTCTTTTCATCTTTCTGATTTTTTCTTACTCTTCTGGCTTTTTTACTGTTCTTTTCCCTGATTCCCCGCCTGTTTTTTCTTTCCTGCCGCTCCCCGGCAGCTTTATCCTCCGGCGCCTTACCTTCCGGCTCCCTACTTTCCGCCGCTCCGCTTTAAAAAGACCCTGCCCGCGCCGTAACTGACCGCCGCCAGGAATCCCTCTGCCGCAAATGCAACAAATACCGGCACTCCCGTCTTCCTGTCAAACCATGCGCTCTGAAAATACATGCCCCATCTGCCGTACATCCACATAGAAAGCCTGCCGGACAGGATACCCGTAAGAAAACTGACGCCCTCCAGCAAAAGCAGCGCTCCCGGAGCAGGCCCTTTCAGCCCCATAAGCTCCAACGCCATAAAAAGTGACAGCATCGTCGCAAAATGCAGAAGCCACAGAAGAAACACGCTCCCAGTTTCCTGGGAAATCCCCGCAGGACTCAACCCGTCCACCGCCAGAGCGATGCAAAACAGGATTGCCCCTACAGTCATGCCAAACCTGAATCCCCTGAGAAATTTTACCCTCCACCACCTTTTGTCCGTCCCATAACGAAAGCGGGCCAGAAGCTCCATGCTGCTTCGCCTTTCCATCCAGACCCCTTCCGCCAGCAGGCACACGGTAAGGGGCAGAAGCCACCGGATCAGCCCCAGGAACAGTTTGTCATAGTCCAGCCCAAAGTCCATGTCCACCTGCACGCCGCCGAAATAGCGAAAAACCGTCCCCCACATTCTCATCCGTTTCCTCCCCTCCGCTCCGAGAATTCCACTTTTTTCACAGAAAGAAATGACACAAGTGTTATAAATATGAAAACCATGCCCGCCCTGCACGGATACCTCCAGAGGCGGTACAGGCTGCCTGTCTCATGCACCGGGCTCCATGGGATCTGAAACCAGAACGACAGGGCGATACGCCCCAAATGGAAAACTGCCACCGCCAAAAATCCCCAAAAGCTCCCAAATATCAGGCTGCACACATACAGGAGTATCCCTATCAGCGCCAGATAGCAGAACAGATAGACAAAGGCCGCCAAAAAGGCCTGCGGCACCGTCAGCTGCCTCATCATCGCCTCGCCCTCGAAAAGCAGATGATATTTCAGAGCGGCGGCGCTCTTCGGAAACTTCACCAGCAGATAGGCCGGCCCGCTCCAGATCTTCCCGGGAAACCCAAAGGGCACACTGGTCAGGACTGAACATATTGCAAGACCGGCCGCATACCAAAAGCTCTGCATCAGGATGTAACAGATCATCCCCAGATTCCAGGCACGTCTGCCGCTGCGATACAGCAGCAGATCGGTACCCTTTCCGATAAAAGGCGCGTCCGCCAGAATGAGCAGATACCCTAACGGCCACAGCCTGCCCACAAAGGCCTGACACTGGGCCACCACAAAGGGCTCCAGCAGGTTAACGGGCTCTTTCATCTCTCCCGCATACTTTAAAAAGTCATTGCAGCTCAGGCCAAGGAGGGTCAGGCCCAGCAGATATCCCATCCAGACTCTGGGACTTTGCATTTCCCGCCTCCACATCCCTGCCGCCAGAACAATCGCCCTACGCATTCCGACACCTCCGCATAAATCCCGCCATGGCAGCCCCGGCGGCAAGCAAAATCCAACCGCACTCCATGACGGCAGAGTACAGATGCCCGTAATCGTCCCCCCGCACAAGATATGACGGAGCAAAGAAGCCGCCCACCGGCAGAAGATACAGACACTCATACAACACAAAGGGTGCGATCAGCGCCACATACGGATTTGGCATCCATACAGCAAACGAAAGCCCCACTAACGCCCAGGCCGCGCCGAAGAGAAATCCCAGCACAGTCTTGGCGGCCACCACCATACCCGGCCCGTAAGTCTGTGCAACCTGCATGAGCGTCACGTTCATATCCACTCTGGTATGTGTGGTGTCGGTGATCTCTGGTAGCCCCGTTCCCAGGCTGGCGAGACAGATCAGAAGCATGGGGATTCCCACGATCAGGCCCCCGGACAGGGCCACGCTGACGATTCGCGTCATCGCATATTCCCTGGCGTTCATCCTGCTTAAGATCCATCTGTAATAACCGCTCTCATACTCCTGGCAGAACCGGGGCGCATACCCCAGCACCGGGAATACCGGCGCGAAAACAGCAAAGCCGGACACTGCCATGATGTTGACCACCGCGTAATAAAAGCTCCCCGCGCCCACGGATTCCCGAAAGAAATTCCAGGCAAGCAGCGCCCCCAGCCCGCAAATTCCCACCGCGAATCCCGGGTTCAAGATGCTTCTCCTTATATCCTGTCCTAAAAATTTCCAGCTCATATTCTTTATTTCGCCCTCTCCACTTCACCCGTAACTCCGTTGATGCAGATATTGTCAACCGCCTCCGGAGGTATTCCTTCCAGGCCCGCATACTTCTCCACATAATCATCCACCGTGATGTAAATATGCCATACCGGAACAAGCTCCAGCTGCTCCCGGTATTCCATCTCGCCCTGCACCTGCGTATTGGGCAGCGGATAATACTCCAGTTCCACATGGTCAAAGACCATCCTTTCATCTGTCATGATCAAACCATTGTCCAGATATTGTTCCAGGATCTGCTCAATCTTTTCAAAGGGAAGAACCGTCACAGGCTCCTTTTCCCCAATCCTGGCGCAAAAGTTACGGAGCGTCAGTTCCGCTACGCCGTCCGGCGTGACGCTGGCCCAGCCTTCCGGATAGATTTCTCCCAGCCCATAGCTCCCCGTTTCCTTTATCATGGAAACTCCTTCCTGGACCGGGGCAAAGAAAAGCTGGTAATAGCTGTCTCCGTCCCCTTTACAATAGCGGATCTGCCAAAAAGATACTTCTTTGATTCCAAGAGGTTCCAGCTTGTCCAACAGGATCCGCTTCGCCTCTCTTAACGGAAACTCTCCCTCCGTATCCCTCTGCGACGGCGGTATCAGTTCGTCGTCATAGACAGCCATGCCGATCATACGATCCCACAGGACCGAATCTTTATAACCCACCGAGGTGTGTCCGACAAGGGAAGCCTCCCTCTGCCCGGCGGAAAACTGAAACGCCGTTCGATCCGAGAACCGGGAATAGTAACAGTATTCTCCCTCCGGGCCGTGGGTATTGTCATAATCAGACTGCGCGATTTCTTCCAGCAATTCCTGAGAGGAATCCACCGCCGCGTCTTCCCCCACCTCCAGCAGAGCAAGCAGCGCGTCCTTTCCCAGCGTATCGTCCGGCAGCAGGGTCATCTGGTAGACATGCTCCGGGACGGCAGGGATCTGAGCCCGAATCGTCATTTTGTTCTCTCCGGTGCCGAGCGTTTGTTCCAGAAAATATCCCTCCGGCTGCTGTCCCAACGACTGCTGCTCTCCCAAGGACTGCTCCCCGGCCCCATCCGACGCCTGCTGCTCTATGGCAGTCCCAGCGTGGGGAATGTCTGAATCCGCCGCGGCCTCCGGCGCCTTCTGACAACCGGAAAGGGCCACGGTACATAATATGGCTGCCAATGTTCCCAAATATTTCTTTTTTCTCATAAAGGTCTCCTCGCTGTTCTTCTAAATTTCTTCTCTTTCCTTCGGAATCTCCCGTCTGTGTACTCCGGCCGGCACAGAGCGCATACTGCGGCAGTCCGCAGCCTGTTTCGGCGTAAGTTCTGTAAAACAAAACTTCCGCAAAGCAAAACAAAATTATGTGACTCACATGAGGAAATAATAGCACGATGACAGACTGTTTTTGAAAATATGACGAAAATAGACTATATTTTGGCGAAATTGACCAAGTTTACCTGATTGACGTTCAGACGCGCCATTCGCAAAACCGCGCTATCGCGCTCTTTGGCGCTTCGCGCCTGGTTTTGTACATGCATTGCCGCTTCTTCTGACGTTCAGACGCGCCATTCGCAAAACCGCGCTGACGCGCTCTCCGGCGCTTCGCGCCTGGTTTTGTACATGCATTGCCGCTTCTTCTGACGTTCAGACGCGCCATTCGCAAAATCGCGCTGACGCGCTTTCCGGCGCTTCGCGCCTGATTTTGCTCATGAATTGGCGCTCCCTCAGCGGTCAGCCACAGGGAAAAATTCGTGTAAACACGATTTTTCCCTGTGGCTGACCGCTGGCTGAACTGTTGCATCACATCTCTTTTATATACATCATAATATCCGTTTCCAGATATCCGTTTTCACTCCGCAGTTCCATATCGCCGTGGTATTTTTCCACAATGCGGCGTACATTGCCTAACCCCAGCCCATGGTCCGCTCCGTCTTTTTTCGTGGTCTCAAGATGTTGGATTTTCCCGTCTGCGATGCCCTGACAGCTGTTGCGGATGTTGAGAAATAAAACGCCCTTCTCAAGTTTCATGGTCAGTCTCAGTTCCTTCTTTTGTGTCCGGCCCGCCGCTTCTATGGCATTGTCCAGCAGATTGCCCAGCACCACGTTCAGATCAAAGGACTGCAGGATCAGTTTCTCAGGAATCGCAATGTTGACTTCCACTTTATGTAAAAGACTTCCGGCCTTCTGCAGCTTATAGTTCAGCAGACTGTCCACCGTGTCGTTTCCAGTGGAGGCATACTCTTTTGGATTTCCCATAAAATCCTGCATGGCGTCCAGATACCTGTCTGCCTCCTCCCAGTCTTTTTTCTGAAGCAGCGCCTTAAGCGCCAGGATATGATTCTTGCTGTCATGTCTCAGGGCCCGGATGCGGTTCTGGGACTCCATGATGACTTCCAGCTGGTTCCGGTAGGCATAGGTCTGCTGCCTGTAGATTTCCTTTTCCCGGATCTTCCTGTCATCCGCCGCCATGGTCTCATAGAGAGAAAAAACGCAGAGATTGAGAAAAAGCATGGAGACGGATAAGATCAAAGAACTGCTTCTCCCGAAATCCCCAGACTGCAGAACACACAGCACCACGCCGCCGACAGCGGGAATGAAAAACAGAATACATGCCCGTCTCTTTTCAAATACAATATCCTCCTCCCCAAAGTCTTCCTCGACTACCCTTTCAGGCCAGACCCTCATAATCACAGTACAGACCAAAAGCAGAAAGGTCTGCACCGCCAGAGGGATCGAATTCCAGGCAACACCGCCGCCAATCATCTCAAGCGCCCAATCTCCGGCCAGACCGCAGGCCATATCCATACAGGATACCACCAACGATGCCCAGAGCCGCTTTCCCCATGAACCCGGACAGAAAAGTGAAAAAAGAATCAGCCCAAGGAAACTGCCTGCTTCATAGAGCGCGCTCATTCCAAAAATCCCATACAGGATCAGGGTCAGCAGGTAGTAAAGGGCGATTCCTGCCTGCTGTCTTTTTCTTCCTGACTTTCGGGCAGAAAGCACCCTTTCCATCATGGCTTTTAACAGCAGGACTCTTAACATATTTACGATCAAGATAGACAACATGCTATAATTCAACATTTGTATCCACTCTCTGAGACTGCCTGATTTTGCTTCTGATTTCTTTCCTGTAGGGTTTACTGATAGGAAGCACCGTTCCGTCCAGCATTGTCACGGCGTCGTAAGCGTATTCCCTGACGTATTTCTGATTAATGATATAGGACTGATGGATCATCACAAAATCCCGAGGAAGCGCTTCCCCGATCTTCTTCAGCTTTCCGTAAAAAGCTTCCTCGCCCGTCCGGGTTACCGCCCGGATCTTCTTGTCCTCACTCATAAAGCAGACAATATCCTTTGTGGGGATCCGGAATACAGAGCCTCCCTTCCGGTACTCAAAACAGAGACTCCCGTTTTGTCTCTGCTTCAGACTCCTTCCAAGAACTTCTCTCAGCCTGTCCTCCGATATGGGTTTGATCAAAAAATCCAGCGGCTGAATGCGAAACAGCTGCATGGCATAACTCTCTCTGCCCGAAATATACACAATGTGCGTCTCAAGGTCCTCCATCTCATTGCGGATGAAGCTGCCCACAGCAACCCCGTTCTGCTGTGCCAGCTCGATATCCAGAAAAAGCAATTCCAGGGAAACCCCTTTTTGAAGATCCGACAGCAGGCTTTCCCCGGAGTACCATACCTCCACTTCCGCTTTCACGGACAATTCTTCCGTCACCCGGTAAAGCATCTCTTCCAGTTCGCCACACAATATTTTATCATCGTCACAGATCCCGATCCTGTACATAACTGCCGCTGCCTTTCTCCGTTACCGACCCGCCGATTGGACCTCCACTGTCAGTCCTTCTTTTTCCACATGTTCATCATCATCCAAACTCACTTCCATATCTTCCTCGATAATGGGAAGCCTGAATTTTATGGATTTCAGCCATTGACCGTTTGGCTGCCTGTCCTCGAAAATCTGTATCTCCGAAACCACTGACTCCATAAGCTACCGTTTCTCTACATCATTCATTACTTTGTAGAGCCTGTCAAAATAGATCAGTACCTTATAGATGTTATCACCAGTGATCTTCTCTGCTTCGATTGCTGTCTTTTTCGCCCTTGCTTCAATAAGCAGATTCTCCGTTTCCTCTATCTTATCATACATCCGGTATAGCCGGTTATCAAGGTCTGCCTTGCGCTGGATATAATGCCTGTCCTCCGGATCAAGGAAATCGACTTCTTCCATGATTTTTGCCTTGACGAAATAGCTCTGCCATATCTGCTTCTCATAGTTTGTGATCTCCTGCTCTATGGCAGAAGTATCCATTTTCCTGTTGATCTTCTGCTGCATCACATCCGCGAATCTTGGGTTGCTCACCAGTTTTACGATAACCTCTGCCACCGCATCGTCCAGAAGTTCTTCTCTGATCTGCCGCTTATAATCACACTTGTGTCCGCGTGTCATGGTACGGTGCTTGCAGCCATAATAATAAAAATCTTTGTATTTCGTTCCGTCTTTCTTACGCTTGATGCTCTTATTGCCATACATGCCTGCACCGCAGACAGGGCATTTCACAATACCGGAAAGCAGGTGGGTACGCTCATCCCTGCCACGGTTCACATGCTCATACTTCTTCGCCTGGGCGAGCAACTTCTTCTGTGACGATCGGCTCATGCAATCCGTCCACCAATATGTAATGATCCTACTCTACAAGGCGGTACTCGTTTCTGGTACCGTGGACTTTCTCGGTCTTTCTCCTGCCGTAAGCGATCTTGCCACAGTGCACCGGATTTTTGAGTATCAGACGGATAAGATGGGCGTCAAACAACGGATTTTTCCCGTTCTGTCTCTGTATCTTATGAATCCCATGATTCTCCAGATATTTTGCGATTCCGTTAGCGCCCATGTCCGTTGCCGTATACTGCTCATAGATTACCCGGATCGCTTCCGCTTCTTCCTCATTGATCTGTAATTTCCCGTCTGTAAGCTGATAACCGTAAGGCGCAAAGCCGCCGTTGCACTTTTTACCACAATCTCTTCACCTATTCCAGCTCTTTCTCTATTTCCTCGATAGACGGCAGACTGCTCTTTAATTCTTCAGGCAAAGCCTGGGCAATCTGGTTTTTCCACTCCGCTACGCCTATGGGATTTTGATACCCCGCGAGAGAATACTCCACAACGGTCTTATTCTTTCCTTTTACAAGAAGCAACCCAATCGTTGGCTTGTCATCTACCACATTCTGATACATATTCAGTTGACCGATAAAGCCCGGTTCAAAATCACAGGCTTTCAGTTCAATTACCACATAGCAACGCAACTTCAAATGATAGAACAGCAGATCAATATAAAAATCCTGGTCGCCGACTTCCATGTGGACTTGCCGTCCCACAAAAGCAAAGCCCTGACCAAGTTCCAAAAGGAAATTCTGAATATGCTCTGTCAACTGTCTCTCGATCTCCACCTCGCGTCTGGGCATATCCGTACCTAAAAAATCAAACAGATAGGGATCTTTAAAAACCTGATTTGCCATGTCAGAATCAAGCGGCGGTAATGCAGCCGGAAAATTATTGACCGTCTTTCCGGTACGCTCCATCAATCTATTCTGAATCTGCAACTCCAGAATCGCTTTACTCCATCCATTTTCTATCGTTTTACCAGCATACCATATGCGCTCTTCCTCCGTTTTAAGTTTGTCCATTAATGATATATTTGTACGCCACGGTATTTGTGCAACGACCCGTTGCACAATTTCATAGTCCGGCCAGCACTGAGCAAATTTTCGCATATACTTGATATTTCTTGGGGAAAATCCGGACATGTCAGGAAATGCTTCCTTCAAATCTTTTGCCATGCGGTCAATAACTTTGGCTCCCCATCCTTCTTCTTCCTGTTTTGCTAAAATAGCCCTGCCGATATTCCAATAAAGGCAGATCATACCAGCATTGGCATTCATTACAACAGAAACTCTCTGTTTTCGAATTTCCGTCTTGATTTTTTCTATAAACTCCAAATAACTGTCACCCATTTCGGAAAGATTTGGAGCAATAGGAAATATTACTCCATCTTTATTCTTTCCCATATGTTCTCAGTTATCCATTCTGCTACCTCCTTCCTCTCTCTTCTTTATAGTAAAAATATATTCATGCATAAAGTTTAGACGTAAAAATCATGATGATTATATCATGCCATTTTAACACATTCAACACTACGCTATAAGAATTTTTAAGCCGGATAAAAAACATGTGAAGCGACGCTTATTTGCTGCCGCTCCGTGCCCCCATCGTTGCCCCCGTGTGTGATCACACCTCCAGACACCCAAAGCGCTGTGCTGCGCAAATGTCACACAATATTTCTGTCAGTGCTATCAATCTGTCATTACATATTTGTAAGGCTTCGTTAGGCCAAAGTTTTATAGTTTATTCTATGTAAACCGCTCTACCTGCACTTATTGTTTCCACATATCGAAATCCAGCATCATAATATATTTTCTCAGGATGTTCTCCATCAGGCCAATGAAAAACTGTGCGAATACCTTGCTCTTTACACCACCTGACATAATGATAAGTTAAAGTTCTTCCTGCACCTACATTACGATGTTGTTTTGACACAAGCACATAGTTTCCACGGCAAATATTTCCATCCACGAGACAGTAAAAAAATCCAATTGGTTTTTCATCAAAATACACTACCCAGAACGCAGTGTCAGGATTGCAAAGCGCTCTTCTTACCACTTCGATTTCCCATGGTTCTTCTGCTTCCATAAAAATCTGAACAAATGAATCATCCCACTTCTCTATCTTTCTCACAACAAGATTTTCATTTGGAGCAATTGTATTTTCTTCCATAAGAACCATAAATCGCTGTTCTTCCATCCAGCTTTCAAAGCCCGCCAGAGCAGGTTCTTTCTTTATTTCCCCAAAATATCCACTATCTGGTGTAGACTGATAAATCGTTGGTTTTATTTCTTTTTCAGTATAGTCTGCAATAACATCCTTTAATGTCTTGGACAAATCATCTATTCGATCCCGAAAAATTGCCGCATGATTAGAATCATAAGAAGCCTTGTTTGTCGTATTATAAAAAAGTATCCCATAGGGCCTCTCTTCATAATCGGCAAAACTTTTAGGAAACATATCTTCCAGCATAAAGCATTCTTTTAAATTCATGATAAAACTTATTCACCCCCGAGCCTTAACCCTTTTAATCGAATCTCAGTCGCCCCAAAATTCATGGCCAGCCTTACAATATTATTTCTCTTAGCTTCCTCAAAAGTCCCTTCCCATTTTAAAATGATTCCTTCTCTTCCCGTGCCCTCCCGTGCTTTCTGGCTGCGGCCCTCCACGGCCTGTACAAAAATATTTTCCCGCTCAATCTCCGCCACAGCGGACAGAACGGAAATCAGCAGCTTGCCGGAATCCTAGGAGTTGTCGATGCCGTCCTCCACGCAGATCAGATTGACGCCATAATCCTGCATCCGCTGCAAAGAGACTTGTCGCTCTGCACGTCCAGACTGCAGCCGTCCACCTGCATGGTGGTGGAGACTCGGGTATAAAAACAGCATTTTTTCTTTGGTTTCATTTTGTTTCTCCGGCTCTTTTCCAGTCCGTCATCTATTCCGCCACTTTGGCTGTTTAGAATTTTAAGCTGGATTCTTTAAACTATTTTATTTCCCAATAGCCAAATCGTTTTCCACCTTTACGGACAATTCTTCCAGTATCTGAAAGTATCTTCATAGTGCGCTTAATAGACGGCACTGATACTTTAGTTTTTTCTGCCAGAACGCCCTGTGTTATAGAAGGATTTTCTTTTAGTAAAGCAACAATTTTATTTTCCAAAGTATCATCCAAAGTATCATGCTGATTTTTTGATACTTTTGGCTGATCTATAAGGGCTCTTTGTAACGCCTTGAAATGGATTCTCAGGTCGTTTCCACGCAATTCATACACCGGTAAATCCGCTCCGATTTCCTCACATGCATCGCAAATCTTCTGTATTCCCTGCCCCCAGCTTTCAATAAAGCCAGCGCGATAAAAAACATTGGCAATGTCCGGATTGTAGGGTTTTGAGTCATGCGGTTCCATAAGGGTTTCCACCGTCCAGCCATCCGGCAAAATACAACTGTTGCTTATAGTAATAGAATCATCTGCAATCCTTATTTGAATCGGAGCTCCGTACATATAACAGTTGTGGGCAATTGCATTGTAGATTGCTTCACGAATGGCCGCTCTGGCAAAAGGATATTCTTCAACACGCACATCATGCTCATAACTTATTTTTGCTTTCAGGTACATCAGATAAATCAAGTCAATCACTTTACTGGCATTTACAATCAGCGATTCCTCAAGGTCATGATGATAAGTGACTCTACCTTTTTCGTCAAACTTCCCGATTTTTATAAAACTCCCATTTTGTACGGTACTTGGGTCACTGTAAAACAAAAGAACCGCGGACCTTTTCAGTTTCCCGTCCTTTATCAAATGCAGCTTCTGAAGCAGTTCCGCATTTGAAATGTTCAGTTCCGCTTCCGTCATTCGTTTTTTTCTCAATGCTTCGCGCCGAAAAATTTTGAAACTTTCATCATCCAAATCGTCCACAGTAATATCGTCAACTGTGACATCTTCCCAGCGAGCGCCGGTTTTCCGCATAATAAACTCTGATAATGCAATCCCTGTAAGCTGTTGTTTTGTGCTGCCGCTTCTATAATGAAACTGCCCATGATAGCTGACGGGAAAAGAACTGGGCTTTATCTTGATCTCCAAATATTCTTTTCCACCCTTCGTATGCTTATTCACATCCGCAACAATACCCAACCCCGACTGAATCTTATTGGGGATATCTTCCATCAGTTTCTTTATATCCTTCACTCCGATCACTTTGCCATTATCATCAACGCCAATATAAATGGTGCCGCCCTGCGCATTAGCAAAACCACATACCCATTTCAGATATTCGTCCCTCCAAGATTCCTTATATTCAATATTTTGACTTTCTGCCATAAACATAGCCTCCTGTTATTTTCTTACATTTCAAAATCAAAAATTACAGTGTTTTTGTTCTGTCCTAACCACATTATAATAGATGCTCCTGATACTCCGCATATTTGTACAGCTTCTCTCTGCACGTCCAAACTGCAGCCGTCCACCTGCACGGTGGTGGATAGTGGCCTCATCTCGCATATTGCCCTTTTTCCCGGATGCGCGTCCTTCCACTGCTTGGCAGTCTGCCCGAAAAGCGCCACATTCAGCAGGTCGGCTTCGTTGGCGTAAGTAAAAGCAATTTGTTCCGGCATCAGCGCAGATGGAATGAGATTCGCCTTGATCGCGTCAGTATGTATGCGGTAATTCAGCCTGGCAATCTCTCGGTTGAAATTCCAGTTCCGGGACAGGCGGCTGTTCTCCTCATATTTCAGACGTTTGTAATCTTTGATGAAATAGAGCTTGAATTCCGGCAATATCCACGACGCAAATTCAAGCGCTATATCCATATACGCATAAATTCCGTCTCCATACCGTCCGGATTTTGTAAACAGCCCGATGGCTCCCAATTCCTCGTTCCATTTTTTGACAGAAAACACATAAGCGTTTGAACCGGCATCCTGTTTAAACGTATCGAATTCGATACGTTTAAAATTTGGATTGTGCAGTGCCTCCCAAAGTCACAAAAACTCTACAATATCGCGGCCGCGCAGCCAGTTATGAATTGTAACTCTGGGATCGATGCTTCTGTATCGTGCAATATCTGTCAGTGATACATACTCATTTTCGTAGTCAGTTGTGAATATTCCAATATCAAGGCCTTTGACATGAATGACATCTTTCCTTATATCTTTTGCCATATACAATCTTCAGTTCTAAACTTACCGCATCCAATAACTTTGCATTTTTAGTTATATCGTATTCGATAATTATATAAATCCAATTTCCTAACTTCCTTGAATTTGAGACAATTGAACCTATCTTTTTTTCTTCATGAGCCTCTCATATTTCATCTGATACTCTATCAACCGCGGGATATATTCCGGCGGAGTTCGTCTGCCCGCCTCCCAGTCCTCCAAAGTACGAACAGGTATCCCCGTATGGACTGAAAATTCCTTCCTGTTCTCACCTGCTCCTTCACGAAGTTCCGTTATCTTTTTCGCTATATCCATATCATTCTTCCTCCACGCATTGCCGTATATGTATCATAGCATATAATCTGCTTCTTCGCAATATATGTCCCGCATTTGTTTTATCTTTTCTGCATCCGTGCAGCCGGATAATGTATCTCTTCTCCGCCCGCATTCCTGTTCTGTATCTGATAGACTTTTTCCATCAGGGCTACCTTGTCATAACTGCCGCCGTCGCCATAAACCGTTGCCAGTTTCCTCATTTCTTCCAGCGTACCGGAAACCTCTCCGACAAGCACCATGTTTTACATCTCACACAACAGCACCTTTCTTATAATAGTGTATCTTATCATAAAGACGCACCAAACTGAATAAATCGTCCGGCCGGTCAGGCACTTATTCCGCCTGTTCCCTGATCCCGAATTTCACATAACCGGTTTTACACGTCCACCCTCAAGAATGGACTCCTATTGCATAATGGGGTAAGCGTCAAATGCCCCGCCTTAATTAGTGTCTGCTGATTAGGCTGAATATCCTTGATTTTGCTGACTTTTCGCCATATTCGTGGTACAATAATAGCA
>CANPXL010000023.1 GCA_947586055.1 uncultured Acetatifactor sp. | reverse complement strand
CCCTCAAGGGCAGATGAAAGCGACGGTGATCTGCGACGGGTCTCTGAACTTGAGGAGATCAGCGTCGTGGGACAACGAGAACATCTGTGGACGCGCATCGAGGGGGCAGTCCTATCACGTCAAGGCGATTCACATGGTCGACGGCAAGAGGATGATCGAAACCATCGATGGGATTTTCCTATCCGGCGAGGGCAATCTGGTGCAGTTTGAGCAGTTATAAGAGCGGACAGAGACGGCGGGAGCGATATGTTCCCGCCGATTTTTCTCCGCTGATTTTTATACTACTAACTTATACCCATCAGTGGGTTCGTCCGCGAGGATCAGCTTTGGATTTGTGATCATGGCCCGGGCTACGGCCGCCCGCTGCTTCTGGCCGCCGGACACTTCGTAGGGATACTTTTTCAGCAGATCGGAAATGCCCAGCCCTGCCGCGAGGGGCAGAAGGCGTTCCCGCATTTCCTTATGGTTTTTCCCGGCCAGCACCAGCGGAAGATAGATGTTGTCCTCCAGCGTGAAGGTGTCGAGCAGGTTGAAATCCTGAAAGACAAATCCCAGATTGTCCCGGCGGAAAGCGGCGATGGCGGATTCCTTGACATCCTTTAAGTCCTTTCCGTCCAGGATCACCGTGCCGCCGGTGGGCTTGTCCAGCGCCGCCAGGATATTTAAGAGCGTAGTCTTGCCGGAGCCGGATTCGCCCATAATGGCAACATATTCGCCGGGCTCCACGCTGAAACTGACATTCTTCAGCGCCACAGCCCTGTTTCCCCCCAGACGGTTTGCATAGATTTTTTGCAGTCCTTTTACTTCCAGAATACTCATAAATTTTGTCCTCCTGTCAGGTTTCTGACTGAAGAATAGCACAGACGGGAAATGCGCCGCCATCGATTCGGCTTACATTTCCCGCCCTTCGTCTTACATTTTTGTAAGGTCATTCTTTTTTCAGCTGATACTGCGCAAGATCCAGCAGCACGGTGGTTCCCTTGTTCGGTTCGGAGGTGATGCGGAGATCAATGCCAAGTCCAGCGCAGATGCGGCGGCACAGGTAGAGACCGATGCCGCTGGCGCGTTTGTCCGCCCGGCCGTTGCAGCCTGTGTAGCCCTTTTCAAATACGCGGGGCAGGTCGGATGGATCGATCCCGATTCCGGTGTCGGCGATGCAGAGCGTTTTCGGCTTCTGCAGGTAGATGCTGATTTCGCCCTCCCGGGTATATTTCAGCGCGTTGGACAGGATCTGCTCCACCACAAAAGAGAGCCATTTGTCGTCGGTGACTACCGTTTCGCCGCACGGCGTATAGTCCAGACGGATTTTCCGGGCGATAAATTCGGCGGCAAACTTTGCGATACACTGCTGCGCGATCTCATCCAGCGAACATTCCCGGAAGACATAGTCTCTGGTGTCTGTATTGAGCCGGAGAAGGACGAGCACCCGGTCCACGTACTGTTCGATCTGGAACAGGTCGGAGGACAGTTTTCTGGAGAGCGCCGTATCTTCCTGTTCCAGGGACAGCCGCATGGAGGTCACAGGGGTTTTGATCTGATGCACCCACAGGGTATAGGATTCCGTCAGATCCTGATACCATGCAGAGACCGCCGCGTTGTTCTCGTCGATCTCCTTTTGAAGCATGCGGATGAGCGCCTGATAATCCTCGTCGTCCGCGCCCTGCGCTTCCGGCAGGGAGTCGATCATGGCGGCGGTCATCCCGCGGATTTCGGAAAGCATCCGGTGCTTTTGTCTCGCCCGGGAAAAATCCCAAATGGCGAATGCTGCGCCGAGCAGAATACAGACAAACGCAGGGTAGAGCACCGCGCCGGGCGGCAGATGATACAGGATAAAGCTGGCGGCAAAAACGGCGCAGAACAGGAGCAGCGCGGTCAGTCCTCTTCGCCGCTGCCGCAGGTAGGATAAGAAAAACTGCATAAGTAGTCCTCCGGTTTTATTCTATAAGGTATCCCACGCCGATCTTTGTGGAAATAAAATCGTTCAGGCCCGCGGCGTCCAGCTTCTTCCGCAGACGGCCTATGTTCACCGTCAGGGTATTTTCGTCTACAAACTGCCGGGTTTTCCAGAGCCGTTCCATGAGCTTTTCCCGGCTTACGATCTTTCCCTTGTTTTCCATCAGGCAAAGGAGGATGCGGTACTCGTTTTTGGACAGCGGGATGTTCTCGCCGTTGCAGGTGAGCGTATTGTCGCCGGTGTTCAGGAAGGCGCCTCTGTGTTCCAGAACGGGAACGTCGGCGGAAAAGTCGTAGGTCCGGCGCAGAAGGGCCTGCATCTTGGCGATCAGCACCGTCCCGTCAAAGGGCTTGGCAATGAAGTCGTCCGCGCCCATGTTCATGGCCATGACGATGTTCATGTTGTCGGAGGCGGAGGATATGAAAATGATCGGAACCTTTGAAATTTTTCGGATCTCGCCGCACCAGTGGTATCCGCTGAGCACCGGCAGGCCGATGTCCAGCAGGACGATATGGGGCCGGTATTCGGCAAAATCCGTCATCACTTCCCGGAAGTTCTCCGTGATCCGGCATTCGATATTCCACATCTGAGCTCTTTCCCTGATCAGTTCCGCAATGCTGCGGTCGTCTTCTACGATCAATGTCCGGTACATGGCCTGTCCTTTCCCTTCCGGATTCTTCCCGCCTTGCAGAAAGCGGAGTTTTTTCGCATTATATCACGAATGGCCGCGGTCTGTCAGTACAAAAGAAATTTTTTCTTATTTTTGTATTGCGGGGCAGAATGGAATCTGATACAATATAAGAACATCTGTTCCTGACTCGGGATGGGCGAAAGGAACGGAAAAAAGACGAAAAAGAGACGAAAAAAGACAGGAGGGATGGCTATGGCTTTACAGCCGGAAAAGAGAAGAGGAAAGAATCCGATCGTCCGGTCCATTTATACCGCGGATCCGGCGCCCATGGTTTACGGCGACACGCTCTGGCTCTATACGACCCACGACGAGGACGAGCTGGTGAACGATTTTTATACGATGGTGGACTGGCGCTGCTTTTCCACAAAAGATATGGTCAACTGGACGGATCACGGCAGGATCTTTTCGCTGGACGACATCGCGTGGGCGGACGATCGCGCATGGGCGCCGCAGGCTGTGGAGCGGAACGGGAAATTCTACCTTTACTGTCCGGTACATAAAAAGGACGGCGGAATGGCCATTGCCGTGGGAATTGCCGATCATCCGGCAGGACCCTTCCGGGATCTGGGAGAACCGCTGGTGGATGAGGGAGACTGGAATGACATTGATCCGACGGTGTTTATTGACGACGACGGTCAGGCGTATCTTTATTTCGGAAATCCCGAGCTGCGGTATGTGCTGCTGAATGAAGACATGGTTTCCTATAACAGAGAGGTGGGTGTGGTCAGGATCCCCATGACCGAGGAAGCCTTTGCCAAAGGGGGACATATGACCGGGACGTCCTACGGGGAGGGCCCCTGGTTTTATAAGCGGAACGGTATTTATTACATGGTGTACGCCGCGTTTGCCGAGGGAAAGGGACGCAACGAGCATCTTGCCTATTCCACGTCCGAAAATCCCACGGGCCCCTGGAAGTACGGGGGAGTCCTGATGACGGAGGAAGGCGGCGTCTTTACCAACCATCCCGGGATCGCGGATTTCAGGGGACATTCTTACCTGTTCTATCATACCGGCGAGCTTCCCGGGGGGAGCCTGTTTCACCGCTCCGTCTGTGTCGCTGAATTTACCTACAGGGAAGACGGCTCCATCGGCACCATCGAAAAATGCGACGGCGTGGATGCGTTGGAATGACAGACATAACGGGCGGCCGCCCCTTTTCGGAATGCTCCGGTCAGGAGACGGCCGCTTTCTTTCCCGTCAGTTGTAGTTTTCGATGCAGGGCTGGAACATGCTCTTGTCGATACCGCAGACAGGGCATACCCAGTCGTCCGGAAGATCCTCAAACGCCGTGCCGGGCTTGATTCCGTGTTCGGGATCGCCCTTTTCGGGATCATAAGTGTACCCGCAGGGATTACAGAAGTATTTTTGCATGGTAAAAACTCCTTTCAGGTGATGTATTTGGAAGATCGGTTCCATGTAAGGTATCATATCATGTTTTGGATCCGATTACAACTGCAACCCGTTTTTTGTGTCCGTCTTGACGAAGGGTGTATAATAAGGGCGGAACGGTGAAAGGCTTACCGTAACTCATTGGAATTGTTTTGTCTGGAAAAGGAGGACTGTTATGACGCGTCAGAAGATGGTTCCCGGTTTCGGCGGAGAACGTTACGTTCCGTATGAAGAGCGGACCGGGGAGGAATCCGTTGTGTATTTTACAGGAGATTTGAGCGCGGAGGGGCTGTGCAGGATCTATGCCCGCGTGAAGGAGAAGATGACCGGAAGGGTTGCGGTAAAACTTCACACCGGCGAAAAGAACGGGCCAAACATCATCCCGCGCCCCTGGGTCAGAGAACTGCTGGAAAGGGAGATCCCCGGCGCGTCCATTGTGGAGACCAACACCTATTACGAGGGAGACCGTTATACCACACGGCAGCATCGGGAGACCCTCAGGGTAAACGGCTGGGATTTCTGCCCGGTGGACATCATGGATGAGGAAGGCACCGTGATGCTTCCTGTGTCCGGCGGGAAATGGTTTACGGAAATGTCCATGGGCGGACATATCGTAAACTATGACTCCATGCTGGCGCTGACCCACTTCAAGGGACATACGGTGGGAGGATTCGGCGGTTCCAACAAAAACCTCGGGATCGGATGTGCGGACGGAAGGACAGGAAAAGGGATGATCCATGCCGCGCCGGGCTCGATGTGGGGGATAGAAAAAGAAGAGTTTATGGAACGGATGACGGAATCTGCCAAGGCGGTTGTGGACCATTTCAACGGGCATATCGCTTTTGTGAACGTGCTTCGGAACATGTCCGTCTCCTGCGACTGCGAGGGGTGCGACGCCATGCCTGTTGTGACGCCGAATATCGGCATTGTGGCGTCTGTGGATCTTCTCGCCGCGGATCAGGCGTCCGTTGACCTTGTCTATGCGTTGAAACGGGAGGATCACGCCGACCTGACGGAACGGATCCAGAGCCGCCACGGACACCGCCAGCTTTCCTATATGAAGGAGCTTGGGATGGGGAACGACCGGTATGTGCTGGTGGATATCGACAACGGCGACGCCGTGATACGGCCGGAAGATGCGGTAAAAGATGTGGTGCCCTTTGAAGGGTGAAGCGCGGGGGGAGCGGCGAAGTGAGGTCGGGAAGGAGATCAGGATGAAAAAAGGGAAAAGTGTTTTTGCGGGAGTTCTTGCGGCGCTGCTTTTGACGGGATGCCAGTCCGGAGGAAATGCGGATGACGAGGCGCTCCGCCGACAGATTACGGAGCTGGAAAGCCAGGTGGCCGCTCTGCAGCAGGCTCAGGCCGGGGCGGACAAAGCGCCGGAAGAGAGCCGGCCGGATAACGCGCCGTCGGAAGAGGGTCAGCCGGTAAGCGCGCCGCCGGAAGAAAGTCAGCCGACGAATGCGCCGTCGGAAGAGAGTCAGCCGACGAATGCGCCGTCGGAAGAGGGATCGGAGCCGGGCTCAGGTACGGCCGGAGACAGAGACGCAGGAGTTTCGGATCAGGCCGGAGGATCGGCGGTCACCAGTGAGACGATGGAAGCCCTGACCGCCCTTGTGGACGGCTATACGGCGGACGTGGATGCGCTGATCGCGGAAGAGAGCGCGGATCTGGACCGTTTCTTTTCCGAAAAGCAGCGTGCCGAGGAAATCGACCGGGCGCTGGACCGGCACGAAGACGAACTGGAGAGGGCGGTGCGGGACGGCGCTCTTGCCAGGGAGGATTACCGGGACCTTGAGAGGAAACTGGAACGGCTGGAAGACAGACTGGACGAGGCGGAAGACCGGCTGGAATTCTTTTTCGGAATGGACGACTGAGCCGCGGTCTGCCGCGCCGGCGGCGAAATACAATATCCGGAAACCGGAAGGAGGATCTGATTCTTGAATTATCTGCGTAAATTTTTTGCCCCTGTGGATATGACGGAGGGGACCCCGTGGAAGAAAATCATTCTGTTCACGATCCCGATGCTCCTGGGGAACATCGCCCAGCAGCTCTATAACACGGTGGACAGCATTGTGGTGGGAAAGTATGTGGGGGACAACGCCCTTGCGGCTGTGGGAAGCGCGGGGCCGATCCTGAATCTGCTTCTGGTACTGTATGTGGGAATCAGTATCGGAGCGGGAATCATGGTGTCCCAGTATTTCGGGTCCCGCAACAGGGAGGGCCTGTCGTACACGATCGGAAACAGTATCCTTCTGATGTTGTTCGCCACGATCTTTGTGGCGGTGATCGGCTCGCTGGTGACGCGGCCGCTGTTAAAACTGCTCCAGACGCCGGACAGCATCATAGACTGGTGCGCGTCCTACCTGTACATACTGTTTATCGGCGGCGCCGGGCTGGCCTTTTACAATATCCTGTCCGGGGTGCTGAGAGGACTGGGGGATTCCGTGTCGGCGCTGATCTATCTGCTGGTGGCGTGTGTACTGAATATTGGACTTGATCTTTTGTTCGTGATCCGGTTTGGACTGGGCGTCAGCGGCGTTGCCCTCGCAACGAGCATCGCACAGGCGGTTTCCGCGATCCTCTGCGCCGTCAAGCTGTACCGAATGAAGGACTATTTTGATCTGAAATGGAAATATATGAAATGGAACCAAAGATACGCCAGCAACGTGATCCGGCTGGGGCTTCCCTCCGGGGTTACCCAGGCCATCATGTCCATGTCCATGATCGTGGTTCAGTCTCTCACCAACAGCTTTGGAGAGCAGTTCATCGCGGCCAACGTGATCGTGATGCGGGTGGACGGTTTTGCCATGATGCCGAACTTCTCCTTCGGTTCCGCCATGACGACGTACGCGGGGCAGAATGTGGGCGCAAACGCCTATGACCGGGTGACAAAGGGAGCGAAACAGGGAACATTTCTGGCGCTGGGCGTGTCGGCGTTCATCACCGGCGGAATCCTGCTGGTGGGGAGACCGCTCATGGGGATCTTTACGGACACGCAGGAACTTGTGGAGTTAAGTTACGGACTGATGCGCATTCTGGCGGTGGGGTATCTTGCCATGGCGGTGCTGCAGAGCCTTGCGGGCGTGATGCGCGGCGCGGGAGATACCATGACGCCCATGTGGATTTCCATTTTTCAGACCGTCATCCTCCGTGTGCCCCTGGCCTATGTCATGGTGTACCTTTCCAGGTCGGCGGAATATCCCAACGGCAGGCGGGAACTTCTGATCGTGTCCATGCTGATCTCGTGGATCGTCGGTATGCTGGTCACATGCTTCTTTTACGCCAGAGGGAAATGGAAGACCAAGGCGATTGGCAATGCGGCGCCGGAAGATTTGAGAGCGGAAGATTAAGAGCGGAAAATTGGAAATGAAAGATCAGAAATAAGAGCTCAGGAGCAGTTTGTCATTTGACAAAAGAGGAGGTTATGGAGTATGAGAGCACTGTTTATCGGAGGAACGGGAACCATCAGCGCCGCCGTTGTGGAGCGGCTTGCAAAGGATCCCGCATGGGAGGTCTGGGTCCTGAACCGCGGGAACAGGAAAGAAGCGGTTCCCGAAGGGGTGCGCCAGATCACCGCGGATATCAATGACGAAGCGGATGTGACGGCGAAGCTGGGAGACCTTGTCTTTGATTCGGTCTGTGAGTTCATCGGATTTCAGGTGTCTCAGGTGGAGCGGGATTACAGACTGTTCCGGGGAAGAACGGGGCAGTATATCTATATCAGTTCCGCTTCCGCTTACCATAAGCCCGCCGCGGGCTATGTGGTTACGGAGGGCACTTCTCTGGCCAATCCGTACTGGCAGTATTCCAGAGACAAGATCGCCTGCGAGGAATTTCTGATGAAAAAGTATCGCGAGGAAGGATTCCCCGTCACCATTGTCCGGCCCAGCCATACTTATGACGAGAGAAATATCCCCGTCGGCGTTCACGGGAAAAACGGGTTCTGGCAGGTTATAAAGCGCATGAGAGAAGGAAAACCCGTCCTTATTCAGGGAGACGGTTCCTCGCTCTGGACGCTGACCTTCAACAGTGATTTCGCCGTGGGCTTTACAGGGCTTATGGGGAATGAGAACGCCGTGGGCGAGGCGTTCCAGATCACGGGCGACGAGACGCTGACATGGGATCAGATCCACCGGATCATAGCGGACGCGCTGGGAGTAAAGCTGAACGCGTATCATGTCGCCACGGAATATCTGGCGGCGGTGGGCGATCAGTACGGGTACGATTTTACAGGCAGCCTTGCGGGGGATAAGTCGGTATCCGTGGTTTTCGACAACCGTAAGCTGAAAAGACTTGTGCCGCAGATGAAGACGTCCGTCAGCTTCCGGCAGGGCGTGAGGATCGCGCTTGACTACGTGCTGTCCCATCCGGAGGAATGTCAGAAGGAAGACCCGGAGTTTGACGCATGGTGCGACAGGGTGGTCGCGGCGCTGGAGACGGCAAAGGCGAAGGTGTGAAATTCTAAACGGATTCTAAAAAGTATAAAACAAAAATAAATTGTTAGCACTCGCTATTGACGAGTGCTAACAACAGTGGTATAACAGAGTCAGAACGAAGGAGATGAAGAAATTACATACTTCATCCCGCTCCGGGAAACAATGAGTATGACAAGAGTCGCAAATGTTGAAAAGGAGGAATGACTTATGTTGATGCCCAGTATTTTTGGAGAAAACTTGATCGAGGATTTCTTTGACGATTTCGCACGTCCGTCAAGGCAGGTTGCAAGGTACAACACTCCTGTGACCAATGTGATGCGCACGGATATCAAGGAGACGGAAACCGGATTTGAACTGGCGATCGATCTGCCGGGGTACAGGAAAGAGGATGTGAAGGCGGAGTTAAAGGACGGCTATCTCACCATCAGCGCCGAGACGAAGCAGGACAACGATGAGAAGGATGACAACGGGAAATATATCCGCCGGGAGAGATATTACGGAACCTGCAGCAGAAGCTTTTATGTGGGCGAGGATGTGACTCAGGAGGATATTAAGGCAAAGTTTGAGGACGGCATCCTGAAACTGAGCGTTCCCAAGAAGGAGCCGGCGCCCAAGGTTGAGGAAAAGAAGTATATCCAGATCGAAGGATAACGCCGGAAGAAACGAAAGACCGTAAACCACAGAACCGCCGGGGCAGGCCGCCCCGGCGGTTCTTTCGCGCGCAGGCGAAAAACGGCGCACGCCGCCCTCGCCGTCTTCTGTCCTTCGTCGTGCGAAAGGCGGCTCAGGAAGACAGAACGCTTTGTCTTGCTTCCTCCAGCCGGTCCAGCGTTACCACGTAGGGATGGTTGAACACATAAGAGATATAGTCCGCGCTGTTCTGCTCGTGGATATGTACGGTGTGCCAGGTCAGAAACCAGCTCCAGTTCACGCCCTTTGCCCGTAAAAGCCCCGGCTCCGGCAGGGGGCCGTTTTCGTGATGGCAGACCGGCATGCGCTTGTCCGTCTGCGTCCTGACCCAGTTGTAGAGCGCTTCGTGGATCCCTTCCGTGTAGGCGTCCCCGCCGATGCAGTCCACTACGTCGTCGCCGGGATACCATCCCTCATGCATTTCGCCGGAATAGCCGAGGACCCAGATCAGGTTGTGCAGCGCGTGATGGCCGGTGAACCTTTCGTACATCAGCCGCCACAGCTTTTGAAACGCTTCCGGGCCGCCCTTTCCCCACCAGAACCAGGCGCCGTCAAATTCGTGCAGCGGGCGCCAGAGCACGGGGATTTCAAGCCGGCACAGCTCCTTCAGGGCATTTGCGACGGCGTCCATATTGTCCAGCATGCCCTGATGCAGCTCGGTGCCGGGCGTCAGAAGCTCTTCCATGTCTACGCTTTCCTGGCTGGAGTGGTAGCCGACGCCGTGGGGCGGGATCCCCCAGTGCCAGCAGATGGAGACGATGCCGCCCTTTTCATGCCAGCGCTTTGCGCGTTCGTTGACTCCGGCAAAATCGTTCCCGATGTAATCCAGCCCCAGAATGGCGGGAAGACGCCCGCTCACCTTTTCGATATAGGAAAGCTCTTCCCAGTTGTTTCTGTTGCCGGGGCATTCCTGCTGGCCGGAGAGAATATATCTGCCCTCCGCCAGATTGAGGAAACGGTACAGTTCCGCGGCCGGAAGCTGAGCCGCCGGATCCGTCAGCAAAAAATCCTGTTTTTCCATAATGTTCTCCCTTGTTCTTTCTTCCTGCAGCCCTGACCGGAAAGTCCCTGTTTTAATGCGGACGCTGCCTTTGTTGTTAGCACAATACCATATTGTCAGGAAGATAGCAAGCTAAATTTAATTAAATTGCTTAAAAAAGCAACAGTTCAGCCAGCGCCATTCGCAAAGCCGCGCTGACGCGCTGTCCGGCGCTGTGCGCCTGTCTTTGCTCATAAAATGGCGCTTCCCCGGCAGCCATATTCAGAGGAAAATTCGTGCGAGCACGATTTTCCTCCGGATACGGCTGCCGGCTGAACTGTTGCTAAAAATGAACGCTATCGTTTTATGCAGTTTGCACAAAACGGGGAGCCCGGAATTGTCTAAAATCACTAATTGCACAAAATCTGTTGCAGTATTTTCAAAATTATGGTAAGGTGGTTATAAGCTAAAAAAAGCTAAAATTACTTAAAAATAGAAAGAAGGGAGCAGATTATGAACGAGATTAAAATGATCGCACCGAAAGTGCCCAACGTACCATGGCAGGAGAGACCGGAAGGAATCAAGGGAGCGCCGATCTGGAGGTATACGGAAAACCCTGTGATCGGCCGTAACCCGGTAGAGGGAGTGGCGAGAATCTTCAACAGCGCGGTTGTGCCATACAATGGAGAATTTATCGGCGTGTTCCGCGGAGAGCAGACAAACGGTATCCCCTACATATATCTCGGGAGAAGCAGGGACGGCATCCACTGGGATTTCGACAGGGACAGAATCCCCTTTGTGGATGAGGATGGAAAGCCCTTTATGCCCCGCTATGCTTACGATCCAAGGCTGGTGAAGGTGGAGGATACCTACTATATCATCTGGTGTCAGGATTTCTACGGCGCCGCCATCGGCATGGCAAGGACAAAGGATTTCAAGACCTTCGTAAGGCTCGAGAATCCGTTCCTGCCCTTTAACCGCAACGCGGTTCTGTTCCCCAGAAAGATCAACGGAAACTTCTGCCTGCTGAGCAGGCCCTCCGACAGCGGCCATACGCCCTTCGGCGATATCTTTATCAGCGAGAGCCCCGACCTTGTGTACTGGGGAAAGCACAGGCATGTGATGGGGAAGGGATCCGAGTGGTGGGAGTCCTTAAAGATCGGCGGCGGCGCCGCTCCCATCGAGACCAGCGAAGGATGGCTCCTGTTCTATCACGGCGTCAGCGGCACCTGCAACGGCTATGTCTACAGCATCGGCGGCGCGATTTTGGATCTGGAAAATCCTTCCGTTGTGAAGTATCGCTGCGAAAACTTCCTGCTGACTCCCGAAGAGTGGTACGAAGAGAGAGGATTTGTGCCTAACGTGGTGTTCCCCTGCGCGACCATTCATGATCCCGAATCCGGAAAGATCGCGATCTATTACGGCGCGGCGGACAGCTATGTGGGCCTGGCGTTTACCAAATTTGACGAGATCGTCGCTTACATCAAGGAGCACAGCGTGGTAAGGGACGAGGACACGGAGATCGGAAGGCGCTGACGAAACGGCGGGGCGTCGTCCGCCGGCCGTGGGTGGAATGAAAAGAAACAGGCCCCGGACAAAGAGACAGAGTGTGGAGATGGCAGAAAATGGCAGAAAACAGGGAAGAAATAAAGGGAAAGAAAACAGCAGGGAACATGGCGGAAGAGATGCGGGAGCATCTGACCCGCCAGATCCTTCCCTTCTGGAAGGGATTGAAGGATGAAGAAAACGGCGGGTTCTACGGCTACGTGGGACCCGACCTTGCGGTGGATGACAGGGCGGTGAAGGGCTGTATTCTGAACAGCCGGATCCTGTGGTTTTTTTCCAACGCCTGTATGACGTTAAGGGATCCGTCTTTGTTGGAGTACGCCCGGCACGCGTACCGTTTCCTGAAGGAACGCTGCCTTGACGGGGAATACGGCGGCGTTTACTGGTCCGTGGCGTACGACGGGTGCCCGCAGGATACCACGAAGCACATCTATAATCAGGCGTTTGCCGTCTATGCGCTGTCCTCTTATTATGACGCTTCAAAAGACGCCGAAGCGCTGGAAACCGCCATGGATATTTTCCGGGTGATCGAGGAAAAGGGGTTTGACCAGGGAGGCTACCGGGAGGCGCTGGATCGCAGCTTTGCCCCGGCGGACAACGATAAGCTCTCCGAGAACGGCGTTATGGCGGACCGCACCATGAACACCCTGCTCCATGTGTTCGAGGCATACACGGAGCTGTACCGGGTGAGCGGAGAGAGACGGGTCGGGGAGAAGCTGGCGTGGATCCTTGACACCTTTCGGGACAAAATCTACAACCCCGCGAAACACCGGCAGGAGGTTTTCTTCGACAACGATATGAACAGCCTGATCGACCTGCATTCCTACGGCCATGATATCGAGACGTGCTGGCTTTTGGATCGGGGGCTGAACGTGCTTGGGGACGGAGAACGAAGCGCGGCTTTTGCGCCTGTGATTGCGGATCTTGTGGCCGAGGTTTACCGGACCGCCTATTACAACCATTCCCTCTCCAACGAATGCGAGAGAGGAAAGACGGACAGAAAGCGTGTCTGGTGGGTGCAGGCGGAGGCCGTGGTGGGCTTTTTCAACCAGTACCAGAAGGAGCCTTCCCACACGGAATATCTGGAGGCCGCTCAGAATGTCTGGGGCTTTATCAAGGCTCACATCATCGATCCGAAGAGCGGAGAATGGTTTAAGCACGTGGACGACGAGGGGAGGCCCGAAGAGGGAAATCCCATCGTGGAGCCATGGAAATGTCCCTATCATAACGGCCGGATGTGCATGGAGCTGATCAGGAGGACGGAAGACGGACAGTGAAATGGCCGGAAGGACAGACAAACCCATAAAACAACAGACAAGATCGGGAGGGATCGGGGCATGATTCATGAAAAGTATTACTGGCTGCGGGAGCGGCAGGAAGCGCTGCTTGCCCGGAAGAACCAGGTGGACGACAGCTTTTACAACGGTATCTACAGCCGGTACCGCTACCCTGTGCTCACAAGGGAGCATATCCCTGTGACATGGCAGTATGACATCAACAAAGAGACCAATCCTTACTTTCAGGAGCGTCTTGGCGTAAACGCCGTGATGAACTCCGGCGCCATTTATTTAAACGGAAAGTATTATCTGGTGGCGAGGATCGAGGGAAACGACAGAAAATCCTTCTTCGGCGTGGCGGAGAGCGCAAGCGGCGTGGACGGGTTCCGGTTCTGGGATTACCCGGTGGAACTGCCGGACACCTGCCCGGAAGAGACGAACGTTTACGACATGCGTCTGACAAAGCATGAGGACGGCTATATTTACGGCATATTCTGCTCCGAGAGCAAGGATGTTTCCTCGAAGGATCTTTCCGCCGCGGTGGCGGCGGCAGGCATCGTGCGCACGAAGGATCTGAAGAACTGGGAGAGACTGCCCAATTTAAAGACCCTGCATTCCCCCCAGCAGAGGAATGTGCTGCTCCATCCGGAATTTGTGGACGGCAAGTACGCCTTCTATACCAGGCCCATGGACGACTTTATCGACACCGGTTCCGGCGGCGGCGTGGGCTTCGGACTCTGCAGCGATATCACAAATGCGGTCATCGACGAGGAACGCATGACCAGCATCCGCCGCTACCACACCATCACGGAGGTGAAAAACGGCGCCGGCGCGGTGCCCATCAGGACCGACAGGGGCTGGATCCATATTGCCCACGGGGTGCGCAACACGGCGGCGGGGCTGCGGTATGTGATCTACGCCTTCGCCACGGATCTGGCGGATCCCGGCAGGGTGATCGCGGAGCCCTCCGGCATGCTGATCGGGCCCAGGGGCCGGGAGAGAGTGGGCGACGTGTCCAATGTGGTGTTTACCAACGGCGCGGTGGTGAACGAAAAGGGAGAAGTCTATATCTATTACGCCTCCAGCGACACCAGACTGCATGTGGCGGTCACCGACCTCGACAGGCTGACCGACTATGTGTTCAACACGCCGAAGGATCCTCTGCGCAGCCCGGACTGTGTAAAACAGCGCTGCGAACTGATCAGGAAAAATCTTGAGATGCTTGGATAGATATGGTACAATGGTTACAGGTTTCAGAAGTTCCGGAAAATCAAAAAAGGAGAACACGGCATGAATTACGGTTATTTTGACGAAACGAACAGGGAGTATGTCATCACAAGACCCGACACTCCCGCGCCCTGGGCGAATTATCTGGGATCTCCCGCCTACGGCGCCATTATTTCCAACAATGCGGGCGGGTACAGCTTTGTACAGAGCGGCGCAAACGGACGGATCCTGCGGTATCATTTCAACAGCGACGACACGCCCGGAAGATACATTTATCTCAGGGACGACGAGACGAAGGATTACTGGTCCGCATCCTGGCAGCCCGTGGCGAAGCCGCTGGATCAGTACAAATCCGAGTGCCGCCACGGAACGGCTTACACGAACATGATTTCCGACTATGCCGGCATTCACTGTGAGACGCTTTACTATGTGCCGCTGAACAAGACCTATGAGGTATGGCGCGCGAAGGTGACGAACACCTCCGGCAGAGCGAGAAAGATCTCCGTATTTTCTTATGCGGAGTTTACCAACGAGAGCAATTACGAGCAGGATCAGGTCAATCTCCAGTACACCCTGTTCATTACCAGAACCTACTTTAAGGGAAACAAGATCCTTCAGACCATCAATGAAAACGTGGGAAAGAACGAGAAGGGCTCCAACGGCAGAGAGCGTTTTCTCGGACTGGCGGGCGCGCCCGTTACCTCCTATAACGGCGACAAGGAAGCTTTCCTGGGCAGATACCACGGCTACGGAAATCCCGTGGCGGTGGAAAACGGAAAGTGTGACGGCGTGCTGAACTATAACGCCAACGGCTGCGGCGCGCTGCACAGCGCTCTGGAGCTTGGGGCCGGCGAGACGAAGGAACTGATATTCGTGTTCGGCCAGGCGGACAACGAGAAGGCGGACGCCATCATCGCTTCCTACGAGAAGGCGGGAACCGTGGACAGAGAGCTTCAGGAGCTTAAGACCTACTGGCACGGCAAGCTTGCCAACTTCCAGGTAAACACGCCGGATCCTGCCTTCAACAGCATGATCAATACCTGGAACGCGTACCAGTGCTTCATTACCTTTACCTGGTCCAGAGCCGCTTCCCTGATCTATTGCGGACAGAGAAACGGTTACGGCTATCGCGATACCGTGCAGGACATTCAGGGGATTATCCATCTGGATCCCGAGATGGCGGCAAAACAGATCCGCTTTATGCTTTCCGCGCAGGTAAACCATGGCGGCGGACTTCCTCTGGTGAAATATACGCATAACGCCGGACACGAGGATACGCCCGAGGACGAATCCTACGTCCGCGAGACGGGACATCCCGCATACCGGGCGGACGACGCCCTGTGGCTCTTCCCTACCGTCTGGAAATATGTTTCCGAGACGGGCAACAGGGAATTTATCAATGAGGTGATCCCTTACGCCAACAAGGAGGAAGGCACCGTTTACGACCACTTAAAGAGAGCGATCCAGTTTTCCATGGACCGGCTGGGCGACCATAAGATGCCCGCGGGCCTGCACGCCGACTGGAACGACTGCCTGAGGCTGGGCAAGAAGGGCGAGTCCACCTTTGTGGCAATGCAGCTCTATTACGCCTTTACCGTGATGAAGGGATTTGCGGAGGATCAGAAGGATACCGCTTACATAGAGTATCTGGAGAAGACCCAGAAGGAGCTGGGCGACATCATCCAGAAGGAATGCTGGGAAGACGACCGCTATGTCAGAGGGATCAAGGAGGACGGCCAGGTCATCGGTTCCAAAAACGATCCCGAGGCGAGTATGTGGCTGAATCCCCAGTCATGGGCCGTGATCAGCGGACTGGCATCCAAAGAGCAGGCGCAGGCCGCGCTTGATACGGTGTACCGGGAGCTGAACACGAAATACGGCGTCCGCCTGATGAGTCCTTCTTATGTGGATCATGCCTTTGACGGGGCGCAGGCGCTGCTGTTCAATCCCTCCACCAAGGAGAACGGCGGTATCTTCTCGCAGCCCCAGGGCTGGATCATTCTGGCGGAAGCGCTGATGGGACACGGAAACCGCGCCTACACCTACTTTACGGAGAGTTCGCCGGCCTCCCAGAACGACAACGCCGACGTGCGCAGACTTGAGCCCTATGTGCACGGACAGTTTACGGAGAGCGTGGAGTCGCCTTTTGAGGGACGTTCCCATGTGCACTGGCTTACCGGCACGGCTTCCACCTGTATGGTGGGGTGCGTGGAAGGCATCTGCGGTATGCGCCCTGACCTGAACGGTCTCTGGGTATGCCCTTCCATCCCTTCCCAGTGGAAGGAGATGACCATGGATAAGGTATTCCGCGGAAAGAAGCTTCACATCACCGTGAAGAATCCGGAGGGAAGAGAGAGCGGCTTCCGGGAGTTCTACATCAACGGAAAGAAGGCGGATCAGCCTTATGTACCGGAGACGGAACTTCAGGAAGAAAACGAGATCGAACTGGTGATGTAAGGAAAAAACGAAACTGACACGGCAGATCGGCGGTCCGGGCAGCTTATGGTTGCGAACGGACCGCCTTTTATGTTAATATGAATGCAGCAAATGATTGAGCCGTAAGGCGGAGTGTGATGCGATGAAAACAGTGAAACGTATTCTGTTTGCGATTGTGGGGCTGTTTCTGGCAGCCTGTCTGGGAATTGTAATCTGCGCGCTGAATCCCTCCCTGACGGATGCGCTTTCCCGTAAGGTGCAGGAGTTTCGGAACGGACCGGGGGCGGATGCGGGAGAAAATGATGGGAACGCGGCGAACAGGGGAACCGGCGCGCTGCCGGAAAGCGTGTCCGGCGTCAACGCAGACTGGCTGGCGGACCGGGAGAACACAGGCTATCTTGTCCCGGGGCAGGAGCCCGGAGAACCGCCTGCGGCCGTGAACGGAAGGACAGGTTATGAACCTGTCAGCGAGGACGCCCAGCAGGTGCTTTTAGAGGAATCCGACGTGATCTCGCCCGGGGAACTGGGGGAGGAACTGGCCTTTGACGAGACGTATTATCCCTATTACGCCATGCTGGAGCCCGATATGAAAAGGCTCTACTGTCAGATTTACGCCAACGCCGCCCAGCAGACCGTGTCCTTTACGCCGGTGGAGGATATGGAACCGGAGCGGGTCCGGCGCTGCTTTGAGGCTGTGTACAACGACCACCCGGAGCTGTTCTGGCTGGAGACAAGCTTTTCCTGCAAGTATCTGGAGGACGGCACCTGCGTGGAGATCGGGCTTCAGTATAACGAGACCATAAATGACATGGAGGCCGCCAGGGATATGTTCCTCGGCCAGGCGGAGACGATTCTGGAGCAGGCAAGGAACCAGAACGGCAATTATGAGAAGGAGCGCTATGTCCATGACGCGCTGGCGGAGCTTGTGTCCTACGACCAGAACAGCCGGATGAACCAGAGCGCCTTCAGCGGACTTGTGACTGCGAGGACCGTCTGCGCCGGCTACGCAAGAGCGTTTCAGTATCTGATGCAGCAGCTTGGGATTCCATGCTATTACTGTACGGGGTTTGCGGGGGAGGACCACGCCTGGAACATTGTGAAGCTGGGAGAGGACTATTATAACGTCGATGTGACGTGGGACGATACGGATACGCTGACCCACGATTATTTTAACAGGACGGACGCGTATTATGCGCCGACGCATCGCCGGACCGGTCTGTCCGTGTATCTGCCGGCCTGTATGGGAACGGCGTTCGGGCCGGACGCAGCGGTGGAGACTGCCGCGCCGGAAGACGGCGGCGGAGAAAAGACGGGGCAGTCCGGGCAGGAACAGCCCGCGGAATCTCAGGAGCCCATGCGGCCGCTGACCTGGGAGGGAAACGGCGGTTATCGCCAGGATGAGGATGATGACGAGGAAGAGCGCGTTCCCACGGAGGAACAGCGGAGGGCCGACATGGAGCGGCTTGGAATTGCCGAAAGCGAACTGGCGGATACCATGGAAGCGTATTACGCGGACTGCGCCGCGCAGCTTAAGCTGCTTGGAATAGGAGAGGGGCAGTTCTCCAACGTCGTGCCGGAGTCTCTCTGGAAGACGGTGGAGTTGGCCTACAGCATCGGAAGCTATAAAAACGGGTATGTGGACGCCGTTCTGAAGGAGCTGGGCGCGTCGGAATTTTACATCCAGATTCAGGTCCAGAACCTTGGAAGCGGCTATTACCGGGTTTATCATAATGTTGTGATACAATAGACAGGATCGGCGTGTGGGAAACAGCGGTTCAGACACATAAAATAATTGACGGAGGAAAACGAAGATGACAACGGAAATCGGAACAAAATGTATCCATGAGGGATGGAAGCCGGCGCAGGGGGACCCCAGGCAGCTTTCCATCTGCCAGAGCACCACGTTCAAATATGATTCCAGCGACGCCATGGGGAAGCTGTTTGATCTGGAGGCAGACGGGTATTTTTACACCCGCCTGCAGAATCCCACCAACGACGCGGTGGCGGCGAAGATCTGCGCGCTGGAGGGCGGCGAAGCGGCGATGCTTACGGCTTCCGGTCAGGCGGCGAACTTTTTCGCGGTCTTCAATATCTGCGAGACGGGAGGGCATTTTATATCATCTTCTTCGATCTACGGAGGCACATATAATCTGTTCGGCGTAACCATGAAAAAAATGGGAATTGAGTGTACCTTCGTGGATCAGGAACTGCCGGAGGAAGAGCTGGCAAAGTATTTCCGCCCGAATACGAAGGCCGTATTCGGCGAGACGATCACAAACCCCACCGTGTCTGTGTTTGACATTGAGAAGTTTGCGCGGCTTGCCCATTCCCACGGAGTGCCGCTGATTGTGGACAATACGTTCGCAACGCCGGTGAACTGCAGGCCTTTTGAGTGGGGAGCGGATATCGTGACCCACTCCACGACCAAGTACATGGACGGCCATGCGGCGGCGGTGGGCGGCTGTATTGTGGACAGCGGAAACTTTAACTGGCTGGAACACGCCGAGAAATTTCCGGGACTGACCACTCCGGATCCTTCCTATCACGGGATCACTTACGCCGAAAGATTCGGACGGGGCGCTTACATCACGAAGGCCACGGCCCAGCTGATGCGGGATCTCGGCCCCATTCAGTCGCCGCAGAACGCGTTTTATCTCAATCTGGGGCTGGAGTCGCTTCATATCAGGATGCAGAGACACTGTGAAAACGCTCTTGCGGTGGCAAAGTTCCTGAACGGCCACGAGAAGGTGGCCTGGGTGCATTATGCGGGACTGGAGAGCGACAAATATCATGCGCTGGCCGAGAAATACATGCCAAACGGCACCTGCGGTGTGCTTGCCTTCGGCGTGAAGGGTGGCAGGAGCGCGGCCATTGAATTTATGGATCGGCTGAAGCTGGTTTCCATCGTCACCCATGTGGCGGACGCAAAGACTTGTCTGCTGCATCCTGCGAGCCATACGCACAGGCAGATGACGGACGAGCAGCTTGCCGAGGCCGGGGTGGACGCCGATCTGATCCGACTGTCGGTGGGACTTGAGGATGTAAACGATATCATAGAGGATCTGAAACAGGCGCTGGCATAAGTTGAAAGCCGGCAGTTGGAAGCCGGCGTAACTTAAAAGGGAAAAGGACCACTGGCATACCGCCTTCGGCGGAATGTCGGCGGTCTTTTTTTATGCGCCAGAGGGCGTCGGTCAGGCCCGGCCCGCGGGGCGGCGGAAACGAAAAGAAAAGGCGGCGTCCCGGGTCCGCGGCGCAGCCGGAAACCTGGAGGGAGGAAGAGAAACTGAGGAAGAGAAACTGAGGAAGAAAACAGGGAGGAAAACAGGAAAGAAAAAAAGAGAAGAAAAAAAGGGAAGAAAAAAGGGAAGAAAACGGGTAAAGAAAAAAACAGGAATATCCGCCGCCTGTCCACATATATTGGAAAGAAAGGATCGATGAGACAGGAGGGCACGTCTTTGGAAAATACCATTATCCGGCTTTTCCCGGAGGGACAGAGAGAGTTCTGGCGCCAGACAGCGGCCTGCCAGCAGGAGATTCAGGAGATCCGGCTCAGGGCGGGAAAACCCGTTATGATCTATATGGGCGGCAGAGAACTGTTTTTGAACCGGCAGGGGTTCTTTTCGGACAGCCCTCAGGAGGCGGCCCGGGTCACGGCGGAGGAACTGGAGGGGCTTCTCGGCCATATCTGCCATTATTCCCTTTATGCCTATGAAGACGAGTTGCGCCAGGGCTTTATCACGGTTAAGGGAGGGCACAGGGTGGGCGTGGCGGGACAAGCCGTGCCGGAAAGCGGCGGAGGGCTTCGCACCATCAAAAACATAGCCTTTATGAACGTGCGCGTCTCCCATGAAGTAAAGGGGGCGGCCAATGCGGTGATCCCGAGGATGTACGGGGCGGACGGCCTGAAAAACGCGCTGATCCTGTCGCCGCCGGGATGCGGAAAGACCACGCTTCTCAGAGATCTGATCCGTCAGATCTCAGACGGCAATCCTTACGGAGCGGGCCTTACCGTGGGAGTGGTTGACGAGCGGTGCGAACTGGCGGGATCGTTCTGCGGCGTTCCACAGAACGATCTCGGAATGCGGACGGATGTGCTCAGCGCCTGCCCGAAGGCGACGGGAATGTTGTTGCTGCTGCGATCCATGTCCCCCCGGGTCATCGCCATCGACGAACTTGGGAGCAGGGAGGAACTGGAGCAGTTAAAGAGCGCCGCCGCCTGCGGCTGCCGGATACTGGCGACGGCCCACGGGGAGAGCGCGGAGGATCTGGAGAGACGGTTTGGCATAGAAAGCCGGGAACTGAAGCGGCTTTTCGATCTGACCGTGCTGCTGGGAAAAAAGGAGGGCAGGTGCGTGGTGAGACAGTATCTGGAGCGCGACAACAAGGAAACCGCCGGGGGAGACGGAGAATGTTAAAGGGAATGGGAGCCGTCTTCGTGTTTTCCGGGTGCGCGGGACTTGGGATTCTGTACCGGCAGCAGTACCGGGACAGGATACGGACGCTGCGGATTCTGGAAAACATTCTGGAGCTTCTCGCCAGCCAGGTCCGTTACGGCAGGGCGACGCTTCCGGAATGCTGCCGGCTGGCCGCGGGCCAGATGAAGGCGCCTTTTGACGAGGCGTTCCGGGATGTGGCGGAACGGATGGAGGAAAACGGGGGAAGCTCCTTCGCGGAGGTGTTCCGGGAGCGGCTGGGCGGGACGTTAAAAGGCCTGCCGCTGAGCGGGGAGGACAGGGAACTGTTTCTGCAGTTTGTCTCGGACACGGGGTACCAGGACGGACAGATGCAGCTTCGGGCCATGGAACAGAGCAGGGAGCTGCTGGCGGAGACGGAGAGACGGCTGGAAAAGGAGTGCGCCGACAGGAGCAGAATGGCTGTCGGGTTCGGCATTATGGGCGGACTTTTTATCATCCTGATCCTCTGGTAGGAGACAGGGGAGCGGAACAGGACGGAAGGGCGTGGTTTTTCGATGGGAATCAGTCTGATATTCAGAATAGCGGCGGTGGGAATACTTGTGACGATATTGAGTCAGGTGCTGAAGCACAGCGGACGGGAGGAGCACGCCTTTTTGATCAGCCTTGCCGGGCTGATTCTGGTGCTGACATGGATCGTTCCGTACATATACGAGCTGTTTGAGACGATACAGACGCTGTTTTCGCTTTAGAGTTTCGGCGCTTATGGCGGAAGACGCCGGAAGCGGGACGGGAGGGACAGGGGCATGGGCGAGCTTGTGAAAATCAGTTTCCTTGGGATCGCGGGCGTGCTGCTGGCGGTGCAGTTTAAGAGCCAGAAACCGGAGTACGCCGTCTATATCGGTCTGGGGATCAGCGTTGTGATCTTTGCCTACGCCATCCGGCAGGTGGAGGCGGTGATCTCCCAGCTGGACAGGATCAGAAGATACCTGGACGGCGCGGAAAGTTATCTTGCCATCCTTTTAAAGGTGATCGGCATTACTTACATCTGCGAGTTCAGCGCCGGTATCTGCAGGGATGCCGGATATCAGGCGGCCGCGGGCCAGATCGAAGTGCTGGGAAAGCTTTCCGTGATGTTTGCGGGACTTCCGGTTCTGTTCGCGGTGATAGAGCAGATACAGAGCTTTATGTGAGGACGGGAAACGGACATGGTGGATATGGATGTGATCTGGCAGGATTACGGACTGGACAGGCTGGAAGCGGGGCTGGAGACTTTGTTCCCGGAAAGCACGCTGTCTTTCGGCGACCTGCTGGCCCGGGTGATGGAAGGGGATGTGCTGGGCGCCCTGACCGGACTGTTTACGGGAGTGGCGGCGGATTTTACCAGCCAGCTTTCCGGGCTGCGCAGCGTTTTTGTCTGGCTTCTGGTGCTGGGGCTGGTGTCCTCTCTGATGACGCATTTCGCGGAAATCTTCGACAGGCGTCAGGTTGCCGACATGGGATTTTATTTTATGTATCTGCTTTCCGGCGCGGTGCTGCTGAGGTGCTTTTTCCTGGCTGGAGAGGCGACGCTTGGGATCATGGAACGTATCGTGCTGTTTGTCCGGATGATGGTCCCGGCCTATCTGCTCTCCGTGGGAATTGCCACGGGGACCGTGACGGCGGGCGCATCCGCCCAGATGATGCTGCTGGTGATCTGCGCGGTGGAAGAGATCCTGACAAAGGGACTTGTGCCGCTCATCTACAGTATGTGTATGCTGGCCGTGGTAAACGGCGTCTGGGTGGAAGGGAAGCTGAATCTGATCATCGAGCTTCTGGAAAAAGGCGTGGGGTGGGCGCTGAAAGGCATTCTCGGCGTGGTGACGGGGGTAAGCGTCCTGCAGACGATGGTTGCGCCGGCGGTGGATTCTCTGCGGACATCCGCGCTGCAGCGCATTGTGTCCGCCATCCCGGGAGTGGGAAACGCGGCGGACGGCGTGGTGGATACGGTGCTGGGCTGCGCCGTGATGCTGAAGAACAGCATAGGCGTAACGGTGCTGATTTTGTTTGTTTTGATGTGCGCGGCGCCGCTTTTGAAAATTTTTCTCATCGCGGGACTGATCAAATGCGCGGCGGCGTTCATGGGGATCGTCAGCGACAGACGGATCACGGACTGCGCCAACGGGACGGGAAACGCGGGACTTTTGCTGTTTCGGACCGCGGCGGCGTCCATGCTGCTTTTGATCATCTCGCTGGCCGTCGTCACCGCGGCGGTGCGGTAAGGGGGAGACCGGGACCATGAGATTGTTTTTTCAGACCATCTGCAGAACGGGCATCTTTATGATCTGCGCGCAGGCGGTGGTGCATTTCAGAGCGCAGGAGTCCTACGAAAAATACCTGAAACTTCTGGTCAGTGCCATGGTGCTGGTTCAGCTGTTCCTGCCGCTGGGCAGTCTTCTTTCGGGGATCGGCGCGGAAGGGACGTTAAAGCGGCTCGAGAGTTTTCGGGAAAGCCTGGAGCAGAGCATGGAGGAAGCGCAGAGGAAAGCGGAAGAGACGGACCGGCTTCTGGAAAGGATGACGCTGGAGGAAGTGCGAAGACGGATGGAGGAGCAGGCCGCAAGAGAGGGGCAGGCATCAGGCGAAGAGCAGGGCAAAGCCGCAGGGGAAGAGGCGCAAAAAGAGCCCGGGGATCCGGAAGAGATGCCGGCAAAGCCGCAGGGGCTGCAGACAGAAGACGTCGCCGTGGAACTGGAGGACATTGAGATAGAGGTGGCGCCGGTGGAACCGATTTCGGGAAGCGGCGCGCAGTGAGCGGGGCGAAAGCGAATGTCGGATGGGGGAAAGGCTTATGCAGAGTATTTTGGATGGCGGAAAGGAAAAAGAAAACTTCATAAAACGATGCAGGGACAGGATTCCCCGAAAATGGCTGAAACGGGACAATCTGCTCCTGCTGGTGCTGTTCGGGGTGCTGCTGCTTGTCGCGGCGATTCCTCTGGATCAAAAGAAGCCGGACGCGCAGACGCAGGAAGAGGAAAACGGGACGCTGCAGCCGTCTTATGCCGGATCGGAGAAAGACAGCGCCGCGGCCGCTGGAGGCGGCATGGAAAACGGCGGGGAGATGACGGATATGCAGTATGCCGCATGGCTGGAAGAGCGGCTGACAAACGCCCTCTCCAGAGTGGAGGGCATCGGGGAGGTGCAGGTCATGATCACCCTGAGCGCTTCCCGGGAGATTATGACGGAACGGGAGACCAACGTGACCCGTTCCGCCACCAGCGAGACGGATTCTCAGGGGGGAAGCCGCCGGATCAGCCAGACCCAGACGACGGAGACGGTGATCTGCAGCTCGGAGGGAAACGGCAGCGAGCCCTATGTGGTCAAGATCCTGCCCCCGAAGGTGGAAGGCATTCTCGTGGTGGCGGAGGGAGCGGGAACCGGATCGGTGGACAGTACGGTCACCGCCGTGGCGTGGGCGCTTTTCGGGGTGGAAGCCCACAAGGTTTCCGTGGTGCGGATGGAGACAAAGTAATACGCATATCTGTTTCGGAAGGCTCATACAATGAACTAGTAAAAACGCAAAGAGGGGTAAATAAGTGAAAAACCTGATCAAAAAAAACCAGCTTATGATAACTGCCCTTGCGATTATGATCGCCATCGCAGGGTACCTGCAGTTTGCAGGGACGGGACTTGAAGAGGAATATCTGACGGTGGATGACGATACGGAATATACGGGAAGTATGAGCGCAACGGGTTCCGGAAATGTGGTCGCGCAGAACGATACGGTGGAGAATCTGTCGGATCTGAACGCCGACGGCATGCTGGATCTTTCGGACGAAGATCTGCTGATCTCCGATTTTACCGATATCGACAGCCTGGATTCCGAAATGGAGGACGCCCATGTAAATAATTATCTTGACGGAAGCGCAGAGTTTACGGAGGTGGGAACGGACGGCGCGCAGACGAATGGGGTGACGCCGGACGAGGGAGAGATCCCGGGCGAGGCCGTGTTTACTTCTTCCGGCGAGGTTTCCGCCGTATTGTCCGAGGCAAAGCTCTTAAAGGAACAGACCAGAGCGCGCAACAAGGAAACGCTTCTGGAGATCATCAACAGCGAGGGAATCACCGAAGAACAGAAGCAGCAGGCGGTTGACAGCATGATCGAAATGACGCAGATCGCGGAGAAGGAAGCGGCGGCGGAAGTGCTTTTGGAGGCCAAGGGCTTTACGGATGTTGTGGTAAGCATCAACGGGGACGCCGCGGACGTCGTGGTCAACGCGGCGCAGCTGGATGACGCCATGCGGGCGCAGATAGAGGATATCGTGTCCCGGAAGACGGAAGTCCCGCCGGAAAAAATCATCATCAGCACGGTGGTCAGATAGGCGTGAAAAAGGCGGAAGCGGTAAGTTGACGCGCACGAAAGCGGAAAGTTGAAAAAACGGTGGGAATCGCCATGGTTTTGTGATACACTTTACATAGCTTTACAGCATGAAAAGCATCGGAAAGGACGGAAAGATAAATGAAAAGGGTATTTCTGATCGTCTTGGACAGTTTTGGAATCGGCGGCATGGAGGATGCGGCGGCTTACGGTGACTTAAACGTCAATACCTTAAGAAGCGTGTCCTCCAGTCCGTTTTTTCATATTCCCAACTTGAAGGAGCTGGGGCTGTTCCATATAGAGGGCGTCGCGGCCGGGGACAGGTCGGGGACGCCCAAAGCGGTGACGGCCCGCATGAGAGAGGCCTCAAAGGGGAAGGATACTACCGTGGGACACTGGGAGATCGCGGGGATCTGTTCTCCGAGACCGCTTCCCACCTATCCGGAGGGATTTCCGGAGGAAGTGCTGGCTCCTTTCCGGGAAAGAACCGGCCGCGGCGTACTCTGCAACCGGCCGTATTCCGGCACGCAGGTGCTGGATGATTACGGGGAAGCGCATTTGCGCACGCAGGATCTGATCGTTTACACGTCGGCGGACAGCGTATTTCAGATCGCGGCCCACGAGGATATCGTGCCGGTGGAACAGCTGTACGGATACTGCCGGACGGCCCGGGAAATCCTGCAGGGGAAACACGGCGTGGGAAGGGTCATCGCAAGGCCTTTTACGGGCCCCTGCAGAGGACAGTTTAAAAGGACTTCCCGACGGCATGACTTTTCCCTGACCCCTCCGGGAATTACCATGCTGGATCAGCTTAAGGAAGCGGGGAAGGACGTGATCGCCGTGGGAAAGATCCAGGATATCTTCGCCGGGAAGGGGATCACGGAAGCCGTCCATACCGGCGGCAACGAAGAAGGGATCGAAAAAACGCTTGAATACCTTGACCGGGATTTCGAGGGCCTTTGTTTCGTAAATCTGGTGGATTTCGATATGCTCTACGGCCACCGCAGGGATGTGGACGGTTACGCCGGGGCGCTCTCCGCTTTTGACGAAAAACTTCCGCAGATCCTTGGAAAGATGCGTGCGGACGACGTTTTGATGATCACGGCGGATCACGGCTGCGACCCCGCCTGCCGGACGTCCACGGACCATACCAGAGAGTACACTCCGTTTCTCATGTACGGCGCCAAAATAACGCCAAAAGACATGGGAACGCGGAAAACCTTTGCAGACATCGGGGCAACTGTGTTACAATACTTTGGTATTACGCCCGCCTTTTCGGGGGAGAGTATGTTGGAGGACAAAAAAGAGAGATGAGTAATTACACGGAAGAAATCAACCGGCGCCGTACGTTTGCCATTATTTCCCACCCCGACGCGGGAAAGACCACGCTGACCGAAAAGTTTCTGCTTTACGGCGGCGCCATCAATCTGGCGGGCAGCGTCAAGGGAAAGGCCACGGCCAGACACGCGGTGTCCGACTGGATGGAGATAGAGAAGGAGAGAGGAATTTCTGTGACGTCCTCGGTCCTGCAGTTTGAGTACGGCGGCTGCTGTGTCAATATACTGGACACGCCCGGGCATCAGGACTTCTCCGAGGATACCTACCGCACGCTGATGGCGGCGGACTCCGCCGTCATGGTCATCGATGCGTCGAAGGGCGTGGAGGCCCAGACGAGGAAGCTGTTTAAGGTCTGCGTGATGCGCAGGATTCCGATTTTTACCTTTATCAACAAGATGGACAGGGACGCCAACGACACCTTTGATCTTCTGGATGAGATCGAAAAGGAGCTTGGCATCGCAACTTGTCCCATAAACTGGCCCGTCGGTTCGGGGAAGGGGTTTCAGGGCGTCTACGACAGGGAGAAAAAATGCCTGATCTCCTATTCCGGGACGGAGAAGGGAACCAGGGAAGGAAGCACCACCCGGATCGACGTCGGGGACGAGGGACGTTTAAGGGAGAAGATCGGCGGGGAAGCGGCGGACAAGCTGTTGGAGGAGATCGAGCTTTTGGACGGCGCCAGCACGGAGTTTGATCTGGAACTGGTGCGCAGGGGAGAACTTACGCCGGTCTTTTTCGGCTCCGCCTTAACCAATTTCGGCGTGGAGATTTTTCTGAAGCATTTCCTGGAGATGGCGCCGGCGCCGCTGCCCAGGAAGGCCGACCTTGGGCTGATCGATCCCACGGAGCATGAGTTCAGCGCGTTTGTGTTTAAGATTCAGGCCAATATGAATAAGGCGCACCGGGACAGGATCGCGTTTCTGCGGATCTGCTCCGGCAGATTTGACGCGCAGATGGAGGTGCGGCATGTGCAGGGAAACAAAGTCATGCGCCTGACGCAGCCCCAGCAGATCATGGCGGATGAGAGAAAGATCCTGACCGAGGCTTATGCCGGGGATATCATCGGCGTGTTTGACCCGGGGATCTTTTCCATCGGCGATACGATCTGTATGCCAAAGGAAAAGATTCAGTATGAGGGCATCCCCACCTTTGCGCCGGAGCATTTTGCCAGAGTGCGCCAGATGGACACCATGAAGAGAAAGCAGTTTGTAAAGGGCATCGAACAGATCGCTCAGGAAGGCGCCATCCAGATCTTTCAGGAGTACAATACGGGGATGGAAGAGATCATCGTGGGCGTTGTGGGCGTTCTGCAGTTCGATGTGCTGAAATACAGGCTGGAGAACGAGTACAATGTGGAGATCCGGCTCGAAAACCTGCCTTATGAGCATATCAGGTGGATCGAGAACAAAGACGAGGTGGACATCGCCGGACTGACGGGCACCTCGGATATGAAAAAGGTAAAGGACATGAAGGGAAATCCGCTGCTGCTTTTCGTGAACGCCTGGAGTATCGGCATGACGCTGGATCGGAACAAGGGGCTTGTGCTGGCGGAGTTTCGCAGGAACTGAGGAAGAAGGGAGTTTTTGCATGAAAAAGAGAAAGCTTACGGCGGCGCTGCTCGCGGCGTTTTGCCTGACGGCGGCCGGCTGCGCCGGTCTGCCGGCGGAGAGGACGGAACCGTTCGACGGGGCGGGCCAAAAGCAGGAGGTCTCAGGCGCCGCGTCGGGGACGGAAAAATTCCCGGAAGAGGACGGGTCGCTTTCGGAGACGTACGATTTTCTGGAAGAGGGAAGCGGCTACGCCCTGAAGTTTCTGACGGATGCGGAGAAGGTCTGGTACCGTGATATGGAGCGGATCCTGGGAGGATTCGGGACGGAAGAAAACCTGTCGGAAGAGGCGCTGGAAGCGGGGCTGGACGAAGAGGATCTCGACAGGATCTTTCAGTGCGTGATGAACGATCATCCGGAGCTTTTTTATGTGGAAGGCTATTCCTATACCAAGTATACAAAGAGCGGACAGGACGACGCGATCCTTTCCGTGGAGTTTTCCGGACGCTACAGCGTGGATCCCGAGACGGCGGCGCGGCGGGCGGAAGAGATCCGCGGAGCTGCCGGGGAGATCCTCGCCGGGATTGACGCCGGAGCGGATCAGTATGAAAAAGTGAAATATGTGTACGACACCCTGATCCGCCGGACCGATTACGCGCTGGAAGCGGAGGACAACCAGAATATTTATTCCGTGTTTGTGAACCGCCGTTCCGTCTGCCAGGGGTATGCGAAGGCGACCCAGTATCTGCTGAACAGGCTTGGAGTGGAATGCGCGCTTGTGCTGGGAACGGTACAGACGGGAGAGGGACATGCCTGGAATCTGGTGAATGTGGACGGCAGCTACTATTATGTGGATACCACATGGGGCGACGCTTCTTACCGGAAAGAAGAGAGCGAAGGGGCGGATGCCGGCGCCATGCCGGAGATCAACTATGATTATCTGAACGTGACGACGGACGAACTTCTGCGCACCCATACGCCGCAGGAGGGGCAGCAGCTTCCGCTCTGCACCGACACGGCCGCGAATTATTATGTCAGGGAAGGCGCGCTGTTTACGGATTACGACACGGCGCAGATGGAAGCGCTGTTTGAAAAGGCGCTGGCACAGGGCAGAGAAGATGTGACGATCAAGTGTGCGGACGGGGAATGCTACCGTGAGATCTGCGACGCCCTGATAGAAGGGCAGGAGATTTTCGATTATCTTCCGGACGGCGGCGAGAGTGTGGCTTATACCCGGAACGACGAGCAGCGGTCCCTGACATTTTGGGTGACAAATGAATGAGGACATGTTATAATTAGGTTCAGCTTGAAATAAGGAGAGTGGAGCTATGGGAAAGAGAACGGGAAGAGAACCTGCGGACAGACCGGGGACGAAGGCGGCAGGAGAGCAGAGCTGCGTGGTGCTTATGGACGAGAAGAATGTTGGGGCAGTCCGGATCGCCGACGACGTGGTGGCGATGATCGCATCCCTGGCCACTACGGAGGTTGAGGGCGTCAGCGCGATGGCGGGGAATATCACCAACGAGCTGATGAGCAAGGTGGGCGTGAAGAAGCTGACCAAGGGCGTGAAGGTAGAGGTTGCGGAGAACAACGTAACCGTTGATCTTGCGGTCACCATGGAGTATGGCTATAACATCCCCGCTACCTGCCAGCAGGTTCAGGCAAAGGTAAAGGCCGCCATCGAGAACATGACGGGCTTAAACTGTACGGATGTGAATATCCGCATTGCCGGAGTCAGGATGATGAAGGCCTGACGTAAATTTTGCAGAAGGAAACGGAAAGCGCAATGGGACGACATGAGCTGAGAGAACAGGTATTCCTGCTTTTATTCCGTGTGGAATTTTACGCCCCGGAGGATATGCCAGACCAGATCAGGCTGTTTTTTGAGGACAATGAGAACGCCTGCTCCGAAAAAGAGGCGGAGTATATTCGTGCCAGGTGTCTGGCGGTCCGGGACAGGCTGCAAGAGATCGACGGCCTGATCAACGACAATACGGAAGGGTGGAACACTGCCCGGATGGGGAAAGTGGAGCTCACCGTCCTGCGGCTGGCAATTTATGAGATGCGCTGCGACGACAGCATTCCCGTCGGCGTGGCCATCGACGAAGCGGTGGAAATCGCAAAAAAATACGGTCAGGAAAATGCCGGCGGGTTCGTCAATGCGATCCTGGCCAAAATTCTGAAGCTGGGTGATTGATATTCGGAGCGTTTACACGGTCGGGCAACTGAATTCCTACATCAGAAATATGTTTACACAGGATTATCTTTTGCAGAGTCTCTTTGTAAAGGGAGAAGTCAGCAACTGCAAATACCATCCCTCCGGACATATTTATTTTACGTTAAAGGACCCGAAGGGTACGATAAGCTGCGTCATGTTCGCAGGCAGCCGTTCGGGTCTTTCTTTTCGCCTTTCCGAGGGCCAGCAGGTCATCGTGGGAGGCACTGTGGATGTTTATGAGCGGGACGGCAGATACCAGCTGTATGCGAAGCAGATTCTTCATGACGGCAATGGATTTCTCTATGAGCGCTATGAGCAGCTGAAACGCGAGCTGGAGGAGACGGGCATGTTCGCCGCTCAGTACAAGCGGCCCATCCCGCGCTATATCCGGACGCTGGGGGTAGTGACCGCGGCCACGGGAGCTGCTGTCAGGGACATCATCCAGATCGCGGGCCGGCGGAATCCTTATGTACAGATCGTGCTTTATCCTGCCATCGTGCAGGGAGAGGCGGCGGTTCCCAGCATTGTAAACGGCATCCGGGCGCTGGAACGGGCAGGCGTGGATGTGATGATCGTGGGAAGGGGCGGCGGTTCCATCGAGGACCTCTGGGCATTTAACGAGCGCGAGGTGGCGGAGGCGGTGTTTCAGTGTTCCGTACCCATCATTTCCGCCGTGGGTCACGAGACGGACACCACCATTATCGATTTTGTGGCGGATCTTCGGGCGCCGACGCCTTCCGCGGCGGCGGAGCTGGCGGTGGCGGATATCGGTGAGATTCTTGGCAGGCTGGAGTCATACCGGGAGGGACTGAACCGGGCCATGGAACGGCGGATTCAGGAGCACCGTTCCCGGGCACAGGAGCTGGGCTTTCATCTGCGGGCGGTCAGTCCTGCCGGCCGGATCCGGGAAAGGCGCATGCAGGCTCTTTCCGACGAGGAAAGACTTCAGGGACGGATGCGGCGGATTCTGGAGAGGGCGCGGCACAGACTGGCGCTTTCCGTGGAACGCATGAAAGGTCTGTCTCCGCTGGAAAAGTTAAACAGCGGTTATTCCTACGTCTGCGACGAAGGGGGAAACAATGTCCGCTCCGTGTCCCAGGCGGCCGTGGGGCAGCTTCTCACCGTTCATGTCAGGGACGGAAAGATAAACGCCCAGGTAAAACAGGTCCTGTTGGAGAAACGGCCGGATGATATAGGATGTGGCCAGACGGAGAGCGAAACATGAGTGAGAACGAAAACGAAACGCGGAACGAGACGCAGAAAAAAACGCAGAAGAAAGCGCAGAAGGATGCTCCGAAGGAGTATACGCTGGAAGAAAACTTTCAGCGGCTGGAAGAAGCCATAGAGCAGCTGGAGAAGGAGGACATCCCTCTGGAGGAAGCCTTCCGGACCTATACGCTGGGGATGCAGATCCTGAAACGCTGCAACGACCAGATCGACCGGGTGGAAAAACAGGTGCTGATGCTTGGCGGGACGGGAGAACTGGAGGAGTTTGAACATGGAGAAACAGAAGTTTAACGAGCTGCTGCGAAAGAAGGCGGCCGAACTGGACGAGATCATCCAAAGCTTTCTGCCGGCCGAGGAAGGGCTGCAGAAGACCGTGATCAGCGCCATGAATTACAGCGTTCTGGCGGGAGGAAAGCGCCTGCGGCCCATGCTGATGCTGGAAGCCTACCGTATGTGCGGCGGCAGGGGAGGGGAGATCGAGCCCTTTCTGGCCGCTGTTGAGATGATACACACCTATTCTCTGGTGCACGACGATCTGCCCGCCATGGATAACGATTCCTACCGCAGGGGCCGGGAGACCACATGGAAGGTCTACGGGGAGACCATGGGCATTCTGGCGGGGGACGGACTTCTGAATCTGGCCTTTGAGACGGCGCTGAAGGCCTTTGACAGAGTGGACGGGAAAGACGCCGAAGCCATGAAAAGGGTGGCAGGTGCGCTGAAGACGCTCGCAGAGAAAGCGGGGATCCGCGGCATGATAGGCGGTCAGACCGCGGACATAGAAGCGGAGGGCCGCAGGGAGTCCGTGACGGGGGAGGAACTGCTTTTTATCCACAGATGCAAGACGGCGGCCCTGATACAGGCGTCTCTGACCGTGGGGGCCATCCTCGCGGGCGCGTCCGAAGGGCAGGTCGAAATTCTGGAAAAATGCGGGGAAGACCTTGGCATTGCGTTTCAGATCCAGGACGATATCCTGGACGTGGTGGGAGACAGCGGCGAGCTGGGGAAGCCCGTGGGCAGCGACGCGGAGAACCACAAGCAGACTTATGTGACGCTGTGCGGTCTGGAGCGCGCGAAAGAGGATGTGGAACGGTATTCCAAAGAAGCGGCGGCGCTGCTTGGAGAGTTTGAAGCAGATCACAGTTTTCTGGAGCAGCTGTTTCTTACGCTGATCCGCAGACGCAGATAGAGGATAAAACTATGCTATTGGAAAGCATTCGGCAGGCAAACGATATCAAGAAGATCAGGAAAGAGGATTACGACAGTCTTGCGGAGGAAATCCGCGAGTTTCTGATCCGCACGATCAGCGTCACCGGCGGTCATCTGGGGTCCAATCTGGGGGCGGTGGAGCTCACCATGGCGCTGCATCTGGCGCTGGATCTTCCCCAGGATAAGATCGTATGGGACGTGGGCCATCAGTCCTACACCCACAAGATCCTCACCGGACGTCTGGACGGCTTCGACCATCTGCGCCAGTTCCACGGTCTCAGCGGCTTTCCAAAGAGAAAAGAGAGCGAATGCGACGTGTTCGACACCGGCCACAGTTCCACCTCCATCTCGGCGGGGCTGGGTCTTGTCAAGGCCAGAGATTTAAAGGGAGAGAAGAGTACGATCATCTCCGTGATCGGGGACGGTTCCATGACGGGCGGGATGGCGTACGAAGCCCTGAACAACGCCGCCCGGCTGGAGACCAATTTCATTATCATCCTGAACGATAACAATATGTCCATTTCGGAAAACGTGGGCGGCGTATCGAAATACCTGAACAACATCCGGACCGCCACGGGGTATCTGAATCTGAAGGAAGGGATCTACAACGCCCTGCGCAACACGAAGCGGGGCGGGGACAGCACCATCCGGAACATCCGGCGGGCAAAGAACAGCTTTAAACAGCTTGTGATCCCGGGCATGTTTTTTGAGGATATCGGGATCACCTATCTGGGGCCTGTGGACGGCCACGACATAAACGGCATGGTGCGGGTGATAAACGAGGCGAAGCGGGTGAAGGGGGCCGTTCTGATTCATGCCCAGACCCAGAAGGGAAAGGGGTATCGGCCTGCGGAGCGTCATCCCGCCAGATTTCACGGCGCGGAGCCCTTCGACATTGAGACGGGACTTCCCTCCCACCCGAGGACCGTTCCCAACTATACCGACATTTTTTCCACCGTCATGTGCAAGCTGGGAGCAAGGGATGAGCGGATCGTGGCGATCACGGCGGCCATGCCGGACGGCACGGGACTGAAACGGTTTCACAACATGTTTCCCGAACGGTTTTTTGACGTGGGGATCGCGGAAGAGCATGCGGTAACCTTTGCCGCGGGTCTTGCGGCGGGGGGACTTAAACCCATCGTCGCGGTGTATTCTTCCTTCCTGCAGAGGGCTTACGATCAGATCCTGCACGACGTCTGCATCCAGAATCTTCCGGTCGTTTTTGCCATCGACCGGGCGGGGCTGGTGGGCAGCGACGGCGAGACCCATCAGGGAATCTTTGATCTTACATATCTTTCCGGGATTCCCAATATGCATGTCTGTGCGCCGAAGAACAAGTGGGAGCTGTCGGACATGCTGAAATTTGCGGTAAACCTGTCGGCGCCCGTCGCGATCCGATATCCCCGGGGCGAGGCTTACGACGGCCTGCGGGACTTCCGGGCGCCGCTGGAGCTGGGAATGGCGGAGTGGATCTACCGGGAGTGGGAGATCGCGCTGTTTGCCGTTGGAAGCATGGTGAAGACGGCGGAGACCGTCAGGGAGGCGCTGAAGAAAAAAGGCTACGGGGTCAGCCTGATCAACGCCCGCTTTGTAAAGCCCATCGACGAGGAAGCCGTGACGGAGGCCTGCCGGTTCCACGCGCTGATCGTGACCATGGAAGAAAACGTGGCGAGCGGCGGGTATGGGGAAAAAGTGCTGGATTTTATGAATCGCAGCGGCCTGAAAAATCATTTTCTGAACATCAGCATACCGGACGCTTATGTGGAACACGGAAACGTGGAGCTTTTGAAGCAGGAGATCGGGATTGACGCGGAGAGCATCACAAGACGGATCTGTGCGCTGCTGGAGGACAAAAAGGGTTAAAGATGAAGAAGAGACTGGACGTTCTTCTGGTGGAGAAGGGTTATGCACAGTCCCGGGAGAAGGCGAAGGCCATTATCATGTCCGGGAATGTCTATGTGAACGGGCAGAAGGAGGACAAGGCGGGCACTTCGTTTCAGGAGGAAGGACTGCGGCTGGAGGTAAGGGGAAACGCCCTGAAGTATGTGAGCCGGGGCGGACTGAAGCTGGAGAAGGCGGTAGCGGTATGGCCGCTTCCCCTGAAAGACGGCGTTTGCATGGATATCGGTTCCTCCACGGGAGGATTTACGGACTGTATGCTGCAGAACGGAGCGGCAAAGGTTTATTCCGTCGATGTGGGACGGGGACAGCTTGCATGGAAGCTGAGAAACGACGAACGGGTGGTCTGTATGGAGCAGACGAACTTCCGGTATATGCGCAGGGAGGATATCCGGGATGACCTGGACTTCGCCGGGGCGGACGTCTCTTTTATCTCTCTGACAAAGATCCTGATTCCGGCCCGAAACCTGCTGAAATGCGGCGGAGAGATGGTATGTCTTGTGAAGCCGCAGTTTGAGGCGGGAAGGGAAAAGGTCGGAAAGAACGGCGTCGTGAGGGAGCCGGCGGTTCACAGGGAAGTGATTTCCAGAATCGTGGACTTTGCGGACAGCGTCGGATTTGAAGCGGCGGGGCTGGATTTTTCCCCCATCCGGGGGCCGGAGGGAAATATTGAATATCTGCTGTATCTGCGGAAGATGCGCGAGCCGGAACCGGAAGTGAGGGAACTGTCCGAGAGCGAGGCGGAGGACAGGCTTCGGGAGACGGAGCGTGCGGGAACGGGGCTGTCCCGCACGGCGGAGTGGGAACAGCGCATCCGCAGGACGGTGGAGCTTTCCCATGCAGGATTCGGCGGCGGGGAGACCGCGGGGAAAGAACAGAAGGCTTTCGGACGTCCGCCCGCAGAGACGGAAGACGGATCCCGGCAGAATGAGGAATGAGAGGAAGCATGGAACATTTTCTGATCTATACTAATCCCCATAAAGACGAAGGGCTTGCCACCACCGGCCATATCGGCGGCTACCTGCGCGCCAGAGGAAAGCGCGTCACCGTCCGGACGGACGAAACCGGGTGGAGAGACAGCGGCGCAGGCGACGGGACGAAGGATATTCCCGACGGGGCGGACTGCATGGTGGTGCTGGGCGGCGACGGAACCATGCTGCAGGCGGCAAGAGAGGCAAGGCGGCTGAATGTCCCTATGATCGGCGTAAACCTGGGGACGCTGGGCTATATGACGGAGGTCGAGCCGGAGGGCCTGGACGAGGCGCTGGACCGCCTGATCGCAGGCGACTACCAGCGGGAGAGCCGGATGATGCTGAAGGGAACGGCTTTTCTTCCGGGAAATGCGGCGGAAGACGGATGGGCGCTGAACGACATTGTGATTTCCAGAAGCGGCTCCCTGCAGATCATAAAATTCAACATTTATGTGAACGGCCGGTTCCTTCACGATTATGACGCGGACGGCGTCATCGTCACGACGCCAACCGGTTCCACGGGCTATAACCTGTCCGCGGGAGGGCCGCTGGTGGAGCCGAACGCGGAGCTGATCATGGTGACGCCCATCTGTCCCCATACGCTGAATCAGAGAAGCATTATCCTGTCTCCGGAGGATGTGGTGGAGATTGAGATTCTTCCGGGCAGGGAGGACAGAGTACAGACGGTGGAGGTCAATTTTGACGGCAGTCATGTGATCTCCCTTGGGGCGGGCGACAGGGTGCGCGTGGTGAAGGCTCAGAAGAGCACGGAGTTTATCCGGCTGAGCAAGGTGAGTTTTCTGGAAGTGCTCCACAAAAAAATGGCGGATTGAGAGGTATTATGAAAAAACAGCGACAGGGAGCCATACTGGAAATTATCAGAAGCGCGGACGTGGACACGCAGGAGGAACTGGCGGAGCGTCTGCGGCAGCAGGGCTACAGGGTGACGCAGGCTACCGTTTCCAGAGACATCAGGGAACTGAAATTATCCAAGGTAGCGGCCGGAGGCGGGAGACAGAAATACGCGGTCATGTCCCAGAAGAACCAGAAGGCGGAGGATCGGTACATCAGGGCGCTGCGCGACGGGTTTGTGTCCATGGAGCCGGCGCAGAATCTGCTTGTGATGCGGACGGCTTCCGGAATGGCCATGGCGGTGGCGGCGGCTTTGGATTCTCTGAACCTGCCGGAGGTGGTGGGCTGTATCGCCGGCGACGACACGGTCTTTGCGGCGGCGAGAAGCAAAGAGGAAGCCGCGGCGCTGGCGGGAAAGCTGAACGCATTGCTGGACAGATAGGAAAAGACGCGCATGGGCGGCGCGGGGAGAAGGCATAAGCCGAAGACGGCGGAATGTGAGGAAGGATGCTGCAAAGTTTACATGTGAAAAATCTGGCGCTGATCAGGGAGGCGGAAGTGGAGTTCGGGCCGGGGCTGAATATTTTTACCGGCGAGACGGGCGCGGGAAAATCTCTCCTGATCGGCAGCGTGAATCTGGCGCTGGGGGGAAAGTTTGAGAAGGAGATGCTGCGCAAGGGAGCCGACAGCGCTCTGGTGGAGCTGATCTTTTCGGAGGACGATCCCAAAATCCGGGAATTTCTTTGCGGGATGGAACTGGAGCCCCAGGATGACGGAACCATTATCATCAGCAGAAAACTGCAGGCGGGAAAAAGTCTCTGCAGGATCAACGGGGAAACGGTCACGGCACGGCAGGTAAAGGAACTGGCGGAGCTTCTCATCGACATACACGGGCAGCATGAGCATCAGTCGCTGCTGCATAAAAGGAAGCATCTTGAGATACTGGACGGCTACTGCGGCGGGGAACTGGCGGACGCCGCGGCGCAGGTGAGGAGTCTCCATGCGGAATGCGCCGCGCTGCGCCGCAGGCTGGAATCCGAAACCATGGATGAGGCGGCCAAGGAAAAGGAACAGGCGCTGGCGGAGTTTGAGTGCCGGGAGATCCAGGAGGCAAATCTTGTCCCGGGGGAAGACGAGGAACTGGAAGAGTCGTACCGTCTGATGGTAAACGGCAGGCGGATTATGGAAGGTCTTACGGAAAGCTACCGGTATACGGGCGGCGATTTTGAAAACAGCGCGGGCGTGGCGCTGAGCCGGGCCCTTCGGGCTCTGCGGGGAGTGGAGCCGTACCATGAACGGCTTGGGGAGCTGGCCGGGCAGCTGTCGGAGATTGACAGCCTTCTGGCAGACTATAACCGGGACGCGGCGGAATTTATGAGCCGGACGGAGTTTGACGGCGGGGATTTTTCGAGAGTGGAAGAGCGGCTGAATATGCTGAACCGCCTGAAGGAAAAGTACGGCGGCTCCATTCAGGCGGTTTTGGATTACGGGGCGCAGAAACAGCGGCTTCTGGAAAAACTTTCCGATTACGACGCCTATATGGACAGGCTTTTGCGGGAATCCGATGAGAAGCAGAGACAGCTTCAGGACGCCTGTGAGAAGCTTTCCGCCATCCGGCGCAGAAATGCGGAGGGCCTGTCGCGGCAGCTGGAGGAAGCGCTGCGACAGCTGAATTTCCTGACGGTGAAGTTTGAGGTCGCGGTAAGGCCGGAACAGAAGATAACGGCGGACGGATATGACGACGTGGAATTTCTGATCTCCACCAATCCGGGAGAACCGCTGATGCCGCTGGGACAGGTGGCGAGCGGCGGGGAACTGTCCAGAGTCATGCTGGCTATCCAGACGGTTCTGGCCGGAAAGGACGACATCGGGACGCTGATCTTTGACGAGATCGACGCCGGTATCAGCGGCAGAACGGCCTGGAAGGTGGCGCAGCAGTTAAATACTGTATCTCGGAGCACCCAGGTGCTGTGCATTACCCATCTTCCACAGATCGCGGCGATGGCGGACACGCATTTTGCCATCGAAAAGAGCAGCACGCAGGACGATACGATCACAAGGATCCGGCAGCTTGAGGGAGAAGAAAACCTGAACGAGCTGGCGAGACTTCTGGGCGGGGACACGCTCACGGACGCGGCGCTGTCCAACGCCCGGGAGATGCGTTCTTTGGCGCTTACTCACAAAAAAACATAAAAACAACAAGACCTATGGAAACAATTTCATAAAGGTTTAAAAAGTACACACATTGTCAACAATATACCCGGAGAAAGAAATTCGTAAAAAAGCGACAGGGAGTGTGTACGATGAAGCGGCAGACAGATTACGGCGATCGGATCAAGGAGCAGGCGGGACAGGATGTGGTGATCCTCCTGCAGAACTGGAAAAAGAGAGCGAGACGGCTGAAAATATACAGATGCAGTCTCTGTCTGGCGCTTTTTCTTTGCCTGGTTACGCTGACGGGCGCTCTTTATTATCGGATCGACAGCAGCATCCCTTCCGTGCTGAACATCAGGGCGGGACAGGAGCAGTCCATTTATCTTGGCGTTCCCGCGCAGGCCCAGATCGTCAGCGTCAGCGAGAGCGGCGAGAGCAATATCCCGGCGGGGGCGGTGGAGATCGACCTGAGCAGGGCGGTTACCTTTAAGACGGCGCAGGAGTCCAGCTACCGGATGATGGTAAAGCTGTTCGGCTTTCTTCCCTTTAAGGAAGTTTCGATCCGGGTCATAGAGGACCAGTCGCTGATCCCGGTGGGCGTCCCCATCGGAATTTATGTGAAGACGGAGGGCGTTCTTGTGGTCGGCACAGGGGAATTTCAGGGACAGGACGGCGTCAGCTATTCTCCGGCGCGGTATGTGCTGAAGTCCGGCGATTATATCCGCAGCGTGAACGGGAAGGCCGTTACGGAAAAGGAAGAATTTATCGATCTGATCGGGCAAAGCGGCGGGGAGACGGTCACGCTGACGCTGGAGCGGAACAGGGAGACCATGGATGTGAAAGTGACTCCCGTTCAGGACGTAAACGGCAGCTACAAGATCGGCGTGTGGGTCCGGGATAACGCGCAGGGCGTGGGCACCATGACCTATATTGACGGTCAGGGAAATTTCGGGGCGCTGGGACACGGCATCAACGACGTGGACACCAGCACTCTGATGCAGATGGAAGACGGGACATTATATCAGACCAGCATCGTCGATATCAAAAAGGGGGAGGACGGGAACCCCGGAGAGATGACGGGGATGATCGTATATTCCAACGAAAACATTCTGGGAACCATTACCAGCAACAGCTCCAGAGGGATCTTTGGGGTCTGCAACGAAAAGGCTTTGAAACTGGGAGTGGAAAAGGCGCTGCCCATCGGCCTGAAGCAGGAGATCAAAAAAGGCCCGGCACGGATCCTCTGTACGGTAGAGGGAGAGACCAGATATTATGACGTGGAGATCACGGCGGTGCACCTGGATCATGACAACGTAAACAGAGGGATCGAACTGACCGTCACAGACCCTGAACTTTTGGCCGTCACCGGCGGAATCGTTCAGGGAATGAGCGGAAGTCCCATTATCCAGGACGGAAAAATCATCGGCGCCGTCACACACGTTCTTGTGCAGGACAGCGCCAGAGGATACGGGATCTTTATTGAAAACATGCTGGAACATTGAGTTATTTTCTCATGGCCGCCCGCTTCCGGAGGGTGGGATCCAGAATCTTTTTGCGGATGCGCAGGGATTGGGGCGTCACTTCCAGCAGCTCGTCCGTGTCGATAAAGTCCAGCGCCTGTTCCAGAGAGAGAATCTTTGGAGGCGTCAGCCGAAGCGCTTCGTCCGCGCTGGAGGAACGGGTGTTGGTCAGCTGTTTCTTTTTGCATACGTTGACTTCGATGTCCTCGCTCCTGCCGGTCTGGCCAACCACCATGCCGGCGTAAACCTTTTCGCCGGGACCGATGAAGAGGGCGCCGCGCTCCTGGGCGTTGAACAGGCCGTAGGTGATGGCTTCTCCGGCTTCAAAGGCGATCAGGGAGCCCTGCTTGCGGTACTGGATGTCGCCCCTGTACGGCGCGTAGCCGTCAAATACGGTGTTCATAATACCGTTTCCCTTGGTGTCGGTGAGAAATTCTCCGCGGTAGCCGATCAGGCCTCTGGCGGGAATGGAGAATTCAAGCCGGGTATAGGTTCCGCCGGAGATGCTTCCCATATTTCTCAACTCGCCCTTTCTCTGGCCCAGCTTCTCGATGACGGCTCCGGAAAACTCGTTGGGAACGTCAATGTAGCAAAGCTCCATGGGCTCCGTGCGTTTTCCGTTTTCGTCCGTGTGGTAGAGAACCTCCGCCTTGCTGACGGCAAATTCATAGCCCTCCCGTCTCATGCTTTCAATGAGCACGGAGAGGTGCAGCTCGCCCCGGCCGGAGACCTTAAAACACTCGGTGGTGTCCGTCTCTTCCACCCGCAGGGAGACGTCGGTGTTCAGTTCCCGGAAGAGTCTGTCGCGGAGATGGCGGCTGGTCACAAATTTGCCCTCCTGGCCCGCGAGGGGAGAGTCGTTTACCATAAACTGCATGGCGATGGTAGGTTCGCTGATCTTCTGGAAGGGAATGGGCGCTATGTTCTCCGGAGAGCAGAGGGTGTCGCCGATGTGGATGTCGCTGATCCCGGAGATGGCCACGATAGAGCCGATTCCGGCTTCCTTTACCTCCACTTTGTTCAGGCCGTCAAATTCGTACAGCTTGCTCACCTTTACATGGATCTGTTTGTCGGGTTCGTGGTGGTTGCAGATGACAACCTCCTGGCCTACGCGGATGGTGCCGTTGTCCACCTTGCCCACGCCGATCCGGCCTACATACTCGTTGTAATCGATGGTGCTGATCAGAACCTGCGTCCCCTCGTCGGGGTCGCCCTCCGGGGCCGGAATATACTGTAAAATGGTCTCAAAGAGAGGTTCCATGCTGGTACCCAAAACGCCGGAATCCAGAGAAGCGACGCCGGTCTTGGCGGAAGCGTACACGAACGGGCAGTCCAGCTGGGAATCGTCGGCGTCCAGCTCCAGAAACAGTTCCAGGACCTCGTCCACCACTTCGTCGGGTCTGGCCTCCGGCCGGTCGATTTTGTTGATGCAGACGATGACGGGGAGCTTCAGTTCCAGCGCCTTGCGCAGGACGAACTTTGTCTGGGGCATGGCGCCCTCGAAAGCGTCCACTACAAGGATAACGCCGTTCACCATCTTTAAGACCCGTTCCACTTCGCCGCCGAAGTCGGCATGGCCCGGTGTGTCGATAATGTTGATCTTTGTGTTTTTATAGGTAACGGCGGTGTTTTTGGACAGGATGGTGATGCCGCGCTCCCGTTCGATGTCGCCGGAGTCCATGACCCGCTCGGCCACCTCCTGGCCCTCCCGGAAGACTCCGCTCTGCTTCAAAAGTTCGTCCACCAGCGTGGTCTTGCCGTGGTCCACATGGGCGATGATGGCCACATTCCTTATGTCTTCTCTTTTCTGTCTCATTGCTGCGTCCTTTCCGTGCTGTCTCCGTTTCCGGCTTCTCTGACCGGTTCCGGTATCGTCCGACATGACAGACATTTCTTTCGTATTCATTATAGTGGGTCGTGTCCGGGATGACAACGTTTTTCTGCTTTTTTATGGCATTCCCACAATTTTTGTCCTCTTTTCTGCCCTGTTTCTGTTAGATTTTTTTGTTAGTTTTTATAGAATTATAAGATTTAATTTAGAGGAAACGTAGACTTTTTGATCCTGATGTGATAAAATATAAACCATAGATAAAACGTCAGGAAAAAGAAGAAGACCATCTGGATCTTCTCCAACAGGACAAACGATACGGGCATGGAGAGCGCCAACGATGTGCAGTGAGTGAAGAAAAGACACGAGCCGGTCCGGGGAAAATATTGTCCGAACCGGTTTTTTTGTCCGGACCAAAGAAAAGCCGATTTCTGTTTTGGGGAAAGATGCAATATCAGGCGATAATGAGACAAAAAATGACGAAATATGGTGATTCGCGCGATGAAAAAGGGTTCTAAAATCTTCGGAAATATAGTATAAATAATTATATCCATGGAAGATTGTCCTTTGATGGACTTATCGAAAAAAAATTTAAGCACAAGACGGGAGAACAGGACGGAAGGAACAGGCTTTCCGTCTCGGAATCCGAAAACGGGATTCCCCTGGGCTGCAAGCCGCAAAACGGCAGAAGGAGAGGAAAAATGACAGATAAGGTAATTGAAAACAATCAGGTAACGGTCATGGGTGAAATCGTCAGCGGGTTTACTTACAGCCATCAGATCTACGGCGAGGGTTTCTACATGATGGACGTAAAGTGCAAACGTCTCAGCGAAAGCTATGACACCATTCCTGTTATGGTGTCGGAGCGCCTGCTGGATGTGACGGCGGACTACACGGGATCGCTGATCTGCGTGACGGGACAGTTCCGGTCCTACAACCGCCATGAAGAGCGCAGAAACAGACTGGTGCTGTCTGTGTTTGCGAGAGAGATCAGTTTTATCGAAGAGGTGGAAGAGAGTTCCAAGACAAACCAGATTTTCCTGGACGGATTTATCTGCAAGGAACCTGTCTACCGCAAGACCCCCCTGGGCAGGGAGATCGCGGATCTTCTGCTGGCGGTGAACCGTCCTTACGGGAAATCCGATTACATACCCTGCATCTGCTGGGGAAGAAACGCCCGTTATGCGAACAATTTCAAGGTCGGCGAGCGCTGCGCCGTGTGGGGCAGGATCCAGAGCCGTGAATATATGAAGAAACTGGACGAAGAGAACGTGGAAAAGAGAGTGGCGTTTGAAGTTTCCGTAAGCAAGCTGGAGCTTGCGGAAGAGACGGAAGCCGAATCTTAAGAAATGTTTATTTGCCAAACAGGAAAAATTATGTTACCATGAGCGCATGGGGCCAGGAGGCTACCGGACCGCAATAAGAGGTGCATTATGGCAAAGGGTTCAGTTGATATCTACTTTGGCGAGGGCAGAGGCAAGTCTTCCGCGGCCATCGGCAGGGCGGTGCAGGCCGCCACGGCGGGAAAGAGAGTGATGATTGTCCAGTTCCTGAAGGGAAGGGGACTGGAAGATTCCGAGTTCCTGAAAAGGATGGAGCCGGAGGTACGGCTGTTTCGGTTTGAAAAATCCGGGGAAAACTTTGAAGAGCTCCCCGAGGAAAAGAAACAGGAAGAGACCGGCAATATCCGTAACGGCATGAATTTCGCCAGAAAAGTGCTGGGAACGGGAGAATGTGACCTGCTGGTGCTGGACGAGGTCCTTGGGCTCGTGGAAAAGAAGATCGTGGACGAGGGGGAGCTGAGGGACCTTGTGGAAAGCCGCGAGGGGACAGACATTATCCTGACAGGGACGCTGCTGCCGGATTCCATCTGTGTTCTGGCGGATGAAGTCTCCAGGATCAATGCCGTAAAATTTAAGATTTGGGAATAAAGCCATTGACACTCCAAAGATAAGATGCTATGATGCAGATAGAAAAATTCATTCAGGGAGATAGAGGTTGCGTTTTTCAGGAGTACCGTTTTTGATGCGGCAGAGGCAGATGAGAGAGCGGGAAAGGGAAAGACGCCGAAAGAAAGGGTCGTCTGCAGGCCGTTTCTTGGGCATACGGTTAAGAACCGTATGACTGTCATTCGGATACCGAATGGGGCGCTATCAGAGGATATTCCAAGGGAACCTTCGCCGGCGCTGATCAGCGCCGGCGTTTATATTGCAAGGGAGGAAAGGGAAAATGGCAATTTTCAAGGGAGCCGGCGTGGCTGTCGTAACGCCGATGCATAAGGACGGCAGCGTCGATTTTGACAAATTCAGAGACTTGTTGGAGTTTCAGATCAGGGGCGGCGTGGACGCGGTCATTGTATGCGGCACCACCGGCGAGTCTTCCACGCTGACTCATGAGGAACATCTCGAAGTGATAAAGTACTGTGTGGACACGGTAAAGGGCAGGGTGCCCGTGGTCGCCGGAACCGGATCAAACTGTACGCAGACGGCGGTCTATCTCTCCCAGGAGGCCCAGAAGAGCGGCGTGGACGGCCTGCTGCTGGTAAGCCCCTATTACAACAAGGCGACGCAGAACGGCCTTTATCAGCATTTCCGGACGGTGGCGGAGTCCGTGGACGTTCCGGTTCTTCTTTATAACGTGCCTTCCAGAACCGGCTGCAATATCCTTCCGGAGACTGTGGTGCGCCTGTGCAGGGATGTGGAGAACATCGTGGGCGTAAAGGAAGCCAGCGGCAACATTTCCCAGATCGCGAAGCTGGCCGCGCTGGGCGGAAAAGACGTGGATCTCTATTCCGGAAACGACGACCATATCGTACCGGTGCTGGCGCTGGGCGGTATCGGTGTGATCTCCGTGCTGGCCAACGTGGCTCCCGGACAGACGCATGATATCTGCCAAAAGTTTTTTGACGGAGATGCGCAGGGAAGCCTTCAGGAGCAGCTGCGGGCCATGGAACTTTGCGGCGCGCTGTTTTGCGAGGTGAATCCCATCCCGGTGAAGAAGGCGCTGGAGCTCATGGGGCTGATCAACGGGACCCTGAGAATGCCGCTGTCGGAGATGGAGCCCGCAAACGTGCGGAGACTGGAAGCGGCGATGAAGGAATACGGTCTGCTGTAAAAGAGGGATTGTCCTACAATAAAACGGATACGGAGAGAATGACATGATCAGAATTATCATGAACGGATGCAACGGCAGGATGGGGCAGGTGATCAGCGGCATGATCGCGGAAGATCCGGAGCTTACCATGGCGGCCGGAATCGACCCGAAAGACGACGGGCACAACGCCTACCCTGTTTTTTCCGATATTACCCTGTGCAATGTCGAGGCGGACTGTCTCATCGACTTTTCCACCGCGTCGGTGGTTGACAGGGTCATAGAATACTGCGCAGAGCGGGGACTGCCCTGCGTTCTGTGCACTACGGGGCTGAGCGGGGAACAGATCCAAAAGGTAAACGAAGCGTCCCGGAAAACGGCGATTCTCCGTTCCGCCAATATGTCCCTCGGGATCAATCTTTTTTTAAAACTGCTGAAAAAGGCGGCCGACGTTCTGGCGCCGGCAGGTTTCGACATTGAGATTCTGGAGAAGCACCACAACCGGAAGCTGGACGCGCCCAGCGGCACGGCGCTGGCGCTGGCGGACTCCATAAACGAAGAGTTTGACGGAGCCTACGAATATGTGTTTGACAGAAGCGGCAGAAGACAGCCGCGGCCCCAAAAGGAGATCGGGATCAGCGCGGTCCGGGGCGGAACCATTGTGGGCGAGCATGACGTGATATTCGCCGGAACGGACGAAGTGGTGACCTTTTCGCACACGGCTTATTCCAGAGCCGTGTTTGGAAGAGGCGCGGTGCAGGCGGCGAAATATCTGGCGGGAAAACCGGCCGGAATGTACGATATGAGCAATGTGATCGAAGAAATCCTGAAGGACAAATGATAAAAAGAGGAAAACGAAAAGAAAGGCATTTCCGCACCGCTTAAAACGCGGTTCGGATGCCTTTCTTGCCGTTTGGGGTTACCGTATGGAATTACCGTTGTAACCGCCGTTCATGCCGGATCCTGCGGCTTCGCTGCCGTTTACGCTGCTCATGTCGCCGGCGCCGTCAGTGCCGGTACCGGAGACATTCGACCCCGTGCCGCTGCCGGAATCGGTTCCGTTCCTGTCGCCGCCGATATCGGAAAGGCCATCCGCCGCGTCGTCGGCGATATCGTCCACCGCATGGCCGATGTCGTCGATCAGAGATTCGCCGTTCCCGTCTTTTCCTTCGGTAACGGAGTTGTTAAATCTGCCTTCATCCCTGTCGGAATCGGAATGGTTGTTTCCTGAGTCCGCATAACCGGAGTTTTCGGAGTCTGTGCCGGAACCGGTATTGCCGTTGTTGCCGGCAAGGCTGTCCGAGCCGCCGTTGTCGGTGCCGGTGGTACAGGCCGACGCCATGCACATGAAAGTGAGCGCAAGGCCTACGGCCAGGAGTTTTTTCGCACCTGCCTTAACTTTCCTCATTTTTTTCATAATTCCCTCCATTCTGCGTCATACGTCTGCGTCACAGGCATTCTGCTGCCTGAGTTAAAATCCGCCCTGAAAATTTCAGACTGCGGACGGATTTGCATATAGTATGTGAGACCGCGTCAAAAATATTCCGGAATGCGGAAAACAAATTTTGACAAAATAAAAAATAAACGGAAAGGCGTTTTTTTAGCGCAGGCAGGGAAACGCCGGGCTTGACAGGCTGTTTCGGGGGGGTAAAATAAAATGACGAAAATTTTTGGTTACTTTTCACACAGTAGCCAGTCATAACATTAGCGCCGTCAGCTTAATCGCTGGCGGCGTCTGGCTCATCACTT
>CANPXL010000022.1 GCA_947586055.1 uncultured Acetatifactor sp. | reverse complement strand
AAGTTGGCTGAACCCCGCATTTTCTCTGGCACTCTGGAATTTCCTTTGTCACTGGAATTTACTTTGGCATTCAAGCGGGTTTTTCGCAGTTTTATCCGCAGCGGCCCGTTTTTTTCCGCAGTTATCGGTTATTTATTCCGCGCGAAACAAAAATCAGATGTCTTATGCGAAAAAACCGTCGTTTCCAGTTTTCCCCGACATCCAAAGGGAACAGGATAAAGGAAAAAGCGCAGAAAAAGCTCCCAAAATCACATCCGCCGGCATTACCCGCTCCTACGGCAGGTATTTTTCATAGTCGCATTTTTCCAGCCACTCTTTCATGGCGTCCAGAACTGCTTCATAGTTTTCCGCGCTCACCTCGTAAGGACAGTCGTCCTCCGCAAACCACCTTGTCATCTGGTCATTCATCTCGTGTGTATAATGCGTATAATCGCTGTAATTGTTCAGATCCGTAATGAAATCATAGTCATTCTGAAAATAATACACCCGCACGTTGGGACAGGCAAAAAGCTGTTCCATGATCTGTCTTTCTCCCTCCAGCTCGGCCTCAAGATTTCCGTCCGCATACCGTGTGTACCAATAAAGGATGCTGTAAGGCGGGAAAAAGACCGTAAACTGTGTATCCGGCATGAACTTGATATAAGGCAGGATGCAGGACTGCATATTTTTCTCGATATTGTCTCGGTAAGTGCCCGTGGGAAGCATATCGACAAATTCCTCCGGACGCGCATAGGACGCCGCAACATATTCTTCCCCGCACGGCACATAGTGCCAGAAATAGTAAATCTCATTCAACGGTGTGCTCTCATGTCTGACCTGTGGCATAAGAATATAATCGAGCAGCACATCCTTATTCAGCAGATAGGAGACATCGTTTATCAAATTGTCATCATACAGATATTCGGGAACCGGGTACGCTGTGATCCCGGGCATCGTCTTGTAGGTATAGATATCAATGCCAAGGAACACCTGCCTGATCTGATTGGGACTGTCTTTTACAAACCGCATGATATTGTCGTTATCCTTGGGATAAGCAGCATTATAAGAAAGTTTTACGGTATGTAAGCCCATCGTCTGCGCAAATAGATCCGTGTCAAAGTTTACCGTCATGGATGAACCCAATATTACGCTGTCATACTCAAAATTTTTTGCGATCCCGGGATTCTGATAGATCTGGTCGTCAATAATGTAATTCACTCCCTCTATCGGGGCGTGATAATGAAAAAACGGGTCAACGACCACCACCATCAGGATCACAGCCAGGATCAGCAGAAGAAACGATATGAAAAAGAAACGTATATATCCTTTGTATTTCACATTCATGATATCTCTGCGCTCCTTACAGGAAATAATCTAAAAGTTAAAGTAAAGGAAAGTGCTGACCTGGGACAGTGACAGCACGCACCAGACAGACAACACAACCAGACAACTGACGCTGAGAATTCCCGGCCTGCTCCCTGTCTCACTTTCATACAGATTGCGACAGCAGAATATCAGGATCAGCGCTGCGATAATGAATCCTGCCATACAGTAATAGGACGCAAAAGGAAGCTTATCCAGATGGAACAGTTTCATTGCATACCAAAACTCCGGCAGTTGAAAAAATCCTGCAAACTCCAGATATATGCGCTTCCCACTGAATGACAGCATGTTCTTTAACATATATCCGGCCTGGGCAAGCGTGTCCGCTCTGAAAATAAGCCAGCTGCATATCAGGAAGAGAAACATAAGAAACACACAGAAGACCCTTCCTAACGAACCGGCCAGGCTCTTCTTTCCAGACGTTTTTTCGACATCCCATCCGTCCATGCGCCGTCCGCGGTTCTGTTTCATTTCCTTCCAAAGTCTTGTGGCAACGGTCAGACAGCCGTGAAGCATTCCCCAGACAAGAAACGTCCACCCGGCGCCGTGCCAGATACCACTGATGCAAAAAACGATCATTACATTAAGGCAGGTTCGGAAAATGCCCTTCCGATTTCCTCCCAGCGGTATGTATACATATCTGGTGAAGAAACGCGTCAGCGTAATGTGCCACCGCTCCCAGAACTCCAGGATATTCGCCGCTTTGTAGGGAGAGAGAAAATTTACCGGAATCCGGATATTAAAAAGATATCCGATGCCTCTGGCCATATCGCAGTAACCGCTGAAATCGAAATACAGCTGCAGGGTATAGAACAGCGCCGCGACAAAAGTATTCAGTCCGTCCAGAACCGTATAATACTGAAAGCCCCAGTTCACTGCTTTTCCAAACGTATCTGCCAATAAAACTTTCTTGCTCAGGCCCAACACAAAAATGCGCAGTCCCATGTAAAAGTTTTCCGCACTGAAACGCTTCCTGGAAATATCCTGAAATTGAGGAAGCATTTCCTCATGGCTGACAATCGGACCGGCGATAAGCTGGGGAAAAAAAGTAACGAAAAGGGCGTAATCTATCAAATTCTGCCGATCCACCGTACCCTTCGCCGTATCCACCAGAAAAGCAATCTGCTGAAACGTAAAAAAACTGATGCCCAGCGGAAGCAGTACGCCTGTCAGAGACAGGCCCGTATGAAAGATACGATTGAGATTCTCCAGAAAAAAATCATAATATTTAAAATAAAACAAAATGCCGATATTAAGCAGTATACCCACTGCCGCCGTCCATTTTACATGAAACCGGCGCGTCATAAGCAAATGACAGATATAATTAACGGCAATACTGCACAAAAGGATCCAAAGATAGGAAATGTGGAAATACGCATAGAACCAAAGGGACATGCCCGTCAAAAAAAGCTTGCCCGCCTGATAACATTGAAAGTGATTCAGCAGAAAATACCCCGCTACTGCAAGCGGCAAGAACACAAAAATAAAAATATAAGAGTTGAACAGCATATCCGTGCCTCCGGCTTAACATGAATACAGGATAGCAGAATTTTCGGATATAGTCAAGTTTGCCGCGCTTTCCAGATTTCCTTCTCCTACCTTAAAAACAATATATTGTATTTCCTCATTTTCAGGCAAAAATGTTTCACAATGTCCTGTAAAATGTTTCACACTTTCTCATCACAACATCTTGTATTTTAATGTTTCACGGGAAACATTATCTGGTCACATCTTCTGATAAAAAACAGGAATGTTTCACGTGAAACATTCCTGCAAAAAGATTTACACATACAACATCTGGTTTTTGTGTTTTCAAGACCTTTTAAGGCATTCTTCCTTCGATAAAAAATCAAAAAAGCTTTATCACGTCGTTCTTGATTGCAAAGACCGCTGCCTGCGTTCGATCAGAAACGTCAATTTTTTTAAATATATTGGATATGTGGTTTTTCACCGTCCGTTCGCTGATATGAAGTGAGGTTGCAATCTCCTTATTGATCATACCGTTTGCTACCTGTTTCAACACTTCCAGTTCTCTCTGCGTCAGCAGTTTCACCTTGTCCTTATCGGAATCTCTGGCAATCAATCGGCTGTTCAGTATCGGAATCAGTCTGGGCTGAATATAACTTTCTCCATTTACGACAAGGTAAATTGCCCGTCTTAATTCCGCTGATTCCGAATCTTTCAAAAGATATCCGTCCACTCCGATATCTACTGCTCTTAATAAATATTCCACGTCATTATGAACCGTCAGGATTAAAACCTTTAAATCTGTTTCCTGTCTCTTTATTTCTTCCAAAACAGAAATTCCGTTCATTTTCGGCATGTTAATGTCAAGAAGAAGAACCTGAGGTTGGCACTCACGGAGTTTTTCCAAACATTCTTCTCCGTCTCCGGCTTCAGCAATAACCTTAATACTTCCGTCAAACTCCAGGAGCTGCCTGATCCCTTCACGCATCAAAACGTGATCGTCTGCCAACATTACCGTAATGCTCATGATGTCTTTACCCCTTTTATGTCCTGCGAATGATTACAAAAAATTTATTCTTTGACAAGAGGAATTGTCATATGCACCTTTGTTCCATTTCCCTTATGGGAGGAAATCTTAATTGTCCCGTCTAAAAAACTGATCCTCTCCCTCATCAGAGAAAGACCAAAATGTTTTTCATCACCGGCATCTACCGTTTCTTCATCAAATCCTATCCCGTCATCCTCAACATCGATCACACAATTCTGACCGTCAACCTTACACTGAAAAAAGATCCTGCTCGCTTTGGCATGTTTATCGATATTGGCCAGACATTCCTGAACGATTCTATAAATGTAGGTAAGTACAAGTTTGTTTTCGCATGAAACATTTTCAATATCGGAAACCACTTCATACTTTCTTTCTTCGTTTATCTTATTCAACAGGCGTTCAAAACCGGCCTTCATGCCAAGATCTTCAAAAGACATGGGACGAAGATCAAAAATAGTATTTCTAATATCTCCGATGACTTCCTTCAGACCTTTACTGACCAGAGAAAGTTCCAGTTTGGCCTTTAAGGGATCCTGATCAATATATAAATTGCAAAGTTCCAGCTTATGAATTAAATGAATCAGATTCTGAAGAGAATCATCATGCAGGTCTCTGACGATTCTTCTTCTGTCTTCCTCCTGAAAATTAATCAATGAAATGTTATGCGTCTCGTTTTTTAGAACACTTTCCAGCTGACTGATTTTATTTTCAAGATCTGTTTTAATCTCATTCAACTTTCCGATTTCTTCTTCACACTCGGCGATCCGAAGATATGCTTTCTCAGCTTCCGCCTTCTGAGCGGGCGTGCTGTCTTTTCTTGGATAAAAAATTTTAAAATCATCCGCTTCCGAATCTTCAAATTCCTTTACACAGGACTTTTCTTCCCGGATGGAAATCGTATACTCACTGATTCTGGCATTGATGTCGGAAAGCTTATTTTTAAAAGAAGAAACCATCTCAACAAGGATCAAATAACTGTCTTGTATCATACGCACCTCTTCAAACATAAGTTCTGTTTTCTGAAGATCAAAAATACACTTAAATCATATACTATAAAATCAAAAAAGTAAAATCAAATTTCAAAGTGGTTCTTTCGCAGGAAGCCCAGCTTTTCTCGGATATCTGGAAGAAACCGGCCTCTTTTTTCTGACGACGACCAGATTGCGGAAAACGTCAGAATCCGGCAGCATAAATTCAACCTGTTTTTCCATACTTCCGCCAAGTAAGGAAATGGCGCGGTCAGCCGCCGCCAGTTCCTCGGATACCTTTTCGGATTTATAAGAAACAAACACTCCTCCTGTTCTGACAAAGGGAAGGCAGTACTCGGATAAAGTGGAAAGATTTGCCACCGCTCTGGAAACACAGACATCAAACTTTTCCCTCAATTTTTCTGATCTTGCAAGATCCTCCGCCCTTCCGTGAATCGTCACCACGCCCGTCAGGCCAAGTCTCAAAATGACATCGTCCAAAAACCGAATCCTCTTGTTCAGGGAATCCAGAAGCGTAACGTCGAGTTCCGGAAAAGCAATTTTTATGGCAAGTCCCGGAAAACCGGCTCCTGTCCCAACGTCTATCACGGAATGCACACCAGAAAGATCAAAAGCCTTTACAAGAGAGAGACTGTCCGTAAAATGCTTTTTTAAAACATCGTCAAATTCCGTAATGGCAGTCAGGTTCATAACTTTGTTTTTTTCTATTAAAAGTTCGTAATAAGTAAGAAACTGCCGTATCTGCTTTTCGGTAAGAGAAAGTCCAAAAGCGGCAAGATCTTTAACAAACTGAGAAATATCATAATCCTTCACTTGATTTTCCCCTTTCAGACTCCTGTTGTCTGTTATAATGTTCAAGATAAACCAAAAGGACCGATACATCCGCGGGAGATACGCCGGAAATTCTGGAAGCCTGTCCTATGGAAATCGGCCGAAAAAGCTTCAGTTTCTGCCTGGCTTCCAGACGAAGGGAAGAAACCTGATCATAATTAATATCCGTGGGGATCAACTTCTTTTCCATTTTCTTATATTGCTCGACCTGCCGAAGCTGTCTTGCAATATATCCTTCATATTTAATCTCAATCTGTACCTGTTCCGTAACATTTTCAGGCAAAATGACTCTTTCGGCGTCAATTTCAGACAATACTTCATAAGAAAGCTCCGGTCTGCAGATTAACTCCGCAAGGCTGGCCGCAGTTTTTAAAGGCGTGCTCCCCATGGAAACAAGAAAATCCTGAATCTCCCTGTTTGCACCCACATAAGTTTCCTTTAATCTTTTTATCTCATTTTTTATCATTTCTTCTTTTTTCAGAAGTTCCTGATACTGGGTTTCAGAGATCAGACCGATTTCATATCCCTTTTTTCTCAGACGGAGATCCGCGTTATCCTGCCTGAGAAGCAGCCTGTATTCCGCTCTGGAAGTCATCATCCGATAAGGCTCTCTGTTATCCTTGGTCACAAGATCGTCGATCAGAACTCCAATATAACTCTCCGACCGGTCGAAGAGAAAAGGTTCTCTTCCCAGTACAGACATGGCGGCGTTGACACCGGCGACAAGACCCTGAGCTGCCGCTTCCTCATAACCGCTGCTTCCATTAAACTGTCCCCCGCTGAAGAGACCGGAAACATTCTTAAATTCCAGAGTCGGATATAACTGTCTTGCATTGATACAATCATATTCTATGGCATAAGCGTTTTTTACAATCTTACAGTTTTCCAGTCCCGGAACCGTGCGGTACATGGCAAGCTGTACGTCCTCCGGAAGGGAAGAAGACATTCCTCCCACATACATTTCATTTGTGTGAAGGCCTTCCGGTTCGATAAAAACCTGATGACGCTCCTTCCCGGCAAACTTGACGACCTTATCTTCAATGGAAGGACAGTATCTCGGACCGGTTCCCTCGATAATTCCGGCATAAATAGGAGATCTGTCAAGGTTTGCCCTGATGATCTCATGCGTCTTTTCATTTGTGTATGTCAGCCAACAGGAAACCTGATCTTTCTGAACAGATTCCGGGTCTGTGGAAAAAGAAAAGGGAACGACTCTTTCGTCTCCGAACTGTTCTTCCATCTTGGAATAATCGATACTTCTTCCGTCCATTCTGGCAGGAGTGCCCGTTTTAAACCTGCGGAGCTCAATTCCCATCTTTTCAAGAGAATCTGTCAAATGGTTCGCCGCCTGAAGCCCGTTTGGACCTGTATAGGTAATAGATTCCCCGCACAGGCACCGCGCGCGCAGATAAGTTCCTGTACACAGTACGACGGCTTTACATTCATAAACAGCGCCTGTAAAAGTTTTGACGCCCGTTACTTTCTTTTTTTTCGAATTGGAATCCTCTTCCCATAAAAGCTCGCATACTTCAGCCTGTTTGATCACAAGATGATCCTGATTTTCCAGAACCTTACGCATTTCACGGGAATAATCCGCCTTGTCGGCCTGAGCGCGAAGAGAATGAACCGCAGGACCCTTCGACACATTCAGCATTTTGGACTGGATGAAGGTTTTGTCAATATTTCTGCCCATTTCTCCGCCCAGCGCATCCACCTCTCTCACAAGATGTCCCTTGGAAGATCCGCCGATATTAGGGTTGCAAGGCATCAGGGCAATACTGTCAACGCTGACCGTAAAAATGACGGTCTCCAGTCCAAGCCTTGCGCAGGCAAGAGCCGCTTCACAGCCCGCGTGGCCCGCTCCTATCACACATACGTCTGTTTTTTCCCTTATCTCAGGCATTTTACTATTTCTCCGATAAAATAAATGAAGACAAATTTTCTATTTTCCGATACAGAATTTTGAAAAGATTTCTTCCACCACATCGTCATCCACTTCTTCGCCGATGATTTTGCCAAGCTCCTGATACGCGCTGGTAAGATCAATGGAATAAAAATCTTCCTCCATTCCGTTTTCAATGCTGTTTTTCACCATCATAAGGCTGTCGTAACTGTTTTGCAGCGCTTCTTTATGTCTTAAATTTGTGATGACAATTTCATGATGATGCGTGAACTCTCCTTCAAAAAACAAATTCCGGACAACATTCTCAAATTCTTCGATCCCGGTTCCCTCTTTTGCGGAAATGCCGATCACAGGTATCGTTCTCTCCGGAAAAATGTCTTTTATCATTTTATTCATTTCTTCTTCCGTCACAACATTTTGAAGATCTGACTTATTTAACAGAATGACGGCATTTTTATTTTCCAAAAGAGACATTATCTCTCTGTCCTTATCCTCCAGAGGAACGGAACAATCCGCCACATACAGAATCAGATCCGCCTTGTCCGCGTACTGCTTCGCCCTGTCTACGCCGATCTGTTCGACGATGTTGTCCGTTTCCCTGATTCCCGCGGTATCTACAATATTGAAACCGATTCCGTGCAGATTTATATGCTCTTCCAGAATATCCCGCGTTGTGCCCGCAACGTCCGTAACGATGGCTCTATCCTCTCCCAAAAGAAGATTCAGCAGAGAAGATTTTCCTACGTTCGGTTTTCCCAGGATAACGGTAGAAATGCCTTCCTTCATCAGTCTGCCGCTGTCGGCGGTATCCAAAAGCTTTTTCACTCTTCCAAGCAGATTTTCCGTTTTTAAAGATAAACGGGCGGAGTATCCTTCCAGACTGATATGTTCCGGATCATCCAGCGCAGCTTCAATAAAGGCGATCTCGGAAAGAATTTCCTTCCGAATTGCCTTTACGGCTTCCGAAAGATTACCTCTTAACTGATCGACAGAAGAAGCGAGCGCATATTCATTGCCGGAACGGATCACATCCATTACGGCTTCCGCTTCCGACAGATCCATTTTTCCGTTTAAAAAAGCTCTTTTGGTAAATTCTCCCGGTTCCGCAAGTCTCGCTCCGAACTGAAAAGAAGCCTCGAGGATCTTACGCATCACAAGAACGCCGCCATGACATTGAATCTCAACGGTGTCTTCTCCGGTAAAGCTTCTCGGACGCTTCATTACAACAGCCATCACCTCGTCCAGAACCACACCGTTTTTATCAACCGCAAATCCATACCGCATCTTATGGCTCTCGGAATCCTTTAAGCAAGGCTTTCCAGAGGCATTGCGGAACAGATTATCTCCAATCGAAACAGCTTCCGGTCCGCTGATCCGGATAATACCGATTCCGGAATCCGTCAGTCCTGTGGCAACAGCCGCAATTGTACTGTCCTGAAACATAACTTTCACCCTGTCCGTGATCTGCGTTTGCACACAGTCGGTTTTCTTTTTACTTTATAACAGCTACATTTTATCACGCAATGAAAAAAACCGCCATACTTTTTCCCTCAGAAAAAGTATGACGGCTTATCAACAAAAATCATTTTTTCAGAGAAACAATCACCCTTCTGAAAGGTTCCTCACCCTCGCTGTGGGTGATCACATACTTATCATTCTGCAGAGCGGAATGGATGATCCTTCTTTCATAAGGATTCATGGGTTCCAGGGACATGGGTCTTCTCGTCTTTTTCACCTTGAACGCAATATTTTTGGCAAGATTTTCCAAAGTCTCTTTTCTTCTCTGACGGTAATTTTCCGTATCAACCTTAACTCTGATATAGTCTTTTTCATCTTTATTGACCACGAGAGACACCAGATATTGAAGAGAATCCAGAGTCTGTCCCCGTTTTCCGATTAAAACGCCCATTTCTTCTCCGCTTAAATCAATATCCAGAGCATGTTCATTCTCATCGTACGATACTTCCACAGCCACAGCCATATTCATGGCGGTAAATACATCGCTTAAAAATTTCTTTGCCTTTTCCTCCACGGAACATTCCAAAACCTTAACGGCAGCCTTGATTACAGCCGGCTTTGAACCGATGCCAAGAAATCCGCTGGACCCTTCGTCAATCACCTCATATTCCAGCCGGTCGCTGGTCACGCCGAATTTCTGGCACGCTTCCGTTATCGCTTCACTTACTGTTTTTGCAGATACTTCAATATAATCCATGTTTTCCTCATTTCTGTGCCGCTATTTTTATCGAATATCTGTGTCGGGCGGCGCAAAAGACACAAATACAATCATCAGTTTCACTTATCGTTATTTTTTTCATTATACTGTCTGACAAGATTTGCTTTTGCCGTAATACTGCCCGGTTTTGCATTCACAGAAGCGGACGTATCGGAAGCCGGCTGAGAAGTATCCGCCTTTCCCGTGTCGTTTGCGGCATTATTATAACTGTTCGCTCTGCTCTGAATATTCCTCGTATTCATATTTGCATAGGCATTCATCATTTCCTGACGCTTTTTCAGCTTCTCCATTTTTTTGGAGCTTTTTGCAGAATTCTGCTTGATAATTTCTTCAAAATCCATCTTGTCGAAATGCTTGTTGATCACAACCTGCTGAACGGATCTCACAACGCTGCCGGCTACCCAGTAAAGACCAAGACCGGAAGGAAAAGAAAAACACAACCAGGCAGAAAACAAAGGCATGATAGTGTTCATCATTTTCATGGAAGAAGCCATGGAAGACTTGTCGTCGCCGCCGGAGGTCTGAGGCATCAGTTTTACGTTGATCCACTGAGTCAGAGCGGAGAGAACGGGAATCAGCAACGCGCCGATGATAATGCCCCAGAGTCTCGGATCCGAAGCCCAGGCGGAATGAATCAGCGCGCTGGGGGAATCTCCCATATTAAGTCCGAAAAAGTTATTGTAAGTATTGATCAGACCGTCCGTACCAAGGATCAGACTTCCTCCGTCCGCCGGATATGTCAGCTCGTTCAGGTGATAATGATCCGCAACAGCGGAAAGATCCGTCGAGGAAAGCCGGTTCAAAACGTCTATCACACCGTTTCTCAACGTGCCTGTGCTGTTCATGGAATTTCCGTAGGAACTGACAACTCTCTGTATGGTCTGACTGCCGGAATTTTTCAAAAATTCAGCGCCGTCGCTTTTTATGATCACATCCGCAAGAGAACCGAAAACGTTGCCGATCTTATTCACATAAGCGGGAATAGACTGAATCACCTTATACAAGGCGAACAATATCGGCATCTGGATCAAAAGCTGTACGCAGCTTCTGCTGGCGGACACGCCGTATTTTGCATAGACAGCCTGAACTTCCTGCTGCTGCGCCATCATGGACTCATTGTCTCTCTTGTTCTTGTACTTTGCGTTGATGGCCTGAATCTCGGGGTTCATTTTAGCCGACAGTTTTGAAAATTTCTGCTGTCTGATCGTTAAAGGCAGCATCAGCAGATTTACAACGATCGTAAACAGGATAATCGCAAGACCGACGTTTGGAATTCCGATAAAGTCAATGAAATTGAAAATTCCGTCCATGATAAAACCAAGAAGCCTTGCTATCCAACCTATAATCGGCGTACTGCTCTTTGTCATTAAAATAAGATACATTTTTATTACCCCCTGCCCGATTTTTCTTCGGACATGTTCTCAAATCAAAATTATGCAAAAGATCACGGAACCGGATCATATCCTCCCTTTGAGAAAGGATTGCAGCGTAAAATTCTCCAAAAAGCCAAAATTCCCCCTTTTACCGCTCCATATTTCTCAATGGCTTCCAGACCGTACTGAGAGCAGGTGGGAATATAAGGGCATTTTGTTCTCTTTAAGGGAGAAAGATATTTCTGGTACATTTTAATACTGAATATCATTATTTTCTTCATAATAATATCTGATGAAGCTTTCCAAGGTGAAGCAGGGATTTTTCCGTCTCATGAAAACCCACCGAAGCTGCGCTCTTCCTTGCCACGATTACAATGTCCAAACCACTATTGAACATCGCTTCCTGTAATCGGTAACTTTCCCGCACCAGTCTCGTCACCCGGTGCCTGACGATACTGTTGCCAACCTTTTTACTCACACTGATTCCGATTCTGTTGTATTCTTCGCCGTTTTCCAATACATACATAACAAAATATCTGTCGGCACGGGATCTGCCTTTCTGAAAAACAGTCCGGAACTGGTGATTTTTCTTTAAACTTTCAGAAAATTTCATTCAATTCTCCTGATAAAAGAAGAAAAAGGTCACATCTCTGTGACCTATGCGGATAATCTCTTTCTTCCCTTTGCACGTCTGGCAGCTAAAACCTTTCTTCCGCCAGGAGTACTCATTCTGGCCCTGAATCCGTGAACTCTGGCACGAGAACGCCTTTTAGGCTGATAAGTCATTTTCATGGAAAAGCACCTCCTTTTCTTAAACCTTCTTATATTATAAAGGCAACTATTTTTTTGGAAAACAGCAGTTTGATTGTATCGGAAAAATACCGCAATGTCAAGAAAAATCGCATAAAATTCGTAATTTCAGGAAATTAAATTTTTGTAAAAACAGTTATACACATACATATCCACAAAAAATGATGTTTATTCCGTTATACACATATTGTCAATTACTTGTGGATAATCTCGCAGCGCATTGTGAAATAAATGTGAAAAAATCTGTTTTTACAGGAAAAACGCTCATGTTGTCCTATATACAACTTATCCACTTATTCACAATCATATCCACATTGCCCTGTGAATTTCAAAGAAAAATCAATTGTTATCAACAGGATGTGGACAACTTTATCCATATTCTGTTGATAACTTACATTTGAAATATGAACAATTCTATATTAAAATAAACTTGTGTGCCGTTTACATTTTATTCTGTAAAACAGAATTGAAGGGGATAAAACATGGATGCTGCAGATGCTATAAGGGAAAACTGGACAGACATCAAGGAAGCGATCAGAGTAGAACACGAACTAACGCCAATCGCTTATGAATTATGGATCGAGCCTCTGGAATTTTATGATATAGAAGACAATACGGTAAGGATTATGATACCGTCTGATAAGGCGAACGCGCTGAAATATATTTCCCTGAAATATAAAATTTTCTTTCAGTTTGTGATTTCAGAAATGTTCGACCACAATTACGATGTAAAGTTTATTTCCGAAAAAGATATCAAGACGCTGGAATCTTCCAAAAATGAATCCTCCGGACAGAAACCTGTCTATAATATTAATTTTGAAATTGCAAATCTGAACCCAAAATACAATTTCAATACGTTTGTGGTGGGAAGCAACAACAAGATCGCCCATTCCGCTGCGGTTGCGGTTGCGGAATTTCCGGGAGAAGTTTACAATCCTCTCTATATTTACGGAAAGCCAGGACTCGGCAAGACCCATCTGATGCATTCGATCGGCCATTACACGCTGGAACAGAATCCGGAAAAAAAAGTGCTTTACGTGACCAGCGAAGAATTTACGAACGAAGTGATCGAATCCATCAGAAGCGGAAACGCCGCTTCCATGTCGAAGCTTCGTGAAAAATACAGAACCGTCGATGTGCTGATGGTAGACGACGTACAATTTATAATAGGAAAGGAAAGCACCCAGGAAGAATTTTTCCATACCTTCAATTCGCTTCACATGGCGGGAAAACAGATCGTCTTATCTTCCGACAAGCATCCGAAAGAGATGGAAACGCTGGACGAAAGATTCCGTTCCCGTTTTGAATGGGGCCTGATCGTGGACATCCAGCCTCCGGATTATGAGACAAGGATGGCGATTTTAAAGAAAAATGCGGAATCCTGCGAACAGCAGATAGATGAAGAAATCATGAAGTATATCGCCACCAATATTAAATCCAACATCAGGGAACTGGAGGGCGCCTTCAATAAAATCATCGCATACGCAAAACTGAAAAACAAGGAACTTACCATGTCCCTTGCGGAAGACGCGCTGAAGGATTCCATCAATCCGAACAGAACCACAGACATTACTCCGACTCTCATTATCAACGTAGTGGCGGAACATTTTGGCGTAAAGCCGGAAGACATTACTTCTAAAAAGAGAAATTCGGAATATGTGCTTCCAAGACATGTTGTGATGTACCTGTGCAGAAAACTCACAGACACTTCTCTCGTGAGCATTGCAAAAATCCTTGGAAAAAAGGATCATACAACCGTTATCAACGGGGTAGAAAAGATTGCCGCGGAAATCGAAAGAAATGAGGAGCTTAAAAATAAAATAGAAGTGATCATGAAAAAAATATCCCCTTCATGATCATAATTATGTTTCACTTATCAACAATTTACTTCACATTCCTTCCTTTAAAATGTTGATAACTTTATCATAAAGGAAAAAAGAAAGACAGACTATGTGTATAATTTTGAACTTAATCTCAGTTAATATCAAATTATTCACTACTTTTCCATTTCCTTTTTCCTTTAAAAATAGTATAATAGAAGTGGTTATGCACAAATCAACATCCCTTATGATATCTGTTATGAAATAATTAATATGTTATATTATATGCCTGCGCGCAGGCAGCGACACCAAAATGCGAAGGGAGTTATTCACATGAAGCTTGTTTGTTCCAAATCAGATCTGCTGAACGGAGTACAGATTGTATCGAAAGCTGTATCCAACAAAACGACCATGTCCATTTTAGAGTGCATCATGGTAGACGCTTCCATGGGAATCATTACACTGACTGCAAATGACATGGATCTTGGGATTGAAACCATCATAGAGGGAGAAATTGTTGAAAAAGGATCCATAGCGCTGGATGCAAAGATTTTTCTTGAAATTGTGAGAAAACTTCCCGACAGTGATATCACCATGGAAACGGACGAATCCTACAAGACGGTTATCACCTGCGAAAAATCCAGATTTACCATCATCGGAAAATCAGGGGAAGATTTTTCCTATCTTCCCGTCGTGGAAAAAGAAGACAGCATTGTTATCAGTCAGTTTACGTTGAAGGAAGTTGTAAGACAGACGATTTTTTCTATTTCGGACAACGACAATAACAAGCTGATGACAGGAGAGCTGTTTGAAATTAACGGAAATGAACTTAAGGTGGTATCGCTTGACGGACACAGAATATCCATCCGGAAAATCAATTTAAAGGAAAATTACGGGCCTAAAAAAGTTGTAGTTCCCGGAAAGACTTTAAATGAAGTCAGCAAGATACTTCCCGGCGGCGCGGAAAGCGATGTGACCATTTCCTTTACTTCCAAGCATATTGTGTTTGAATTTGAAAATACCACTGTGGTGTCAAGGCTGATCGAGGGCGAGTATTTTAAGATCGATCAGATGCTTTCCAGCGATTATGAGACGAAAGTTAAAATCAATAAAAAGGAATTGCTCAGCTGTATCGACAGAGCGACTCTTCTTGTGAAAGAAGGCGATAAAAAGCCTGTTATCATCAGCATCGCGGACGGAAGTATGGAACTTCGGATCAATTCCATTCTGGGAAGCATGAACGAAGAAATTGACATTGAAAAACAGGGTAAAGACATAATGATAGGTTTTAACCCTAAATTCCTGATAGATGCGCTCAGAGTCATTGATGACGAAGAAGTGGATCTCTATATGGTGAATCCGAAGGCGCCTTGCTTTATCAAAAATCCGGAGGAAAGTTATATTTATCTGATTCTTCCTGTCAACTTTACGACGGTCAGCTAGGAGTGTGAACATGATCACCATTCAGTTGAAAGAAGATTTTATAAAACTTGGGCAGGCGCTTAAGGCGTCCGGAATGGCGCAGTCCGGCGTGGACGCAAAGTACGCCGTTTTGGACGGGCTTGTAAAGGTAAACGGAAAGACAGAGACTCAGCGCGGAAAAAAGCTTGTATCGGGAGACGTCGTTGAATTTGAAGGAGAAACGATCCTGATTCAATCATAAAGACGGTACATAACATGGTTATCAAGTCAATAGAACTGGCGGACTACAGAAATTATGAATCTCTTACCATGCAGTTTGACCGTGGGACAAATATTCTTTACGGAGACAACGCCCAGGGAAAGACAAATATACTTGAGGCAATTTTTGTCGCCGCCACGACAAAATCCCACCGGGGAAGCAGGGACAGAGAAATTATTCGTTTTGAGAAAGAGGAAGCCCATATCAGAACTTACCTGGAAAAAGAAGGCGTGGAGACGAGAGTCGATATGCACTTACGAAAGAGTAAGTCAAAAGGTATTGCAATCGACGGTCAGAAAATAAAAAAGGCTGCCGATCTGCTTGGGTTATGTAATGTGGTTTTCTTTTCTCCGGAAGATCTTGGAATCATAAAAAACGGTCCTTCCGAGAGACGAAGATTTGTGGATATGGAGTTATGTCAGCTTGACAGCTTCTATCTTTATAATCTGAATCATTACAATAAAATCATAAACCAGAGGAACAAGCTCTTAAAGGACATGTATCTGAACCCTGATCTGAAAGAAACGCTGGGAATATGGGATATGCAGCTTGTTTCTTTCGGAAAAAAGATTATTGAACGCCGCAGACTGTTTGTGGATCAGCTCAACGGAATTATTTCCGGGATTCATAAAAAACTTTCCGGCGGAAAAGAAGATCTTTCGATCAAATATGAACCTGATGTTGAAGAGGAAGAATTTGAAAAAAAGATCAGATACAGCCAGGACAGGGATATCAGAGCAAAAATGACATCTGTGGGACCTCACAGAGATGATTTTTCTTTTTTTACGGGAAACGTCGATATCAGGAAATTCGGGTCCCAGGGACAGCAGCGAACGGCTGCTCTGTCTCTAAAGCTTTCTGAAATAGAGCTTGTAAAAAAAATCACAAAAGACACCCCTGTTCTTTTGCTGGACGATGTGCTTTCGGAACTGGATTCCAGCAGGCAGAATTTCCTTTTGAACAGCATCGGCGATATTCAGACGATCATTACCTGTACGGGTCTGGAAGAGTTTGTCAACAACAGATTTGAGATCAATAAAGTATTTCAGGTGTCGGACGGTTCCGTTGTATGTAAGAGCGGCGAAGAATAACATTTTTTCAGTTTACCGTATCGGGACAGAAAGAGGATAGAATGAGCGAAGAAACCATGAACAATACCGCTGTGGACCATGAGTATGGAGCGGATGAAATTCAGATTCTGGAAGGTCTTGAAGCCGTCAGGAAAAGACCCGGCATGTATATCGGAACTACGGCAAGCCGCGGTCTCCATCATCTTGTCTATGAGATTGTCGATAATTCCGTGGATGAAGCCCTGGCCGGATTCTGCGATACGATAGAAGTTACCATCAACGAAGGAAATTCTGTCACCGTTGTCGATAACGGCCGCGGAATTCCTGTTGGGATCAATCATAAAGCGGGAATCCCCGCCGTTGAGGTCGTTTTTACCATCCTTCACGCGGGCGGAAAATTCGGCGGCGGAGGATACAAGGTATCCGGCGGCCTTCACGGCGTGGGCGCTTCCGTGGTCAATGCTCTGTCGGACTGGCTGGAAGTGGAAATCTGTCAGGATGGAAAAGTCTATCAGCAGCGCTATGAAAGAGGCCATGTATGCTATCCCTTAAAAGAGATCGGAACCTGCGATAAGGAGAAAACAGGGACAAAAGTCACGTTTCAGCCTGACAAGACAATTTTTACGGAAACCACGGTATTTGAATTTGACGTGCTGAAAAGAAGACTGAGGGAGATGGCTTTTCTGACGAAAGGTCTCAGAATCATTTTAAAAGACGACAGAAAGGAAGAAGAAAATTTAACAGATGTTGAAAATCGTCAGATCGGAGAACTTTTAAAAAGGGCGGAGGAAGATCAGAAAGAGACGGCTGAAAATACCATTCCCGTGGAAAAAAAGCCGAAGGTCATGGAATTTTATTATGAGGGCGGCATCAAGCAGTTTGTGGCTTACCTGAATAAGAGCAAGACGCCCCTCTATGAGAACATATTGTATTTTGAAGGTGAAAAAAACAACGTATACGTGGAAGTTGCCTTCCAGCATAACGATTCCTACAATGAGAGCGTTTTCAGTTTTGTAAACAACATCAACACTCCAGAGGGCGGCACTCACCTTGTAGGCTTCAGGAACGCCATAACAAAGACATTCAACGATTATGCGAGAAACGCGAAGCTCTTAAAAGACAGTGAACCGAACCTTTCCGGGGAAGATATCAGGGAAGGTCTGACCGCCATTGTAAGCGTAAAAATTGAAGATCCTCAGTTTGAGGGACAGACAAAGCAGAAGCTTGGAAACAGCGAGGCGAGAGGCGCGGTTGACAGCATCGTCAGCGAGCAGCTTACCTATTTTCTTGAGATGAATCCGGTGGTAGCAAAATCTATCTGCGAGAAATCCATTCTTGCTCAGCGGGCAAGGGAAGCGGCGAGAAAGGCCAGAGATCTCACAAGAAGAAAAACGGCGCTGGAAGGGCTTTCCCTTCCCGGAAAGCTGGCGGACTGTTCCGACAGAGACCCCAAAAACTGCGAAATTTATATCGTGGAGGGCGATTCCGCCGGCGGAAGCGCAAAAACCGCGCGCTCCAGAGCGACGCAGGCGATTCTTCCTCTGCGCGGAAAGATTCTGAACGTGGAAAAGGCAAGACTTGACAAAATCTATGCCAACGCGGAGATAAAAGCGATGATCACAGCGTTCGGAACGGGGATTCATGACGATTTTGACATTACGAAGCTTCGCTATGATAAGATTATCCTGATGACGGATGCGGACGTGGACGGCGCGCATATCAGCACTCTGTTATTGACGTTTATTTATCGGTTTATGCCGGATCTGATTAAGGAGGGTCATGTATATCTTGCGAAACCTCCTCTTTATAAGCTGGAAAAAAATAAAAAGGTATGGTATGCCTACAGCTATGAGGAACTTGACAGGATTCTTCAGGAGGTCGGAAGAGATCAGAACAATAAGATCCAGCGTTATAAGGGTCTTGGCGAAATGGATGCGGATCAGCTCTGGGAGACGACCATGGATCCTGAACGGAGGATTCTTCTCAGGGTAAACTATGACAAGGAAATGGAAACGGAACTTGATCTCACATTTACAACCCTGATGGGCGATAAGGTTGAGCCGAGACGCGAGTTTATTGAAGAAAACGCCAAGTTTGTAAAGAATCTTGATATCACCTGATCTGAAAAATATGTTATGAGGCAGCAGGAGATTGTGAGGAAAAATGAACGACGATATTTTTGATAAGGTTCCCGGTGTTGACAAGATCCATGAGGTTGACCTGAAAGAGCGGATGGAGACCTTTTATATTGATTATGCCATGAGCGTTATCGCGTCCAGAGCGCTTCCCGACGTAAGAGACGGTCTGAAGCCGGTCCAGCGCCGCGTGCTCTATTCCATGGTAGAGCTGAACAACGGACCTGACAAACCGCACCGTAAGAGCGCCCGTATCGTGGGAGATACCATGGGTAAATATCACCCTCACGGCGACAGCTCCATCTATGGCGCGCTGGTAAATATGGCGCAGGACTGGTCCACGAGATATCCTCTTGTTGACGGTCACGGAAACTTCGGCTCCATGGACGGAGACGGGGCGGCCGCAATGCGTTATACCGAAGCGAGACTTTCCAGAATCTCCACTCAGCTTCTGGCCGATATTGACAAAGATACCGTAGATTTTATGCCGAACTTTGACGACACGGAAAAGGAGCCTGTGGTCCTTCCCAGCCGATATCCCAACCTTCTTGTAAATGGCACTACCGGTATCGCCGTGGGCATGGCCACCAATATTCCGCCTCATAATCTCCGCGAAGTGGTAAACGCGGTGGTAAAAATCATAGACAACAAAATCAACGAAAACAGAGCCACGACCATAGAAGAGATCCTTGAGATCATAAAGGCGCCGGATTTCCCCACCGGAGGTCTGATCCTTGGGACAAGGGGATGCGAGGAAGCATACAGAACCGGCCGGGGCAAGATCCTTGTCAGAGCCGTCACAGATATTGAAACGCTCCCCAACGGCAAAACCCAGATCGTCGCAACAGAGCTGCCCTATATGGTGAACAAGGCGAATCTGATCATTAAGATCGCGGAGCTTGTAAAGTTAAAGCGAATTGACGGTATTACCAGCATCAGGGACGAGTCCAACAGAGAGGGCGTCAGAGTCGTCATTGAGCTGAGAAAGGACGTCAACGCCAACGTTATCCTGAATCAGCTTTATAAACATACGCAGCTTCAGGATACGTTTGGAGTGATCATGCTGGCTCTGGTCAACAATGAGCCCAAAATCATGACGCTTCTTGAGATGCTTCATTTTTATTTGAAGCATCAGGAGGATGTAGTCACAAGAAGGACAAAGTACGAGCTGAATAAGGCGGAAGAGAGAGATCATATTTTACAGGGTCTGCTGAAAGCCCTTGATTTTATTGACGAAGTCATCTCCATCATCCGCGCCAGCGATACGCCGCAGACCGCAAAGGAAAGACTGATGGAACGGTTTGAACTGACGGAGGTTCAGGCAAACGCCATTGTGGAAATGCGTCTGCGCGCTCTCACCGGTCTGGAGAGAGAGAAGCTTGAGAAGGAGCATAAAGAGCTTGAAATCCGTATTGCGCAGTTAAAGGCGATCCTTGCGGATGAAAAGCTTCTGCTCGGGGTCATCCGGGAAGAGATCCTGACAATTGCCCAGAAATACGGGGACGACAGGAGAAGTAAGATCAGTTATGACCTAACGGATATCTCCGTCGAAGACATGATACCTTTGGAAAATACCGTTATCGCAATGACGAATCTCGGATATATCAAGCGGATGACGGTGGACAATTTTAAGGCGCAGAACCGCGGCGGAAAAGGGATCAAGGGGATGCAGACCATCGAAGAAGATTTTATTGAAGATCTTCTTATGACGACGACTCATAACTACCTGAATTTCTTTACCAATTACGGGCGCGTGTACCGCCTGAAGGCTTATGAGATCCCGGAAGCGGGAAGGACTGCGAGAGGAACCGCCATTGTGAATCTTCTTCAGCTTTCTCCCGGTGAAAAAATTACCGCAATGATTCCCATAAAAGATTACAATGACAGGAAAAATCTGTTTATGGTGACAAAGACGGGTATTGTGAAAAAGACGTCGCTTCAGGAATTTGCCAATATCCGCAAAAACGGTCTCACCGCTATTACGTTAAGGGACGATGACGAGCTGATCGAAGTGAAATCCACAGATCAGGACAGCGAAATTTTCCTTGTGACAAAGCATGGAATGTGCATTCGTTTTAAAGAGACGGACGTCAGGAATACGGGCAGAGCTTCCATGGGCGTGATCGGAATGAATCTGGCCGATCAGGATGAAGTGGTCGGCATGCAGCTGCAGAGTCAGGGAAGTTCCCTTCTCGTCGTATCTGAAAACGGCCTTGGAAAGCGCACTCTCTTAAGTGAGTTTACGATCCAGAAGCGTGGCGGAAAGGGCCTGAAATGCTATAAAATCACGGAAAAGACAGGTGATGTGATCGGCGTCAAGGCAGTGGACGACGAGAGCGAGATCATGCTGATCACGACGGAGGGGATCATTATTCAGCTGAGAAGCCAGGATATCTCTACCTACAGCAGGATTACTTCCGGCGTTAAGATGATGGATCTTGACAGCGGCGTCAAGATTGCAAAAATTGCCAAGGTCCGGGAAAAAATCTCCAACGGGGAGCAGGAGTTTGACAATGTGGATGACGCCATGGAAAACATTCCGGAAGAAAAGACTCTGGAAAATGCGATCATGAAGGAACAGATTTCAGAGGAAGATCAGGAAGAGAGTTCTGTACAGGATTTTGAGGAATAAAATTGTAAGTTTTTTGTGAAATACCCGCAGTCATAAATTGACGCGGGTTTTACGCCCCGCAGTCTGCTGCGGGGTGTTTGACTGTCGTCATGCCGCTTTTTTCATATTATATAAATATCGGAGGAGATTGTGAAAAATGGAAGCGTACAGTGTTTTTAAGGATCTTGCGATCATCATCGTGTTCGCAAAGCTGTTTGGGATTCTTGCGAGAAAATGCAGGGCCCCGCAGGTGGTAGGTGAGATCATTGCCGGACTTTTGATCGGTCCAAGCGTTCTCGGATGGGTGCAGCAGACGGATTTTCTGACGGAGATGGCGGAAATCGGCGTGGTGCTCCTGATGTTTTCCGCGGGTCTGGAAACGGATCTAAAGGAACTGATGAAGACGGGTCCTGTGGCGTTTCTCATCGCGTGTGCCGGCGTGTTTGTCCCCTTGGTTGGCGGAACCCTGCTGTATATGGGTTTTTACGGCGCGGCGCCCTGGGGTTCGGAAAACTTTTATAAGGCGGTTTTTGTGGGCGTTATCATGACGGCCACCAGCGTCAGCATTACGGTGGAATCCCTGCGCGAGATGGGAAAGCTGAAGGGGAAGGTGGGAACTACCATCTTAAGCGCCGCGATCATCGACGATGTGATCGGAATTATCGTGCTGACCTTTGTGGTAGGCTTTAAAAGCCCGGACTCCAATCCCGGAAGAGTTGTGATCTCTACCGCTCTGTTCTTTGCCATGGCGCTGGTGGTAGGTTATATCCTTTACAGAATTTTTAAAGGATTTGACGAACGCTATCCCCATACAAGAAGGATCCCTATTATCAGTCTTGCCCTTTGCTTCTTTTTTGCTTATGCGGCGGAAAAATATTTCGGCATAGCGGACATTACGGGAGCTTATGTGGCCGGCATCATTCTCTGTTCCATCCGGGATTCTTCCTATATCGAACAGAAGATGGAAGTCAGCTCTTACATGATCTTTGGACCTGTATTTTTCGCCAGTATCGGCTTGAAGACCAGCATAGACAAGGTAGACGGAAGCATCCTGCTGTTTTCTCTGGCGTTTGTGGCGGTGGCGCTTGTGGCGAAGATCATAGGATGCGGGCTGATGGCGAAGATCTGCAGATTTGACTTTAAGGACAGCTTAAAGATCGGTGTGGGTATGATGACAAGGGGAGAGGTGGCGCTGATCGTGTCCCAGAAAGGACTTTCCGTGGGACTTCTGACGCCGGTTTACTTTACTTCCGTCATTCTTTTAATCATTGTCTCCAGCATCATGACGCCGATTATTTTAAAGCTGCTTTACGCAAAGAATCCGTCAACGGAATAACCGGAACGGATCACTTTCAGCAGATTCAGATTCCGGTCTGTCAGGAGGATGTCGGCTCTCTTTCCCGGGGAAAGGGAGCCGATTTCATGGGAAAGGCCGATGCTTTCGGCGGCATTGAAGGAGGCGGCGGAAACGGCTTCTTCTATGGGAACGCCGAAGGAAACGGCGTTGCGCATGCAGTCGTAAAGATTTGTGACGGAACCTGCGATCGTACCGTCCTTCAGAACCGCTCTTTTTCCGGAGACTGTGACCTGCTGGCCGCCCAGTTCAAAAACGCCGTCTCCCAGCCCCGTTCCGCGGATGGAATCGCTGATTAAGACGATTCTGCCCGGAAAAAGCCGGAAAGCGGCCCTGACCGCGCTTTCGTGAACATGAACGCCGTCGCAGATCAGCTCCGCCATGCAGGATTGGTCTTCCGACGCGGCGCCGATGAGACCGGGGTTTCTGTGGTGCAGGGGAGCCATGGCGTTAAAAAGATGGGTGACGTGGCTTGCGCCGGCCCGGAAAGCGGCTCTGGCAGTTTCGTAATCGGCCCCGGTATGTCCCAGAGAGACAACGGTTTTTTCCCTGATTTCTTCTATCAGTTTAAGAGCCCCCTTAAGGTTGGGCGCTATGGTCACAAGCCGGATCATCCCATCGCAGGCATCAAAACATTTCCGGAAAAAATCCCCGTCCGGGGAAAGCAGATACTCTTCCTTATGGGATCCTTTTCTGGCGGGATCCAGAAAAGGTCCCTCCAAATGAACGCCGGCGATTCGGGAAAACGGCTCTGTTCCGAAATCCGTTGTATTTTTTCTAAAATCCCTTATCCCGTCGAAAATCTTCAGCAGGCGTTCTTCCGGAAGAGACATTGTCGTGGGACAGCAGGTTGTAACGCCGTGTTTCAGCTGATAAGAAAGGATTTTTTTCAGGCCCTCCGCACTGCCGTCGGAAAAGTCGTGTCCCGACGCGCCGTGGATATGAACGTCCACAAGTCCGGGCAGTACAAACATTCCTTCCGCGTTGATGACGGAGGGATCGGTCAGCTCATCGGCGTCGGACACGATACGTCCCTTTTCTATGTAGAGGTCACGCTTCCGAAAGCTTTTATTTTCCTGAAAGACAAGGCCGTTTTGAATAATCATATTATTTCCCGTTCTGTATTTTTTCAGCTATCTGAAATCTGATCTTATTATAGCCGCTTTTTGAAAAAAGTAAAATGCTCTGCGGAAATCCCAGACGTACATTTACAGATATTTTTTATCTTCCTCATACTGCTTCGCCTTCTCGTAATACTGCGCCTGAGCCTCCCAGAGATCCCGGTATTTTCCCGGGGCCGCTAAAAGTTCCTCGTGGCTCCCACGCTGGATAATCCCGCCGTCCTCAAACACCAGTATCTCCTTACAGAACCGGCAGCTTGACAGGCGATGGCTGATGTAGATCGCGGTGCGGTCGCCGGAGATCGCGTCAAATTTCTGGTAGATCTCCGCCTCCGCCACGGGATCCAGGCTGGCGGTGGGTTCGTCCAGAACGATAAAGGGCGCGTCCTTATAAAGGGCCCGGGCGATGGCGATCTTCTGCCGCTCGCCGCCGGAGATCTGGATCCCGTCCTCGTCAAAATCCTTATAGAGCCAGGTATTCAGCCCCTCCGGAAGCTCCTTCAGCCGCTCTCCGAAACCCGCGTCCTCCAGGCACTTTACGGCTCGGGCCTCGTCCACGTCGCAGGAGCCCGCCACGTTCTGTCCTATCCTGTGGGCCATCAGCCAGAAATCCTGGAACACCACCGAAAAGATGGCCATATATTCCTCATAGCGGTACTTTTTGATATTCACGCCGTTTAGGAGGATCTCCCCCTCCTGAGGATCGTACAGACGGCAGAGAAGTTTGATAAAGGTGGATTTCCCCGAGCCGTTCTCGCCCACAACAGCAAGCTTGTTCCCCACCTCAAAGCAGACCGACACATTTTTCAGCGCCCAGCGCTCGGTATTGGGATACCGGAAACTGACGTTGCGAAACTCCACGTTGTATTTCCTGTCCCGCCGTTTTTCGGTGGTCAGCGTCCCCTGATACATCCGGTTCGGCAGGTCTAAAAATTCAAAAATCTTTTTCACAAATCCGGCGTTGACCCGCAGCTCATTTGCTATGGATAAAAAGGCTGTCAGGCCGAGGACCAGCTGGCTGATCGCGCCCACATACTGGGTGACCTCCCCGATGCCGAAGGCTCCTCCCCAGGCTTTCAGGCACACAAACAGGTAGATGATGCACAGAAGGAGTTTTTCTCCCAGAACCTTTACCGCAGCGCGGACTCCCCCGACGCCTTTGCCATACTTGTCAAAGACCCCGCCCACAAGGAAACTTTTTTCTTTCCAGCTGTAATATTCGGCGATCTCCGCCTGGGGATACATCCGGTACTCCGCCATGGCGTCCGCATAATGACTCATAAATCCGAAATGGGAAAACAGACGGTTTCCCAGCCTTGCGGAATCGGCAAGGGAGGCACGTTTTTCCGTGTTCTTCGCCTCCTGCCAGGGAGCGATCAGGGCGGTCAGGAACATGGCCGCAAGGAAGCCCAGTGCCGTCAGGGGATGGTTTAAAAAAGCCAGGCCGCTTTCCTCCGGAACCCTGCTGGTAAACAGCCCCACTGACATTCCCACCGCGCCGATCACAGAGAAGGAATTTCGGACAAAGTCCTGGAAATTCCAATGGATCTTTAAGAATCCCCAGCCGCTCCAGTTGGCGTTCTGACAGATCTGGTCGTAGAGGTCCCGGACCTTCTGGTCTTCCACATCGCAGTAATCCATGGAAAGGAACTTTTCGTCCTCGATCCGTTTCATGTTGTTCCAGAAAAGAGCACTGCGGACCTCATAGGCGTGATACATAAGCCCTCCTGCGATCCCGAAGGCAGCCTTCGACAGGATCCCTGCAAGGACCCAGAAGATCAGGACGTCTCCCCGCCTTTCCCCCGCCAGTTCCCCGATCAGCCTTGCCATGAGAAAAATGGACAGGTAAGTGGAAACCGTATCCATCAGCGCTTTCAGGACGGCGTAGGGAAACAGCAGCTTATTTTTGGAGGCAAGAAGCCGGATCGCCCGGATATTGACCCTCACAGCCTCCGGCCAGCTTAACTTATCAGTTTTGTCCTGCATAAAATTCTCCTCCCTCCTGATAATATCTGGACTGGATCTCAAATATATGAGCGTACTTCCCGCCCTTTGCCACAAGAAGCTCGTGGGTGCCTTCCTCGGCGATCTTTCCTTTCTCCAGATAAAGGACCCTGTCGCAGAACCGGGTGGAGGCAAGCCGGTGGGAGATGAAGACCGAGGTCTTCCCCGCTGTCATCTCATGATACTTGTGATACAGATCGCTTTCCGCCAGGGGATCTAAAGCCGACGTGGGCTCGTCCAGCACCAGCACCGCCCCATTCTTATAGAGGGCCCGGGCCAGCAAAAGCTTCTGGTACTGGCCGCCGGAGAGCAGTACGCCGTCCAGGTACACGCTGCGCCCCAGATGGGTATCAAGTCCCGCGGGAAGTTCCTCCACCGTCTTCGTAAGCCCGGCCTTTTCGATGCAGTCCCTCACCCTTTCCCGGTCCACATTTTGGGCGGACTGGGCCACCGTCTCCGCCACGGTGATATCAAAGAGGTTATAGGCCTGAAACACCGCCGAGAACAGCCGGTAATATTCCTTCCGGTCAAACTCCCGGATATCGATCCCGTTACACAGGACCCGTCCCTCGTCCGGATCCAGAAGCCCGGTCATCAGCTTTACCAGCGTGGTTTTCCCCGCGCCGTTTAATCCCACCACCGCCACCTTTTCCCCCTTCCCAACGGTAAGGCTTAAGCCGTCGATGGTCTTTTTCTCCGCTCCCGGGTAGGTATAGCTTACCTGTTCCAGCCGGATCTCGTAAGTATCGTCCTCCGGCACCGGGATCCCGCCCCCAAAGCGGAAGGGTTCCCGGTAAAACAGAAATTCCATGAGACTGGAAAGTTCCAGACAATAGTTTCTCAGTTCCAGCATACTGTTCAGCACGCCGCTCAACTGTCCGTTAAAAGAGCTGACCGCGGAAAAATAGAGCATAAATTCTGCCGCGCTTAAACTTCTGTCCAGGCACATACGGAGCAGGATCAGACAGGCGGCTCCCGTCCTTAAAAATTCCAGGACCGTGCTGGAAAAAGTCCCGATCAGGTAAAAGGTATGCTCCCGCTTGCCGTAAGCCTGACGGGCCAGAAAAGCCTTGTCGGTCAGCCGCCGGATCCAGCTCTCAAGACCAAAAAGCCTGATATCCTTCGCCACGGACAGATCCCGGGGAAGTTCCAACAGGTACCAGGTCTGCCTGTCCAGATGGGACAGTTCCTCCCGGTGCCGGTAATTGTACCGATAGACATAGGAGGATACGATAAAGTCAAGCAGACAGAACGCCGCCGTCACCCCGAAGATCAGAGGGTGGATATGGGTCAGCATGGCTGTGAAAAAACAAAACAGGAAAATCCCCACCCCCAGGTTCTGAAGGGTATGCCAGATCCCTTCACAGGCGGAGCTGTTGCTGTTGCAGCAGTTTCTGGCCCGTTTCGCCAGTCTCTGCCACCTGGTGTCCAGGCAGTTGCAGTAGGAGGTATCGGCACTCTTATTGCATATCTCCTGAAGGATATGGCTTCTCAGTTCCCCCTGATATGCCGCCTTTATGCCCCATCTTCCCATTCCGTTTCCCAGAACCGACACTGCCGCGTCGGAGAGAAAACATCCCCCGATCAGAAAACCCGCGGTCAGTAAAAGTTCGTTTAAGGGACTTCTCGCCTCCAGCCGGGCAAGGATCATGGGAGATAAGTAAAACCCGAATATCCCGCTGGAGATGTTGAAGGCGATCTGAAAAAACAAAAGGATCGGCACTTCCTTCCGATAGCGCATGGCCCGGGAAAACATAAAGCCCACGCATCGGGCCATACCGTATTGGGGTTTTTCTTTCTGGCGTTCCTCTCCTGGAACATTGTTTCTTTTTTTAGACATCGTTTGTCACCTCGTCTTACAGGTTATCCGGTAAATTTTGTAACAGTCTGATTATAGAACAGAAAATCCGAAAAAAATTTTTTGGGGACGAAATGTATTTTCCGGGGGACGAATCGCAGGAAAACGAAAACCGGATCGCAGAAAAAAGAGCCGGATCTTATTCCGCCCGGCCCGCGCAGGCCGGGAGACCGGCGCCGAGAAATGCGTTGAAAAGGTACGGTAAGTAAGGGACGGCGCTTTTTTACTCCGATGCTTGTTACTCCGTCCCTTCTTTGATAGCTTCAGGAAGCAGGATCTCCGTGGTAAAAGCTCCTTCCTCCGAGTTCCGGGACAGATATCCGCCCAGCTTCTCCACCACCGAGTCGATCCTTTCCAGACCAAGCCCGTGGTCGCCGCCCTTGGTGCTGGGAAAAAGCGCGCCGGTCTTTTTCAGCTTGCCCCGGTCCGTGAAATTTAAAAAAGAAATGTAGAGCTGAACGCCCTTCATGTCCATGTAGACCCGGATCAACCGTTTCTCAGGCGGCAGGGAGACGCTGGCCTCGATGGCGTTGTCGAAGAGATTTCCCAGAATCGTGCAGAGATCCACCGCGGAAAAGCGTAAGAGCGCGGGAATATGGGCGTCCGCCTCCACGCGGATCCCACGGTCTGCGGCAAGAGCGATCTTGGAATTTAAGATGGCGTCCGTCATGGGATTGCCGGTCTTGATCACCGTGTCCACGGTGTACAGGTCGGTCTCCAGTTCGTCGAGATAGGCTATGACCGCCGGAAGATCGCCCTTTTCGGCGTAGGTCTTTAAGACCTGGATGTGGTTGCGGTAATCATGCCGCCAGCCCCGCATCTTCCGGTACATATTGTCCACCTCGGCAAAGTGGGTTTTCAAAAGCTCCTGCTGGTATGTCTCAACTTTTCGGTTGGTTCTTCGGGATAGTTTCATGTTGTCACCTCTGAAAGCATGCGTCAAATCATTTCAGCCGGATGATCGCCCGGTTGACCATCTCGTAAGCGCCCCGGGGAAGGGGAACGGTCTCTCCCCCTCGCAGAAAGAGCTCCGTCCGGGTCACGCGGGAGACAAAGCGCAGATTAACGATATAGGACCTTCCCACCCGCAGGAACCGCTCGTCCAGCTCCCCCTCGATCTCCTTCAGGGTCTTTTTTATGGTATAGTCACTTTCCCCGTGGAGGGTGATATAATTTTTGACCACCTCGATGTAACGGATCTCATAGATGGGAAGGAGCACGGTCTCCGCGGAGGTTGTGATCACAAGCTTCCTGCCATCGGTTGCGAGCTTTTCCATGGCGCGGTCCAGCGTGGAAAAAAGTTTTTGGGGCGAAACCGGCTTCAGAAGATAATGCAGCGCCGCCACCTCATACCCCTCGGCAATATATTCCGAGTAGCCTGTGATAAAAATGATCTGAATCAGCTTGTTTTCCGCCCGAAGGCGTTTCGCAAGCTCCACGCCGTTCATCCCCGGCATTTCGATATCAAGCAGAACAATGTCCGGCGCAAGTTCCTCATACCTGAATAAAAAGGCTTCGGCGGTAGGAAATTCCGTGATTCTCACGTCCTGACCGGACTGCCGCGCCCAGTCCGAAACAAGACGGCTGACGGACGCGCGCCCCTGCGAAGAGTCGTCACAGATACAGATGTTTACTGACATAACATGCCCCCGGTATTTTATGACAATGCATTTTTCCTGTTGCAGTTTCCCCTTACGGCGAATACAGTATAACAGAAGTCTTCGGATTTTCCAAGTTCCTTTTCGTTTTGCTCGCCTTTTTCGCCATTTCATGATATACTTTCTAAAAAGAACGGAAGAGAAATTTTTCAGTTACGAAAGGATGAGGAAAATGCAGCCGGATATGGAAGCTTTTGAGCAGGCAAAGAAAAAAATTATGGAAAGCGTCAGACCGAAGCTTGGGATCGGTACGCTTTCGGAGAAATCCGTCCACGCCATTTTGAAAAATTATTATGAACCTGACGAAAGCCGTCAGGAGATCCCGGTGGACAATTTCGTGGCGGATATCTGTTCCGACGGGAAGATCATCGAGATCCAGACCCGCCAGATGGACAAGCTTCGGGAGAAGCTTGGCGTTTTTCTGCCCCGGCACGAGGTGACGGTGGTTCATCCCATTACGGCCGAAAAAACGCTGGTGCTTCTCGACGGGGAGACGGGAAGATTTGTAAAGATGAGAAAATCCCCGAGAAAAGGAAACAAATATCTGGTGTTTCCGGAGCTTTACAAGATTAAGATGTATTTAAAGGATCCGAATTTCAGGCTGAGGATCCTGCTGCTTGCGGTACAGGAGTACAGGCTGGTGAATTACGGTCCCTGGAACAAAACCCTGGAGTCGGAAACTTATGACCGGGTTCCCACCGCGATCATAGAGGAAATCGCCGTCGACAGCCTTAAGGATTACAGGCAGTTTATACCGGAAGGGCTGGATACGCCCTTTACCTCGAAACAGTTCGCAAAAGCGGCGCGCATTCCCATGGAAATTGCCCAGTCTGTGTTGAATATCCTTTATTTCACCGGCACGCTGACCAGGGTGGGAAAAGAAGCGAACCAGTACCTTTACGAAATACTGGATATCTGAGTTTTCAGACGTGAGTTTTTGGCCCTGCCGGTCAGTCTTCCTCTTCTGTCTGCGCGGCTAGGGCCAGCGAAAAGATAAACTCGGTTCCCGCCCCTTCGGTGCTGATGACATTGATGTTTTCGTTGTGGCTGTTCAGGATCTCCTTTACGATGGAAAGCCCCAGACCGGTTCCGCGCTTATCTTTTCCCCGGGACAGGTCGGATTTGTAAAAGCGGTTCCAGATCAGCTTCAGGTCATCCTTTGGAATGCCGATTCCCGTATCCTTTACGGATACGAAGAGCTTGTTCTTTTTCAGGGAGGTTTCTATCCTGATAACGGAATCATGGTGGCTGAACTTGATGGCGTTGTCGATCAGGTTATACAAAACCTGCTGGATCTTTCCCATGTCGGCGTGAACCAGCATTTCCTCCCCGGTGAGGATCAGTTCGATTGAGATTGCTTTCTGTCTGCAGGTTCCCTCAAAGGAAGCGGCCGTGCTCCGGATGACCTGATTGATGTCAAAATCGGACCAGTCCAGCAGCATGCCTTTTGTGTTCAGGTTGTTCAGGGTCAGGAGACTGTTGGTGAGCTTGGTCAGCCGCTCCGTCTCGTTTAACACGATCTCAAGGTATTTCGGATACTGATCCGGCGGAATGGTTCCGTCCAGCATGGCGTCCAGATACCCCCGGATGGAGGTCAGGGGGGAGCGGAAGTCGTGGGATACGTTGGCCACGAACTTTTTCTGATCATCCTCTGCGCCTGCGATCTGACTTGCCATATAGCCGAGACAGGCGGCCAGATATCCGATCTCGTCGTCGCTTTCCACCTGAAACTCATAATGCATATTTCCGGCGGCGTACTGTTCCGTCGCATGGGTGATTTTGCGCAGCGGTACATAGACAAATTCCGTAAAAAAGATCAGGATGATCAGTGAAAGCAGAAGCAGGATCGCAAGCGTGATATAGGAAATATTTAAAAGACTGTTGCAGGATTTCTGGATGTCTTTGAGATCACAGTGGATCACGACATAGCCCTTTATCTTATAATTGTAGTTGATGGGAGCGAGCACCGTCAGCATATCGGATTCAAAGGTATCAAAAAAACGGTCCACGATGTAATAGGAACCGTGGGTCACGGTGGGATCAAAGCCTTCGATCATCACCACGTCCTCCACGTTTAGCGGCAGATTTGTGTCGAGCACCAGACGCCCGGAGGGATTGATGATCCGGATAGCGGAGCCCATGTAGACGGAAAGCGCGTCAAGCTGCGTTTTCACGGTTTCCAGATCGGTCTCGCTGGCATAGAGGCCGCTGGCGTAAGTGCCCGCGATAAGAGTCGCTTCCGAATAAAGAGATTTCGCCTTTTCCCGGATTAAGTGATCTCTGGTCATGTTCGGCACAAACGTGGTGACGATGATGAAGCTGAATACGCCAAAAATAAAATAGGCGAGGATAAATTTCAGATAAAGCGTCTTTTTCATCCGTTCCTGACCTCAAACTTATAGCCCACGCCCCAGATCGTGCTGATTCTCCAGCCCGCGTGGTCCTTGATCTTTTCCCGCAGCCGCTTGATATGAACGTCCACAGTGCGCGTGTCGCCGATATATTCATATCCCCAGATCTGGTCGAGCAGCTGTTCTCTGGTAAAAACATGATTGGGAGAGGAAGCGAGAAAATATAAAAGCTCCAGTTCCTTCGGCGGCATTTCGACGGCGGCGCCCTTGTAAATTACGGAATAATTGGTGAGGTTGATCACAAGATCGGGATACTCCACATATTTGTCGCCGGGCGTCTCCGTGACGGCGGCGGCAGGTTTGTAGCGCCGCAGAACGGCCTTCACCCTTGCGACCAGTTCCTTGGAATCAAACGGCTTTTCGATGTAGTCGTCGGCCCCAAGCTCCAGTCCGAGAACCTTGTCGAAAACCTCTCCCTTTGCGGAAAGCATGATAATGGGAACGGAATATTTCGCCCGCACTTCCCTGCAGACCTGATAGCCGTCCATCCCGGGCAGCATGATGTCCAGCAGAATCAGATTCGGCGAGAAATTTTCCATGGCCGGCATCACGGATTCTCCATCGTTCAGGATCAGGGTTTCAAAGCATTCCTTTGTCAGGTACAAGGAGATCAGTTCCGCAATGTTGTTGTCGTCGTCCACAATGAGAATTTTTTGTTTGTTTGCCATAATCAAGCCGTCCTTCTCCGCGTAAAGCGGTTGTTTTCTGTCATCGGAATGTAACGATAGTGACTCCGGCGTCGCCCTCCCCGTATTCGCCCAGGCGGAATTCCTTCACGTATTTTAAACGCTTCAGATGGTTATGAACGGCGTTTCGCAGAGCGCCCGTGCCTTTTCCGTGTACCACCCGTACGCTGGGCAGGTGGGCGAGATAAGCGTCGTCAAGGTATTTGTCCAGAAGGGAGACGGCTTCGTCCACCGTTTTTCCCAGAAGATTGATTTCCGGGGAGACGGAAAGACTTTTGGCCATCTTCATCTTTCCGGCGCCGGAATACCGGGGTTTGGGAGCAGGACTGCCGCCTTCTTCGATCAGCGCCAGATCCCGGACGTTCGTCTGGGTACGGATGATGCCGCACTGTACGAACAAAGCGCCCTTTGCGTCCGGCAGCGTGCTGACAGTGCCCTTTAATCCCATGGAAACGATCCGGACCATATCGCCCTTTTTCAGCTTCTTCGGATCGAGGGATTTCTCCGGCGCCGGCTTCTGACCGCCGTTGAGCGCCAGATTACGGTTTTTCTCACCGATCTTATCCCGTACCTTCTGCCGCTTTTTTTCCAGTTCCCTGATATCGGTTCCGGAATCGATCCTGTTGAAATCCCGGATGGTCTCGTCCGCCATCTCCTTGGCCTCCTGCAGAATGTCGCGGGCCTTTTCGTTGGCCTCCCGGAGGATGCGGTCCTTCGCCTGATCGATCTTTTCGTTCTTTTGTACCAGCTGTTCCTGCAGCGCGCGGATCCGCTCCTTATATTCGGCAATTTCACGCTGTTCCCGCTCTATGGTGACACGGCTCTGTTCCAGATCCGAGATCACGTCCTCGAAGCTTTTTTCCTCGCTTCCGATCCGCTCCTTCGCAGATTCGATGATTTCATCCGAGAGTCCCAGCCGGGAAGAGATGGCGAAAGCGTTGCTCTTTCCGGGAATGCCGATCAGAAGCCGGTAGGAAGGCTGCAGGGTTTCCACGTTAAATTCACAGCAGGCGTTCTCCACGAAATCGGTGGAGAGGGCGTAAATTTTAAGCTCGCTGTAATGGGTCGTTGCCATGGTGCGGATTCCCCTCTCATGCAGAAAATCCAGGATGGAAATGGCCAGCGCCGCCCCCTCGGTGGGATCCGTCCCCGCGCCGAGCTCGTCGAACAGACACAGGGACTCCGCATCCGCATGGTTCAGGATGTGGACGATGCTCTTCATATGGGAAGAAAATGTGGACAGGCTCTGTTCAATACTCTGTTCATCCCCGATATCCGCGTAAACTTCCTTAAAAACGGCGAGCTCCGACCGATCCCGGGCGGGGATATGGAGTCCCGCCTGCCCCATCAGGGTCAGAAGCCCCACGGTCTTTAAGGACACGGTCTTTCCTCCCGTGTTGGGGCCAGTGACGATTAAAAGATCAAACTCTTTTCCCAGACGGACGTCGATAGGAACCGCCTTCTTCTTGTCCAGAAGGGGATGGCGGGCGCCGCGGATATTAAGATAACGGTCCGTGTTGAACAGGGGCTCCGTGGCGTTTAAGTCCATGGCAAGCTTCGCCTTGGCAAAGATGAAATCCAGAGTTGTCAGGAGCTTCTGGTTCTCTGTCAGCTCCCGCGTGTGCTCTGCCGCAAGGGCGCTGAGCTGTGCCAGAATGACGCGGATCTCGTCCTGCTCCTGCAGTTCCAGTTCCTTCAGCTGATTGTTCAGACTGACAACAGATGCGGGTTCGATAAAGTAGGTGGAGCCGGTGGAGGACTGATCGTGGATCATGCCGTTCACCTGAGTTTTATATTCCGCTTTGACGGGGATGCAGTAACGGTTGCCGCGCATCGTAATCACCGCGTCCTGAAGGTAAGTGCGCATGGAACCGTTGATCAGAGACGTCAGCTGGGTGTGAACCTTTTCGTTTGTCAGAACCATGGAGCGGCGGATGCTCTTTAATTTGGGACTGGCATCGTCCGCGATTTCCTCTTCGGAGAGAATACAGCGAGTGATCTCGTCCGCGAGCTGGGTAAGAGGCGTAAGCCGGCGGAAATAATCGTCAAGAGTATCGTCCGGCGCGTCTTCGTTTTCCTTTTTCCCATAAGATCTGATACGGCTTACATTATTCAGCATGGCCGCGATCTGCAGAAGCTCGCCTGAGGACAGAGGGCTTCCGATCTCAAGGGATTTTACGGAAAAGCCAAGCTCCCGGTTGCTGCCGAAGGAAGTGCTCCCGTTTTGAAAGAGCCTTGTCAGCGCGTCCCGGGTCCGGGCCTGATTTTCCCGGATCTCGTCGATGTCAACGGAAGGGACAAGTTCTCTGCAGAGCTTCCGGCCCGGTTCGGAATCGGCCCGGTCCGCCAGCATGGCGGTGATTTTATGATATTCCAGTGTATTTAATCCTTTTTGATTCATGCGTCTCCTGTTGCGGCGTTTCGCACTGCCGCGGCGGTAGAATTCTGCCGGATGGGGGCTTACCTGAAAAGTATACCATGAAATGCAAAAAAACGCGAGAAGTTTGCGGGAGGTTTTCCTGAGGTTTTCCCGTTGGATGGCATTTTTTGGACAAAAGCGGGCGCAGAACGCCAAAAAAGCGCGGCGGTACGGCCCTGCGGGCGGCGCGGGCTCAAACGGCGCGATTGATTTTTAATACAAAATGTTGTATAGTAGGAAGCACAGATCGGAGAGAACAGAAAAATGAAAACGGATTATCGGAAAACCATTCACGCCTGTTTTATCGGTTACGTCGTGCAGGCTATCGTAAATAATTTTGCGCCGCTTTTGTTTCTTACCTTCCACAGCGCTTATGATATCCCGCTTTCCCGCATCACAGTGCTTGTCGCCGTGAACTTCGGGCTTCAGCTGCTGGTGGATCTGTTGTCGGTGGGATTTGTGGACAGGATCGGCTACCGGGCTTCTCTGCTTGCCGCCCATATCTTCGCCGCGGCGGGGATTGCGGGGCTGGCGGCGCTGCCGGAGATGATGCCGGATCCCTTCGCGGGACTTCTGATTGCCGTGACGCTTTACGCCGTCGGCGGCGGCCTTTTGGAGGTGCTGGTCAGTCCGGTGGTGGAAGCCTGTCCTACGGACAACAAGGAAAAGGCCATGAGCCTTCTGCATTCCTTTTACTGCTGGGGGCATATGGGGGTAGTCCTTATTTCCACCCTGTTCTTTCGGCTGTTCGGCATCGAAAACTGGAAGCTGCTGGCCTTTGTGTGGGCGCTGGTCCCGCTGTGCAACGCCTTTCTTTTTGCAGGAGTGCCGATTGCGCCCCTGATCAAAGAGGGAGAACAGCGCCGTACGTTAAAGGAACTGGCGTGCAGTAAGCTGTTCTGGGTTTTTCTTATCATGATGATGTGCGCCGGCGCGTGTGAACAGGCGGTGAGCCAGTGGGCGTCCGCTTTTGCGGAGCTGGGTCTCGGCATCAGCAAGACGGCGGGCGATCTGGCCGGGCCCATGGCCTTTGCGGCGCTGATGGGAAGCGCAAGGGTTTTCTACGGAAAATTCGGCGACAGGATCGATCTGGACAGATTTATGGCCGGCAGCAGTGTTCTCTGTCTTCTGGCCTACCTCTGCGTCAGCCTGATTCCGAATCCCGCGGCGGGGCTGATAGGCTGCGCGGTGTGCGGACTGTCCGTGGGAATTATGTGGCCCGGAACCTTCAGCAAAGCTTCCGCCATGCTGCCCGGAGGCGGAACCGCCATGTTTGCCCTGATGGCGCTGGCGGGGGATCTGGGCTGCTGCGGCGGGCCGTCGCTGGTTGGGGCGGTGTCGGGCAGCCATGGGGATAACTTAAGAACGGGCATCCTGGCGGCCTCGGTCTTTCCTGTACTTTTGCTTGCGGGAATCGGGATCAGCAGGCGGAAACGGCCTGCAGCGGATTAAACGCGCGTGCCGCGGGCCAGCGTTTTTATCAGATCCCGCTCTTTTGCATATCGGATCTGACACTCCGTCCGGGAATAAAAACCGTTTCCCGTATCCCACAGCACCGGGACAATATGTTCCCGGATCAATTTGCGCAGAACGATGGCGAGACAGTCTGCGGAATCGGTGTAAACCGCGCTGGAATCAAAACGATCCTTCGGATAAAAAGAGGTAGTTTCACCCATGAAAACGGGGATTCCTTTATCCGTAAAGGCATTTTTCAGGAGCAGGCACTGGCTCTCGATATACTCCAGCCATTCTGCGCTGCCGATCTTGTTATCCCAGTACATGGCGTTGTCCACATAGTGGACGGAGATCATCAGCCGGTCCGTTACCCTGTCTGAGGGCATCCGGAAGCGGTTGGACGTTGTCCTGTCAATGTTCGTATTGAGACCTGACGCGATCAGGACCCGCCGGGCATTATTTCCGCCGCAGGCTCTCACGGTATCCACAAAGACCTGGTTCAGGGAATTGGTGAACCGGTAGCCGTCGGACGGATCGAATTTTGTAAGGACGCCGTTTCGATCAAACTGATCCAGACCGAGATGTTCGTTGTAGCCCTCGAAGACAAGGGTATAGGGATCGTCCCGGAATTCCTCCGCGATCTGCGTCCACAGGATCCGGAAAATCCGTTCGCAGTCCGTCAGAGAATGCCTTCGGATGAGAAATTCGTCAAAGTGGTGAATATTGATCACCGTGTAAAGCCCCGCGTTGAGACAGTAATCAACAATCTCCCGCACTCTGCGCATATAGTCGGGGTGAATCCTGTAAAAGCCGTCGTTTTCCATCATATTGCCCCAGAAAACCGGGATCCTCACGGTCCGGAAGCCGGCGCTGCGGATGCCGTCAATGATCTTCTGCGTCGTCACCGGCGCATGCCAGAGCGTCTCATAGTCCCCGGGCGTGTTGTTCCCTGCCTTTGGGATCCACCGATAACTGACGTCGCCGCAGTTTTTTGCCTCATAGGATTCCATGGTATTTCCCAGATTCAGCCCAAGGCCCATGGCGTCCGCCATCTCCCGGGCAGTGGGGGCTGTGGACGGAGAATATTCAGGGCGCATATTTTGTCCTGCGTTTTTGCTGTTTTCGATATGGGTTGTGTTTTTCCTCTGCATCATAACGGTTCTCCTGTTTTTCATAAATAAAATATCGGTATAAAAATCATAACACGTGCGGCCAAATTTCGCAACAGCGGAATGTGATTGGCGTTTGACGGCAGGTTAGCCGCATGGTAAAATAAGACCTGTGCGGCCATACAAATTTTGACGAACGGAGAAAACGCAGGTGAGTAAAAAGAAAAAGAGAGACAGGGCGTTCCTGTTTGACATTGTGTTTATCGGCGCGATATTGGTTTTTGTCGTCTATTCTTTTTATACTTTTACCAGAGATAACAACAGGCGTATCCTGGAACAGAACAATCAGTTTATCGAGGATGCCACCCGCAGTACCGCGGCGAGGATCAACGATATCATTGTCACGTCGCAGCAGAGCGTGGAGATCATGTCGCAGCTTTTCGGGTCGGTGATGACAAAGCCAACGGTAGATACCGAGATGCTGCAGGAAATGGTGAACCGCTCGTCTTTTGATTATGTGGAGTTTATTTCCAGGGACGGCATGGATCTGACCGTGGACGGGAGGACGGCGGATCTGTCGGACCGGGAGTATTTTCAGCTCGGCATGCAGGGGATCAGCGGAAAATGCGTGGTCTATAATTCCAGGATCACGAATGAGACGCTGCTGATTTTTTATACGCCGTTTTACCGTAAGGGTGAGATCATCGGCGTGCTGAGCGGGATTCTCCGGGGAACTACGTTGGAGTCGTATCTTGTCACGGATTTCTTTGGCGTGGAGGGAAGCAGCTACCTGCTGGAGCGCAACGGAAACGTGATCCTTTCGGCGGGGGACAGCTCGCATCCCGGAAATCTTTTACAGACGCTGGAGGAAAAGCACAGGATTTCTCCCGAAGACAGGGAAAAACTGGACCGGGCCCTTAAAGAGGGAAGCTCCACGAGCTTTAATTATATCGGATCAAAGGGCGCAGGAAGCGCTTATGTCACCGCGCTGGAGGACGGGGAATGGATGCTGGTGCAGAGCTTTTCCTCCGAGCTGACCGAAAAGATGGCGAGAGGGGCGGATTCCGCGGGAATCGTGCTGGAAATCAAGCTGTTTGCGGTGTTTCTGCTTTATATTTTTTATCTGGTGTTAAAAAACAGGCTCCGCAACAGCCGGCTCGTGTCCGAAAAGCAGGAAATGTCCCAGATCGTGGGCGCGGTCACAAAGCTGTTTTCCCGGTTCGCGCTGGTGGATCTGGAGGAAGACACCTATGAATATCTGGATAACAAAAGGAGCGGAGCGCCGATCAGGGGCCGATATACGGATCTGGTCCGTTACCTGGAACCCAGATATTTGGCGGAAGACGAAAACGGCGAGAAAATAGGCACGGTTATCTCCCGGGAATATATTCAGGAGCATCTGACCCGGGAAATCCCTTATCTGCAGTTTGAATATCAGATCGATCTGGACGGAAGACGCTGGGAAAACATGTCCGTCCTGTGTCTGGAGGAAAAAGAAGGTCTGGCATCTAAAATCCTCTTTGCGATCCAGGATGTGACGTCCCTGAAGGAGCGCGAGATGCAGATCCGTCTTGCCCTCCGGAATGCGTCCGAGGCCGCGGAGGCGGCGAATCGCGCCAAATCGGATTTTCTGGCAAGAATGTCTCACGATATCAGGACGCCCATGAATGCCATCATGGGAATGACGACTGTGGCGGCCATGCATATCGAGGACAGAGACAGACTGACGGACTGCCTGAACAAGATAACGATTTCAAGCCGTCACCTGCTGGCTTTGATCAACGATGTGCTGGATATGTCCAAGATCGAGAGCGGCAAGGTGAAGCTGTCGGAGGAACCCTTCGGCATGTCGGATCTGGTGGAAAGCATCGTAACCATCATAAGGCCGCAGGTCAACAGCCGCGGTCAGCGCCTGAAGGTACACATTTCGGATATCCGGCATGAAAATGTGATCGGCGACACGCTGCGGCTTCGGCAGATCTTTGTAAATATTCTGGGAAACGCGGTGAAATTCACTCCGGAGAACGGCAGCATCACGTTTTTCATCCGTGAGCGCGACTCCCGGATTCACGGAATGGGATGTTATGAGTTCGTCTGCGAAGACACGGGCATGGGAATGGACAAAGATTTTCTGAAGACCATCTTTGACCCGTTTACCAGATCCGAAAATTCCGTAAATCAACAGATCGAGGGCACCGGTCTCGGCATGTCCATCACCCGCAATATCGTGCGTATGATGGAGGGCGACATTCAGGTGGAAAGCACGCCGGGAAAGGGCTCTGTATTTACGGTGCAGGTTCACCTGAAGCTTCAGGATCAGGAGACGGAAGATCTGCAGGAGTTAAAGAACTTAAAGGTTCTGGTCGCGGACGACGACGAGAGCTCCTGTATCAGCGCCTGTGAGATACTGGGAAGCGTTGGAATGAAGGCGGAATGGGTGCAGAGCGGCGAGGCGGCTATAGAGAGGACGCAGGCCGTACACGGAACGCAGGATGATTTTGCGGTCGTGATCCTGGACTGGAAGATGCCGGGCGGCAGGGATGGCGTTGAGACGGCGCGGGAGATCAGAAGACGAATCGGAGACAAACTTCCCATTATTATTCTGTCGGCTTACGATTGGACGGATGTGGAAGCGCAGGCCAGAGAGGCGGGCATTCAGGCGTTTATTGAAAAGCCGCTGTTTCGGTCCAGGCTGGTCTATGCCCTGAAATCCGTGCTCGGCGGGGACGAAACCAACGTAAAGCAGGAATCTTCGGAGCTGAAGGAAACAAGCTACAGCGGGAAGAGGATCCTTCTGGTGGAAGACAACGAACTGAACCGGGAGATTGCCATGGAGCTGCTTTCCTTTACCGGCGTTGGCGTGGAACAGGCCGAAAACGGAAAGGCCGCGGTGGATATGGTAACGGAAAAACCCGCCGGTTATTACGATCTGATCCTGATGGACATTCAGATGCCGGTTATGAACGGGTACGAAGCGGCGCGGCTGATCCGGGGCATGGGAAGAGAGGACACGGACCGTATCCCCATCGTCGCCATGACGGCCAACGCCTTTGCGGACGATATTAAGGAAGCGCTGGAGTCGGGGATGAACGATCATGTGTCGAAACCCGTGGAAGTGTCGAAGCTGCTGGAAACCATGGATAAATGGCTGTAAAGAATGCGGGCGCGCTTTACTTTTTTCCCCTGATTCGCTATACTGGAAAAGCGGATAAGGGAAAATCCCCACCGGAAAGGAGACCAGATGCCCGACAGGGAACAAACCAGTCAGAATGACTTTATGATAGAAAAGATCAAGACAAGGCCCGTCAACCGGAGAAAGCTGATCCGACGGATGACGCTTACCGTTGTCATGGCCGTGATCTTCGGAACGGTGGCCTGCGTTACTTTTCTGGTGCTGGAGCCGGTGATCAGCAGCAGGCTTTACCCGGAGGAAGAACCGCCTTCGGTGGAATTTCCGGAGCTTCCCGAGGATCCGGAGGAAATGTCTCCGGAAGAAATGCTGGCGGAAAATATTCCGTCGGAAAGTCCTCAGCCCGTTTTGCCCCCGGAGAGCCCCCTGCCGGAACAGCTTCCGGAAGAGACGCCGTCCGCGCTGACGGAAGAGCAGGTATGGGAGATGCTTGGCAGCGTAAAACCCGACATCGACAGTTTTTCTCAGATGCAGGACGCTGTTTTGAAATATATTTACGAAAACGAGACGGATGAAGACGGAACCGTTGTCAGGACCGCGCTCAGCCGGTATATGGTCACCGTCCGGGGCGTCACCTCCAATGTGGACTGGTTTGACGATATACAGGAGAGCAGCAATCAGGCGCCGGGCCTGATCGTGGCGGACACGGGCCTTGAACTGCTGATCCTGGTAAATTACAGCCCTCTGAAAAATGCAGAAAGCCTGGTGCTGGATCTTGACAACGGCGCGTACAGGGTCAATGCGACGCTCAAAGGCGTGGATCAGGATACGGATCTGGCGATAGCGGCGGTGATCAAAAACCGTCTGCCCGCGCAGTATCTGGAAGAAGACGGGCTGGCGGTGGCGCCTCTTGGGTCTTCCCTGGGAAGCCGGCTGGTGGGAACGCCCGTGATCGCTCTGGGCAGCCCCCTTGGCACAGGTGATTCCATCGGTATCGGTATGATCACCTCCGCCGGCACACAGCTGACCGGGCCGGACAGAAGCTACCGGCTGCTGCTGACGGATATCATCGGCAGCAGGAACGGGGAAGGCGTGCTTTTTAACCTGAAAGGGCAGGTGGTGGGAATCCTCACGGAAAACAACCTGGAAAACGGGATGGAAAATCTCGTCACTGCCTACGGCATTACGGAGCTGCGCAGGATCATAGAAAAGCTGTCCAACAGCAAGCCCTTCGCCTACATGGGCATTACGGGAACGGATGTGCCGGAGTACGTCCACAACGAGCAGGACGTGCCGTATGGAGCTTATGTCACCCGGGTGGAGATGGATTCTCCTGCCATGCTGGCCGGAATCCAGGTGGGCGACGTCATCACGTCCATGAACGGCAGCAGCATTACCACTTTTGACGGTTACTGCAGCCAGCTGATCCGCCTGATCGAGCCGGGCCAGACCGTGCAGCTGACGGCAGAGCGCCAGTCTCAGGGTGAATACAGAAAAATGGAGTTTACCATTGAACCCGGAACGCTCTGACAAAAGAGAGAAACCGTACGGGAAAGATCAGCCGGCAGCCGGCGGAAATGAGAGGGAATCATGAAATTTATCAAGGATCTGAAAGAGGGAGACAGAATCTCAGATATTTATTTGTGTAAATATAAACAGTCCGCGGTGACAAAAAACGGAAAACCCTATGAAAATGTGATCCTTCAGGACCGGACCGGCACTATTGACGCGAAGGTTTGGGAGCCGGACAGCCCGGGGATAGAAGAGTACGGCGCCATGGATTATATGGAAGTCTCAGGGGATGTGAACAATTTTCAGGGCGCCTTACAGATCAGCGTGAAACGGATCCGGGTATGCCGGGAGGGAGAATACGATCCCGCGGATTACCAGCCCGTAAGCTCAAAGAATCTGGACGGGATGTATCAGGAGCTGACCGGACTGATCCGCAGCGTGAAAAACCGGTATCTGAGACAGCTGCTGGAGTCGTTTTTCGTGGAAGATGAGACGTTTGCAAAGACGTTCCGGGTTGCTTCCGCGGCGAAGACGGTACACCACGGTTTTATCGGCGGACTGCTGGAGCATACGCTGAGCGTTGCAAAGCTCTGTGATTATTACTGCAGCGCGTATCCCATTCTGAAGAGAGACCTCCTGCTGACGGCGGCCATTTGCCATGATATCGGAAAGACCAGGGAAATTTCCCCTTTCCCCGAAAATGATTATACCGACGACGGGCAGCTTCTTGGCCACATCGTCATGGGGGCGCAAATGGTCGCGGAGAAGGCCGGCGCCATTCCGGATTTTCCTCATGAGACGCTGTCGCAGCTCCAGCACTGTATTCTGGCCCATCAGGGAAAATATGAATACGGTTCTCCGAAGACGCCGGCCCTTATCGAGGCGCTTGCGCTGTATTACGCAGACGACACCGACGCAAAAATCGAGACGTTTAAGGAGATTCTGGAAAATAACCGGGAAAAGACCGGCTGGCTGGGTTATAACCGGCGATTTGAAACCAATCTGAGAGTCAGCAGACTGGAAGAAGAAAAATAAAAAGCCGACTGTGCGGCGGAAACGAGGTAAGAGATGAAGATAACCGACGATATTTTGTATGTGGGCGTAAACGATCACGAGGTGGATTTGTTCGAGGGACAGTATACGGTGCCGAACGGCATGGCGTACAATTCCTATGTCATTCTGGATGAAAAGACGGCGGTAATGGATACCGTGGATGTCCGCTTCGGGAAACCGTGGCTGGACAACGTAGAAAAAGCGCTGGGCGGCCGCAGGCCGGATTATCTGGTCATTCAGCACATGGAGCCGGATCATTCCGCAAACATCCCGGCTTTTCTGGAAAAGTATCCGGAGACCATGGTGGTGGCGACGCCGAAGGCCTTTGATATGATGAAACAGTTTTTTGATCTGGAGCTGAATGAAAACAGGATCGCCGCTTCCAACGGCGGCGTTCTTTCTCTGGGAAAGCATAGGCTTCATTTTGTATTTGCGCCCATGGTGCACTGGCCGGAGGTCATGATGAGCTACGACGAGACGGATAAGGTCCTCTTTTCCGCGGACGGCTTCGGAAAATTCGGCGCGCTGGACGTAGAGGAAGAATGGGACTGCGAGGCGAGACGCTACTATTTCGGAATTGTGGGGAAATACGGCCCGCAGGTACAGAATGTGCTGAAAAAAGCGTCGGAGCTGGATATCAGGACGATTTGTCCCCTGCACGGACCGGTGCTTACGGAAAATCTGGAGCATTATCTGAATCTGTATCAGATCTGGTCCTCTTATGGAGTGGAAAGCGAGGGCGTTGCCATAGCTTATGCTTCCATCTACGGACACACCGCCGAGGCGGCGCTGCTGCTGGCGCAGAAGCTTCAGGACAAAGGCGTAAAGACGGCGGTTCACGATCTTGCCAGAACGGATATGGCGGAAGCTGTGGAAGACGCTTTTCGTTACGGAAAGCTGGTGCTTGCCTGCAATACTTACAACAACGGGCTGAATCCCTTTATGGATGATTTTATCCGGCGCCTTCTGGAACGCAGTTATCAGAACCGGACGGTGGCGCTGATAGAGAACGGCTCCTGGGCTCCTACGGCCGCAAAGAACATGAAAGCCCTGTTTGCCAACAGCAGGGAAATCACGTTTGCGGAAAATACGGTGACTCTGCTCTCCGCCATGAAGCCGGAAAATCAGGAACAGCTGGAACGGCTGGCGGCGGAACTGGCGTAGGGAGCGACGGCGCGTCCGGACGGTCCGGATCATGTCCGGCCGGACGGATCGACGACAAAGACGCTCACACAGGGCGGGAGAAGTCGGCATAGAATGAGCGGAACCATGAATTTTCAGAAAAACGATATCGTGACGGTGACCATAGAGGACATGAGCGCCGACGGACTGGGCATTGGGAAGACGGACGGTTTCACGCTGTTTGTGAAGGACGCCGTAACGGGGGATACCGTCCGTGCCAGGATCGTAAAGAACAAAAAGACTTATGCTTACGCGAGGACAGAGAAGGTGGTGACGCCTTCTCCTTTTCGCGTGGAGCCAGAATGCGCTTTTCACAGACAATGCGGTGGGTGCCAGCTGCAGGCGCTGTCCTACGAAAAGCAGCTGGAATATAAACAGGAAAAAATCCGCAGCAGCCTGATCCGGATCGGGGGCTTCTCTCCCGCATATATAGACGCCAGAATGGAGCCCATTGCAGGTATGGAAGAACCGTTTCGCTACCGGAACAAGGCCCAGTATCCTGTGGGAACCGATCGGGAGGGGAATGTTGTCGCGGGATTTTATGCGGGCAGGACCCATAATATTGTGGCAAATACGGACTGTCTGCTGGGAGCGGAGGAAAACAGGGAAATCCTTGAAATCATACTGGAGCATCTGAAAAAATACCGCATCCGCCCTTATGACGAGACGACGGGAAAGGGACTGGTTCGGCATATCCTGATCCGAAAAGGTTTTTACAGCGGCGAGATCATGGTATGTCTGGTGCTGAATTTTGCGCGGAACCAAACTGAAAAGAAAACGACGGATGTGTCATGTCCTGCCGGGAAGGGTTCCGAAAAGAAGGACAGGCATCTGAAGAAGCACGTTGATTTTTTGCCGGAACAGGGTGAATTACTGGAAAAACTGTCCGCGGTAAAAGGAATGACAAGCGTGTCGGTCAGCATCAATACAGAGCGGACAAACGTAATTATGGGGAACGAGGTCTATACGATATGGGGAAGTCCCACGATTTCCGACACCATTCACGTCAGGGACATGAATCGGCCGGGATTTCCCTTTACGGGGAGGGAACTGACCTTTCATATCTCGCCGCTTTCCTTTTATCAGGTGAATCCTGTACAGACGGAAAAGCTGTACAGTCTTGCGCTGGAGTATGCCGGGCTGACCGGCAGGGAGACGGTGTGGGATCTCTACTGTGGTATCGGTACGATTTCTCTGTTTCTGGCGGGATGGGCGCAAAGGGTCTGCGGCGTGGAGATCGTTCCCCAGGCCATCGAAGACGCGAGGGAAAACGCAAGACGGAACGGGATTGCGAATGCGGAATTTTTTACAGGGAAGGCCGAGGAAATATTGCCGGAATTTTATGCCCGAAAGAGCGGGATTTCCGGGTCCTGTACGGAGCGGGGATTTCGCGCCGGCTTCAGCGCGGCGGCCGATGGATCGGCTGGATGGAGCGCGGACGAAACAGAACGTGTCGTAACCGGGGACGAGGAATTTCTTCATCCGGATGTCATCGTTGTGGATCCGCCCCGAAAGGGCTGCGATGAAGCCTGCCTGAACACGATGCTGCGGATGGGGCCGGAGAGGATCGTGTATGTGAGTTGTGACCCCGCGACGATGGCGAGAGATTTAAAGATTCTCTGCGAGGGCGGGTACGAGATCAAAAGGGTAAGGGGCGTGGACCAGTTTGGAATGACGGTGCATGTGGAGACGGTGTGTCTTTTGGCCAAACAAAAGCCGGATGATGTTATCCGCATAGGATTGGACTTGGATGAGCTGGAGGTCACACCGGCGGAGACAAAGGCCACCTATGGTGAGATCATGGCGTATGTGAAAGAGCATACCGGGCTTGCGGTTTCTTCCTCTATATCGCGCAAGTGAAACAGAAATACGGTATCATTGAGCGAGAGAATGATAATAAGGCGAAATTAGAGAATACAAAAGCGCCGAAATGCCCGGAGGAAAAAGAGACGGCGATCAAGGCAGCGTTGGAGCATTTTAAGATGATATAAGGGGAGATTTGGCTTAAATCTGTTGGAAAACATAGTTGTATGATATAATTAAAATGCTTAACATGAAAAATTAGTATGGACAATAAATCAATTTTGATGGTGGGTTTATAAATGAGATACAGTTCCTGGGGAAGGGCTACGGGCACTACTATATAAATCATACGAGGAGAATTTGTAAAATGCCAAAAGTATCAAACAAAGAGAACAAAAATGTGTATTTCCAAAGAAGGGAAGAACTTAAGCTAACAAGAGATCAAGCCAGTGAGCTGCTTGAATCAATACCTCCGGAGAGAATTGAAAAAATAGAGAATGAAAGAGTTGAACCGCATCCAGAAGAAATACTTATTATGGCACAAAAATATAAATCTCCAGAGTTATGTAATTACTACTGTTCCAATCAGTGCCCTATTGGAAAACAGTACGTACCGGAAGTTAAAATTCAAGCGTTATCCCAGATTGTGCTAAAGATGGTGGACTCGTTAAACACAGTGCAAGACAGTCAGCGCCGATTCATTGGCATTACCGCGGACGGTGTTATTGATGATACAGAGATTGATGATTTCGTAAACATTCAGGAGCAGTTGGAAAAAATATCTGTAGCCGTTGAGGCGCTACAGCTATGGACAGAGCAAATGATTGCCAATGGCGTGATGGATATGGAAAAATACGAAGCCCGCAGAAATAGAAAATAACGAAGGTCAAGCGTCTTTTCTTCCAAAAGGAAAGAAGGCGCTATTATTTTGCCCTTTTTTATAAAATAACCGAGTTATTTTACTAAATTGTTTCTGTTGTTTTGTTCTTTCGGACGATATCATTTAAGTATGAAAACAAGAAAAGAGGGTGATGCAAAATGAATGTTAAACAAAGGATGATTTCCCTTAAAATCTTAAAAGAAAAAAACGTTATTCGGAGTTTTTGGAGGAAATCGGCGTAGCTGCCACAGTAAGAGTAAATAGCAGTGAAAAAGAAACAGATGAAAAAAATTCTAATGCGAGGAGGTAATAAGTAATGAAGAAAATAATTTTAACAGGTGCAGGGCTTGTTATAGCATTTTATTTATTAGTACTCATTACCGCATGGTTATAGGAGGAAAAAGGGATGAAGATTTTAAAAGTATTTAGGGATGCTATAGCCGTTATTACAGTTGCGGCAGTTATATTTGGAGCGGGCTATTTTTTTGGAAAACAATCAATAGAGCCTGAGGAAGTTATTGTAAATAGAGTAAACAAAAAGTCATTTGATGATTTAAAGCTGCCGGGTGAAGTAGAAAAACAAGTTGTTACAGTTGAAGAAGTTGAAGCTAAACTTATGGAAATGGCAGAGTTAACAACTTATTGCTATGAATATACAGATGTAGCTAATGCAAACAAACCAAGGTATTTGTTTAATAATACAAAGATAAAAGTGCCTGGCGCAACAAACTCAATTGAAATTACTGCCAGCGGTGTGGTGAAGGTCGGATATGATATGGACGAAATTGTTGTTGAGGTTGATGATGACAAGATTTCTATTACGCTTCCGAAAGCAAAGCTTAATGACAATTACATAATCTGGGACACAGTAAGCTACTTGGAATCAAATAATATTCTCAACCCAATTGTCATTCTGCAGTTTATAAGAACCCAAAACCATCTTTTTCCCGTCAAAATAAGTAAATCCCAGTACCAGATAATC
>CANPXL010000021.1 GCA_947586055.1 uncultured Acetatifactor sp. | reverse complement strand
TCCATTATACAGGAGTGAGTGCCAGACTTAAATCTGGTATGGGTATATGAACTGGAATTTACTTTGGCATTCTAGGCTGCGAAAAACCCGAGCAGGTTGCGAGTTGCGGCAGAACACTTTTAGTGATATAATTGAAAGGCAAAACATCGAAAGGCGAAAGATATGGGAAAAATTATTGCAATTGCAAACCAGAAAGGCGGCGTGGGAAAAACAACCACGTCCATCAATTTATCTGCCTGTCTGGCGGAAAAAGGGAAAAAAGTTCTTGTGATCGATACGGATCCTCAGGGAAACACGACCAGCGGCTTCGGCATTGAAAAAAATGATCTGGAAAATACGATCTATGAGCTGATTCTCGGAGAGTGTTCCATCCGCGACTGCATCATAAAAAATGTCCTGGAAAATGTTTCCGTTCTGCCGGCCAATGTAAATCTTGCGGCGGCGGAGATCGAACTGATCGGCGTGGAGAGAAAAGAATATATCCTGAAAAATGAAGTGGACTATGTGAAGGGAGAGTATGATTTTATTATCATAGACTGCCCGCCGTCCCTGAATATGCTGACGATCAACGCCATGACAACCGCGGACAGCGTGCTGGTTCCCATTCAGTGTGAATATTATGCGCTGGAAGGATTAAGCCAGCTGATTCATACGGTAAATCTTGTGAAAGAGAGACTGAACCCGGAACTTGACATGGAAGGGGTGGTATTCACCATGTATGATTCCCGTACCAACCTTTCTACTCAGGTAGTGGAAAACGTGAAACAGAATCTGAAACAGAAAATCTACACTACTTTGATTCCGAGAAACATACGGCTCGCGGAAGCTCCCAGTTTTGGACAGCCTATCAACAAATACGATCCAAAATCCGCGGGCGCGGAGGCATATCTGCAGCTGGCGGACGAAATCATTTCCTGCAGCGGGCAGACGGGATCCGTTTCCTGACGGCGGCAGACAGATGACAGAAAATAATGGTTATGACGGAAAGTGTGTCATGATCGCAGGATGCTGTGAGAAAACAGCGGAAAAGAGGAAATATGGCGGCAAGAGGATTGGGCAAAGGGCTTGACTCACTGATTCCCGACGCGGTGGGAGAAGCGAAGGCAAAAAAAGAAGCAAAACAGGTGAAGGAAGACACGGTCTTTGAAAAAACGGGCGAGAAGGGGACGATGGTAAAGATTACCTCCGTGGAACCGAACCGACAACAGCCCAGAAAAAATTTTGACGAGGACGCTCTTCAGGAACTGTCCGATTCTATTAAGCAGTTTGGCCTTTTACAGCCGATTCTGGTTCAGGACAGAAAGGATCACTATGAGATCATAGCCGGCGAGCGCAGATGGCGGGCCGCAAAGATGGCCGGATTAAAAGAGATCCCGGTTATTGTCCGCAACTACACGGAACAGGAGATTATGGAGATCTCCCTGATCGAAAATATTCAGCGTGAAGATCTGAATCCCATCGAGGAAGCGCAGGCGTTCAAGCGGCTTTTGACGGAATTTAATTTAAAACAGGACGAAGTTGCGGAAAGGGTTTCAAAAAGCCGCGCGGCCGTCACAAACTCCATTCGTCTTTTAAAGCTCAGCGACGACGTACAGCAGATGGTCATCGACGATATGATCAGCACGGGACACGCCAGGGCGCTTCTGGCTGTGGAGGATCCGGAAGAACAGTATAATCTGGCGCAGAGGATTTTCGATGAAAAGCTCAGCGTCCGGGATGTGGAAAAGCTTGTGAAAAATCTGCACAGGCCCGCGAAGCCCAAAAAGCCGGATAATAAGACTCTGCAGGCGATTTATCTCGATATTGAAGAAAAGCTGAAACAGCGGCTGAGCACAAAAGTTACAGTTATTCCCAATGGAGAGGGCGCAGGAAAGATCGAGATTGAATTTTATAATCACGAAGATCTGGACAGGCTTATGGATATGATGGGCAGCAACTGACAGAAGGAATCGGATTGACATACATAGGAGCGTTATGAACACATATAATAACAGTAACTTTCTGAATAAGCTGGGTATTGGCTCTTTCGACCTGGGATATCTTTTGGCAGTTACGGCTGCCCTGACGGTTCTGGTTCTGGTTTTGCTGGTTTTGTTAATCCTGCAGATCCGGAAAACAGGAAATCTGAAGAAGAGACTGGATCGGTTTTTTATCGGGAGCAGCGGGGAAAGTCTGGAAGAAGAAATAGCGGGTCTTTTTGAGGATAATAAATTTCTGAAGACTTCTGCGGAAAAAAATAAAAAGGATATCCGTGTGCTGTATAAGAATCTGGAATCCGCCTATCAGAAAATGGGCCTGATCAAGTATGACGCCTTTAATCAGATGGGAGGACAGCTCAGCTTCAGTCTGGCGCTTTTGGATGAAAACAACAATGGGTTTATCTTAAACTCCGTACACAGCACGGAAGGATGCTATTCTTACACTAAAGAGATCCGCAACGGTGAAAGCGCCGTTGAGCTTGGGAGGGAAGAGGCGGAAGCTCTGGCGGCCGCTATGGGAGAATGACAGTGAGAGTAGGGATTGGATATGCTGCGGAAACAGCTGCATGAATTGGCGGGAAATGAGGTTCTGGCCAGAGATATTGTCAACGGGGATTTTCAGATTATTCTTCCTAAAGGAGCAACGGTACGGGGAAGTTATATCCGAAAACTGAAAGAACTTGGCATTACGGAGGTATTTGTAAAAACAGAAGATTCTATTGTCGGCGAGATGGCAATACTGAAAAACGAAACGGAGGAAGCTGTCCGCAGAACGGTAAAAGATATTCTGGAACGTCACACCTATCACAATAATCAGGAACTTGCGGAGCTGGGCGGCGCCGCGGACGATATCATCGACACGATCCTGGAAGAAAAACAGGTCGTAAACAGAGTGTTTGATATAAAGGAACGAAGCGCCGATATCTACGAGCATTCCATCAGCATCTGTTCCATGGCGATTCTGACGGCGCTGAAACTCGGCGTTGAAAGAAAAAAGATCCACGATATCGGGGTGGGATGTCTGCTTCATGATATCGGATTGAGATATATGGCCATTGATTTCAACAATCAGGATCTGGGTATACTGAACAGACAGGAGCAGGCCGAGTACAAAAAGCATCCGATTTACGGATATTCTTCTCTGAAAGATGAGACATGGATCTCCGACCTGACCAAAGCCGTCATTTTATATCATCATGAATGTATGGACGGTTCCGGTTTCCCGCTGCACGTCAGGGATATTCCCTTTGAATGCAGGATCGTCAATGTCTGCGACACGTTTGACGAGATGATCTGCGGCATTGCATGCAGGCGCGTGAAGGTTTATGAAGCGGTGGAATATGTAAAAAGCTTTAAAAATTTATTGTTTGATGGTAAAATAGTGGATGTGTTCCTTGGGTTTACCGCCGTATATCCTGTCGGCACCCATGTGCTTACCAACGAAGGGGAACTGGCTGTCGTGGTGTCACAGAACCGGGATTTTGCGGAGCGGCCTGTCATAAAAATCCTCAGGGACAGCAAGGGCCGCAATGTAGAGGGAAATGTCATCAAGGATCTTGTAAAGATCCATAATATATTTATAGAAAAAACGTTGGATGAGGCGTAAAAGGCAAAAGGAGATACCGGCATGATTGACATTAAATTTTTAAGGGAAAACCCGGATCTTGTGAAAGAGAATATCCGGAAGAAGTTTCAGGACGAAAAGCTGCCGCTGGTTGACGAAGTCATTGCTTTGGATGCGGAAAGCAGAAAAGCAAAACAGGAGGGCGACGACTTAAGAGCCGCCAGAAACCGCATCTCAAAGGAAATCGGCGTCCTGATGGGACAGGGAAAGAAGGAAGAAGCCCAGACAAAAAAGGAAGAAGTGGCAGCAGGCGCAAAGAGACTGGCTGAGCTGGAAGCCCTTGAAGCAAACCTGCAGGAAAAGATTACAAAGATCATGATGTCCATTCCCAACATCATTGATCCTTCCGTTCCCATCGGCAGAGACGACAGCGAGAATGTTGAGATTCAGAAATACGGAGATCCTGTTGTGCCTGATTTTGAGGTTCCCTACCATGCCGATATTCTTGACAGCATAAGCGGTCTTGACAAGGAAAGCGCAGGCCGGACCAGCGGGAACGGTTTTTATTATCTGATGGGCGACGCGGCACGGATCCATTCCGCCATGATCAGCTATGCAAGAGATTTTATGATCGATAAGGGTTTTGTATACTGTATTCCACCTTTTATGATCCGCAGCAGCGTTGTGAACGGCGTTATGAGCTTCGCCGAGATGGACGCCATGATGTATAAGATCGAGGGAGAGGATTTGTTTCTCATTGGCACTTCTGAACATTCCATGATCGGAAAGTTTAAGGGCCAGATCGTAAACGAGAAAAGCCTGCCGATCACGATGACCTCTTATTCACCGTGTTTTCGGAAGGAAGTGGGCTCTCACGGCATTGAAGAGAGAGGCGTGTACAGGGTGCATCAGTTTGAAAAGCAGGAGATGATTGTGCTCTGCAGGCCGGAAGATTCCATGGAATGGTACGATAAAATGTGGAGCTATACCGTCGAGTTTTTCCGCAGTCTGGATATTCCGGTGCGGACTTTGGAATGCTGCAGCGGCGATCTGGCTGATCTGAAGGTGAAATCCTGCGACGTCGAGGCATGGAGTCCGAGACAGCAAAAATATTTTGAGGTGGGTTCCTGTTCAACGCTGGGCGACGCTCAGGCAAGAAGACTTGGCATCCGGACAAAAGGGGAAAATGGCACTTATTATGTGCACACCCTGAACAACACCGTTCTGGCGTCTCCAAGAGGGTTGATCGCCTTTCTGGAGAACAATCTGAATGCAGACGGAAGTATCCGTATACCGAAGGCGCTGCAGCCTTACATGGGCGGAAAGGAAACAATCCTGCCCACAGCAGAACAGAATCGTTAATCATCGGGGCGTTTTCTGCCGGAACAGGCGGCGGAAAAGCAGGGAAAGAAGGTGAAATGTTTGCATAAATACATGCGGGCCATAGGTTTCAGCCGGTTTGAGAGCAGGCGTAAGCTGCAGGAGCTTTTAACGGACGTGGTCATTCATTCAGACCGGCGCGCAATTACCGTGAGTCAGGAAAATACGCTGCTGGGCGAATTCTGCAAAGAATTTGCCGCGAACCTTGGCATAGCAGTCTGCGGAGAATTTGATGAAGAAGAAAAGTTTACCTATGAATATTATTATCCGTACCTGACCGGAACGGGTATTACCTCCTATGAGGATGTGTCGGTGGAGCGTCATGCGGACAAGGAATCTTACGCCGGCGTATGCGACGATGTAAAGGTGGGGATTTCCCTGATCTTTTACCTGAAGAACCGTCTTCCGTATGTAAAAGCGCAGGCTATGGGAAAACTTCCCGTCCGCGGGACGACGCTGACGCTGTCCGCGCTTTCCGTAAGCGGGTCGGTACTTTTGCCGATCCAGAAGGATGAGGAACAGCTGCAGCGTGTCAAGCAGGACTCCGTCACCAGAAACAATCTGATGATGGCGGCAAGAAAAGGCGACGAGGAAGCCATTGAGACGCTGACTCTGGAAGATATGGATATGTACACCGCCATCTCAAGGCGGATTCAGAAGGAAGATCTGTTCAGTCTGGTGGACACCTGTTTTATGCCTTATGGAGTGGAATGCGATCAGTATTCCATTCTGGGTGAGATTACAGGGATCCGTATTTCTACCAATCATATTACAGGTGAAAAAATTTATATCTTAACAATTTGCTGTAATGAATTGACATTTGACGTTTGTATCAATATAATAGACTTATTCGGGGAACCACAGGTAGGGAGAAGATTTAAAGGTTTGATATGGCTTCAGGGCCAGATTAATTTCCCCGAAGAAGCAGTTTAAGGTATTCCGAAACGGAATCGGGTCCTCGTAGCTCAGTTGGATAGAGCGATCGCCTCCTAAGCGATAGGTCGGACGTTCAAGTCGTCTCGGGGACGCTTTAAAGCATTGAAAATTCCCTCTGATTCTTCTTCAAAAGGATCAGAGGGAATTTTTTTATGTGGCGAATATGTTCCGCCTGCTTTGCTCTGGCTCCTTTAATTGGTTCATTTTGATATTATACCTGGTCAACCGAATAAAAACAACGAACTGACAGTGAACTTTAAATGAATTTATGGAAAGACCAAAACCGCTTTGCGATTTCAAGGCGTGAAAGCTGAGATCTCATTTTATGTTTGAAGAAGTGTGTGAAAAATAACCTTTTTTGCGTACCTGTGACATTAGATTTATGGGCTGGACAAAGCCTTGAATTCTTCGACCATTTTTATCAAAGGATTACATTTACTCGTTTCGATGATGGACGAGATGCCTGTATGGATGTTCAAAAAGAAAGAACTTTGTGCGCATGCGATTATGGCATAGAATAATCTGGGTGTGGAGGTAAAGGTGCAAAATATCCCTTAATGCAATTCGGATTGCAAATACAGATTTGCACATGCGTTTTTTCGCGAAACTCTGATCCATTGTATGTAGGAGGACCTTCTATAAAAATACCACGAACAGAATCAAATTTTTGTTTCCTTTCCTGCTGATTAAAATCATGTATTTGCTGAATAACGGCACAGTCTAAATCGCGTAATAATACATCTGTAGATTTTTGGGATGGTCGATTCTTAGGTAATTCTATTCCAATGGTATCGCATCTGATTTTTAAAATCTCATATCCTTTACGAAGAATATCGACACTGGCACTATCAGTTAAGTTTAAGCAATAACCCAAATCAATTACAGCACCAATCACAGCCGCATTATTAGTACCATAACGATTAATTGCCCACTCATAAGCTCTTTGATAATTTTGTTCCCAAAAATAAATACCGTTTCCTAGCCAGTCATATGAATTTGAACTTTTCTTTAATTGTTGTCCATTCATTATTACTTCTTTAAAAACATTATTTTGGCAACCATGAAAACCGATCACAAGGTTTGGCAGTTTTTTGTACATAATTTACTCCCAAGATACGATTTTTTTCTTTATCTTTCCCGAGCGTGTTACTACGCCAGTACGCAAGAGTGCTTTTTTTGCCTCCTTATAAGCTTCTTCAGTCGAATCATGCTTCATGTCTTTTAGTTTTACTATATAAGTTTCCAGTTCATCAAGATATTTGCCTTCACAAGCACGAAGTTTTATGGCAGTGCTCATAGCATCTACCTCCTTCTCCCTTTTGTAGGGCATTTCTTTGTTCATAATCTTTTCACCTCAATATAATTATACCGGATTTGAGGTAAAAAATGCTGATTTTTGAATAAAATATATTATATCATAACGTTTTACGTTTTACAACACAAGTAACCAATTTTGTCACATATACGAACAGATCCTGCAGACAATACGCAGCATAAACATGACCTGTCTTTAGAAGGACAGCGGATACATTCCGTCCTACATGCGAACGGATCTCACACATGCCCTGCACAAAGCCTTTGGTCTTCGGACGGACTATGAATTCATATCCAAAGCATCTATGCGCAGCATTATCAAGGAAACAAAGAACATCAGTACACAAAAGGAAGAAATATAGCACATATCAGTACAAAAGCAAAAATTCACCCCCGAGGGTACCCTCGGGGGTGAATTTTAGTGCTCAATGTGACGAAAACCTGCGAGATAATTCAGGATCATTCCAACGCCGTTTCCGTATTTGATTTCGACGGTCTCATGTCATTATAGAGCATCTCATAAAACGCGATGAGCTTCTGGTTCGTCGTTTCGCGGCAGCTTACAATGTTCCCAATGGCTTCGCACCTTGCCTGATTGGCGATATCGCCGGCGCCACTGTTTATAACAAGATTTTCCAGGCTGCTAATTGCTTTCATGATATACTCGTTGTCTCTGCGCATAAGTTCCAGCTGTCCAAGAATGTACCCGACGGAGAACTCGCATCCTGCCGAAGCGGGCTTTTCGGCGACGGCTTCGGTTGACTCTTTGCTAACGGTTTCTTTTGATTTAATGTTGTTATCAGACATTTTTGTATCCTCCATCATATCCGGCGGACACGCAAGGCAAATCGTATTATCGTCTACGAAGCGTGCCCTGCCTTTTTTAACAAGACCTTTCGCTCTTTTCGGATAGGTCGCTTCATATTCATTACCTTTTTCGTCGATAACGGAAATGTTTTTTTCGATGGGATCCGACCCCCTTGTTATTGACGTTGAAGCTTTCGTTTTTAGTGATGAGTGTCTTCTCCCGCTTCAAAAATATCAAATCATATAATGATTGTTTTGTCAATACTCCGCTTTTAACAGAGCGGGGTAAAGATCCGGAGGATGCCGTCGGTCAGCCATTTCCTGAAATTCATTCCGATGTTTTCGACAGTGCGTTCCCTGCATTTTTCCTGTGTGGCGATAAAGTCCGCTTTCAGGTCCTTTAACAGAGACGCCCGGTAGAACAGGGAATTGTTTTCAAAATGCAGGAACAGGCTTCGATAATCCAGATTTACCGTTCCCACCGTTCCCATGATATCGTCAACGATACAACCCTTGGCATGAACGAATCCGGGGGTATATTCGTATATCTTCACGCCCGCCTCCAGAAGCACCGCGTAAAAGCTGCGGGACATACGGTACACAAGCTTCTTGTCCGGAATACCGGGCAGAATGATCCGAATGTCCACGCCGCGCCGCGCTGCCCGGACAAAAGCATCCAGCAGGGCGTCTCCCGGCATAAGGTAAGGGGTAAAGAACCATGCGTAATCCTGGGCCTGAGATAAAAGGTCAATGTAAAGCTCGTTGCTGATCGCGTCGTCGCGCAGGGGAGAGTCATAATAGCTTAAGACGTAACCGTCTTTTTCTCCGGGCATCTCCGAAAAATCGGGGAGATCCAGAAGTTCGTCCGGGATTCGCTCGCCGGTAAAGGCGTCCCAGAACTCCGCAAACATTCTGGTGAAATTCTGTACGGCCTCCCCGGTTATCCGAAAGCCGATATCCTTCCAGTGGCCGAATTTTTCTCTCTGATTTATATATTCGTCTGCCAGGTTCACGCCGCCGCTGAAGGCGGTTTTTCCGTCAATGATCAGCATTTTTCTGTGATCCCGGCAGTTCAGGGTACCCTTTATGATGACGAGGGGATTGAAGGAAGTACAGTGGATCCCCTTTTGGGAAAGGAGCTTTGCGGCTTCCTTGTTGTAGGTGGAAATACTTCCCAGATCGTCGTACATTACCCTTACGTCTACGCCCTGGGCGGCCTTCCGTGCCAGAATCTCCACCATGGAATCCCACATCAGTCCGTTTTCAATGATAAAGTATTCCACAAAAATAAACCGTTTCGCCTTTTCCAGTTCCGCCAGCATCACGGGGAAGAGATCGTCTCCCAGGGGATAATATTCCGCGCCGCGGTTTTCCCGGAGAAAAAATCCCGTTTTGTTCTGAACCCAGCGGAAAGTCTGGGAGAGCCGCCGGTTTTCCAGAGACAACGCCTCGTAAAGCGCAGGCGTCTCATCCGGGACGGGCGGAAGGGGCTTCATGGCGTCCAGCTTTTTCTTCAGCGGTTTTGTGGTACGCTTGTTTCCGAAGATCAGATAAAGCGCGGCGCCGGGAAGGGGAAAGGTCAGGATCACAAGCAGCCAGAGGATCTTATAGGTGCTTTCCTCCCGTTTTGTGATCAGGTACAGGACAAACAAAAAAGACAGAATGGAAAGGGCGAAGCCGATCAGCGCCGCCCAGGGCGCGAGCCATTCAAAAAGCAGATACAGCCACAAAAACTGCAGCAGAACGGCCGGAAGCACTGTGAAAATACGCCGAAGGATCTTGTTCATAAGCAATGTCACCTCTGTTTTTCTTTTTCTTTCTTCTCATTATAACAAACATCCGGCGTCTTGTCCTGACTAATTTAAGATAGGGTCACAAAAGATGGCCCGGCGGTTATCCCAGAATCTGATAAAGCGTATTCATGTCCAGACTTTCCCGCAGGCTGTCCGCAAGGAGGTCATACTGGCTCTGCAGGAATGATTCCGCATTCATGGCTTTGGGAAGCTGCGACGGCGAAATGCCCCTGCGGATCAGCAGCAGCTTTTCCAGAGCCTGTGCGGCGTCTCCGTCGAAAAGGCCATGGATATAAGTCCCTGCCACATTTTCACAAACTGCGCCGTCTTCGCCGCCGTCCGAAAGCGTACAGAAGGCCGCGGTTTTTTCCCCGGGTTCGGAAATACCCATGTGGATCTGATAACCGGAAAAGGAAACGCCGGAAAGATCTTTAAAAATGGAATTTCCTGCCTGAATGACGCCCTTTGACTGAAGTCTGGTTTTTACGGGAGAAAACGTGGTGCGGACAGGCAGAAGGCCCAAACCCGCTATCTGCCCTCCCCCTTCGACGCCGTGAGGATCGCAGATCATTTCGCCCAGCATCTGATACCCCCCGCAGATTCCCAGAACGGGTTTTCCTGCTGTGGCGGCTTTTTTTACCAGTGACTCAAGACCGTTCTGGCGCATCCATTTCAGATCCTCCATGGTGCTCTTGGTCCCGGGAAGGATCACCATGTCGGGATCGGAAAACTCTGCCGTGCGGCGGACATAATTCACGTGTACTGTGGAAAGCCGCGCCAGAGGGTTAAAATCCGTAGCGTTTGAAATCCGCGGAAACTGAATGACAGCGATCTCTATAGGCTTATGAACGGTTTGGTCTCTTTGGATAACGCTGTCCTCGTCGTCAATGTCAAGCTGCAGATACGGAACGACTCCCAGCACCGGAACGCCGGTCCGTTCTTCTATCATGTCAAGTCCCGGTTTCAGGATTTCCACGTCGCCCCGAAATTTATTGATGATGACGCCACGGATCCTTCTGCGCTGTTCTTCGGGCAGCAGCATTATGGTTCCGTAGATCTGGGCGAAAACGCCGCCCCGGTCGATATCTGCCGCCAGAAGCACAGGCGCGTCGAACATCTCCGCAATTCCCATATTTACGAGATCATTTTCATTTAAATTGATCTCGGCCGGACTTCCCGCACCCTCGATGACAATAAGGTCGTAAGTCTCGCACAGTTTCTCATAAGCCTGCCTGATTACACCGCGCAGTCTGGGACGATATGCATAATATTCCACTGCCTTCATGGTGCCTGTCACCTCTCCGTTTACGATCACCTGGCTTCCCATGTCGGAGCAGGGCTTTAAAAGGATGGGGTTCATCAGGACGGAGGGCTCTGTGCAGGCGGCCTGGGCCTGTACCGCCTGCGCGCGTCCCATCTCAAGTCCCTCCCGTGTAATATAGCTGTTGAGCGCCATATTCTGGCTTTTAAAGGGGGCGACAGAGATGCCGTCCTGATGAAAAATACGGCAGAGTCCCGCTGTAATCAGGCTTTTTCCCACACTGGACATAGTGCCCTGGATCATAATGTTCTTTTTCATTTTGCTCTTCCCTTCAAAGTATTTCCTGTTCTTTCAAACCATCCGTACAGTACGGCAAGGCGATTCAGGCGGATGCTGCCGCGATCTTTCGGATCGCTTTTATCAGCCTGTCATTGTCCCGGGGCGTCCGAAGGGCGATGCGATAATATCCGTCTTCCAGTCCCCGGTAGGAAGCGCAGCTGCGGATGAGAAAGCCCCTTTCCGCCAGCTTTCTGTCAAACGCCGGGATATCCGTATGAAAAAACAGATAGTTTGCCTCGCCGCCGATCATTGTTATGGATGCCGCTTTCAGCATATTCCGCACACGTTCCCTTTCTTTCCGGATCAGAGCCCGGGAGTGTTCGGCGTACGTCCTGTCCTCCAGCGCGGCGATCCCCGCCGCCTGAGCCGTGACGGACACGGGCCAGCTCTGTCCGAAGGCCCAAAGCTGTTTTCGGAGCCTGTCCCCGGCGCAGAAGACAAAACCCAGCCGAAGGCCCGCCATGGCGTAAAACTTGGTAGGAGCCTGCAGGATGGCAAGACGTTCATAAGAGAAAAGCCGGTCGATAAGAGAATGTTCCTCCGGACGCTCCAGAAAACCGTTAAAACACTCATCCACCCAAAGGAGCGTTCCGTACTCCCTGCACCTGTCCAGAATCCGGAGCAGCAATCCACGGTCTGCGGTTCTGCCTGTGGGATTGTTAGGATTGCACAGAAAGAACGCGTCCAGACCGGGCGTGATTTTTTCCATGATATCTTCAGTGAGACAAAATTGATGTTCCGCCCTGAGGACATGCCTTTCAATTCGGCACCCAAATGTTTCGAGAGCGTTTTCATACTCCGAAAAGCACGGGGCGGTGAGAAGCACGCGGCGGTTTTTCATAACGGCCGCAATCCGCCAGATCAGATCGTCCGCGCCGTTTCCCGGCACGATAAACGCCGGTGGGATCCGGTAATGCCTGCCGACTGCTTCCCGCAGCCGGCGGTACGCCGGATCAGGGTATTCCGCCGCATGGGACAGCGCCGTTTCGGCGGCTTTTCGGGCTCCCCTGGGCAGTCCCAGAGGGTTTACGTTTACGGAAAAATCCAGTGGCATTCGTCCGTATGTCTCGTAAAATCCCACGAGATCTCCGCCGTGTGTCAGCATAAGAGCATCACCGTTCCTTTCCCGAGGACGCACAACAGAAAGCACAGCCACCCCGCCGCATACAAAAGGCGGTTTGCCCGCGGAATGTCCTCCGCTTCCACGGGACGGTCGTCGTCTCCGATAAAGGGTTTTTCCACCCGTTTTCCGAAATAGCGCGCAGGTCCGCCCAGCCGGATATGAAGGGCGCCGGCGCAGGCGCTTTCCGTCTGCGCGGAATTGGGACTGGCGTGCCGGTACCGGTCCCGACGGAAGATACGAAACGCGTTTCGGGCGTCAAGCCCCGTCGGATACGCCGCGGCTGCCGTCAGCAGGGCCGCCGCCCGGGAGGGAAGAAAGTTGGCCGCGTCGTCAAGTCTCGCCGCCGCCCGCCCAAAGTAAAGATAGCGTTCGTTTTTATATCCCAGCATGCTGTCCATGGTGTTTATGGCCTTGTACAGTACGCCCAGAGGGGCGCCCCCCAGCGCGAGGTACAACATGGGGGCGATTACGCCGTCGGAGGTGTTTTCCGCCACGGTTTCCACACAGGCGCGAAAGACGCCGGGAAAATCCAGAGAATCCGTGTCTCTTCCCACGATCCTTCCCACGGCGGCTCTTGCGCTTTCAAGGTCGTTTCTGCTTAAGTACACCCGCATGCTTTCGGTCTTAAGAGAGCGCATGGCGAGACACTGCCAGCAGAGAAAACTCTCCAGTACGAATCCCGCCGCGGGATGAAGAAAATAGAGCAGTTTCAGGGCGGATGCGCTGAAGAAAAAAGAACAGGCGCAGAGCACAACGACCAGAAGAACGCCGCCCCAGAGTTCACCCTTTTGATTTTTCGGAAAAATCCTGCGGAAAACTTTTTCCAGAAAAGTAATGCCCCTTCCCATCCATACTACAATATGAAAGTTTCCCAGCGGATCTCCCCAAAGCAGATCCGCAAAAAATCCCGTACAAAAAGCGATAAAATGGCAGTTCATACAAGCACCCTGTCTGTTTTGGCAACGTCGGTCAGCAGAAACGGAAGCCCCATTCCCGGGGAAAAGTCGGGGCGGCACAAAAATCCTCTGCCGTTCTCCACACGCCCCTCATAGAACGACATGGCAGGACGGGCAAACGCTTCCAGAATGGCCATGATGGTGCCCCCGTGCACTACAAAGACGGCCGGTTCCCCGTCCTTTTCCCCCGTCAGGGCCCTGTGGGAGAGAAGCGTGTGGGTAAAGGCTTCCCGCACACGCTTTGTAAATGCGTCTCTGGATTCTCCCCCCGGGCATGCGCCGAGACACGCGCCCTCTACCCAGCTTCGGTATTCGGGATCGTTTTCCATCTCCCGGGCGCTTCTTTGCTCAAAATGGCCGAAATCGGTTTCCCGCAGGCCGTCCACCACGATCTGTCCGGCGTTGGGGAACAGGATTTCGGCGGTCTGGCGGGTGCGCAGAAGCGGCGTGACATAAACTATGGAGAGCGCGGGATCGCATCCGGCGGCTTTGACCTCCCGGATTCCCCTGGGACTTAAGGGCTCGTCCGTTCTTCCGATATATCTGCCGAGCTCGTTGCCCGCCGTAGCGCCGTGGCGCAGCAAAAGTATTTTCATGGCAGCTTCCCCCTGATGACGGAAGGGATCCCGCACACCATGCGCACAACGGCGTCCGCCCTGGCGGCCAGCCGTACGCAAAGCCTTCCTGCGGCTTCCCGTCCCTGACGTTCCCTTTGTTCCATGGGAATGACGCCGCTTCCCACCTCATTGCAGATCACGACCTCTTTTTTCAGAAGGCCTTCATACAGCAGATCGGCCCCTTCCGGCGCCTGAAAGACCAGGCGTTCCGTGTGAAAAATTACGGGACGATCATCCAGACAGCCGTCCGCCATATCCTCTTCCCTGTAACCCAATGATTTTGCGAAGGTTCTCTTTCCCGAGCCCTCGCCTCCTACAATCAGTATCATAATGCCGCTATCCTTTCCGTTATGAGATAAGAAAAAAGCATGAAAAACTCCGCAAGGGTGATGATATATCCGGCCAGATCCCCCGACATACCGCCAAACTGACGGCGGCTGACCCTTTTCAGGTACAAAAACAGGAGCAAAAATACCGCCGCACACGCGATTCCGCCCGGCAGGGAAAGCAGGCATAGAGCTCCCATGCAGAGAACGGTCCAAACCGCAAGATACGCGGTCACTTTCTTTGAGGCCGCGTCCCGGAACGTATACTGAAGTCCGCTTTGGGAGGCGGAGGGAAAACAGACGCTGCAGAGCGCGCCCAGCGCGCGGGCCGCGGTCTGATGGAGTCCCAGAGTCAGCGCGGTTGTTAAGGTGCGGGGAAGCTCCGTGCAAAGGGCGGCAAAAAGCAGCAGGTATCCGGCGGTGTAAAGCACGGCGAAAGCGCCTGCGTTGGGATCCTTCAGGATTTCCCGCTTCCGCATGGGTTCGGCGTGACTGGAAAGAGCATCCACCGTATCGCTGAAGCCGTCTATATGGATTCCCCCTGTGAGCAGGATGGGGAACAACGTCATTCCCGCGGCAAAAAGCAGGGGGCCGAAAGAAAGAAAATTGCACAGCAGCAGCCATCCCCACTGTAAAACGCCCGCGGTCACGCCTACCGCCGGCAGCCAGGCCAGCATATACCGCATATTTTCCTCTTTCCACTGAATGCGCGGCATTGGGATCACGGAAAACATGGAAAAAGCCATGATCAGAGAACGGAAAACATCTGTCATATCAAAAGCGCCCCCTTTTCGGGAATCGGGATGCCGCAGACAAGCTCGTACACGGCGTCGGCCATCCGGGCGAGAGCGGCGTTGATCCTTCCCAGAGCGGCGATATAGGCGTTGGTGCCCTCGTCGTAGAGACGGCCGTCGCTTCCCACGTCGTTCGTCACAACGATCAGGTGGCCGCACTGGTTCAAAAGCGTTTCCACTCCCCGGATCACAGGGTCGAAAGGATCGCTGTAACTGCCCGTTTCGTCGAACATCTCGTTTGCCGTCAGGTTACAGATACATTCTAACAGCGCGGTGCCCTGCGCCGGCAGCTTCAAGGAGGAAAGATCCGTATACCTTTCTATGGTCTCGAAGCCTTTGTCGAGACGCATGCGGCGGTGCTTTTCGATTTTTTGTCTGCTTTCCTCGCCGTAAGGGCGCATGGCGGCGATATAATAGCGCGGCATGGGCAGCTTCAGGCAGAGGGATTCGGCGTAAAAGCTCTTTCCGCACCCGGAGCCGCCGGTGAGTAAGATCATGCTCATGGTTCAGTCTCCCAGAGGTTCATATTGTGGAATCCTTACATCGGAAAAGGTGGCGGCGCCGTTGTAGATGGCGAGCGCAAGATCCAGAAGAGGCATCATGCAGACGGCGCCCGTTCCCTCGCCCAGCCGGAAATTTCCCCGCAGGATGGGTTCAAGGGACAGCTTTTCCAGTATGGCCGCCGCGGAGGGCTCGGCGGAGCAGTGGCTGGGGATCATGGCGCAGACGCTGTCCGGACAGAGCAGGGCGGCGGTCAGGGCGGCGACCGAACTGATCATGCCGTCGATGATCACGGGAATCCGGTAAAGCGCGCCGCCGAGAAACAGTCCCGTCATTCCCGCAATGTCAAAACCGCCCAGTTTACAAAGCACATCCAGAGCGTTCTGAGGATCGGGACAGTTTTTTGCAACGGCCCGGCGGACGATGCTTTGTTTTCTTGCCAGTCCCTCCCGGGACAGACCCGCGCCCACGCCCACGGTTTGTTCTGCCGGCATCCCTAACAGGACGGAAGCCATCGCCGCGGCGGTTGTGGTGTTGCCGATTCCCATCTCGCCGCAGGCAAGCAGCTGATACTCCTTACCCTTCAGCTCTCCTGCAAGGGAAATCCCGGCGGAAACAGCCTGAAGGGCCTGTTCTTCGGTCATGGCGGGGCCGTCTGCGATATTTCCGGCGCCGTCCGCCACGTGCAGGTCCCGGACGCCGGGGACACGGCGAAACATGCCTGTGTCCACGGGAAAAACGTCGGCGCCTGCCGCCCCGGCCATTTGACAGACGCAGGAGCGGCCCCCGGCAATGGCGGCCGCCATGACGGCCGTCACGGAAGCGTCGGTCTGGGTCACGCCCTCCGCCGTCACGCCGTTGTCGGCGCAGAATATAACCGCCGCCCGTTTACTTATAGAAATGTCCGCGCTGCCCGTAAGGCCCGCGATGCGGATACAGACGTCTTCCAGCTCCCCCAGCCCGTGCAGCGGCTTTGCGATGGAATCCCATCGGGCCCTTGCCATGTTCATGGCGTCATCGTCCGGGGGTTTTATTTTCCGGTTCCATTCCCCAAAATGCATTGATTTTCCTCCCATGCAGCGGATGTGCGGTTCCTGCTTCAGTTCCATTGGGAAAGCAGCTCTCTCATCCAGCCGTATACGTCCATCTGATAGACTTCCTTCAAAAGCGCCGGCGTCAGCACTTCGTCGGCGGTTCCGCACGCCAGAGCGGTTCCGTGGTTCATAAGGAGTATTTCGGTCCCGTACGCTCTTGCCAGAGAGAGGTCATGGATCACGGATATTACAGCCCTTCCCGGCGTTTTCAGCCAGTCCCGGATCAGGTCGAAGATCTGTTTCTGGTAGACCGGATCCAGATGGTTGGCAGGCTCGTCGAGAAGGAGAAGTCTTGGATCCTGAGCCAGAACCTGGGCAAGAAAGGTTCTCTGAAGCTCGCCGCCGGAAAGCGTAAGGACGGACTGTCCGCGCCGTTTTGTCATTCCGGTCAGTTCCAGCGCCGCGTTTACTGCTTCCGCCGTGTCCTTTCCCTCCACGCGCCGGGACAGAAAGCCGGCGGAATGAGAATACCGTCCCAGTGTTACCACTTCTTCCACCGAGAAGGAATAGGATACGGGGTGTGACTGAGTCAGTACGCCGATACAGCGGGCCAGCTGCGCAGGTTTTTTCCGTCGGATCTCTTCCCCCTCGAACCGGATGCTGCCCGTATAATCGATGCCCCCGGCGATGGCGTTTATGGCGGTGGATTTTCCCGCGCCGTTGGGGCCCGCGATCATAAGCCACTGGCCCTCCTTCACGGAAAACCCCAGCCCGTTCAGTATTTTTTTCGTTCCGTAACGGACACCGAGATCTCTTACCTCCAGCATCATTTTCCCCTCCCTGCGCGCCAGAAGACGACGAGAAAGACCGCCGCCCCCGCGAGACTGGTGACAATGCCGATGTTCAACTCTCTGGGACGCAGCAGCATCCGGGCGGCGAGATCCGCCAGCATCAGAAACGTTGCGCCGCCGAACGCGGAAGCCGGCAGCAGCCGTCTGTGATTCGGACCTGTGATCATCCGCAGTATATGGGGAGCCACCAGCCCCACAAAACCGATGACGCCCCCCACGGAGACGCAGATGCCGATCAGTCCCGACACGGCGATGAGAAGCACAAGTTTTACTCTGCGCACGTTGACGCCGATGTGACGGGCGTTTTCTTCTCCGATGGCAAAGGCGTTCAGTTCCCGGGTGTGAAAAAACAGGATCCCCCCGAACAGTAAAAGAGCGCCAAACAGGATCAATGCTTCGGAATAGCCCTTGCCCTGCAGGCTTCCCATGGTCCAGAAGGTGATCTGCTGGACCTTGTCCGCGGCGAAGGTGATCACAATGTTCATGAGACTGGAGACGAACATGGAGAAGACCATACCGATCAGGATAATGGTGTTGGTGGAAAGGGAGCGGTCCAGCTTACAGGCGAGTCCGAGAATGATCAAAAGGGACAGAAAAGCGGACAGAACGGCCATCGTCATGGTGCCCGCGAAGGGAAGACCGGGAAACGTAATGCCGAAAGCGATGGCAATTACGGCTCCCAGCGCGGCGCCTGAGGACACGCCGAGGGTGGAACCGTCCGCCAGCGGGTTTCTTAACAGTCCCTGCATGACGGCGCCCGCAAGGGAAAGGGAAGCTCCCGTGGCCGCCACGCACAATACCCGTGGCAGCCGGACGGAAAGAATGATGGAGGCCGCCGTCCCCTCCGGAAGAGAGGCCGGCGCGCCAAAAAGCATACATATCCGTGCGTACAGCGCCTGCCGGATAATGTTGACAGTCTCCTTCAGGGGGATCGTCACGCTGCCTGCACAGACGCAGAGACACAGAACCGCTGCGGTAACGACGCTAAAAAGCAGGTAATCTGCGGCGGAAAACCGTTTCTTATGTGAGTTCACGGGCATATCCCCCTTTCGGATCCTGTCGGTCCCTATCGGCCGTAAACAAAGTCAAAAAGCATCTGCGCGCCCTCGGCAAGGCGGGGGGCAGGCCGTGAAAGCTCGTTGTTCTGCAGGTTCAGGATCGCCTGATTTTTGACGGCGGTCACGTTTTCCCAGCCGGGACGGGCCATAATCTCTTCTTCCGGACGGGGGCCTTCTCCGTAATACAGGGAGATGGTCAGGATATAGTCCGGATCCCTCTCCAGCACCTGTTCCTCGGAAATTTCGCCCCAGCCGTCCACGTCGGCAAAGCAGTTGGTCAGTCCCATCATATTAGCGATCTCGTCCATGAAGGTGTTGGCGCCTGCAGCCCAGAGGCCGTATTCCAGCGGGGAAACTTCAAAATAGATGGTTTCCGTGCCGTCGCCTGTGGCGTTTTCCTGAATTTCCTGAAAAGTGGATTTCATGTTTTCGATGACGGAGGCGGCTTCCTCGTCTTTTCCCATCAGGGAGCCAATCATTTCGATGGCTGTGTAGACGCCCGCGATATCCTGCGCGTTGCTGACGACCACATGGACGCCGGCGTCCTCGAGCTGTTTCACCTGTTCTTCGGTCTGGGACATGGTGCTCATTAAGAGAACCTGAGGTTCCAGAGCAAGGATCTGCTCGATGTTGGTTTCGGAGCCGGAATCCACTGCGGGCACATCCAGCACTTCGGCGGGATAGTCGCAGTAGGTGCCTCTTCCCACAAGGGTGTCCCCGGCGCCGATGGCGAACAGGATCTCGCAGTCGGAAGCCGTGAGGGCCACGACTCTTGTGGCAGGCTCCTTCAGTGTGACGGTTCTACCCATCATGTCCGTAACGGTGACGGAGGTATCGGCGGAAGCGTTGGAAGAAGGATTCTCCGATGGGCTCTGCCCGCCTTCCTTTGGACTGCCGCAGGCGGTGAGCGCCAGCAGCATGGCGGCAATGAGAAGCGCCGCCGTAGATCTTGTGCGTTTGACTGATAGTTTCATTGATCAGTCCTCCTTTCTGTATTTTGAAACCGAATAGAAAAAGGAGCAAAAAAATGCTCCCCAGATTGGAGAGTAACACAAATAACGCAGGTTCGCACAGACCTGCGCGGTTTCCACCCAACCCCAGAAGTGTATCATATGCAGACAGGTCTCCCGGCTTGGCCTCTTCCTACTTGGGCGCCTTCCCACCTTACGGCAGTGACTTGATTGCCCTTTCGTCCGCTTCACGGTTACTGGGATAGCCCGACAGTTTCAGTCGATTCCCTCAACGCCTTCGCGTTGGCGCCTCCCGGCGCAAAAGCATATGCTATTCGATTCCTGCAAAGTATATCATCCGCCCTGTAAAAAAGCAAGAAAAATTTACAAAAAAAGAGATACCCCGAAGACTGCAAATCTTCAGGATATCTCCTTCGTCATTTCCGTTTCGTAAGCGTTTTTTGTCTTATCTGCCCGGTATCGTAATCATATCTCCGGCGTAAATCCGATTGACGTTTTGGATCTGCGGATTCGCCTTTAACAGAGCCGACAGGCTGACGCCGTTCTTTGCGGCGATCCTGGAAAGCGTATCGCCGGGAACGACCTGGTAGTTTCCTTTGGCTGACAAGGTTTTCCGGTCGATTTTGTCCGTCACCACGATCATATATTCGTCGCCGCGCTGTAGCGGGAACATTGCAAGACCGTCCTTCGTGATCCGGAAGGAGCTCTCATACCGCATCCTGCCGGTTATTTCATCGTAGGAATACATCACCGCAAGTTTTCCGGCGTACTGAGTGCCAAGTACCATATGCACGTTCAGATTCTGCTGGAAAAATTTCTTCGGGCCGACGTTCAAAACTCTGCTGAACAGGGCTGTGTCCGTTACCTCGCTGCCTGCGGCTGCGGGAATGTTTGCTCTGTTGGAAACGCTTAACGCGATGTCCTGCTTCGGCGCCTTTATGTCGCCGGAAGAAAGCGTAATGGTAATGTCCGTACCCTCGGGGTGACACGCCAGCGTGACTCTCTTTTTGGCCACGCGGTTCTGTACGGAAACAGGGATCACAAAATCTGTGCCTGTGGAAACAGTGGCGTTGGAACCCCTGGCCGTCTGATCCAGAGAAGCCGTGACGGCGTTCCAGTCTACCTCCACGTTGCTGTTCCATGCGGCGTCGGAGCCGGACTGCACAGCGCTGCTGCCCGAACCGCTGCCCGAGCTGCCGGGTCTGACGATGTTAAAGTTTGCCGTCTTGCTGCTTCCGGCGAAAGCGCCCATACCGGTGATAATCACCGACGCGGTTCCCGTTTGCACATTGTTTCTGTAGGAAATGCTGTAATCGACGCCCTCCGTCAGCGTCTCATTGCCGTTGACCGTCACTCTGACGGCCGGCCTTATCTCGGAACCGGTGTAGGTCTGATCCGGAATGGTCCCGACGACGGCTGCGGAAATATCATTGCAGGCGCTGATTGCAAAAGTAGAAAATTTGTCGGTGGAGAAATACACGGTATTGCCTTCCACCCAGCAGGGAATGGACTCCACTGCGCCGTCATGGGCACGCAGTACCCGGATGATCCGGCCTCCCGCCGGGAGATTGGCGCTGAAAGTCATGGCCCCTTCCGTCTGAGTAATGCGTCCGATATTTTCCCCGTTGGCCCGGACAAAAATGTCAATGTCCATGTACTGGACGGCAGAACCGCCCAGAAGGCTGAGGAATTTACCCGCATCGGAAGCGTTTTCCGGAGACGAAACCGGCGTAACGCGAATCTGTGTGGAAATCGCGTACTTTAAAATGGCGGCATAGCGAATGTCTTCACCCAAGATGCTGTCATCCCTGAGAAGCATGCGCAGAGTCCTTAAAATGGCGGCGTCCGCCTGCGTCTGACTGGCAAGTTGATCGGAGCCGGTCACGGTCAGACTATCTGTGATGACGGAATCATCCAGGTGATAGGATGTAGGCGGGATCGCGCGGGTTTCTTCTATTCCGCAGGCAGAGCATTTGCGGGTCCGCGATCCGGCTTCCGTTTCGGTAGCTTCCGTAAGCACCTCCCATGCGCTCCAGACGTGGAGAGAGGGATCCGGAGGGATCACGACGCTGCTGTCCGGTTTTGTGGCTCCGCAGCTCAGGCACTTGATGGACTGGCTGCCTTCGCTGCTGCAGGTGGGCCGCTTGTCAACGGTATATTCGTTCGACCAGTTATGGGAAGCGGCGCTGGGATCGCTGCTGACCTCGGTATAGCCGCAGGTCTGGCAGATCTTGGTGGTTGTGGTGCCGCCGCAGCCAACGGCCTGGAAAATATCGAAATTATGTCCCTTCGCGGATCCGCGGATCATATCATTGTCGGGATCCAGCGCGCCGCAGATCGTGCAGTAATGCACCCATTTATGAGGTTCGGTACAGGTGGCGGGGACATCGCGGTAGCCATAGATATGTCCCTTCAAAGAGTCTTCCGTCTTTGTCTTACCGCAGTATACGCAGGTATAGATAATATGGGTCGGCTCCTTACAGTTGCCCCATTTTGTAACTTCGCTCTTGTCGAAAGCGTGTTCGGAGGTGTCCACGGTGACGCTATCGGAACAGCCGTTGCCAGATGTAACGGTAATCGTGGCTTTTCCGACCTTGCCGGTGGCGGTTACGATAGCCTGCATGCCGTTGCTGCGCACATCGAGACTTACGACGTCTGTGTCGCCGGTAACACTCCAATTCAGCTTCGTCACGCCGCTGTCAGCGGGGCTGACCGCCACGTCAATGGTCCGGGAATTTTTTGCGCAGGCGTAAAGCGGCAATGTCTCTCCCAGGACCCTCCCGCCGCCTACGCTTCCGTCCTTCATGGTGACGCTGGTCACGTCGGTGTAGCCCTGATCCTTGTAATTTTCCCATGTGATTTTTCCGTCCGCGCTGTGCCAGTGGGCCACATAGCGCACGCCGTTCTGCGGAATGGAATAGAAGGACAGCCGTTCGCTGCCGCCCTCGGGATACCAGCCGTCGAATACATAGCCTGACCAGCCGTTTTCATCCACGTCGTCGCCGCCGAAGGGAGTGCCGTACTGGCGGTCGCAGGAGAGGACTCCCATATTCCGGTTCCAGCCGTTATAATCCAGCTTGTAAGTGATCGTGGCAGGCTTGTAGAGAGCGTAAAGCGCTGTCTCATCCTCCCCCAGCTGCTCCCCGGGATTGACCTTTCTGCCTTTACTCGCCAGAGTGGAAAGCCAGTACCAGTAACCCGTCATGGAATGAATCGCATTAGGGTATTTTTCCTTATCTACGGTAAAATTGTATGCGTTGCCGTCGCAGTCCGCCGAAAAAGGAAGGGGCTCGGTTTCCTGATATTTGGTGCCGGACTTGTCGCCCCAGAAAGCGTATCTGACGGGAGCGGTATACCAGCCCTGGAAAGTCCAGCCCTCCACGGCGGGCGCCAGTTGGTTCAGGTTGGCGGGCAGTACCCTGTCCTCTGTCAAGACCGCGGAGCCGTCCGGAAGATATTCGTCCGGCATCTCACGGCTGCTGTCACTGATTTTGCTCATGCCGCTTTTGATGTTAAGTGCCTTGAGCGTTACGGTGGGGCCGCTTTCGCTTCCTCCGCCTGAATCTCCGCCGGAAACGTCTCCACCGGAAACATCTCCACCGGAGATGGTCGATGTTCCCGCGGGCGGCGTCTCTTCCGCATACACCACGCCGATCACGGAAAACATCATCGCACCGCACAGCAGCAGGGCAAGATTTCTGCGCAGCCGGTTCAGTAGTTTGTTCTTCATCGCCTTCTCCTTTTCTTTTCCGTTTGTTTGCTCTCTTTTGTTTTTGCAACCATCATAGCATGGGACAGGGGGGTTTGCAAGACCCGTTTTTTTCCATTTTTGCCCTGAATCCGGTTAAAACAGACGGCCAGACGGTTTTTGAAAAAGCGGCCGGGGACGGCCCGGAACGGCCGGATGAAAACGTCAGGATTTGTCGTAATAAAGCTTTACCCTGATATCCTGCTTGTAATCCCCGAAATCTTCCCCGAACAGCGTCAGCCCGCCGCAGTTCGCGGTTTCCTTCGGAACGGAGAGGGTAAAATTGATGGTGCTGTTGTAATCGATATGCAGATCGTCAAGCTTCGTTTTGGATATCCTGTGGGTGCCGTCGATAAAGGTTCCCTCGGAGTTAATGATCAGTGTCTTTAACAGCCCGTACTGATTCAGCAGCTCCGGCCACCAGAAGGGGGAGAGCATTCCCTTTCTGGAACCGTAGTCGCCGGGGCTGACCCAGTTGCCGAGAGAAATGCCGTTGATGTCGAAGTAGATATCGCTGGGGTAGTCTTCGTTGATCTCGGGACACTCGGAGGAAATTTCAAAAGAGATCTGAAGTTCCTGCGGGATCTGACCCGCGCTCAGGCGGTTCGGCAGGTTGTAAGTGACGCTGCCGTAGCCCATCCAGAGAATGCCTGCCCGAAACCGCTCCGGATAGGAAAATACTCTGGGATCGTCCAGCTCTCCGATAATGTGGGCCGTGGTGGCGAGGCCGCAGGTGGGATGGGCGTCGCAGGCCGTATAATGCCCTACGGCAATTTCGTCCTGATAACAGTGTCTCGGCGCGGACTGCGGTATCATATCCACCATCATCCGGGAGTACACGGGCTGTACGATCTTCATTAACCCTCTTTTCCCGGACGTAGTCCGGATCGTGACCAGACCCGCGCTTTCCAGCTTTCCTACATGAAGGGAAATGGCGCTGTTGGTCACGTTCAGCATTTTTGCCAGATCGTTCATGCTCAGTTCTTCCTTATAAATAAGTTCCATAATCTGCAGACGCATGGGAGCGCTCAGCGCCTTAAAGACTTCCTCCGCGTCTTTCAGTGAATGTAAGTACAGCAAAGTATCCTCCGTTCCGGCGGGCACCGGTCTTTTCTCATTCGCGGCAACGGCGCCTTCCCTCCGGAAACCGCCGTTATGCCAGGGCCGATCCTGTCAGTTCATATTTTGTAACAGTTTAAGCTCTCGGCAGCCGGATGCGGCTGCCGATTAAACTGTTGCCATATTTTTGAGAACATTATAGGCACAGGGGAAAGTTTAAGTCAATATGAAAATAGTAAAGAATTTTTCCGTTTTTTTGTTTGATTTTAAAAAAGTCAAAATTGAAGATATTTTTTGTGCATATTTAACAAAACAAGACTCTGAAATTTTGCCGCGGAAAGTAAAAATGTTTGTTGACAGATGAAAAAAAAGGGAGTACATTAAAGGTAAGGTTGAGCAAAAACACTAATAGTTAAGTAAAAACTTTAATAAAAATCATAAAAAAGCGTCAAAATCCGAAATAAGTACAATATCTTTCATTTCGTACTGAAATATTTGGATAAAGTATACAAAGGACAAACGGAAAGAGAATGTTTTTTGCGGCAATCTGAATATTATTAAGTTAAAGGAGACGGAAATCCATGTTCAAACTGTATGTCAATCCCCAAAACAAAAAGGGTCATATCAACAGGGAGCTGCAGGGTCATTTTTCCGAGCATCTGGGAAGATGCATCTACGAGGGAATATATGTGGGAGAAAACTCTCCCATTCCCAATACCAACGGCATGCGCAACGACGTGGTGAACGCGCTGAAGGAAATGCAGATTCCGGTGCTGCGCTGGCCGGGCGGCTGCTTCGCCGACGAGTATCACTGGATGGACGGCATCGGCCCCAAGGAGAAGCGGAAAAGGATGATCAACACCCACTGGGGCGGCGTGGTGGAGGACAACAGCTTCGGAACCCATGAATTCATGGAGCTGTGCCGTCAGCTGGGCTGTAAGACATACATAAACGGCAACGTGGGAAGCGGCAGCGTACGGGAGATGAGCGAATGGGTGGAGTATATGACCTTTGAGGGCGTATCTCCCATGGCGGAGCTGAGAAAGCAAAACGGACATGAGGCTCCCTTCCGGGTGGATTATTTCGGCGTAGGCAACGAGAACTGGGGCTGCGGCGGCAATATGAACCCCGAGTATTACGGAAATCTTTATCGCCATTATCAGACGTATGTCCGGACCTATGACGCGAAAAAGCCCATTTATAAAATTGCCTGCGGCGCCAATGTAGACGATTACAACTGGACCCGGGGAGTGCTGGAGACGACCCATAAGGGCGGCGGCTCCTGGGCAAACGGCTTTATGAACGGTCTGTCTCTTCATTATTATACGCATCCCAACGGCTGGGAGCATAAGGGGAGCGCTACCGACTTCGACGAGAAGGAATGGTACAGGACGCTGAAAAAGACCCTGTTCATGGATGAACTGATCCGGCAGCACGGCGCCATCATGGATCAGTTTGATAAGGATAAAAAGATCGGCATGATCGTGGACGAATGGGGAACCTGGTTCGATGTGGAGCCCGGGACCAATCCCGGTTTCCTGTACCAGCAGAACACCATGAGGGACGCTCTGGTAGCCGGCATCAACCTGAACATTTTCAACAAGCACTGCGACAGGGTAAAGATGGCCAACATCGCTCAGCTGGTCAACGTGCTCCAGTCCGTCATCCTGACGGAGGGCGACAAGATGATCCTGACGCCCACCTACCATGTGTTCAACATGTTCAAGTGCCATCAGGACGGAGAGCTGCTTGACAGCTATGTGGAATCCGAAGAGATCGGCCTTGAGGACGACGGCAGAGTGCCGAACCTTACGGAGTCCGTCTCTCTCGGAAAAGACGGCAGGATCCATATCACCGTCAACAACCTTTCCGTCGAGAAGGATTATGAGATTGAGGGCATCCTGGCGGATACCGCGATCAAAGAAGCGACGGGTACGATTCTCACCGGCGGCATGCGAGACCACAACACGTTTGACGATCCCGATAAGGTGCATACGGAACGCTTCGTCGGATGCCGTGTGGAAAACAACAGGCTGAAGTTTACGATTCCAAAGTGCAGCGTGCTGCATCTGGAAGTGACGGTATAGCGAGATATCGGCGGAGAAGTCGGAAACCGCGGAATCGAAAATGGTATCAGAAAAGAAGTAGAGGAGGTTCGATATGCTGCGGAGAGAGAAACGGAGTCGCAGAAACAGGATAATGGCGGCGGGTCTGACATTCTGCATGGCGGCCCAGATGTTCTTCGGAGAATACGTCACCGTCAGCGCGGAATCGCAACAGGATACGGATGCGGCGCAGAGCCCCGTGTCGGAGGAAACTTTCAGCATCGAGAGACTGACTTCCAATTACACTCTTGTCAGCGCCGATTATACGGCGTCCGCGTACACGGGGGGGTCGATTACGTTCCCCGTGAACGAAGCGCTGTCCGAAGAGGACGCGGCCTTTCTGACGGACGACAATTATGATTACGCCAATCCGGTGGCGGACGTGTCGGTGGGAGACGTGCTGCATCTGACGGTGGAAGCGCCTGACACGGCTCTTTACTGGGTGGGATTTGATTACCTTTCTTATGACCAGTCCATCCTTCCCATTGAATTTTCGCTGATGATAGATGGGGAGTATCCTTTTTATGAGTCCAGAAACCTTTCCTTTGAGACAACGTGGAGCCAGAACGAAGAGCCGTCTCTGGACCGCTACGGCAACGAGATCGTAACTTTGCCCGACAAGCTGATCCAGTGGGAGAACAAGGCGGTGTCGGACGCCAGTTACCGTTATGCGCAGCCCTTAAACATCCAGCTTGCGAAGGGTGTTCATGAGTTTGAGATCCAGGTCAGCGAGGGAAATTTCCTTTTGGGAAATCTGTATCTGGAGCAGCCGGAGGTGGTACCGGAGTACACCGGCTCCCAGAAAGCGGAAGGCAGCGAGCTGATCACCATTCAGGGCGAAAACTTTTATCTGCGGAACGATTCCTCCATCCACGCGGCGGGCGAGTATGACGCATCCCTGTATCCGCTGAGCGCAAAGGAGACTGTGTTGAATACGGTGGACAGCGCGTCCTTCAAGACGGCCGGCCAGACGATCACATGGTTTTTCCATATTGATAAACCCGGTTACTATTATCTGGGCATGAATTACAAGCAGGCAGACAAGAACGAATTTCCCGTCTTTCTGGACTGGCGCATCGACGGGGAGATCCCGAACACCGCGTTTCAGAGCATGAAAGCGGAATATACCACCCGCTACCGCACCATGACCTTTCAGGACAACGACGGGAACAACCTAAGTGTTTATCTTGACGAGGGCTATCACACCATTTCCGCCACCATCAGCGCCGAAAACCTGCGCTATGTGCTGGAGCAGGTGGATGAGATCATGAACGGGATCAACGATCTGTCGCTGGAGGTGACGAAGGTAGTCGGAACCAACAAGGACAAATACAGGGATCTGAGCCTGACCAGATACATACCCGACTTAAAGCCCAGGTTATACGGATGGGTAGACCGTCTGTATGAGCTGGCACAGATCGGCACGCAGTTCGTGGACGAAAGCGACCCCGAGGATGTGGCGGCCTTCGCGTATCTGATCATTGCGGCGAAGCAGTTGAAGAGTCTGGGCGACGACCCCAACGAACTGATCTACAGGGTCGATGAGCTGTCCACCAGCCAGAACTCCATCAATACCCAGATCGCAAACTTTATTGACCTGATCAACGACAACAACCTCTCCATTGACAGGATCTACGTGTACCAGGAGGGCGCGAAGCTTCCGAAAAAGCTGAATATTTTCCAGATTATATGGATGTCCATACAGCGGTTTATCAATTCCTTCTTCGGAACCTCGTACTCCGCGGACAACACGGATAAGAGCCATATTCAGGTCTGGGTGAACAGACCCAGACAGTATGTGGAGATCATGCAGAAGATGATTGACGAGCAGTTTACGGCCCAGACGGGGATAGAGGTGGATCTGTCCATCATGACGGACGCCAACAAGCTGGTATTGGCCAACGCTTCCGGCGACACGCCGGACATCGCCACCGGCATCAACTATTCCATTCCCTTTGAGCTTGGAATCCGGGGCGCTCTGGTGGATCTGACAAAATTCGACAATTTCACGGAAGTGTTCGGGCGGTACAGCGAGGGACTTCTGGTTTCCTCCGTGATCGGGGACGGCCTGTATTCCCTGCCGGAGACCATGAACTTTTATGTCATGTTCTACCGGACGGATATTCTGGAAAAGCTGGGGCTGGAGGCGCCCAATACGTTGGATGAGCTGATCGCGATGCTTCCCGACCTGCAGATGAGGGGCCTGAACGTGTATTATCCTACCGCTTCCATGACAGCCATGCGGAACTTCCACGGCACAACGCCCCTGATCTTCCAGCACGGCGGTTCTCTCTACGGGGAGACGGCGCTGGATCTGACCGTGAACGACGAAGCGTCCATCGAGGGCATCACGGAACTGACGGAACTGTTTACCATATACGATATGCCGGTGGATGTCCCCAACTTTTATCAGCACTTCAGGAACGGCGACCTTCCTATAGGAATTGCGGACTTTAACTCCTACAACCTGATCCTGAACGCCGCCCCTGAGATCGCGAACTCCTGGGATATTGCGCTGATCCCCGGACTGGTGGATCAGGAGACCGGCGAAATCCTGCGGTACTGCTCCGGCGGCGCGGAGAGTACGGTGATGTTCCGGTCGGACGACGAAAGAGAAGAGAAGGCGTGGGAGTTTATGGACTGGTGGTCCAGCACGGAAGTACAGGCGGAGTTCGGACAGATGCTTCAGATCATGTACGGCGACGAGTATATATGGCCTACCGCGAATCTGGAAGCGTTCGGGAATCTGCCCTATCCCACGGCGCATAAGGATGTGATCATGGAGCAGGCGTCCAACATTTTGGAGGCGCCCAGACTGCTGGGAAGCTACATGATGGAACGTGAGCTGAGCAACGCTTTCAACGATATTGTGGTGCAGGGCGATACGCTGAGATCCCGGATCGACGATCTGGTAAAGGTGGTGGACCGGGAGACGGAAAGAAAGCTGGAAGAATTCGGCTATATCGACAGAGACGGAAATGTGCGTAAGGAATACCTGGTGCCTTCCGTGGAAGTGGTGCGGCGGATCTTTCAGGAAAAAGGCAGATAATCGGCCGCGGCGGCAGCGGTAAAAACTGCGGCAGGCAGAAGAAATGAGAGGTAGCCATGATTACAAAGAACAAAATTGGCAGACGGGAACGTTCCAATAAGGCCGGATATCTTTTTGTACTCCCCTATGCGCTGTTGTTTATCATCTTCATACTGATGCCGGTGCTGCTGGCGGTGGTTCTGTCCTTTACGAACTTTAACGCCATCCAGTTCCCGAAGGCGGTAGGCTTCTTAAATTACATCAACCTGATCACGGCGGATGAGACGTTTATGCAGTACGTCCTGCCGAATACGGTAAAATACGCGCTGATCGTCGGCGTGGGCGGTTATGTGCTGGCGTTTCTGCTGGCGTGGGCCCTGGCAAACCTGCCGAAGGTGCCGAGAACGATATTCGCGCTGATTCTCTACTCGCCCAGCATGACCACCGGTATCGCCATGACCGTGCTCTGGAAGATCATTTTTACAGGGGACCAGACGGGGTACCTGAACAGCTGGCTGATGGATATTGGCGTGATCAACGAACCCATTATATGGCTTGTAAACACCGACTATCTTCTGCCCATCGTCATCCTCATCGGACTCTGGAGCAGCATGGGCGTCGGCTTCCTTGCAATCCTGGCCGGCATCCTGAACACAGATGAGTCTCTTTACGAGGCGGCGGCGATCGACGGCGTGAAGAACCGGTTTCAGGAAATGCTTTATGTGACGATCCCCAGCATGCGGCCCCAGATGCTGTTTGCGGCGGTCATGCAGATCGTGGGCGCTTTCCAGAACGGACAGATCGCTTCCCTGCTGGCAGGCAACCCCACGCCGGGCTACGCGGCCCAGCTGATTGTAAACCACATCGAGGACTATGGCTTTATCCGGTACGAGATGGGTTACGCGGCTGCCGTGTCGGTGGTGCTTCTTTTGATCGTACAGATATTCTCCACGATTTCAAAAAGACTGTTCGGTGAGGAGTAAGGAGGAGGAAACATGGCATATAAAGGGCATAAGATCAATCCCAACAAATTTGAAAAGGGCCAGATCAAGATCATGCTGGCAGTGCTTCCGCTGGTGATCCTGACCGGACTTCCCATTGTGTTTATTGTGTTCCACGCGTTTAAACCCATGCAGGAGCTGTTTGCGTTCCCGCCGAAGTTTATTACCACGCACCCCACGCTGGACAATTTCCGGAACCTGTTTAAGGCGTCCCGGTCGGCCGGCATCCCTCTTTCCAAGTACGTGTTCAACAGCCTGATGATCACGGTGGCGGTGGTGTTTTCTTCCCTGATTTTTTCCACGGCGGCGGCGTACTCTCTGTCAAAGCTGAAGTACAAAGGGCGGAATGCGATGATGCAGATTAACCAGCTGGCGCTGATGTTCGTGCCGGTGGCGGTGATGATCCCCCGCTATCTGGTGGTGAACGTCCTCGGCATGACAAATACCTACTGGGCGCAGATCCTTCCGCTGATCCCTCTGCCCGTAGCGCTCTTTCTGGTGAAGCAGTTTGTGGATCAGGTGCCGGACTCCCTGATAGAAGCCGCTTACATGGATGGGGCGAAGGAGATCCATATTTATATGAAGGTGATCCTCCCGCTGATCAAGCCGGCCATTGCCACGGCGGCGATCCTGGTCTTCCAGCAGGTTTGGACCAACATGGAAGCTTCCAACTATTATGTGAATGACGACGGACTGAAGACGCTTGCATTTTATATGAACACGCTGACCAGCGCCACCACTACCAACACGGTAGCCGGTCAGGGTATGTCGGCGGCGGCGTCCCTGATCATGTTCGTGCCGAATCTGGTGCTGTTCTGTATCCTTCAGAAAAACGTGATGAATACCATGGCGCATTCCGGTATCAAGTAAAGCGGGGAAGAGAGGAAATTGATGAAAAAGGCATCGAAAAAACTTTTATTGTCATTGGCAGCAGTCCTCCTTGCGGCAGGGATGGCTGTGATACCGGCGTATGATACGAGCGCGGATTCTCCCTACCGCACCTACACCGTAGACGGGTACGGTTATGTGACGGAGACCCAGACCGCTTATCTGCCTTACGCCATCATTACCAAGGTAGGCGAAGAATCGCTGTCGGGGCCGACGGATTTTATGCTGACGGACGACGGGCTGATCTATATTCTGGACAGCGGAAACGCCCGTGTGGTGGTATCCGACAGGGAGGGCAACCTTGTCAGAACCTTCGGGGAGGGAACTCTGGTCAGCCCCCGCGGGCTGTATGTAACCGGGGACGGAACCTGTTATGTGGCGGACAGAGACGCGAGAAGCATCTTCCTTTTCAATCGGGAAGGGGAACTGATCCGAAGCTACGGGAAACCGGACCATCCTCTGTACGGAAGCACTCAGGATTTCCTGCCGTTAAAGATCGTGGTGAACGAGGCGGGGACCATGTACATTATCTGTGAGTCCAACACCAACGGCATCGTACAAATCAGCCCCGTGGAAAACGGAACCTTCCTTGGATATTTCGGGACGAACGCGACGAACCCTTCCCTTTGGAACATCGTCTGGAGAGCGATCCAGACCGACGCCCAGAGGGCAAAGTCTCAGGCCAACATTCCGGCCACGCCGGACAATATGGCCATCGACGAAAAGGGCCTGATCTATACCGTGACCAGAGGCGAAGAGGAACGGACGCTGAAGAGGCTGAACATTGCGGGAACCGACATGATCGCCGGAGCCGCGGATGCTTATGAAGACACCCCGGCGGCGGTGGCGGTAGGAAACCACGACAATGTGTTCGTGGCCTCGTCACAGGGTTATATCTACGAATATACCAACGAGGGCGAGCTGCTCTTTGTGTTCGGCGGAAGCGACGACGGCCAGCAGAGGATCGGCCTGTCCACGAAGCTGGAAGCCATTCAGGTGGACGAAGAAGACAGGATCTATGTGCTGGATTCCGACAATGCATGGATTCAGGTTTATGAGCCCACCGAATTTACCGGACTGCTCCATCAGGCGCTGTACCTGTTCTCAAAGGGCCGCTACACGGAAAGCAAGGAACCGCTGACGGAAGTCCTTAAGATGAACAACCTGTTCGACTATGCGAACATGGCGATGGGAAGGGCCCTGATTCAGGAGGAAGATTACGAAAACGCCATCGTGTACGCAAAGCTTGCAAAGGATTACGAGGGATATTCGGATGCGTTCTGGGAGCTGAGGAACGAGTGGCTGAAGCGAAATCTGGTGGCAGTGATACTGATTATTCTCGGCGTCTTTGTCCTTTATAAGGTGGTCAGGGTTCTGGATAAGAAGAAAGGGATCCTGAAGCCGGTGCGGGCGGTTCTTTCAAGGATCGGAAACGTCAGGCTGATCAGGCAGCTGCGCTACATGTTCTACTTTATGAGACATCCTCTGGACGGCTGTTACGGCATCAAACGACAGGAGAGGGTCTCCGTTGCCAGCGCCAACCTGATGGTGGGGATCATCATTCTCTTTACCATCATCAACAAGTATTTCTGCGGATTCCTGCTGAAGACGGTGAGAGAAGGATCCTACGATGTGGTATCGGATATCGGCCTGATCGTGATCGCGCTGGTGCTCGTGACAGGGTGCAATTACCTGATCTGTACCATAAACGACGGCGAAGGAAAACTGAAACATATTTACTGCTCCTTTGTATACAGCCTGGCGCCGTACATCGTGATCACGCCGGTGATCTTCGCCCTCTCCCATGTGGTGACGGACAACGAAGTGTTCTTTGTGGAGTTTGCGCGGCTGTTCATGGTGGTCTGGATCGCGGTTCTGGTATTTATCTCCATCAGGGAGATCAACAACTACACGATCAAGGAGACGGTGAAGATTATATGCCTGACGGCGTTTACCATTCTCATCGCGCTGCTGCTGGCGTTTATCATTTATGTGCTGTGGTCGCAGGTGTTTGACTTTATTCGTTCGATCTTCGGAGAGGTGGTGTATAAGCTTGGCAACTAAAAGAAAAAAGCGGAACGGAGCCTTAAAAAAGAAAATTGCGCTGCTGCTTACGCTGGTATGCCTGCTGACACTGCCCGGCGTGCTCTCCGTTCCCCTTACGGCGCATGCGGATCAGCAGCTGAACGGACACAGTCTGATCGCGGAAAATGACAGGTACGCGCTTTACATGAACGAGGAATATCTCTCCATCATCGTACAGGATAAGGCGACCGGAAAGTATATGGAATCCGCGGTGTCCTACGATGACGGAAAGAACAACGAGCTCTGGCTCGGCCAGATGCGTTCCGGCCTGCTGCTTCAGCTGATCTCGGGCACCAACGACACCCTGCAGGCGGACCTGATCAACGACGACGTCACAAAGACCGTCACCTATACGGATAACGGGTTTGCGGCGGACGTCTACTGGAACAAATACAAGCTGGGTATGCGGCTGGAGGTGGAGCTTACCGAAAACGGCGTGGTCGCGCGGGTGCCGGACGAGTCCATCCGGGAGGAAGACGAAGCCTATTATATCGGAACCATCGCCATCTATCCCTATATGGGCGCCTGCTACAAGGACGACAAGGAAGGCTATATGCTGATTCCGGACGGAAACGGCGCTCTGATCTACTTAAACGATAAGGAGGGCCGCTTTAAGACCGGCTATTCCAGCATGATCTACGGCTCGGACGTGGGATTTATCGACAATACGGTGACCACGCTGTTCTGGGATGAGTACAAGATGGTAAACAGCGCGAACAACGTTCTGGCGCCCATCTTCGGCATGGCATACACGGACGATGAGATCGCCTATCTGGCGGTCGTGGAAAACGGCGCGGAGAGAGCGACCATAGAGGCGCTGCCGAACGGTGCGAACATTGACTATAACCGGATCTATGCAAGGTTTATCGAGAGAAAGCTTTATAAGCAGCCCACCAGCAACAACACGACGGTGGGATCCTTCGACACGGTAGAGTCGGACAGAAGCCACTCGGATCTGCAGGTCCGCTATCTGTTCCTCTCCGGCGGAGAGGCAAACTACAGCGGCATGGCGACTGCCTACAGGAATTACCTGATGGAAAACGGAAGCCTTGTCAGAAAAGAGGACGGCTACCGCACCCGCGTGGATTTTCTGGGAAGTGACAGAGAGTCCTGGGTGGTGGGGACCAGCGCGGTGGTAATGACCACGGTGGAGGACATCCGGGATATCTATTCCGACCTGAAGGAAGCCGGCGTGACGGATCTGTTCAGCGTTTATAAGGGCTGGCAGAAGGGAGGAATCTACAATCTGCCGGTGACTTCGTACAAGGCGGACGGAAAGATCGGGGGAACAAAGAAGCTGACAAAGCTGATTCAGGACGCGGAGAAGGACGGAATCGACTTCTATCTGTACGAGGACGCGCTCCGGATCAATCCCGACGAGAACAACGCAACCTTTAATGTAATCAAGCAGGTCAACAAGAGAAAATATGTGGAAGAGACCTATAAGGATGTGTATGAGGAGTTCAATTACCTGACGCCGGCCAGAAGCGACGAACTGTTTACCAAATTCGTCAAAAATGCCGCCAAAGAGGGCGTGACGGCGCTGGCGGTAAGCGGTGTTTCCGACAGCCTGTTTACCTACAATTACAGCGGCACCAACTACACCAGATTCAACTGTGCGGACAGCTACGATCAGATGTTCGGCAGCTTGGACGGTTCTGCGGATCTTGTTCTGGAATCGCCCTTCGCATATCTCTGGAAGTACACGGACACGTTTCTCGATATGCCGCTTTACACATCCAGCTATATCTACGAGGATGAGAGCGTTCCCTTCCTCTCCATGGTGTTAAAGGGCGTAATACCGATGTATTCGGAATATGTGAACTTCGAGGCAAACAAGCAGGAATTTTTCCTGAAGATGGTGGAAACGGGCACATATCCTTCCTTCTACCTCACAAAGGAAAGTTCCGCCGACCTGATTTATACAAACTCCAACGATATCTACAGCTCCGAGTACAGCGTATACCGCGATACCATTGTGGCGTATACCGAGCAGCTGAAGGAGTTCAACGATAAGGTGGCGGGGGCCTTTATCTCCGGTCACGAGATCAGGGACAACGGTATCACGGTCGTAACCTATGACAACGGCGTGACGGTCTACATCAATTACAGCAGCGATCCACAGACTGCGGACGGTCACACCCTCGAAGGAATGTCCTATAAGGTGGTTGAGTAAATGAGCAGAGAAAAGAAAACCAAAAATCCCAAGGTAAAGCTTGGAAAGCTTGAAAAAAAGGAAGCCCGTGTGGGATATGTCTTTATTCTTCCCTGGCTGATAGGCGTGCTGGCGTTTATGATCTATCCTCTGGCCCAGTCCTTCTACTACATGTGGTTTAACATCAGGATCACGCCGCTGCAGACCAAGTTCATCTATGTAGGCACGGGAAACTTTACCCAGATCTGGCTGGAAAATCCGGAATTTCCCCAGCAGATCGTGACCTATCTCTGGCAGACGATCCTGGAGGTGCCGATCATCGTGGTGTTCGCGCTGCTGATCGCCATGATGTTAAACGGAAAGATCCGGCTGAAGGGCTTCTTCCGGCTGGTGTTCTTTCTGCCGGTGATCATCGTCAGCGGACCGGTGATGAATATGCTGGTGGACGAAGGCGCGGCGACAATCCCGGCCATGAACGTACAGTCCATTGTGACGGCGCTGGATTCTTTCCTGCCCACCAGCCTGGCGAACAATATCGGAGATCTCTTTTCCAGCATGATCATGATCCTCTGGTATTCTGGCGTACAGATCCTGATCTTCCTGTCGGCGCTGCAGAAGATCGATCCTTCCCTGTATGAGGCGGCAAAGATCGACGGCGGATCCAAATGGGAATGCTTCTGGAAGATTACGCTTCCCACCATAAAGCCCATGATCCTGCTGAACGCGGTGTACTCCGTGATCTTCCTCTCCGGAAACGAACAGAACTCGCTGATCACAATGATTCAGTCGGCAATGTTCTCCGGGACGAAGGAGAAGGGTTACGGTTACGCATCCGCCATGGCGTGGATGTATTCGCTGGTGGTAACGCTGGTGGTCCTGCTCTTCTTCCTGCTTTTGGGATCCAAAAAAGATATCTACGACAGACAGGTGAAGCGCAGAAAGCGGCAGATGAAAAAAGAAGCCAGACAGGCGAAAAAGATAGAAAGGAGGGGAATCCGAAATGTCAAAAAGCTCGAACACGCGCGCAAAAAGCGCAACTACAAGACCTACGACGGCGAAGGAGATTATCGCTAAACATTTTACCAGAGAAAAGCTGCACCGTTTTGTGTTCGGCACAAAGGAAAAGGAAGGCGCCGGCAAGCAGATCATCGTATACGGACTGCTGATCTGTATCGGATTCATTTACCTTTACCCGATCCTTTATATGATCAGCACCAGCTTTATGAACCGAGAGGATCTGCTGGATACCTCTATCAAGTGGATTCCAAGCACGCTCTTTGTGAACAATTACATCGACGCGGCAAGAAGCATGGACTTCTGGGCGTCTCTGGGGAAAGGAATCCTGATCGCGGGGCTGCCCACTCTCTGCAACGTGGCCGTGTGCATGCTGATCGGTTACGGCTTTGCGAGCTTTCAGTTTAAGGGTAAGAATATCCTGATGGGGCTTTTGATCTTTTCCTACATCCTGCCCAGCCAGGTGACCATGATTCCCACCTATGTGCTGTACAACAAGATCAAGATATTAGGGACCATCTGGGCTTTCGTTCTGCCCGCCCTGTTCGGAAACGGGCTGAATTCGCCCATCTTTATCCTGATCTTCTACCAGTTCTTTAAGCAGGTGCCGAAGGTGCTGATAGAAGCGGCGAAGATCGACGGCGCGGGATATTTCAAATCGTTTGTGCGCATTGCCGTTCCCTCGGCCGCGCCCGCAATCCTGACGGTGTTTTTGTTCTCGTTCGTATGGTACTGGAACGAATCCTATCTGACGGAGCTGTATGTAAGAGGGCTCACGACCCACAGCGATTGGACCAATCTGGTGATCCAGCTGAAGAACTTTACCACAAATTATACCGAGACCAGAACGACGACCGGCGACATGGCGACGGACCTGAACGAGACCATACGGCTGGCGGCCACCATGTTAAGCGTTCTGCCGCTGATGATCATGTACTTCTTCCTGCAGAAGCACTTTGTGGAGAGCATCGACAGGACTGGTATCACCGGCGAATAAAAAGCGTAAAACCGAATCTTTGCCGGCGGACGCCGGCTCAGAGATAAAAAGGAGGAAAACTATGAAAAAGAAAATTCTAAGCGCTCTTCTGGCGCTGACCATGACAGTCCCGCTGGCTGCCTGCGGCGGCGGGAGCGGCGGATCGGGCAACGTGGATGAAAACGGCGTTACCACGGACGAGATCACCCTCACCTACTGGCATTTCGAGGATGAGACGACCATGGAGCTCATGGCGGAAAAATTCACGGATATGTACCCCAATATCCATGTGGAATGCCGTCTGATCGACGACATGAGCCAGGACCTTTCCGCTGCGGCCAGCGCGGGCAACTTCCCGGACGTCTTTGCCGGCACGGACATTGACACCGCTCTGGCAAACCAGTATTGGGCAGACATTTCCGAATACTACAACGCGGACCCGGAGACCCAGAATCTGCTGCCTACCATCAACGAGTACGGTCTCGGCTGTTTTGACACCGACAAAAGGTATGCGGTTCCCACGAACTACGCGCCCAGCGCGATCTTTATCGACAGAAACGTGATCAAAGCCTTAAACCTTGAGATGCCCCGGACCGACTGGACTTGGGACGAGATGATCCAGCTGATCAAGGATGCCACCAGAGAAGGCGCCGCAGGCGAAATGAAATACTTCGGCCTGGGTTATTACAACCGGCTGGATTCTCTGTACGGTATTGCGGCATGCTCCCCCGAGGAACGTCAGATCAAAGGTGAGTTCGGATTCAACGGCGAAGATTTTGACCTTTCCTACTGGGCAAAGGGCGAGCAGGAGTTCTCGGACCTGAAACTGAACGGATACGTCGCTCCCCAGACCGAGACTCAGGAGATGGAAGACTGGACCGGCGACTGGGAGGGTTATTTCGGAACCACCGGCCATGTGGCAGTGTTCTCGGAGGGCTTCTGGACCTTTATGAATATCTGGGGCGTGGAAGGCTATCAGGATCAGTGGGGTCTTGACATTGTTCCCTACGTTACGCCCAATGTAGTGGACGAGAGGGAGCACAACGTGATCGGCCAGATGTTCATGGCGGGCGTCTCAACCTCCTGTGAGCATCCCTACGAAGCGTATCTTCTGCTGAAGTTCATGACCTTCGGCCTTGACGGCTGGAAGGCAAGGCTTGACATCTATGAGGACGAGAGCATCGTAAACGCCAGCAACGTACCTCTGAAGAACGCCGGAATGCCCATGCCCACTACGATGGACAAGGAAGTCTGGAACCGTTATAAGCAGCTTTTCTATCACTATGAAGAGAACAAGCGGTACTGGGATGACTTCTTTGCAAGCGTGACCCGCCCTGTGTGCTACGGCTGGTGCAATATCGCGGGCTACTGGAACTTCTGTGACCAGTATTTTAACAAGATCGGCATTCATGATCTGGTCGACGCGGGAAAAGCCAAGGCGGCGGACTATGTGGAGGAAGCCACCGAGCAGGCCAACTATTATCACGCGGAAGCGATGATCGCTTATTTCGGGCCTAACGGATACGATATCCTTTCCGACGATGACATCGCGAAATATCAGGCAACGGTAGACGCCTTTGAAGCCAAGTACAATCAGTAACGGCGGAAAAAGGTTTCTATAAATGAACCAAAACGACAGGGCGGCGGCAGTCCCGCCGTTCTGCCAGCGCCGCGGATGCGGCAGAAAGAGAGGAAAATATGAAAAAGAAGTTTGTGAGCACGCTGCTCGCAGCCGTAATGGTAGTTTCTCTTGCGGCGTGCGGCGGGGAGTCGGGCAATGAATCGTCCGGCGGACAGTCCAGCGAACAATCCAGTGAACAGTCCAGCGAACAGTCCGGCAGTGACGGCGCGGAAAACCAGGGAAGCGCAGAGGTTACTCCCGAAGCGCTTGTGGATCCGTTTGCGCACATCACCTTTGACGAGGGCGCAGACGAGGGCTACACCGTAGTGGAGCGGGCGGAGAACGATCCCGGCGCTCTGGACGGCGCAACCCACGGTATTGTGGATTCCACCGCAACCGTAAGCTATGCGGACGGTCCTGTGGGCCAGGCGGTTTATCTGGACGGCGAGCATGCGCTGAATCTGCATCTGGAGCCTACCAATACGGATACCTACACCGTGTCCTACTGGATGAACGCGGACAGAGTGGCTACCTACGCGCCTACCCTTACCATGGGTTACAATATGGGCAAGGCTGCCGACGCGGGCAACGACGTAACATGGTTTAACGTAACCCAGTCCGAGTGGGGCACTGACAGCGCCAAGATCTTCCCTATCGTATGGAGCCGCAACGAGGCCAGCGACGCACAGGACGGCACGGACTGCTGGCCCTGGATGTATGCGTTTGATGACCAGAGACACGGCATCAAAGAGTGGGTGATGGTGACCATCGTCTGCTCCGGCGAGACACAGACCGGCGCGGCCGGCACAACCACCGCGGGCGCTCAGTATTACCTCAACGGCAATCTGGTATATGATTCCGCCGACAACTATACGAACCATACCTACTGGGAGGAGTGGACATGGGACGCATCCCTGGCGCCTAACATCATGAAGCCCGGCGACGCGCAGTTCGAGTCCTGGTTTGGCATCAACTACTGGGATACCATCTACAAGGGATTTGTGGACGATCTGTATGTGTTTGACACCGCTCTGACCCCCGGTCAGGTTCTGTCCCTGTATCAGCTGGGCGATCCTAACGTTTCTTCTGTAGCTCCCGAAGGCGCTGCAGGTAACGAGGAAGAACCTCAGAATCCTGTGGTTACCATTACCGGTACCCAGCTTGGCGCAGAGGACTTTACTTCCGGCTGGTGGACCACCTTCAGCGAGGGCTGGGAAGTTCCCTCCGGTGAAACCGTTTCCAAGACCTTTGTAAACTGGCACGGCGCGGAGGCTTCCAACTGGAACAACTTTGTGATCGTTCTGCAGAGCGAGGCCGTAAGCCCTCTGGAGAAGTCGGCGGATTGTGTGGAGTACGCTGTACTGCGCGCGGACAACTGGGGCTGGAAAATGGACGGCGATACCCAGCTGACCACCGGCGACAGTCTTGACACGCTGGGATGGACGGTTGAGAGCGACTGGAACTGGGATACCTTTGCAGCCGACCTGCAGGGCGCGACCGTTACCGTATCCGTTACCAACAACGGCGACACCGCGGATGTAGAGTGCCAGATCACTACCGCCGCAGGCGACACGCATTTCCAGAACTATAAGAATATTGCAATCAACGACGGCGCTCTTGGCTTCTGCCTGACCGTTGACAGCTCCATGCTGGATATTCAGTAAGCATCGGAAGCATCCGCAGAAAGTAAAATATCTGCGGGTATGGAGAGCAAAATAAGAAAAAGACACTCCGGGTTACGGATCAAACGGAATCCGGAGTGTTCTTTCTATTTGCAGGATCCGTGAAAACATCAGATCTTTAAGAAACCGTTAAAATTCCTTTAAGAATGTTTAAGAGTTCCGGCGCAGACTTGGCAGGGCGGATTCAGGACGTATAATAAGGATAGCAGTCCTGTATCGGAATGCGGAAAGGAACCGAAAAATGAAAAGGAAAAGAAGTGCCGATCTGATTATGCCGCTGCTTTTATCCTGTTCTCTCCTGCTGGCCGGATGTGCCGGAACTTACGACGCGCCGGGTATAGGGAAGGATCCGATTTCGGAGGAAGCCGAAAGCTTTGGGGAGGTCCTGACGGCAGAATGGTGGGAAAACGGTTTTCAGGAATCGGCGTCCGGGGCCGCCGAGATCCCTTATTATGAGCTTCGGAGAAGTCCCTGCAAAAATCCCGACATCGACGTTTCGGCGTTCTGGCAGAAAGAAATCTTCGCCTTTTCCTGGGATGCAAGGTATCTTTTTGACAGCGCGGAGACCTCTGACGGCTGGCGGTATTTTCTGACGTGCCAGAAAGAAGATCTTGAGACGGAGAAGCCGAAAGAGATCCTGACGGACGGGCAGGAGTGTCCGGAAGGCTATGGAATCTGTATGGATGTGAGTACAGAAGACCGGATCGCCGTTCTTTTTTACCAAAAGGTTTCGTCCTCCTATCAGCTTCTGACCCTGAACGAAAAGGGCGAACTTTTGGATGTGCGGGATGTGACGGCGGCTTATCGGGAACTCGAAATTTCTCAGGAGCAGTTATCGGAACCCGGGAGCTGGTGGTGTGACGGGGATGGATACCAGTACCTGATTTCTCCGGACAGAACCTCGCTTGCGGTCATAGATCCCACGGGGAAGGTGCTGCTGCAAAAGGAGTGCGGCGGCGAAGGGGAATCCTTTGCCGGGGCCTTTCATACGCCGGACGGAAGCGTGGTGTTTTCCAAAGGCGACCTTTCCGGCGGCGGATCGAAGCTTTTTCGGATTGAAGTTCCTTCCGGAACGGAAAAGATCCTCTATCAGTGCGGGGAGATGTTGCTGAAGCAGTTTACGGCAACGCCGCAGGGGCTGTTATATTATTCCTCCGGAGAGACGCTCTGGATGTGGGATCTGAGATCCGGAAAAAAGACAAAGCTTTTTTCTTATTCAGGAAGCGGGATTTCTCCCAACGACAGGGATACGGGCCAGACCTGCTGGCTGACGGTGAGCGGAGAGGGGAAATTTCTTCTCTATGACACCGCCGCCGGGAACGTTTCCGCGTTTGCGGATCAGATGCCGGTTACGGGGGAAGAGATTACCTGTGTTATGATGTCGGATCTGTTAAATTATATCCGGCCAAACGCGGTGGTTTTCAGCCGGGATTACGGCGGCAGACAGATTACCGTTGAGGTGTTGAGCGGACTTTTGGAGGATAACTGGGCGCTTCTGTCGGCCAGAGTGGCAGCCGGAAACATACCCGATATTATGGTGGTAAATGGCAGAGATCAGGTGACGGCGCTGCAGGAAGCAGGAGCGCTGGCGCCCCTGGAGGAATATCTGGATAAAAAGACAGTGGATTCCCTTTTTGCGGGCGCCCGTATGGCAGGGACGATAGACGGGAAGCTGTACGGGATCCTTCCGGTTGCGATGGCGTATGTTCCCGCCGTGTCTGCTGTTTTGTGGAAGGAGGATAGCTGGACGCTTGGGGATATACTGGACCTTGCGGAAAACCGGGATCTGGAAGGGCTGTATTACGACCCGTTCAACGGCGGTGGCAGTCCGTCGGACAGCCTGAATTTCCTGCTGGGAGGTCCGGCGGGAAAGAACCCGTTTTACAGCGAAGAAAGCGGAGTCAGCAATTTTGACAGCGAGGATTTTTGCCGCCTGCTGGAGATCTGCAGGAAATACGGCGACATGTCCGGGGTTTCCGAAGAACAGGCGCGGGAATGGCTTGCGCAGGGAAAGATACTTGCGCTGAAAGAATGGATACGAAATATTGCCGGATATGCCGAATTACGGGATGACTACGGCGGCGCCGTTCATTTTGTGGGATATCCGGGACAGGAAGACGGCGTAGGAATTTATGTGAGTACGTGCTATGTGCTGGTAGGGAAAAACGCGATGTATCAAGAGGAGACAGCCGCGTTTCTGGAATATCTGCTGAGCGAGGAAGCTCTGGAGAAAACGGAATTTATGACGTTGACCAGGCCGTCCGCAGAGAACAGCATCTACACGTATGAGACGAGCGACGGGACCACAATGGTCTCATACAAAGGAGGAAAAGATCTGCCAGTGCGGGAGGACGGAAGCTCTTATCTGGAGGAATATCTGGAATTTATGGACCGTCTTGGCAGTGAAAACAGCGAATCGCCGATCCGGGAGATCATCAGCGAGGAAACGCAGCCATTCTGGAACGGCACAAAAAGCGCGGAGGAAGTGGCAGAGATCATTGATAACCGGGTACAGCTGTACCTGGATGAAAGATAAGAGGTGTATCATGGAAGAGATCAGAGAAAACAAACCCTTTATTGAACAGCGGGCGGACCCTTATGTGTACCGTCATACCGACGGCGCTTATTACTTTACCGCTTCTGTTCCGGCCTATGACCGGATCGTGCTGCGCCGGTCGGACAGCCTTTTGGGGCTTGCGAAGGCGCCGGAAAAGACGGTATGGAGGAAGCATGAAAGCGGGGAAATGAGCCGGCATATCTGGGCGCCGGAGCTGCATTATCTTGACGGGAAATGGTATCTGTATTTTGCGGCGGGCGAGCAGGACGATATGTGGAAGATCCGGCCCTTTGTACTGGAGTGTACGGGACAGGATCCCTTAGAGGACGCCTGGGTGGAAAAGGGAAAAATGCAGCGCTCCGACGACGATATTTATTCTTTTGAGGCGTTTTCTCTGGATGCGACGATCCTGGAAAACAACGGCGAAAGATATTTTATCTGGGCGGAAAAGGTCAGCGTTGGGATCCAGATCTCGAATCTCTACATAGCGAGGATGGAATCGCCCACAAAGCTCGCCACGGCGCAGGTTCTGCTGACCACGCCGGACTACGACTGGGAGCGCAGGGATATCTGGGTCAACGAAGGGCCGGCGGTAATTCGGAAGAACGGGCGGATCTTTCTGACCTATTCCGCCAGCGCAACCGGCGAATGCTACTGTATGGGAATGCTGAGCATCGGGGAAGACGAGGATCTGCTGGATCCCAGAGCGTGGAAGAAGGAGAGATATCCTGTGTTGTCCAGCAGCCGGGAGGCGGGCCTTTACGGCCCCGGGCACAACAGCTTCACAAAGCTGCCCGACGGCACGGATGTATGCGTGTACCACGCAAGACCTTATGCGGAAATACAGGGCGACCCCCTCTACGACCCCAACCGCCACGCCATGCTGATGAAGGTGGAATGGGACAAAAAGGGCTATCCTGTGTTTGATTACAGGAACGGAATGGTCTGAAAGAGATTTCTTACGGACGGTTAATGAGTTGACCGCCGGGACGCGGCACGGTAAAATAGACAGTGAAAAAAGACCAGCGCAGGAAAGGAGTAAAGAAAGTATGTTAGAAGCGTTAAAGAAACTGGTTTACGAGGCAAACATGGAGCTGCCGAAACACGGACTTGTAACGTTTACCTGGGGCAACGTAAGCGCCATCGACAGGGAGAGCGGCTATTTTGTGATCAAGCCCAGCGGCGTGCCCTATGAGGAACTGTCTCCCGAGGATATGGTAGTGATGGACCTGGACGGAAACCGGATCGAGGGCCGCTACAATCCCTCTTCCGACACGCCGACCCACGCGGAGCTGTACAGGGCTTTCCCTCAGATCGGCGGCGTGGTTCATACCCATTCTCCCTGGGCGACCAGCTGGGCGCAGGCGGGCCGTTCCATTCCTTGCTACGGGACTACTCACGCGGATTACATTTACGGCGAGGTTCCCTGCCTGAGAACGCTGACGGAAGAAGAGATCAACGAGGCGTATGAGAAGAATACGGGGCTTCTGATCGTAAACGAGTTCCGGAAAAGAAATCTGGACGTGGAAGCGGTTCCCGCCGTGCTCTGCAAGAACCACGGTCCCTTCGCATGGGGCAAGGATGCCAGGGAAGCGGTACACAATGCGGTGGTGCTGGAGGAAGTGGCAAAGATGGCCGCAAGGACGGAGTGGATCTGTCCGGACGTAAAGCCTGCGCCCCAGGAGCTTCAGGATAAGCATTATTACAGGAAGCACGGCGCAAACGCCTACTATGGCCAGAGCGGGCGCTGAGTCTGAAAAGAAGATCAACCCGGCCCCGAAAAGCCGGGAAAAAGCAGGATCAGACCGGTCGTGAACCGGCAGAATGTGAGGAAGAGATGAGACGGATCAAGAGCCTTTCGGCGCTTACTGTACTATGTTTCACGTTATTATTATATTCCCGCCCCGTTCAGGCGCAGGGGGAAGCCGTTTACACCACGACGGAAAACGGCGTTACCGTTACGCTTACCACGGATAAAACGGAGTATAAGGCGGGAGAAGAGATCCATTATACGATCACGGTGGAAAACGGCAGGTACGGCTGGAGCACCGAAGCGTTTTCCATGGAGTACAAGAACACGGAAGGCCTGAATCCTGTGGGAGGGGAGACGCTTCCCGATTCCGTATCGGCTTTGGCATACGGGGAAAGCGCGTCCGTGAGCGGCACTCTGAAAGGGGATCCGCAGCTTTTCCCCTCAGAGGGCATAAGCGGCGGCCTGATCGCGGGTCTGGCCGTGGCTGCGGCGGTTATCGTGCTGGGGATTGTGCTGTTTGTTGCGCTGCGGAAAAAGAAGAAGGGCGGCGCGAAGGCGGCGGCGCTGGCGCTGGCGGCTGTTCTGGCCGGACAGGCGCTTTCGGTGCAGGCGGCTTCCGTCGACGAGACCGTCACATTCCGCCCTTACCTGAGACTGACTTACGGGGGTAAGGAGATCATGGTGCGCGCCGTTATGGATGTCCCGATGAACCAGCAGCTTCAGGTGATCGCGCCGGAGGACAGACTGACCTATCAGAGGATCACATGCCACGATCCCTCCATCTTCCGGGATTTTGACGGAACCTATTATATTCTGGGAACCCATATCACCGGCGGCTATACGAAGGATCTCTGCAACTGGACCAGCATCGACAACGAATACAGGGCCTCCTTCACCGAGGAGGTAAAGGCGCAGATCCGGGCGTGGAACAAGGATGAAAGCGTGGGGAACTGGTTCGATTACCTTTGGGCGCCGGACATTGTCTATAATCCCGTGATGGGGAAATACTGCATGTATCTGAGCGCCAACGGAGACGACTGGAAATCGAACATCGTGCTGCTTACCGCGGATGCGGTGGAAGGGCCCTATTCCTATGTGGGTTCCGTCGTGTACGGCGGATTTTCGGAAGAAGATTTTCAGGAGACGGATGCTCCCCAGGTACTTGGCGTTGGCGAGATCCCGGAGCGCTATGTCACGAACGGTATCGCAAACCGGAAATGGGGCGATATGTGGCCGAACTGCATCGATCCCTGTGTATTTTATGACGACGACGGCAGGCTGTGGATGAGCTACGGTTCCTGGTCGGGCGGCATTTTCATGCTGGAGCTGGACGAGACCACGGGCCTGAGGGATTACAGCGTCTCTTACGAGACGGACGCACACTCCGACGCTTATTTCGGAAAGAAGATCGCAGGCGGCGCTTATGTGTCCGGAGAAGCTTCCTATATCCAGAAGATCGGAGAGTATTATTATCTCTTTATTTCCTACGGCAACCTGGAGGCGGCGGGCGGGTACAATGTCCGCGTGTTCCGGTCCCAGCGGCCGGACGGGGATTATGTGGATCTTCTGGGCAATTCCGCTCTGTATGACAAGTATGAGTTCAATTACAACCAGCCTGTAGGAATCCGCCTGATGGGAGGATATCAATGGCGCGTGTTCAACAACGCCCAGGTGGCGCAGGGCCATAACTCCGCCTTTGTGGACGAGGACGGCCGGGCGTACATGGTGTTCCATACCCGTACCGACAACGGAACGGAGGGCCACTATGTAAAGGTGCATCAGCTCTTTGTGAACAAGGAGGGATGGATCCTGGCGGCCCCTTATCAGACCACGGGAGAGTCCCTGAGAGAGGGCGGATGGACGGCGTCGGAGATCGCGGGAGATTACGAGGTGATCCTTCATGAGCTTGATATCGATTATAAAAATCTGGAGTCAAAGAAGCCAAGTCTGATCACACTGCATGAGGACGGCACGGTCACGGGCGCATATGAGGGGACATGGAAGCTGGAGGAAGGAACCTCCTATCTTGTGCTGTCCATTGGCGGTCAGGATTACAGCGGCGTGACGCTGTCCATGAATGTGGAATATTCTTCTATTGAGACGCAGGTCTTCACCGCTCTGGGAATGTCGAATCAGGTGACGCTTTGGGGCAGCAGGGTGACGGAATAACGAAAAAACGGCAAAGCAGAAAATAACGGAAAGGGTAAGGAAGAGGTTATGGAGAGCAAATGGCGCAAAAGATGGGACATGGTGAAGGAAGTTATCTTTTTCCTGATCGTCACGGCTTGTGCCTTCGGCTGGTGGATGCTGACGATTCTGCTGATCAGCTTTGTGACCCTTTCTGTGCTCCATTTTACCATTGAGGGTATTGTCATCGCGGCTGTGGTGGGAACCGTTTGCGTGGATATCTGGTATGTGGTCCGCAGGGTGAAGGAATTTCGGAAGCCATGAGAGGAAAGCAAAAAGAATGGCGGAGGGGCCAAATGTCTTTCAAAACGGTGATTCGATTCTGCTGCATATCGATCCTTTCCGCACTGATCTTCTGCGGCTGCGGCCGGGAAGATCCCGGGAAAGGCGCCTCCCCCGGGTCAGGGCAGGAAATCTCGCGGGTCTATGATCCGGCGTCGGGGAAATGGCTTGGTTTTGGGGATGTGGAAGCTTCCGATCCCTCATGGAGCGCCGTGGGGTATGCCGACGAACTCTTTTTATCTCCCGGCCCGGAGTATCAGACGATTGAAAGATGTTACGCGCAGGATCAGGATCATTTTTACGGCCTTTACCGTTATATTTCAGAACTCGACGGAGAATCAAAAAGCGCCTGCAGGCTGCATTCCATAGATACCCGCACGCTTCAGACGGACAGTAAGGATCTGACGCTCACGGACGGGAAACTTTTTTCCTTTGACCCGGAGAAGGAGACGCTTTATCCGGTCAGTCTTGATGTGTCCGGGGAGGAACTCTGCGCCTTTCTGAAGGTCTGGGACGCCGAGGCCCAGCTTTATACCCATTTTTATGCGCTTTGGATGACCCGGGAGGGCAGCATGGAAAATGCAGTGGATCTTCTCCCTGCCATCCGGGGCCGAAGCGAGGAAAAAAACGACGACTTTTTTCCCAGTGCCGCCGCCCTTGACGAAAAAGGCGGTTACTGTCTGATCGACGCGGCCGGCGGGGAAATCCTGACGGTTGACCGGCAGGGTGAAGGGACGGGCGGAATTTCTTTTCCGGATTACGAAGAAATGTCCCTCGCGGTTTCCTTTAAAAGCGCAGAGGGGATTCCCGTTCTGGAATACAGAAAGAAGGACGGACAGGCCGTCTTTTTTACCGTCGGTGATGCGGAGGAAAAGGTCCTGTACGCGGGAGAGGTTCCGGCCTTTGCGGATTCCGCCGCAGACGAAAACGGCAATCTTTATTTTCTCTCCGGGAAACGGCTTCTTCGCTGGAATGTGGCGGACGGAGTCTGCAGCAGCCTGTGCGATACGGACGGGATAAGGGAAGGGGAATGTGTTGGTCTTCTGAAGAACAGTATGGGGGAGATCGCGATACTCTGCGGGAAAAGAGGAACCCCATACCTGTACAAGCTGTCCGATTCGCAGGATGAGGCCGGAAAAGAGCTGGTGCTGCTGCAGTTAAGACAGGACGAATACACAAAAAGCTGCGCTGAGGAATACTCCCGGACACATCCGGGCATCCGTATCCGGGTAGAGACGCCGGAGGATACGGGAGACGAAGCGTTTGCGCGCCTTCTGGAAGAGTTGAAAAACGGTGACGGTCCCGATCTGATCGTGACGGACAGGCGGCGTATGGAGCTTCTCGCGCGGGCGAAGGTCCTGACGGCGCTGGACCTTCCGGAGAGCCTGCGGCAGCAGGTTTTTGGCGGCGTTCTTTCCTATGGCGTGATAGACGGGATACCGTATGGAATCCCCCATGAAGCGTCGCTGCATACGCTTCTGGTATCCAACAGGTTCTGGGGACAGGAGGGATGGACAGCCCGGGATCTTATGAAGATCATGAGAGAAAACGCGTCCCTGAAGCAATGTTTTGCCGGTTCGTACCCGGTTACCGCCGACGCTCTTTTTTATGAGATCTTTGCAAGAAATCCGGACGGCAGTCCCTTTCTGGACACCGCGGCGGGCGAATGTGATTTTGAGAACGAGGATTTTCTTTCCCTGCTGCGCTTCTGCAGGGAGTATGGAGACGCCCCGGAGAGCGGCAGGAGTCTGACGGAGGAAGAGCTTTACGAGCAGATGCAGAAGGGAGAGACGCTCTGCGTCCGCGTGGAAGGCGGGTTGAAGGAGTTTAGCCGGGTAAGAGCCATGTATGACGGGGAAGCTTTTCGCTGCGTGGGGGTTCCCGACGAATCGGGAAACGGGAATCTTGTCTGCTGCCACAGCTGCGTCGTCATAAGCAAAAACACGGCGTATCCTGACATCGCGGAAGATTTTTACGAATATATGCTGAGTGAGAAATGCCAGACGGCCTATACCGTCAACTGGGTGAGACGGGATGTGATGACAGAGCATGTCAGGGAGCATACCGAATTCTCTCAGGTGCCCGTCTTCCTGCTGGGGGAAGGCGCATACATGCCGTTGGAGGGGGATTCGGAGGGAAATTCCTTTCTGGAGGAATACCTTTCCCTGATGGAGCATGGGAAGATGGAGTGTACGGAATATGAGATCATAGATATGCTCATGGAAGAAACGGGAATGTATTTTGCGGGGGATGGGGACGAGACGACCGTGGCCGACGTTCTCCAGAGCAGGATCAGTCTGTACTTATGGGAATAAATTGCCGCCTTGAGCTTTTGTACTTTACAACAAGATAAGGAAAAATAAGCCTTTCTGACAAGAGGCGCGCAGTTTTCTGCGCGCCTCTTTTAGGAAAAAGCATAAAAATAATTGTGGATATTATCATAAATTGGTAAAATTAATATAAAATAGGGTTTATACATATAAGATGAATAGCAAAGGTTCTGAATGGAGACGATGGGATTTACGTTTGCAAACATCCTAAGAAAAAGTCAGAAATAAGCATATTGATTAATGGGGAAGAATTATTAACATCTTTTATTGCAAATAGGAATCATAAGGAGTGAAAAGATTGAACGAAAAAGAATTACTGGAAATTATAGGTAAAGGCGAGTGCCATACCACTGAGTTCAAGAAATCCACAACAGATATCACAAAGGATGTTTATGAAAGTATTTGTGCATTTTCTAATCGAGATGGCGGTCATGTTTTTTTAGGTGTAAAAGATAATGGGGAGATACTGGGTATAGAACCTAATTGCATTGAAAAAATGAAAAAAGATTTTATAACTGCAATTAATAATCCAAACAAAATGTACCCACCGCTGTTTTTAACACCGATAGAGTATGAACTTCATGGAAGAAAAGTACTATACATTTATGTTCCGGTTGGTACGCAGGTAAGCAGATGCTCTGGTCGGATATATGATAGAAGTAATGAATCCGATATTGATATTACAGATAATGAAGAACTTGTGTATAGATTATATGCAAGAAAACAGGGAACTTATTTTGTAAATAAGGTATTTCCAGAATGGGGAATGGATGTACTCCGTCCCGACTTAATAGAACGAGCTAGAAAAATGACTCGTGCAAGAAGCAATAATCATCCCTGGTTGTCAATGGACGATGAGGAGCTGTTAAGAAGTGCAGGACTTATTTTGTTGGATCATGAAAGTAGAAGAGAGGGAATTACACTGGCAGCAATTCTGCTATTTGGAAAAGATACAACTATTATGTCGGCGCTTCCACAGCATAAAACGGATATGATTTTCCGGGTACAGAATTTGGACAGGTACGATGACAGAGATGTGATAGTGACCAATTTGCTGGATAGCTATGACAGAATGAACGAGTTTGCAAAGAAACATTTAAATGATCCATTTGTTTTAGATGGAATGCAGTCTGTCAGTGCGAGAGATGCAATTTTGAGGGAAATTATATCGAATAGTTTGGCGCACAGAGATTATTCAAGCGGTTATGTAGCAAAAATGGTAATTGAGAAAGACCGGATATTTGCGGAGAATAGTAACAAAACGCATGGATATGGGAATTTAAATTTGAATACATTTGAGCCATTTCCTAAAAATCCTGCAATCTCTAAGGT
>CANPXL010000020.1 GCA_947586055.1 uncultured Acetatifactor sp. | reverse complement strand
AAAAAATCACATATTTTTGTAAACCATCATCAAAGTAGCAATGACTTACAAAAATATGTGAGTTCAATGACTTTCATCCAGAATACATTTGAAGTATAACACCGAAAAACGGAGGATGTCAATATTTTTTTCAAATTTTTTCATATTTTTTTTCTGTTGGGGAAAAATGGCTGTATAAGGAGGCGGAACGTATGGTGTGGAATGTGTTGTGGATGACCGCGATGGCTGCGGCCTCCGCGCTGGCGGGTTTTTGTATGGGAAGGCTTTCTGTGCAGAACGGGGAGTCTTACGGGGAAGAAGCAGCGGAGGGACAGGCGGCTGCCGGGCAGAGCCCGGCCTCTGGAATAAAATCGGTGGAGACGCGGGTCATGAGGTCCGGCCGCAGCGGTTGGGAAGCGGCGCGGAGCCTTTGGGCTCAGAGGACGGAGGACCGGGAAGTCGGCGGCTCGGTTTCCGTGCTGCAGGATGGCGCCTGCGAAACGCAGATCGGACCGGCGGATACAAAACCGGCGCCCCGCGGGACGATGGAAGACGACGGCGGCCGGTTCAGAGCGGGAGCGGCGGGCAGGCTCTCCGACAGAATGATCCGCGGCAGAGACGGCATTGTTCGTCCTGTGAGACGCGGCCGCAGAGGGAGGGGCCAGCAGGAACCGGAAGGCATGAAATGGTCGGTGGGAAGCCCGGTGAAGGGCTGGCTGCTCTCCTGCAGGGACGACGGACATCCCTCTCTGGTGATACAGCCGGAGGAAGACAGGCTGTATGCGCCCGCCGGAGGAAAGATCGTGAAGCTGTTTCCCATGGGAAATGCATTTTTGCTCCGCACAGAGTTTGGAACCGAACTTTATCTGCAGGTGGGAAACGTCAAGGACGACCTGATGGGCAGATATTTCCGCCCAAGGGTGGTACAGAACGAGATCGTGACGAAAGGCAAGCTGCTTCTGGAATTCGACATTCCGAACCTGGTTGCGGAAGGAATCTTCCCGGCCGTGACGGTGAGAGTGGAGAATCATTCTTACGGCACCAATGTCCGCCTGACAGCCAGGGAACAGACCCGGACGGGAGAAGAAATCCTGACGGTTTCGGAGCGCGCAGGCATGGATATGGTGTAGGCGGTATGGCGCTCCCTCGGCCGTCGTGTTCATCGAAAAATTCGTGCGAGCACGATTTTTCGGTGAATACGACTGAACGAATAAGAAAACTGCAACCGTTCAGCGCGCGCCATTCGCAAAGCCGCGCTGACGCGCTATTCGGCGCTGCGCGCCTGCCTTTGCTCATGAAATGGCGCTCCCTCGTCCGCCGTGTTCACCGAAAAATTCATGCGAGCATGATTTTTCGGTGAATACGGCTGAACGGATAAGAAAACTGCAACCGTTCAGCGCGCGCCATTCGCAAAGCCGCGCTGCCGCGCTATGCGGCGCTGCGCGCCTGTCTTTGCTCATGAAATGGCGCTCCCTCGTCCGTCGCATTCATCGAAAAATTCGTGCGAGCACGATTTTTCGGTGAATGCGACGGACGGCTGAACTGTTAAAACAAAATAATAGTAAAAACCCCTTGACAGATTGCGGAAAAAGGGTTAATGTATACTAAACCTACCTAAATACTATGAAAAAGGGAAGCGCCTTTCCAAAAAGTATTGGGAAATGGAAAAAAGGCCGGATACCGGCGGATCGGAGTGATATTATGAGCAAGAAACCTTATGACCGGAGAAACCTGAAATTTGAGACGCTGCAGCTCCATGCGGGGCAGGAGCAGCCCGACCCTGTTACGGATGCCAGGGCGGTGCCAATCTACCAGACCTCATCCTATGTGTTCCACAACTGCGATCATGCGGCGGCCCGTTTCGGACTGGCGGACAGCGGCAATATTTACGGCCGTCTGACGAATCCGACGCAGGACGCCTTTGAAAAGCGCATTGCGGCTTTAGAGGGAGGAACCGCGGCGCTGGCGGTTGCCAGCGGGATGGCGGCTATTTCCTATGCCGTTCAGAATCTCGCCAAGGCCGGAGACCACATTGTGGCGGCGGACAACATCTACGGCGGTACATACAACCTGCTGGCAAATACGCTTGTGGATTACGGCATCACGACAACCTTTGTAAACCCGGCGGATCTCGGGGCGGTCGAGGCCGCGATCAGGGAGAATACCAAGGGGATTTTTATCGAAACCCTTGGAAATCCCAATTCGGACGTGGTGGATATTGAAAAATTGGCGCAGATCGCCCATGCCCACAAAGTGCCGCTCGTGGTTGACAACACGTTTGCCACGCCTTATCTGGTCCGGCCTTTTGAGTACGGGGCCGACATTGTGGTACATTCCGCGACGAAATACATCGGCGGCCATGGAACCACTATCGGCGGCGTGATCGTGGAAAGCGGCAAATTCGACTGGGAAGCTTCGGGAAAATTCCCGCATCTGACGACGCCGAACGAGAGCTATCACGGCGTTACCTTCAGCAAGGCCGTGCCCGGCGCAGCCTTTGTCACCGCGATCCGCGCCATTCTGCTGCGCGATATGGGGGCGACGCTCTCTCCGTTCCACGCCTTTTTCTTCCTGCAGGGGCTGGAAACCCTGTCTTTGCGGGTGGAACGGCATGTGGAAAACGCGCTGAAGGTAGTGGAGTTTTTAAACGGCCATCCAAAGGTGGAGAGAGTGCACCATCCTTCCGTTTCCAAGGACCCCGTTCAGCAGGCGTTATACAAAAAGTATTTTCCCAACGGCGGCGGCTCCATCTTTACCTTTGAGATCAAGGGAGGAGAGGCCGAGGCGAAAAGGTTTATCGACAATCTGGAGCTGTTCTCGCTGCTTGCCAATGTGGCTGACGTGAAATCGCTTGTGATCCATCCCGCCTCCACCACCCATGCCCAACTGAGCGACAGTGAGCTGGAGGAGCAGGGCATTTACAGGAATACCATCCGCCTTTCCATCGGGACGGAGCATATCGACGATATCATTGAGGATCTGCAGGGCGGATTTGACGCCGTCTAAAGTTCAGCCGGCAGCCGCATTCAGCGGAGAAATCGTGCTTGCACGAATTTATCGCTGAATGTGGCTGCCGAGGGAGCGCCGAATCATGAGCAAAGGAAGGCGCGCAGCGCCGGATAGCGCGTCAGCGCGACTTTGCGAATGGCGCGGGCTGAACTGTTACAGATTTCTTATCCGTTCAGCCGTATTCAGCGGAGAAATCGTGCTTGCACGAATTTATCGCTGAATGTGGCTGCCGAGGGAGCGCCGTATCATGAGCAAAGGAAGGCGCGCAGCGCCGGATAGCGCGTCAGCGCGACTTTGCGAATGGCGCGGGCTGAACTGTTGCGCCTTTGTTGTGGAGAAGAAAAAACTTTGTTTCGGAGAAAGAAAAAAGGCCTTGACAAATACCCTATGGGGGTATATTCTGTCTGTGACAGGAAAAAATACCCCTGTAGGGTATTCTTGTTTCAAGGACAGGGAGGCACAGACGCTTCGGCAGGACGTGCAGACGCCGCACGGAACCGGAACCATGCGCGGGGACCGCTTTTGGGAGCGGCCGGGAAAGAGGAAAATGAGGATGAAAAAGGAAAACGATACCGCCTTGCCGGCGGGAGAGGAATGCGGCTGCCGCAGGAAGGCCACGCCGAGGAAGGAAAAGGAGATCCGGCAGCTGAAGAACCGGCTGAACCGCATGACGGGGCAGCTGAACGGCATCGGAAGGATGCTGGACGAGAACCGCTACTGCGGGGATATCCTGACACAGGTGGCGGCGGTGGAAAGCGCGCTGCAGTCCTTCGGCTACCTGATCCTGGAAGAGCACATGAAAACCTGCGTGGCGGAAGAGATCACAAAGGGAAACACCGATGTGATCGGAGAGGCCGTGGAGCTTGTAAAAAAGCTGAAATGACGGAGAAAAGCCTGCCGCGGAACCACGGTGGGACCGGGAAAAGAAATGGGTGAAAGAAAATGAAAGAGCGATATCATATTTCGGGGATGACCTGTTCCGCCTGCTCCGCCCATGTGGAGAAGGCGGTAAATAAGCTGGCGGGAGTGGAGACGGCTTCCGTGAATCTGCTGACGGAGACCATGGAGGTCAGCTACCGGCCGGAGGAACTGGGCCGGGATGAGATCGTGGCGGCGGTGGAGAAGGCGGGCTACGGCGCGCAGCTTCTATCTGGAGAAAATGTAAGAGGGGAAGAAAAAAAGGAAGGGAAAAGAGCGGCAGCCCCCGGAAGGGACAGCCTGCAGAAACAGGCTGCGGCCGAGGAGCGCTCCATGAGATGGCGTCTGGGGATTTCCGTCGGTTTTCTGATCCCGTTGATGTACGTGGCGATGTTTCCCATGATCCATGAGATGCTGGGAATTCCTGCGCCGGGTTTTGCGCGCAGGTATCTGCAGGGCAGTGAGAACGCCATCAATTTTGCGCTGACACAGCTGCTTTTGCTGCTTCCGATTCTGTACATGAACCGGAAATTTTTTGCGGTGGGCTTCCGGACCCTGAGACATCTGTCGCCCAATATGGACAGCCTGATCGCGGTTGGCGCTTCCGCGGCTGTATTCTACGGTATTTTCGCCATGTACCGAATGGGCTATGGCCTGGGGCATGGGGACATGGCGCTGGTGGAACACTATTCTCATGATCTCTACTTTGAGTCGGCGGGAACGATCCTTACCCTGATCACGGTGGGAAAATATCTGGAGAGCCGTTCCAGGGGAAAGACCAGCGAGGCGATTACAAAACTGATGGATCTTTCGCCCAAGACCGCCGTCCTTCTGGCGCAGGACGGCACCGAGCGGGAAGTGCCTACGGAGGAACTGCGTCAGGGCGACATTTTTCTGGTGAAGCCGGGAAGTCTGGTGCCTGTGGACGGCACGGTGCTGGAGGGAAATTCCAGCGTGGACGAGGCGGCGATCACGGGAGAGAGCGTGCCTGTGGAAAAACAGGCGGGGGACAGGGTGGTCTCTGCCACGGTGAACAAGGCGGGATTCCTCAAATGCCGGGCGGACAGAGTGGGTGAGGACACTACCTTAAGCCAGATCATCCATCTGGTGGAGGAAGCCAGCGCCAGCAAGGCCCCCATCGCAAAGCTTGCGGATCGGGTGGCCGGCGTCTTTGTGCCGGCGGTCATGGGAATCGCGCTGGTGACGCTGATCGCCTGGCTGGCGGCGGGGGCGGACAGTGAGTTTGCCATTTCCTCCGCCATCGCGGTGCTGGTGATCTCCTGCCCCTGTGCACTGGGGCTGGCCACGCCTGTGGCGATCATGGTGGGAACGGGAGTGGGGGCAGGCCGGGGCATCCTGATCAAATCCGGGGAGGCTCTGCAGCGGGCCCGGGATATCGACACTGTGGTACTGGATAAGACCGGGACCATCACTTCCGGCAAGCTGAAGGTAGAGGAAACCGGGGTGTGGGATTCCGGCGTCAGCCTGGAGACCCTGGTACAGGTGGCGGCGGCTCTGGAGAAAAAAAGCGAACATCCTCTGGCGGAGGCGGTGCTGAATTACGCGGCCCTGCAGAAGCTGGAGATCCCGGAGGTCAGGGACTTTAAGGCGGTATTTGGCCGGGGCGTGGAGGGCGTTCTGGAGAGCAGCGCGGAAGCCGGATGCGGCATGCAGGAGGACGACGGTCCCACGTCCGTGTTCTGTGCATGGAAACAGCCGGACGGCACCTATAAGGCGGTGCAGGGCAGCAGTGCGGCCCAGGTGAGAGATATGCTGGAGGCCGCCGGAGAGACGGAGGCGCTTGCGGAAGCGGAAAAGAAGGCCTCCAAAACGGTTCAGGCCGGGACCCGGTGTTTTGTGGGGAATCTGGCCTATATGGAAGAAAACGGAATAACCGTAAAGCAGGAGGTCAGGGATTATATGGACCAGGCCGCGGAGACGGGCGTTACTCCCCTGCTGGTGGCCCGGGAGGGCGAACTTTTGGGAATGATCGGCGTCTCAGATACCATCAGAGGAAGTTCCCTGAAGGCGGTAAAGCAATTTGAAAAGCTTGGGATCCGGGTCGTGATGCTCACCGGCGATAATGCCAGGACAGCGGAGGCCGTGCGGAGAAAGATCGGCATCCCGGAGGCTGTGGCGGAAGTGCTGCCTCAGGACAAGGAGAAAAAGATCCGGGAGCTGAAAGCCCGGGGGCATAAGGTGGCTATGATCGGAGACGGCATCAACGACGCGCCCGCCCTGGCGGCAGCGGATGTGGGCATGGCTATCGGCGCGGGGACGGACGTTGCCATGGAGAGCGCCGATATCGTGCTGATGAAGAGCGATCTGCAGGACGCGGTGACGGCGGTGCGGCTGAGCCGTGCGGTGATACGCAATATCAAGCAGAACCTCTTCTGGGCGTTCTTTTATAACTGTGTCGGGATTCCGCTGGCGGCGGGATGCTGGTACCCGGCTTTCGGCATCCGCCTGAATCCCATGTTCGGCGCGGCGGCCATGAGTCTCAGCAGTATTTTTGTGGTGGGAAACGCGCTTCGGCTGAAACGGTTCAAGAGCGGTTTTTCCGGAAAACAGGAAATCAAAGACGGCGGGGAGAGACCCGCGGAAAGGAAAAAGACGATGAAAAAAGTATTGACGGTAGAGGGAATGATGTGTGCGCACTGCACCGGAAGAGTACAGAAGGCACTGGAGGCCGTGGAGGGCGTAACGGCTGTGACCATGGATCTGGAGGCAAAGACAGCCACGGTGGAGCTGTCCGGTGAGGTTTCGGACGGAGCATTGACCGATGCGGTCACGGAAGCGGGGTATGAGGTAAGCGGCATCGCCTGACACGTTTTAAGAAAGCTTTATCGGATTTTGCAGGGACGGCATGTTTTCCGGTCATGTTGTCCCTGTTTTTTGTTTCGTCATCTTATCCGGCGGGATATAAATCCATAAGGCTGTACCCGGCGCGGCTTGCCTGTTTTCGATGCGGCTGAGAAGAACATATAAACCGAAAGGCGATCAGGAAAGGACTTCAACTGACCGAGGTATCGGAAATTGCTGAAAAAGCCGGCCGGCGATATTGTTCCGGAAACATATTTTGTCTGTAATTTGTACAGAATGGATGACTATTATCCGGAAGAAAGCGTAAAATTCTTTTAGATTTCTTATAGAATCTTTATAGTTTGTTTATTGATTTTGCCGTCAATAGTGTTATAGTAACAATAGAACAAAAGATAAAAGAAACGATTTGACGGTGTATCATGAGGAGGCGATCTTATGAATATTCAGAAATTTACGCAGAAATCCATGGAGGCAGTGGAAAATTGCCAGAAGCTGGCCTATGAATACGGAAATCAGGAGATAGAACAGGAGCACCTGCTGTACAGCCTGCTGACGCTGGAGGACAGCCTGATCCTGAAGCTGGTCGAACGGATGGAGATCCAGAAGGAACACTTCCTGAACCGGGTGGAGCAGGCCCTCGCAAAGCGGCCAAAGGTACAGGGCGGACAGGTGTATGTGGGTCAGGACCTGAATAAGGCGCTGATCGGCGCGGAGGACGAGGCGAAACAGCTGGGGGACGAGTATGTATCCGTGGAGCATCTGTTTCTTGCCATGCTGAAGCACCCGAACCGGGAGATCGACCGGATCTGGAAGGAGTACGGCATTACAAGAGAGCGGTTTTTGCAGGCGCTTTCCACGGTGCGGGGCAATCAGAGAGTGACCAGCGACAACCCGGAAGCCACTTACGACACGCTGGAGAAATACGGCCAGGATCTGGTGGAACGGGCCAGAAACCAAAAGCTGGACCCCGTCATCGGCAGGGACAACGAGATCCGCAACGTGATCCGGATCCTGTCCAGAAAGACCAAGAACAACCCGGTTCTGATCGGCGAGCCCGGCGTAGGAAAAACCGCGGTGGTGGAGGGGCTGGCCCAGAGGATCGTAAGAGGGGATGTGCCCCAGAATCTGAAGGACAAGAAAATATTTGCGCTGGATATGGGGGCGCTGGTGGCCGGGGCAAAATACCGGGGCGAGTTTGAAGAGCGGCTGAAGGCCGTGCTGGACGACGTGAAGAACAGCGACGGACAGATTATTCTTTTTATCGACGAGCTGCATACCATCGTGGGCGCGGGAAAGACGGACGGCGCTCTGGATGCGGGCAATATGTTGAAGCCTATGCTGGCCAGGGGCGAGTTGCACTGCATCGGCGCCACCACGCTGGACGAATACCGCCAGTATATCGAAAAGGACGCTGCGCTGGAGCGCAGATTCCAGCCGGTGATGGTGGAGGAACCCACGGTGGAGGATACCATCTCCATTCTGCGGGGACTGAAGGAGCGCTATGAAGTGTACCACGGCGTAAAGATCATGGATAACGCGCTGGTCAGCGCCGCCGTGCTGTCAAACCGGTATATTTCCGATAGATTCCTGCCGGATAAGGCCATTGACCTTGTGGACGAGGCCTGCGCCCTGATCAAGACCGAGCTGGACAGTATGCCTACGGAGCTTGACGAGCTCCAGCGCAGGATCATGCAGATGGAGATCGAAGAGGCGGCGCTGAAAAAAGAGGATGACCGGCTCAGTCAGGAAAGGCTTGCAGACCTGCAGAAGGAGCTTGCGGAGCAAAAGGAAGAGTTCGCGGGAAGAAAGGCGCAGTGGGACAACGAGAAAGCTTCCGTGGAGAAGCTGTCGAAGCTGCGGGAGGAAATCGACGCGGTCAACAGCCAGATCCAGATCGCCCAGCGCGAGGGAAATCTGGAAAAGGCGGCTGAGTTGAGCTACGGGAAACTGCCTGAACTGAAAAAGAGACTGGAGCAGGAGGAGACGAGAGTCAACGAATCCGGCATGAGCCTGGTTCATGAGAAGGTTTCGGATGAAGAGATCGCAAGGATCATTTCCAGATGGACGGGAATCCCGGTCAGCAAGCTGACGGAGAGCGAGCGGAACAAGACGCTGCATCTGGACGAGGAACTGCATAAGAGAGTGATCGGGCAGGACGAGGGCGTCACAAAGGTGACGGAGGCGATCATCCGGTCCCGGGCGGGAATCAAGGATCCCACAAAGCCCATCGGCTCCTTCCTGTTTCTCGGCCCTACCGGCGTGGGAAAGACGGAACTGGCGAAATCGCTTGCGGCAGCGCTGTTTGACGACGAAAACAACATGGTCCGCATCGACATGAGCGAGTATATGGAGAAATATTCCGTCTCCAGACTGATCGGAGCGCCTCCCGGATATGTGGGATACGAGGAGGGCGGCCAGCTGACCGAGGCCGTGCGCAGAAAACCCTACAGCGTGGTGCTCTTTGACGAGATCGAGAAGGCGCATCCGGATGTGTTCAACGTCCTGCTGCAGGTGCTGGACGACGGGCGTATCACGGATTCTCAGGGACGGACCGTGGACTTTAAGAACACGATCCTGATCATGACCTCCAACATCGGCGCAAACTATCTGCTGGACGGCATACAGCCGGACGGCACCGTGAGCCCTGAGGCGGAGGATCTGGTATACGGCGATCTGAGAAACCATTTTCGCCCGGAATTTCTGAACCGGCTGGACGAAACCATCCTGTTCCGGCCGCTGACGAAGGAAAACATCGGCGGGATTGTGTCTCTGATCGCGGCGGATCTGAACCGCCGTCTGGCGGACAGGGACCTGCATCTGGAACTGTCGCCGGAAGCGGTGTCGTTCATTGTGGAACAGGCCTACGACCCCGTATACGGCGCAAGGCCGCTGAAACGGTATATCCAGAAGCATGTGGAGACCCTGACCGCAAAGCTGATCCTGGAGGATAAAACCCAGGCGGGCGACACGGTCCGGATCGATGTGAGAAACGGCGCTCTTACGGCTACGGCCGGAAAATGAGACGCTTCCCGCGGCCAAAAGGCCGAGGCTGGCTTGACTTGTATTGAAAAAATTTCTTCTCTGTGTTAAGATGAGAGTGCGGCAGGGGACAGAGGTCCTGTACCCTGCCGCACAGTTTGCTGTTTTTTCAAAAGGGAAAACGAAAACGAGCGGCAGATGATGCGATCCGAAATCCGAATGGAAAACGGACGGATATCGAAAGGATGGTATGGGCCAATGACATGGGCCGTGAAGCACAGAGGAGTATGGAAGGCGGCAGCCGTTATCCTGGCGGTATTTTTTACGGTCTGCTCCGCGGGCTTTGCCGTACAGGCGCAGACCGTACAGGCACAGGAAGACAGCCTTTTTACAGAAGAAGAGAAAGCTTTGATCGAAAGGGGAGAGACCCTGAAGGTTGGCTATGTCCGCGACCGCAAGCCCGTATCCTTCCGGGGAGAAGACGGGGAGCTGGCGGGGATATCGAGAAGCATCTTCGACAGGATCGCTCAGATCAGCGGACTGCACTTTGAATATGTTGAGCTTCCGGCCGGCGAGGTCACTTACGACTATCTTGTAAGGGAAGGGTTCGACCTTGTCACCGGCGTGGAGTACAACGACGAAAACAAGGCGGCAAGGGGGATCCTGATCAGCGAACCTTATCTTTCCAGCCGGAAAGTGATCGTGGCGAGAGAGGGACTGGTAAACATCGGGGAAGACGCAGAGTATACCGTCGCGATCTCAACAGGCTCCCAGACGATCAAGAAGGTGCTTGCCAGGCAGTATCCCAATTTTGTGCCTGTGGATTACGACACCATCGAAGACTGTATGGACGCGGTAAACAGGGGAGAAGCGGATCTGATGATCCAGAACCAGTACGTGGTGGAATACTGGCTCTATAAGCCCAGCTACAGCAGCCTGATGGTGATTCCCATGACGGAGTTTGCGGATCGCCTGTGTTTTTCTGCGGTGACGCCCCTGGAGAAGGACAACGGCGAGTGGGAAGAAAAGAGAGTGCTGATCTCCGTGATTGACAAGGCCATCGCGCAGATTTCCTACGCGGAGGTGGCGGGGTATGTCATCGCCTCCACGACGGCCAACATGTATCAATATTCCATTTCCGATTTTGTATATCAGTACCGCTATACGGTGATCCTGCTGGGCGTCGCGGTGGCGCTGCTGTGCGGCATGGTTTGTGTGACCCTGCATTTCAGGATCCGTTCCATCAGGGCCCAGGCGGACGCGAAAGCGAAGGGGGATTTCCTTTCCGCCATGAGCCATGAGATCCGCACGCCGCTTAACGGTCTGATCAGTCTGAATTATCTGATGGCCCAGAATGTGGACGACCGGGAGAAAATATCGGGATACCTGCAGCAGTCGTCCACGGTGGCTCAATATCTCCTTTCGCTGGTGAACAATGTCCTGGATATGTCCAAACTGCAGCAGAGCCGGCTGGAGCTGGAGCAGAAGCCAGTCGATCTTGAACTGCTGCTTGAAACGATAGAATCTGTGGAAAAGGACGGCATGCGCGAGAGCGGAATCAGCTTTTGCGTGGAGACCGGGCTTTCCCGTCCCGGGATCATGGGCGACGCGGTCCGGATCCAGCAGGTGCTGCTCAATCTTCTGGACAACGCCCGCAAGTATACGAAACCCGGCGGCAGCGTGACCGTAAAGGCAGATCAGACGGAAACGGAGGAAGGCGTCGTCCTGACAAAAATTCAGGTTCTTGATACCGGGCAGGGCATGAGCGAGGAATTTCAGAAAAAGATCTTTTCGCCCTTTACGCAGGAGCGCAATACCGTATCTCAGGGAAATCAGGGAACCGGGCTCGGTCTGTCGGTCTGCCATCTTCTGGCGGAGCGCATGGGCGGAAGCCTGACCGTGGAAAGCAGACTGAATGAGGGAAGCTGTTTTACCTTTACCTTCCCGGCGCAGCCGGTATCGTCCGCCGCCGCGGACATTGCGGCCGACAGAGATAAGGATGGGCTTTCCAGCGTCAAACCGCATGTCCTCATTGCGGAGGACAACGAACTGAACGGCCAGATCCTGGCGGAACTTCTGGAAGGCGAAGGGTATGAGGTCCTGCATGTGGAGAACGGCAAAAAGGCGGTAGAGGCTTTTGCGGCTTCCCCGGTGGGAAAATACGGCGTGATCCTGATGGATCTGCTGATGCCGGAGATGAACGGGTTTGAAGCCGCCAGAGCGATCCGGGGGCTGGAACGGCCGGACGCGGGAACGGTGAAGATTTTTGCAAGTACCGCCAATACTTTTCCGGAAGACAGGGAGAAGGCGTTTGAGAGCGGGATGGACGATTTCATTGCGAAACCGATCAATATCAGGGAACTGTTGAAAAAGCTGCAGTTTCAGGACGAGCGGTGACGGAGACGGGACGGCAGGCATTTCTGCAAACGGCAAAAATACACAGACAGGGAGACAATGGAAATGCAGAAAGTGGATACACAGAAAGTAGAAACACAGAAAGTGGATGTGCAGAAACCTGAAAGAGCGGACGGGAAGCTGAAGTCGCAGCTTTATGAGCTGAAGCTGCTTTTGCGGAGTATTCCCACGCTTTTGATGGCTTTTTTTGTGATTTCCGTCATTGTAATGAACCTGCTCGCAAACAAGAGCATCAGCCTTCCGGTGGACTGGCTGGCGTTGGACGGCGGGCTGATCGTGTCCTGGATGGCCTTTCTGTCCATGGATATCATGACGAAACATTTCGGGCCGAAGGCGGCCACGGAGGCTTCCGCAGTGGCGGTTTTGCTGAATCTGATGGTCTGCCTGTTTTTCTTTGTGGCAAGCAAGATTCCGGGGATGTGGGGCGAGGCTTATGTGGAGGGGAGCGAGGCGCTGATCAACGGCGCGCTGGATCGCACGTTCGGCGGCACATGGTATGTGGTTTTCGGAAGCACGGTGGCGTTTATCGTCTCCGCCGTGATCAATAATTTCCTGAATTACGCCATCGGGAAGCTGCTTCGGAAAGATCCGGACGGTTTTTTGGCCTACGCATGCCGCACCTATCTCTCCACGGCGGTGGGGCAGTTCGCGGACAACCTGACCTTTGCGCTGATCGTGAGCCATTTCTTCTTTGGATGGTCTCTGCTCCAGTGCGTCACCTGCGCGGTTACGGGCATGGCGGCGGAGCTTTTGTGTGAGATCGTATTTTCGGGGCCCGGTTATCGGATCTGCCGGAAATGGAAGGAAGAGAACGTAGGAAAGCAGTATCTGGACTATATCGCCGAAAAAAGGAAAAAAGAGTGAAAATGAAAGTGCTGATTACCGGAACGGGTCGCGGGATCGGAATGGCGATTGCGCGGAAGTTTCTTGACTGCGGGTATGAGGTCGCAGGGATCGATGTCTGCCCGGCGGCCATTTCGGAGACGGCCTATACCCATTACACAACGGACATCCTGCGGGGAGAGCTTCCCGAAATCGAGGATGTCGGCATTCTGATCAACAACGCGGGCGTTCAGGACACAGGGTGCGATATTGACGTAAATCTGAAGGGGACGATACGGGTGACGGAGAAGTATGGCTTTCAGGAAAAGATCAAAAGCATTCTTTTCCTCGCTTCCGCCAGCGCCTCCACCGGGGCGGAGTTTCCGGAGTATGCCGCCAGCAAGGGCGGGATCGTCGCCTACATGAAAAATACCGCGCTGAGGGTGGCGAAATACGGCGCCACCGCAAACAGTCTCTCGCCCGGCGGCGTCCTTACCGCATTGAACGACCACATTATCCGGAATCCGGAGCTTTGGCGGCAGGTTATGGAAGAGACGCTCCTTTCCAGGTGGGCGGCGCCGGAAGAGATCGCGGAGTGGGCGTATTTTTTGACCGTGGTGAACAGATCCATGACCGCGCAGGATCTTCTGATCGACAACGGAGAGGCGGCAAAATCCAACTTTATCTGGTGATCCGGACCGGCCGCGGCTGCGGCTGCGGAAAACAAAAGAGGAAAAGGCCAAATGGGGGAACGCCAGATAAATGCACGAGAAAATGCTTGTGAAATTGGCAGAATTTTGTTATACTGAATTATCGAAAAGCGCGCAGGGACGTTTCGGAAGTCTGCATGCGGGCAACGGCGGAAGATCTGTATGGCCTTAAGGAGGAGATGCGATGATGGACAATAGGGAAACTGCGACAGTCAATAAAGTAACGATTCTGTGTCACGGAGTTATCTCCGGCATTATATCGGCCGCGTATCTGCTGGAGGTCATAAAGGGGAGCCGGACGATCCTTTACTTTGCGCTGATCGCGCTGCTTGCTCTGGTTCCCACAGCGGTGGAGTATGCGATGTACCGGAAAAATCCGGCAAGCGTCCGTATCCGCTCGGTGGTTGCCTGCAGCTATGCGCTCCTGTACGCGGTGGCGGTATTTACCACCCACAGCAAGCTGCCGTTCACTTATATCCTTCCCATGCTGATCGTCATTACCCTGTATGGGAATATCGGTTACTGCATGAGAGTCGGCGTCGGCGGCATTCTGGTCAACGTGGCGGATGTGGCGTACAAGGCGCTTACGGTGGGATACGAAAAGGACGATATCCCGGATCTTGAGATCCGGCTGCTGGTAATGGTAATCATTGTGATCTATCTGATCCTGACCGCCCGGGTGTCAAACCGGCTCAACGAGGAAAAGCAGCGGGAGCTGCAGGCGGAGAAGGCGAAGGCGGAACGGCTTCTGGAGCAGGTGATGCGGCTTTCCGGCGAGCTTTCGGACGGTGTGCGGCAGGTGGATGATCATATGAACACGCTGGATAAGTCTGTGGAAGAGATGAGCGTCGCCATGGAAGAGGTGGCGTCGGGAACGCAGGAGACCGCGGAATCCGTCCAGAACCAGCTGACGCGCACGGAGGAGATCCAGAAGCTGATCACCGATGTGGAAGAAGTTGGCGTCTACATCAGGGAAAATATGGATACCGCGTCCGGCGAAGTGGAGAAGGGCATGGATAACATGGAGGCTCTTTCCAGACAGACCAGACAGTCCCGGGAAGCAAACGCGACGGTGGTGGAGCTGATGACGGCGCTTCGGACGCAGGCGGAAAAGATGAACGAGATTACGGGACTGATCACAGGCATCGCCAACAGGACCAGCATGCTTGCGTTGAATGCCAGCATAGAGGCCGCCCGTGCCGGAGAGGCCGGAAGCGGGTTTGCCGTAGTGGCAAAACAGGTGTCGGAGCTGTCCGATCAGACAAAGGAAGCCACCGTCAACATTTCGGAGCTGATCGGCTCCGTGACGGGAGAACTGGACCAGGTGACGGATGCCGTCCGTCAGGTAGAGGACAATGCGGCGGCTCAGGATGAGAAGACGGAAGACTTAAGAAAGAGCTTTCAGGATATCATGGACGTAACCGCGAAGATCGCGGATAAAACCACGGGGCTGGAGAAAATGATCGAGAAGCTGGCGCAGGCCAACGGCGACATTGTGCAGAACATTCAGGTCATCTCCGCCATTACCGAGGAAGTTACGGCTCATTCCAGCGAGACGCTCAATACCTGTAAGAAAAATCAGGATATTGTGAACGAGGTCAGCGGGATTGCGGCAAAGCTGAATGAGAACGCGCAGGATATGAAGGCTGTCCAGGAGCAATAAGGGACGGGGCCATTCGCAAAGCCGCGCCAACGCGCTATCCGGCTGCCGTGCGTCTGCCTTTGCTCATGAAATGGCGCTCCTTCGTCAGCCGGATGCAGGGAAAAATTCGTGCGTGCACGATTTTTCCGCTGAATACGTCTGACGGCTGAACTGTTACCAATTTGATCTGCAATTTGCCACAAAACTGTTGACAACCTTTTCCTGATAAGTTAAAATATCTTTCGTCGGCTTTATAAGCGAGACGAAAATGTGTCCGTAGCTCAGCTGGATAGAGCAACGGCCTTCTAAGCCGTGGGTCGGGGGTTCGAATCCCTTCGGGCACGTTGAGACACGCAGTGTCTCGGCAGTATGGTTCTGCATGGTGGGTATAGCGCAGCTGGTTAGCGCGCCAGATTGTGGCTCTGGAGGCCAAGGGTTCGAATCCCTTTACCCACCTTCCGGTACGGAGGTGCCGTGAAGAGCGTGCTTGGTGTCATATAGGGCTATCGCCAAGCGGTAAGGCACAGCACTTTGACTGCTGCATTCGCTGGTTCGAATCCAGCTAGCCCTGTTTATCTTATGGGATATTAGCTCAGTCGGTAGAGCACTTGACTTTTAATCAAGGTGTCGGGGGTTCGAATCCCCCATATCTCACGGAAACAATCGCCCGGAACGCTGAAAACGGCGTTTTCGGGCGGTTTTTCAATATGGCGGGCGGATATGATGGAATTGGCAGACATGCAAGATTTAGGTTCTTGTGCTGGAAGGCGTGTGGGTTCGAGTCCCACTATCCGCATCAGACAATTATAATCCGAACTAAATACTCGTAATGAGTGAATGGTTTGGATTTACTTTTTATCTGTGATTGCCGCCTGCTGCTTGCGTTTCTCCTGTTTTATGGTATAACAATGAAGCGATAAGCAGGAATTTAGCGGAGGGATAAGTTATAATGTTATATATAATTCAAATGGCTATCACGATGCCGGTTGGAATTCTCTTTATTATTTTTGGGATATTACTTGCAATCAAACAAAAAATAAATCTTATTCACGATTATCATCATAAAAACGTAAAAGAGCAGGATATCAAGGCATATACCAAGCTTTGGGGAATAGCGTTGATTATTTGGGCTATCTGTATTTGTTTGGTAGGCATAATAAATTTAATTTTCCACACGCAGTTTGGTTGGATAGCGTTTGGGGTTGGTATGCTGACTTGTATATTAATTGGAAACAAGGCACAAAAGAAATATAATGGCTCGTGGTTCAGTTAAATTTCAATTTAGCCGCACGGACGACGGGCATCTATACTATAGGTATAGCACACTATAAACGGTCATGAATCGCCGCCCGTATTTCGGCTTGACACGGATGCAGAAAAATGGTACTTTTTTATTGTTAAAAGGGAGTAGTTGCAACGTGCAATCAACATACCCCGGCGGAAGGCCGTGGTTGTACGCTTTCATCTGATTTCAGGAAAGAACAAGACTTTTAGCACTTTCAGTGCCGGTCCTGTTCTTTTTTTGTCAGGGCCGGGAAACAGCCGCATGGGCGGCGGAACGGAGGAAAAGAGGAAAATGGAGATTGTGATTCAGCTGTTGCTGTTGGTGGCAGGATTCTGCCTGCTGATGAAAGGAGCGGACTGGTTCGTGGAGGGGGCGTCCGGCATTGCGGACAGGTTCGGCATACCGCAGCTTGTCATCGGCCTGACCATTGTGGCCATCGGCACTTCTCTGCCGGAGGCGGCGGTGAGTATCTCGGCGGCGCTGAAGGGAAGCGCGGAGATCACAATCGGAAACGTGCTGGGAAGCAATATCCTGAATATTCTGATCATCCTTGGCCTGACGTCGGTGATCTGCGCCGTCCCGGTTCAGAAATCCACCGTCCGCTATGAGATTCCCTTTGTGATCTTTGTGACGGTGATACTGGGACTTTTGGGGTTGTTTGACCACACGGTGGGCCGTGCGGACGGTCTGATCCTCTGGGGGATGCTGCTGTTTTATCTGCTCTATCTGCTGAAGATGGCAAAGAAAGGAACGCCACCGGAGGAAAAGAAGGAGAAAAAGATACCGGTGTGGCGGATGATCCTGATGGTCGTTGTGGGGGCCGCGATGATCGTGGGCGGCAGCGATGTGACTGTGGACGCAGCTACCGAACTGGCTACGATCTTCGGAATGAGCGAGCGCTTTATCGGGCTGACGATCGTGGCGCTGGGAACCTCCCTGCCGGAGCTGGTGACCAGCGTGACGGCGGCGGTGAAAGGAAAAGCCGACATCGCCATGGGAAATATCGTGGGAAGCAATCTTTTCAATATCCTGTTCGTGGTGGGCACGACGGCGGTGATCACGCCGGTGGTCTATGCGGACAGCTTCCTTGCGGACAGTCTGATCGCGGTGGCAGCGGCCGTGCTGCTGTTTATCTGCGTCGTGAAAAACAAAAGGCTTGGAAGGCTGGGCGGAATCGTCATGCTTGCGGGTTATGCGGCATATTTTGTCTATCTGATACGGTTCAGCCAGCCCTCGTAACGCCGCAGGATCAGATGTATGGTCATGTTTCAAGAGCCATATAGGAATTATGGTATTCCTTCTGGTAGGTGACATCCTCGTCAAACCAATCCGGAGGAACGAAGGCTTCCGCGGCCTCCCTGCTGCCGAACTCTACCTCCGCCATGACCAGCGGGGCGAAGGGGGGATCAAACACGTCCAGCTCGATGGTAAGACTGTAGTCGGCGGGCGGCTTCCTGCAGCCTTCCTGGACGGCGGGATGGGGAAGCGGGATCAGGTACCGGCGTTTGGAGATGATTTTACCGTCCGCCTTTTCGCGCAAATGGAGATAAGCATCCCGGCTCAGGGGAAGATTGTACTCTTCCCGGGCCAGCATGCCGTTTCCCTTGTAAGTCAGATAGTATTCGTCGTCTTCCCTTCTCACCCGCACTACCGGGAAAGCGTTCAGATAGCACTGCTCAATATGGCGGGAGGGATAGCTGTCCAGGTTTTCGGGAATCTGTTTGATGGTGAATTTCCGTTCTATCTCCATGTGGTCTTTCAAGCCTCTTTTCTGTAAAGGTATCATACAGAATTATTATACCATATCCCGGCCGCAACGTAAATAATTGGGCGAAGGAATTGCAATCTTTCTTTTAAATGTGTATACTTGTTATAGCGATAGTTTGAAGGACCGCTGCGGCGGGCAAAAAGAGGGCCGGTAACCGGCGTCAAAGGGAGGTTTGGAATGAGCAGACTGGCGGTGTTTTTTGCGGAGGGATTTGAGGAGATCGAGGCTCTGGCGGTTGTGGATATCTGCCGCAGGTGCGCAATAGAAACGGATATGGTATCGGTATACGGACAGAAGGCGGTAAAAGGCTCCCACGGCATTACGGTGGAGATGGATAAGACCTTTGAACAGGCGGATTTTCAGGAATACGACATGCTTGTGCTGCCGGGGGGCGGCATGGGGACAAAAAATCTGGAGGCGCATCAGGGGCTGATGGATCAGGTGGACAGATTTTACCGGGACGGAAAGTACATCGCGGCGATCTGTGCCGCGCCCAGTATTTTCGGACATAAAGGTATCCTGAGAGGAAGAAGAGCCTGCTGCTATCCTTCCTTCGAGAGCCATCTTGAGGGAGCGGAGGTGACAAAGGGGCCGGTGGAAATCTCAGGACATGTGATCACATCCCGGGGAATGGGAACGGCCGTGGATTTCGGTCTTGCCATAGCCGGCGTGCTGTGCGGGGAGGAAAAGGCGCGTGAGATGGCTCAGACCATCGTGTACCGAAGCTGAGGAAGAACGCGGAAAAAAGACGGAAAAAAGTACGCGAGGCCGGGACGGCGGGAAACGCGGCGAAGTAGGAAGAAGATGACAAAGAGGAGACAGGACGGTATGAAGAAAGCGCTTATCACGGGAATCACGGGGCAGGACGGCTCTTATCTGGCACAGCTGCTTTTGGAGAAGGGATACGAGGTGCACGGTATGGTGCGCAGGGCTTCCGTCTCCAACACGGCAAGAATCGACCATCTGGCAGGGGAGAAGCGCCTGATCCTGCACGAGGGGGACATGTCGGACTCGTCCAGCATCATCCGGATCGTATGCGGGGTACGGCCCGACGAGATTTACAATCTTGCGGCCCAGAGCCATGTTCATGTCAGCTTCGAGGCGCCGGAATATTCCGGCGACGTGGATGCACTCGGCGTGCTTCGGGTGCTGGAGGCCGTCCGGATCGCGGGACTTGCGCAAAGCTGCCGTATTTATCAGGCGTCTACGTCGGAACTGTATGGCAGGGTGGAAGAGGTTCCCCAGCGGGAGACCACGCCCTTTCATCCTTACAGTCCCTATGCGGTGGCAAAGCAGTACGGATTCTGGATCGTAAAGGAGTACAGGGAAGCTTACGGGATGTTCGCGGTAAACGGCATCCTGTTCAACCACGAATCCGAGCGGAGGGGCGAAACCTTTGTGACAAGAAAGATTACGCGCGCCGCCGGAAGGATTGCATGCGGCCTTCAGGATAAGCTGTATCTGGGCAATCTGGACTCTCTCAGGGACTGGGGCTACGCGAAAGACTATGTGGAATGCATGTGGCTGATGCTTCAGGCGGACAAGCCGGAGGATTTCGTGATCGCCACGGGCGTACAGCATACGGTGAGGGAGTTTACCCAGCTGGCGTTTCATTATGTGGGGATCGAACTGGAATGGAAGGGAGAGGGCCTTGGGGAGAAGGGGATCGACCGGGCGGACGGACGTGTGCTGGTGGAGGTGAGCAGCGAGTTTTACCGCCCCACGGACGTGGTGAACCTCTGTGGGGATCCCACAAAAGCAAGGACCGTGCTTGGCTGGAATCCGCAGAAGACAAGCTGTGAGGAACTCTGCCGGCTGATGGCGGAGCATGATCTTGCGCTGGCGAAGGCAGAAGCGGCCGCCGTAAGAGGATAGGGGCAAAGAGTTCCGGAAAGGCGGGGGAATTGCGATATGATGGAGAAAGATGCGAAAATTTATGTAGCGGGGCACCGGGGAATGGTGGGAAGCGCCATTTGCCGGGCCCTTCGGAAAAACGGCTATGAAAATCTCGTCACGAGGACCCACGCGCAGTTAAACCTGTGCCGGCAGGCGGAAGTAGAGGATTTTTTCCGTCTGGAAAAGCCGGACTATGTGTTCCTGGCGGCGGCAAAGGTGGGCGGGATCGTGGCAAACGACGAGGCGCCGGCCGATTTCCTGTATGAAAATATGGCGCTGGAGATGAACGTCATTCATGCGGCCTGGCAGAACGGCTGCAGGAAGCTTCTGTTTCTGGGGAGCAGCTGTATCTACCCGAGAATGGCCCCGCAGCCCATGAAGGAAAGCTGTCTGCTCACGGGGGAGCTGGAGCGGACCAACGAGGCTTATGCTCTGGCGAAAATATCCGGGCTGAAATACTGCGAATATTTAAACCGCCAGTACGGAACGGATTATATCAGCGTGATGCCCACCAACCTTTACGGCCCCAACGACAATTATCATCCCACCCACAGCCATGTGCTGCCGGCTCTCATCCGGCGTTTTCACGAAGCAAAGGAAGCCGGGGCGAAGGAGGTTGTGTGCTGGGGAACGGGAAAGCCGCTGCGGGAGTTCCTGTATGTGGACGATCTGGCGGACGCCTGCGTGTACCTGATGAACCATTACAGCGGAAACGAGACGGTGAATCTCGGCACGGGAAAGGAACTCACCATAAAGGAATTGACTGAGCTGGTCGCCGGGATTGTGGGGTATAAGGGCGAGATCAGATGGGATCCCTCCAGGCCGGACGGCACGCCGAGAAAGCTGCTGGATGTGAGTAAGCTGGAGAGCCTGGGCTATCACTACACGACGGAGCTGGAGGACGGAATCCGGATGGCTTACCGGGACTTTCTGGAAAATCCCATGCGGGCCGAGCGATAGATCCGTGCGAGAAAGGACGGCAGGCGGTCAAAATGCAGATTATCTTACTGTCGGGCGGAAGCGGCAAACGGCTCTGGCCTTTGTCCAATGACATTCGCTCCAAACAATTTATCAAAATACTGAAAGATCCGGACGGCAGGCCGGAGTCCATGGTCATGCGCGTGTACAGGCAGATCAGGGAGGCCATACCGGAGGCGCAGATCACCATCGCCACCGGGAAAAAGCAGGTCAGCGCCATTAAAAACCAGCTGGGAGATAAGGTCAGCGTGTGCGTGGAGCCGGCCAGGCGCGATACCTTCCCCGCCATCAGTCTCGCGGCGTTCTATCTTCAGGAAGAACGGAAGGTGGAGGAAGAGGAACCCGTGGTCGTCTGCCCCGTGGATCCCTATGTGGAAGATGGGTATTTCCGGACGGTGATGCGCATGGGAGAGCTGGCGGAGAAAGGGACGGCATCGCTGCTTCTCATGGGAATGGAGCCCACCTACCCAAGCGAAAAGTACGGCTATATCATACCCAGGGACCGGGAGACGGTCAGCGGCGTCCTCTCCTTTCGGGAGAAACCGGACCTGGAAACGGCGAAGGAGTATCTGAAGCAGGGTGCCCTTTGGAACGGGGGCGTTTTTGCGTGCAGGCTGAAATACCTGCTGCAGAAGGCCCGGGAGCGGCTTGCTTTTTCGGACTATCAAAAGCTGTACGAACATTATGCCGAAGCGGAACGCATCAGCTTCGACTATGCCGTGGTGGAAAAGGAGAAGGATATCCGTGTACTTCGCTACGGCGGAGAGTGGAAGGACATCGGAACCTGGAATACCTTTGCGGAGGTAATGGGAGAAGATGCGCTGGGAAGGGTTACGCTGAACGAGACCTGTATAAACACCAATGTGGTCAACGAGCTGAACATTCCCATTCTCTGCATGGGCTGCCGGGATATGGTGATCGCCGCCAGCGGCGACGGGATTCTGGTCTCCGACAAGGGGCAGAGCAGTTACATCAAGCCTTTTGTGGACCGGATGGAACAGCAGGTCATGTACGCGGAGAAATCCTGGGGGAGCTTTACGGTGCTGGACGTACAGGAGGAAAGTCTGGTCATACGGATCGTTCTGCTGCCGGGGCACAGTCTTCACTACCACAGCCATGAGCACCGGGACGAGGTGTGGACGGTGATGCACGGGAGAGGACGCGCGGTTCTGGACGGGAAGGAACGCAGCGTGGGGCCGGGAGACGTACTCTCCATGCCCGCCGGATGCCGCCATACGGTCTTTGCGGACACGGAACTGATGATCAATGAGGTTCAGCTGGGCAGAGAGATCACAGTGGAGGATAAAATAAAACATGAGCTTGCCTGAATATCAGAAATGCGCCGGGGAGATGCTGCAGTTTATTGAGAAAAGCCCCAGCTGCTATCACGCGGCCGCCAACGTGGCGGAAATGCTCCGAACCCATAAATTTCAGGAGCTGAAAGAGAAGGACGAATGGGACCTGAAACAGGGGGGCGGATCTTATGTGATGCGGGGCGGTTCCTCTCTGATCGCCTTCAGTCTGCCGGAGGATGCCGGGAAACGGGGAATGCCCCGGGGGTTTCACATTGTGGCTTCCCACAGCGACTCGCCGACCTTTAAGATAAAGGAAAACCCGGAAATGACGGTGGAGGAGCGGTATGTCAGGCTGAATACGGAAAAGTACGGCGGCATGATCCTTTCCACCTGGACGGACCGTGCGCTGTCCGTTGCGGGCAGAGCGGTGGTGCGGGAGGGATCCGGCGTGGCGGAGAAGCTTGTGAATATCGACAGCGATCTGCTCGTGATCCCGAATCTGGCCATTCACATGAATCGAGACATGAACAAGGGCGTGGAGTACGATCCCAAGTCGGATATGCTGCCGCTGTATGCGGACGGCAGCCGAAAAGAGACAAAAGCGCTCCTGACCGACCGGATTGCCCGGGAGCTTTGTGTGACCCGGGAGGATATCCTCGGGCACGATCTGTTTCTCTATGTCAGGGAAAAGGGGCGTTTTCTGGGCGAAGAGGGGGAATTTATACTGTCTCCCAGACTGGACGATCTGCAGTGTGTGTTTGCTTCCGCGAAAGCGTTTGCGGAAAGCGGACCCGCGGGGTATATCAATGTGCTGGCTGTCTTTGACAGCGAAGAGGTGGGAAGCGGAACCAGGCAGGGGGCCGGTTCCACCTTCCTTGAGGATACGCTTTGGCGCGTGGCGGAGGGGCTGGGAGCGAGCCGCGGGGATTATCTGCGGATGTTGGCGGACAGTTTCCTGATCTCGGCGGACAACGCCCACGCGGTGCACCCCAATCATCCGGAGAAAGCGGATCCGACCAACAGGCCGTATTTAAACGGAGGGATTGTGCTCAAGTATAATGGGAGCCAGAAATATACGACAAACGCCGTCTCCGGGGCGCGCATCAGGGAACTCTGCGAAAAAGCGCAGGTGCCTTGCCAGACCTACGCCAACCGGTCCGACATCCCGGGCGGTTCCACACTGGGGCATATCTGCGCGGCCCAGGTATCTGTGGAAAGCGCGGACATCGGACTGCCCCAGCTTGCGATGCATTCCGCGGTGGAAACGGCGGGAGCGAAAGATACGGAATTTGCGGTGAAACTGTTCCGGGAGTTTTACAGCGGGTAAAGTGCCGGGGCAAAGAAAAAATACGGAATGGACAGGCGAAACTGTATACCGTGCCGAAGCGTCTTACGGATGCTTCGGTTTTTTGTTTCAAAAACAGTTGACAGCAGACTGATTATAGTGTATATATAACATATAAACAGTTAAAACGGCAGTCCGCATTGCGCAGATTTTTACAGCGGAGCCAAATGTGCACGAAAACTGTGAAAGAGAGGGCAGGAATTTGAAGATACTGCAGAACACGGGAGAGCCGATCTATCTCCAGATCTCCCGGCAGCTGAAGGAAGAGATCCTGACGGGAAAGCTGGAACAGGGGGAATACCTTCCGTCCATACGGAGCCTGGCAAAGGATCTGAAGATCAGCGTTATCACCACCATGAAGGCCTATGAACAGCTGGAGGCGGAAGGACTGGTGACCGGCGTTCAGGGCAAGGGATTTTATGTCAATGCTCAGGACAGCCAGATGCTCAAGGAACAGCATCTTCGGAAGGTGGAGCAGAGCCTTGAGGAAGCCATCGCCGCGGCCAGGATCGCGGGAATGACCGGTCAGGAGCTGACGGAGATGCTTAAGACGCTGCTTCGGTACGAAGAGGAAATCTGAAAACGCAGATGCGTCCGGGACGCTGCGGCGGATACCGGATGCGGCAAAGGACGCCGCAAAAAGCGGCAGAATGTGAGGAAAACGTGGAATTTACAAGTGTGATTGACGGAGCGAATATCTGCAAAAAATTTAAAAATTTTACATTGGATATCCCCGAGTTCCGAATCCCTAAGGGATTTGCCACGGCGCTTGTGGGGGAGAACGGCGCGGGCAAGACGACGTTAATGAATATTCTGGCCGGCGTAAGGCTGGATTATCAGGGAAAGCTGGAATATTTTGACGAAAGGGAGCAGAATGTGGAAAAGGTAAAGGAGCGGATTGGCTATACGGCGCCGGGCCTGTATTTCATGCCGCAATGGAGCATCCGGCAGGTGGAAGAGATATGCGGACTGCTCTTTGACAGGTTCGACAGGGAAAAATTCCGGGATATCTGCGGGAAGCTGAACATCGGAGACGGCGACGGGAAAAAGACGGTGGCAAAGCTCTCCGACGGCAACCGGATGAAGCTGATGCTGGCTTCGGTGCTGGCGAGAGAAACGGATTGCCTGCTGCTGGATGAGCCTGCGTCGCCGCTGGATCCGCTGATGCGGGACGGACTCTGCCAGATGATACGGGAGTACCTGGAGAGCGGAGACGGGGAACGCAGCGTATTCTTTTCCACGCACAACGTATCCGACATGGAAAACGTGACGGATTACTGTATGATACTGGAGCGGGGACGCATCGTGGAACAGGGGTTTGTGGAGGAACTGAAGGAAAAATATCTTCTGGTAAAGGGGGAGCATTGCGACGCGGAGGCGGCGAAGCAGGTTCTCTACAGCTTCAGCGGCAGCAGTTACGGGTTCGAGGGGATCTGTCTGGCGAAGGACCTGGACCGGCTGGCCGGCATGGACGTGAAGGTGGAGACCGCCACTCTTTCCCAGATCTGCGTGGCGGTGATGAAGGCCTACACCGGTCTGCAGCTGACGGCGTAAAACGGACGGAGGCGTATCATGAAAAAAACCGTAAAATATTATCGGACCTTTACCGATATTAGGTACCGGCTGCTGCTTATCGTGGTTGTACCGGCGGCGATCCTGGGCCTGCGGGCCGGGGCCGGGATATGGCTTGGGAGCAGGTATGCTGCAAATGCTGTTCTCGCCGCCGGAGGGATGACGGAAGAAATGCTGGATTTCCTTTGCTGTCTGTTCCTGATGTTGTTTGATCTTTTGCTGGATTATTGGGCCTTTGGGGGAATCGCCGTAAAGGGGACCGATCATCTGGGATGTCTGAAGACATCCGCCAGAGGGATTCCGGCCATGGCGGCGACGATGCGGGCGGATCAGGTGAGAAGGCTGGCGGAATCCGTGGCGGTGCCGCTTCTCGGAAGGGTGGTTTCCGGGACTTTCCCGGGGGCGCAGGGGATAAGGAAAGCGGAGGAAATCGGCTATCTTCTGGCTGTCTCCGTCAGCCTGTACTTTGTTTCTACCCTTGCCGTTTCGGTGGCGAGGTATTGGGAAAAGCTGGAAGCCGGGATGTCCCTGGCCGGACTGTTGATCATCGTGCTGGGGATATTCTGGGCCGCGGGACAGTTCTGGCCCTGGGCGGTTCTGGCCGCTGCGGCCTCTCTCTCGGCTGGGGCAAGCGTTTTCTTTGACCGGAAGATGATCAGAAGATGGGAGGAAAGCTTTTATGATAAGTGATCTGAGAATGGGTTGGAAACTGCTGAAATACGGATATGGACTGCGGCAGATGATGATTCTGGAAGGCGTCCTTTTTGTCCTCGCGTGTCTGATGTATCTGACGGGATCCAGCCAGCTGGGGATTGTCTATTGGATGGTTATGGGATTAACACCCACGCAGACACTGAGAAGCCTGGTGACATGCGCTGTGATGAGAAGCTCGCCCCGGGGAAAAAGGATTCAGACCGCCGTGTGCGCGGCCTTTAACACCTGCTGTTTCCTGGGACTTTATCTGACAGCGGTACTGATCGGTATTCTGCTGTCCAGGGCGCTGCCCGGATATCAGGTCACCGGCGGAGCGTTTGTGATGTGCGGGCTGATTGCCGTTGTTATGATGGTTTACTGCGGAAGCGGTTACAAGCTCTTTAAAACGACCTTTGTATTTTATGTAGTCGCATGGCTGGGAATTGCAATGAGTATAGAGACGCTAACGGGATTTTTTGACTCGTTTTTTTCTCTGGAGATCTCGGTACTGATCGGAGCGGTCTGCTGTCTGGCAGGCGGGATTCTCCAGTTTCTGCTGTCTCTTTTGACATACAAACTTCCCGAAAGCAAAATGGCCCATATGCAGAGCCTGCGAAAATACATGTAGGACATGTAAGTACATGCAAGGACATGCAGGGGCGGCGCCCGGGAAGGCTGGCGTTTCAGGAAGGGATGGCAGGATATTTTCCCGGAATTTCCCATACAATGTTTCAACAACCGTTTACGGAGTGGATTTTATGAACCAGAAGCTGGAAGATCAACTGCAGCTTGCGCTTGAGACGTCCGAGGAGGACAGGGCGCGGACGGAGGATCTGAACGTAGGGTTTGACCGGGAGACGAAGAGGTGGGAACTGATCGTAAAATACCATGGGAATCTTTCCGGGCTGGAGGGGCTGGGGGTGACGGTGGAGCGTCTGCTTGCGGGCTACGCCGTCCTGACGGTCCCGGAGGGACTGGTAGAGCAGATCGCGGAAATCCCTGAGATCGAATATGTGGAAAAGCCAAAGAGATTTTTCTATGATGCTGTGGGTCCCACGGAAGATTCCTGTGTGATACAGGTGACCGGGCGGGACCCCTTTCTGACGGGAGAAGGGGTATTGGTTGCGGTGCTGGACTCAGGCATCGATTACAGGCTGCCGGAATTCAGAAATGCGGACGGCAGCACACGGATCCGGTATCTCTGGGATCAGACCCTGCGGCCGGAGAGCGGGGCGCGGAGTACGGAAAACGGGATGGGAGAGAACGGAGCCGGGGTCGGCGGACAGGAAGAAACCGGGGGCGGCGGAAGCGGAACCGGATCTGCCGGAACGGGCGGAACCGGAGCCGTCGAAGAAGCGGAAACAGAAAGGCGCCTGCCGCCTGCGGGGTTTGCGCAGGGAGTGGAGTTTACGGAGGAGCAGATCAACCGGGCGCTGGCAGAAAATGACCCATACAGTCAATACCGCCTTCTGCCGACGGTGGACACCAGCGGACATGGTACCGCCGTGGCAGGCATCGCCGCGGGAAGAAGCGGATCGTATCAGGGGGTGGCTCCCCGGGCGGATCTTCTCATCGTAAAACTGGGACTGCCGTCGGCGGTCTCTTTTCCACGCACCACAGAGATCATGCGGGGACTGACCTATGCGGTCAATAAAGCGGTACAGATGCAGATGCCACTGGCCGTCAACTTAAGCTTCGGAAATAATTATGGCGCCCATGACGGGAGCTCTCTGCTGGAGCGCTTTCTGGACAATGCGGCGGAGGTGGGGCGGACCGTGATCTGTGTGGGAAGCGGCAATGAGGCTGCGAACGGGGGCCATCTTGCAGGAAGTCTTGCAGCCGGGGAGGGGATAAATGACACATCTTTCGGCGCAGGCGTCACATCGGGTGTCGGTTTCGGAAATGCCGTGGGCGCGGCGGTTTCGCAAGGGCGGGAATGGCGCACGGCGGCGGTGGAGCTTGCGGTGGCAGAGTACGAACGCAGCCTGAATGTACAGCTCTGGAAAAATTACAGCGACGAATACCGGATCCGGCTTCGCTCCCCGGGGGGAAGCGAAGCGGAGCTTTCCGGGCGGATCGAGGGAGGAAAGTATACCCTGACGCTGGAAGAGACGGAGCTTCTGGTCTTTTTTGGAGAACCCTCCCCCTATTCGGCGGCGCAGGAAATCTATCTGGAATTTCTGCCTTTCGGCGGACCTTATCTCAACAGCGGAGTCTGGACTTTTTTTCTGGAGCCGGTGAGGGTTGTGACGGGGAAGTATTATTTCTACCTGCCCTCCGGGACGGTGCGCAACGCATCCACCGGTTTTTTCCGGTCCACGCCGGAAGCGACGCTGACGATTCCCTCCACAGCGGCCAGGGTGGTCACGGTGGGCGCCTATACAAGCGTTTATAACGCCTACGCCGACTTTTCCGGCAGGGGGTATGGGGATACGGAGAGAACCCTGGGGGTTGTGACGTCCGGGATGGCGAAACCGGATCTCGTGGCGCCGGGGGTGAATGTTCTGGCGCCGGATCTGTACGGGGGATATACGCCCGTGACGGGAACTTCTTTTGCCGCGCCTGTGGTTACCGGCAGCGCGGCGCTTTTGATGGAATGGGGGATTGTGAGAGGAAACGATCCTTTTTTATACGGGGAGAAGGTGAAGGCGTATTTGAGAAAAGGGGCGAGACCGCTGCGGGGAGATCCGGACGTTCCGAACGATAAGACGGGATGGGGAAGTCTCTGCGTTGCGCAGAGTCTTCCCCGGTAGCTTGGAAAAAGCCGGTCCGCAGTCTGTTTTGGAAAAATCTGTCCGGAATCCCCGGAGAGGAACCGGCCTGCGGTTTCCCAGAGAGGAACCGGCCTGTAGCTTCCGGAAAAGGAACCGGCCTGCAGCTTTCCGGAAAAGGAACTGTCCTGCAGCTTCCCAGAGAGGAACCGGCCTGCGGTTTCCCAGAGAAGAACTGGCCTGCAGCTTTTCGGAGAGGAACCGTCCTGCAGTCTCAGGAAAAGAGCCGGTCCAGAATCTCAACGGAAACTGCCTGCCGGGGCGCGAAGGCTTCCGACGCGGCGTAATCCGCAAGGCTTCTGTAAAGACAGCGGCAGGCGGGGGAAGAGCCGTCCTCCAGATCCGCCGTGCATACCAGAAGCCTTCCGCCCCCCGTGACGGTCTCAAAGACGGTGGCAAGGCTGTGGTTGCGGGCGCAGTTGTCGATGGTCCGCACAATGGGTTCCAGAGGGACGCCATCGAGAATCAGCGCCCGGGACCGGCTGACAATGGTGTACCACTGGGGAGTGGAATAGGTTTCCGAAGGGAAACCGGCAAGGGCCGGGTGGCGGTTGTCGATGAGCAGGCCAAGCGTTCCCACGGGAAGGGGCCTGTTCATGGACTCTGAAATGGAACGGAACATGGGATAGTTCCAGAAATCCGTGCAGTAGGTCCCCTCGAGGGAGACGGCGTCGGAAAGATCCTTCGGGAAGAACAGCACGTTTTTGCCCTGCGACAGGGCGGTCTTCGCCTCCCGCCAGCTGTGGGTTACGGTCAGGCCGGAAGGCAGCCCGCCTTCAAAAGAGGGATAGAGCCAGAGGGTGTATTCGTTCTCCAGATCGGCGCAGGCGAGGGAGAGAACCGCCTTCATGGGCCGCTGGATTTCGGGGATCTTCAGGTCGGCGCAGCCGATGTCAAAGACGCCGCCCCGGAAGACGCCCTTTCTGGAGACCTCTGCCTGCCAGAGAAGTCCGTCCTCCCCGGAAAGCCGCAGCGTTACCGAAGGGTCCGTATCGGCCGTCTTTCCGTAATGGTACAGCTTTACCCCTACGCGCACCGTATCCCGGGCGGAATGGACGAAGCCGGGCAGACAGCCCAGAATCACTCTGTCATTGCAGAAGCTGCGCCATTTTTCCGCTGTGATAATGCCCTTGTTATCCAAAAGGGAGTTTAGGATTCCCACAAGGGCTGTTCCCTGACCGGTAAAATCCTGAAGGTCCAGAAGCTGGAAACCGGAAAGCTCTTTTGAGCGCAGGGCGGTTTCGATCTCGCTTTTGTAACAATCCGCCGCAAAACGCCCGGACGAGAGAAAATACCGGTCCGCGAGAGAAAGCAGTCCCGCTTCCCGCAGCCGGTCGCGGAAAATCTCAAGGTTATAGGGCTTAAGTACGCCTGTGTATCTTGGAATTTCACTGTAATCCGGGTACATGAAATACTGTCCGATTTCATGGGACACCACCGGCATTTCGGCGATGAACTCTTCTCCCGCGTCCACACTGACGGCCTTTACACCCGTGCCGTACTGGATCAGGGTGGTGCCGCCGGCTTTTCTTTCGCCGCTTACGGATGCCGGGCGGATGTTTGCATCATAGGAGTAGTCCGAATTGGGCGGGGCGGTCTGGATATGGCCCTGGGGAGCGTCGCACATAGCGTAGGAACCCCGGAACAGCCGGTCTCTCGAAAAGCGCACGCCCACAAAAAAGTCGTCGTTTTCCACCGTACAGGGGCTGAACTGGAAGTTGTTGGACCCCTGGGTATAGAGCGGGCGCGGGTCGTAGCTTTTATATCCGCCGAGGATGGCGTTGAGTCGTTCTTTGCTTCCCCAGAGTTCGTTCCCCAGAGAAAGGGCGAAGAAGGAGGGGTGGTTGGCAAAGCTGTCGAGAATCCGGAAACCCTCGTCGATGAGATACTGCTGGGCCGGAGTGATCTCTTCCTCCACCGTTCCCCAGAAGGGCAGTTCCGGCTCCAGATAAATCCCGGTCTGATCCGCGGCCAGAAAAGCCGCCTCCGGAGGGCAGCAGGTGTGGAAGCGGAAATGGTTGATACCGTACTCTCTGGCGGTTTTCATGACCTTCAGCCAGCTGTCCGTGTCCGTGGGAGCGGCGCCGGTCAGGGGAAAGAGCATACCGTCGTGCCTGCCCCGCAGGAAAATCTTTTCTCCGTTGAGCAGAAAATCCCGCCCGCAGACCTGAAACCGACGCATGCCGAACGGAATGCGGGTTACGTCCCCGTCCGAAGACAGGGTCATAATATAGGAGACAGGGTTATGTTCGCTCCAGCGTTCGGCGCCCTTCATCTCATAGACGAAGGAAGGCGTCTCTTTTGTCAGCGTCACAGTCTTTTTCGGAAAGCCCTCTACTTCGGCGGAAAGCCGGATCTTTTCCCCGCCTGTGACGACGCCCGTTACGGTCACGCTTTCCGCGGCGGGATCGGGAAAAATCCTGACGTTCTCGAACCGCAGAAAATTTCTGTATTCAATGTAAACGGCTCCCGTGACGCCGAGCCAGTTGGTCTGAGTGTCCTGGGAAGTCATGTGGCCGCCCGGAACGGGGCAGGAGACATTGTCCACCATGAGAAGAATGCGCAGGGGCGCGTTTTTAAAATACTCCGTGATCCGGTATCTGTGCGGGGTGCAGAGACTGTTTTGGGTCCCCGCATAGCTGCCGTCGATCCAAAGCCGGCTGGTGCGGGTGCGTTCCAGCACAAGGAAAAGATCGCGTCCCGCTGCGGCGGGCGTAAGCTCCACCGTGCGCTCATAGAGGGCGTACCCCTCAAAACGGCGGGGATCCGTGAGAAAGCCGTCGCTTCGTTCGTCGGTGACGGGAGATTTCCCGGCCTGCTGCACCGTCGAGGGCAGGCGGATGCTGTCCGTAAGCGGCGCGTCCGGCTCTGGCATTTCGCCGCTTAACAGGAAGCGCCATTCTTTGTCCGTGAGATCCATCTTTTCTGTCATGAGGGGACTCCTTTCAAATCTCTTCTTCGTCGTCTCGAAGTCTTCCGGCATGTACTGTGATCCCGTTTACCTCCACGCCGCCGTCCAGCTGGATGACGAGGCATTCCCGGCCGTTTATCACTTCCGTCCCGACCAGATCCGTCCGCTCGGGATTGACCCGGATGACAACGTCGGGGGTTTTGACCTCAAAAGTCCTTGTGTTGATCACATTGCCGGCGAACAGGGAAGCGTTTTCCCCGGCGGTCTCGTCGTAATGTCTGTCGAACTGCGCCAGTCTGTCGTTGGAGACGCCGCTCTGTGCGAGAACGGTCTTTACCTCGTTTCTGTCCAGCATAAAGGGCTGGGGCTCATCCTTGTGTCCCTCGGCCATCTCGTTTAATTTTTCGTGTATGGTCTTTACGGCTTCGATATCGCAGTCATCGCCCAGAGTCTCCTCCACAAGCGTCTGAAAGGTTTCCTTCTGGCTGCCTGCGGACAGGGGAAGGGGACAGCCCAGCAGCCGGTCCACAAATCCGTCCCTCAGTTCCTCGGGATCTTTGGAATAATAGAGCGTGCTGTGGATATCGCTGCCGCGGTCATGGAAAGCAGGGAAGAGAAAGCCCGTGTCGGGCAGTCCCACCACCCAGTCCCGGATCCGGTTGCGGAAAGTGTTTTCCGCCGCGTCATAAGACAGTCCCGGCTTTGAAAGCTCAACGGGACAGACGCAGGCCAGTATGTATTCGTAGACCTCGTCGGACGCGTCCTCCATTTCGATGCCGTCCAGAGTGCGCCCGGGCACGTCGTACATGTCGTGTACCACAAGAATCAGATAATTTCCCACATACTCGTAACTGTCGATGATTCTGTCGTAAAACTCTTCCAGCAGGATATCGTCCTTCAGCTTGCTGTCGCGCAGGCGCAGCAGGAAATCCTGGGTTCCGCCGGTCTCTTCGCTGGCGAGGGGAAACTCCAGCGTGAGAAGGTTTTTGCCGATCGTTCCGGAGAGAGTCTTTCTCAGGATTTCAAAGTATTTGAACATTTCCTCCTCGGGAAGCGCAAGAAAGGACTGTTTTAATTTGGTCTTCTTGTTTTTTTCGCCGTCCACATAGCAGCCGCAGATGCGCGTGATAGAGCACTTTTTGGGCGTGAGAAGCTTCTTGATCTCCGCCGTCTCCTGTCTTGTCATAGGGTTACCTCCTGCTTTCCGAAAGCTTTTTTGTGTTCCGGATTTGTCCGCATGGTTCCCGGCCGCGGCCTGTCCGCGCCTGTCGGGCCGTCTCGGCCATCCTGCGGGCCGGGCATGTATCAAACATTGTAACATAAAAATCTGCGCTTGAAAAGTGGCGTGTGGTCTTGTGGAGAGCGGCGGGTTGTGGTAAGATGATAGAGGACAGGCTGTGCGGACAAACGGGATTGTTCCGGGGGGACATCCGAGACGGATCTCTCAGAAATACAGCGGAAAACAGCAAAAGGCGCGGGGCGAGCCGTTTTACAGGCGGCCGTCGCATTCCGCGGCGGGAGGAGAAGATTGATGAGCAGGGAAAAGAACAGAGAAAAAGAAAAAGGTAAGGGCAGAGAAAAAGGCAGGGGATTTGTTGCGGAATTCAAGAAATTTATCATGCGCGGCAACGTGATGGATATGGCGGTCGGCGTGATCGTGGGCGGCGCGTTCACCTCCATTGTGACGTCGCTGAACCAGGATTTGCTGACGCCCATACTGGGGATTTTCGGCGGAACGGATTTCTCCGGCCTGAAGCTGAAGATGGGAAGCGGCGAAAACGCGCCCGTTCTGTATTACGGTAACTTTATTACGGCGGTGATCAACTTCCTGATCACGGCGCTGGTCATTTTCCTTCTGCTGAAGGGCATCAATGCCGTCAGCAGCCGGTTCCACCATGAGGAAGCGGCGCCCGCCGCTCCTACCACAAAAAAATGTCCGTTCTGCAAGAGCGAGATCGCAATCGACGCAACAAGATGCCCGCACTGCACCTCGCAGCTGGAAGAGATACAGCAGGACGCATGAAAACGGGTCTGTAAGCCGTGCGGCTTCCGGCCTTTGTCTCGTGCCGCATCGCGGCGGATTTGAGGGTATATGTCATTCGGAAAAATACGGAAAAAGATGATAGGCGCGGCGGTCTGCCTGCTCCTTGTGACGGTGTGCGCCGGCTGCGGAGGGGAAGGGGAGAAAACCCAGGAGGCGATGGCGCTGATCCGGACCTTTGACTATCAGGAGGCGCTGGAAAAACTGGACGAAGCGGAGAAAGAGGGAGAGGATATCCGCCTGGTTCACCGCGCCAGAGGGATCGCCTGCATGGGACTGACCCGGTATGCGGACGCAGCGGAATATTTCCGGTCGGCGCTGTCCGCCGGAAACGGGCTTGTGAAAGACGTCGACTTCGATCTGAACTATTATCTGGCCGCCGCATATACCAAGAACGGCGAGTACGACAGCGCGGAAAAGACGTACGACGCGATCCTGGCGCTGCGGGGAGAAGAGGCGGACGCCTATTTCCTGAGGGGAAACGTCAGAATGAACCAGGGCGGGTACGAGGCCGCGAAGAAGGATTTCGACAAAGCCATCGGACTGGCGCCGGAAGACTATGACATGCTCATTGAGATTTACGAGGTGCTGGCGCATTTTGGATATACCGATGTGGGACAGGATTATCTTCAGGCGGCTCTGGACCGGGGCGGGAAAAAGATGGACACTTACGTCATGGGCCGGATCTACTATTACCTGGGAGAGTATGAGAAGGCGTATCTGGCGCTGGAAGAGGCAAAGGAGAAGGGCGGCGAGAAGAGCTATCTGTATCTGGGGCGGTCCTACGAGGCAACCGGGGACTATAACTATGCCGCGAACGTGTACAACAGCTATTTAAGCAGCAACGAAGGCAGCGCGGAACTCTATAATCAGCTGGGTTTGTGCGAGATGGCGCGGGGGGATTACCGGAAAGCGCTGGAAGCGTTTCAGGCGGGCATGCAGCTGGAGGACGATCCAATCCTGCAGACGCTGTCCTTTAACGAGATCACGGCCTATGAGCATCTTGGAGAGTACGAACAGGCGGCGGCGCTCCTGAATCAGTACCTCAACAATTATCCGGACGACGAGCAGGCCAGAAGAGAATATGATTTTCTGAGTACGCGGTAGACCGGAAAACGGAAAGCGCAGGTCATTCGTTTCTTTTCCTGCGCTTTCCGTTTTCCGGTTCTCCTTTTTCCTGTTCATACTGCAGGAATCTGGCGTATTCCATCAGGTGCCCGATGGAGACGGAATTAAAGGTGAGAACGGTATCCACCACATCCGACAGCGTGTAATCCCTGCTCAGGTGCTGATCCATCTTTTTTGCGGAATAGCGGTAGGCAGTGCGGTTTAAGAGATAGTCGGTAGTCACGTCAAAATAATCCGCCAGTTTGCAAAGGGTGACCAGATCAGGAGAGTGGACGCCGTTTTCGTAGTTTGAGATCGTGCCGGTGGACAGGCTTAAGTAGGCTGCAAGCTCCTTCTGACCCAGATTTTTCTCTTTGCGCAGTTCCATGAGGATTTTTCCCGTTTCCATGCCGTTATCCTTCCTTATTCCCGTTGGCAATGCGCCGGGACGATCGTGTTGCCCCGGGAAAATCATTTCTATTTTAGTATGATTTTTATGTTGTGTAATGCTTATTTAGAAAACACATAAAAACAGTGAGAAGGCAGGTGGATATTTTAACTGATGTAACATATTCTGCGCGTTTTTTTGACTGTTATCCGTTTTTTTGAAAGCTGTCGGTTCCCCTGTCTGCCGCCTGCCGTTTTTGCCTGTGTATTTTCTGCTCTCTTCTGCGCCTGTTTCCGGAGACGTCCCCTGTTTCCCCTATTGACCGAATTGTATCTTTTTTGCATTCTATTCAAACAAAACCACAATATGTTATGGCATGTTGAAAAAAGAGACACAATATCTTGTATCCGGCATTGACTTTTGGCGGGTAAAATGCTATGATAAATAATGCAGGCGGTTCCTGCGTTCTGAGATACAACAGAAGGAAAGGTATGAGGAATGATGCAGGTTATCAAGAGAAACGGGGAGAGAGCGGATTTTACGCTGACCAAGATCAACGATGCCATTATGAAGGCGTTCAGAGCGACACAGATGAATTACACCAACGACATCATCGATCTGCTGGCGCTGCGGGTGACCGCGGACTTTCAGGATAAGGTGAAGGACGGCGGCATCCAGGTGGAGGACATTCAGGACAGTGTGGAGAAAGTGCTGGGGCAGGCCGGTTATGAGGAAGTGGCGAAGGCCTATATTCTCTACCGCAAGCAGAGAGAAAAGATGCGTACCATGACGTCCACCATCCTGGACTATAAAGACGTCGTGAACAGCTATGTGAAGGTAGAGGACTGGCGCGTAAAGGAAAATTCCACCGTGACGTATTCCGTGGGCGGCCTGATCCTGAGCAATTCCGGCGCGGTGACGGCGAACTACTGGCTGTCGGAAATCTATGATCAGGAGATCGCGGATGCCCACAGAAACGCGGATATCCATATCCATGACCTTTCCATGCTCACCGGATACTGCGCCGGCTGGTCCCTGAAACAGCTGATCCAGGAGGGACTGGGCGGAATCTCGGGAAAGATCACTTCCGCGCCTGCCAGACATCTTTCCGTGCTCTGCAACCAGATGGTGAATTTCCTTGGGATCATGCAGAATGAATGGGCCGGCGCCCAGGCGTTCTCTTCCTTTGACACCTATCTGGCGCCCTTTGTGAAGGTGGACAACCTGAGTTACTATGATGTGAAAAAGTGCATCGAAGCGTTTATCTATGGCGTGAATACTCCCAGCCGCTGGGGCACGCAGGCGCCGTTCTCCAACATAACGCTGGACTGGACCGTGCCTGATGATCTGGCGGAGCTGCCGGCTATCGTGGGCGGGCAGGAAATGCCCTTCCGGTACAAGGACTGCAAGAAGGAAATGGACATGGTCAACAAGGCTTTCATCGAGACCATGATCGAGGGAGACTCCAACGGAAGAGGCTTCCAGTATCCCATCCCCACATACTCGATCACAAAGGACTTTGACTGGTCCGATACGGAGAACAACCGGCTGCTCTTTGAGATGACTTCAAAATACGGCACGCCCTATTTCTCCAATTATATCAATTCCGATATGCAGCCCAGCGATGTCCGCAGTATGTGCTGCCGTCTCCGGCTGGATCTGCGTGAACTGAGAAAGAAGACCGGCGGGTTCTTCGGTTCCGGAGAGAGCACCGGAAGCGTAGGCGTCGTCACCATCAACCTGCCCAGGATCGCTTATCTGTCCTCCAGCAAGGATGAGTTCTTTGCCAGACTGAACCACATGATGGATGTGGCGGCCCGTTCTCTGAAGATCAAGAGAGGCGTGATCACAAAGCTTTTGGACGAGGGGCTTTATCCTTACACGAAGCGTTATCTGGGATCCTTTGAAAATCATTTTTCCACCATCGGTCTGGTGGGAATGAACGAGGCCGGCCTGAACGCCAACTGGCTGCGCGCCGACATGACGAGCGAAAAGACGCAGGAGTTTGCGAAGGAAGTGCTGAATCACATGCGAAACCGCCTGTCCGATTATCAGGAACAGTACGGCGACCTTTACAATCTGGAGGCGACTCCCGCGGAAAGCACGGCATATCGTCTCGCCAAGCATGACAGAAAGCGGTTCCCCGCGATCAAGACGGCGGGAAAGCCGGGGGATACGCCCTATTATACCAATTCCTCCCACCTTCCGGTTGATTTTTCGGCGGATATTTTTGACGCCCTTGACATACAGGACGAGCTGCAGACCCTTTATACATCCGGAACGGTGTTCCACGCTTTCCTGGGAGAGAAGCTGCCGGACTGGAAGGCGGCCGCGTCTCTGGTGCGCACCATTGCCAACAATTACAAGCTGCCCTATTATACGCTTTCCCCGACCTACTCCATCTGCCGTGAGCACGGGTATCTGGCGGGAGAGCAGAAGATCTGCCCGCACTGCGGGGCAAAAACGGAAGTGTACAGCCGCATTACAGGTTATTACAGACCGGTGCAGAACTGGAACGACGGCAAGCTGCAGGAGTACGAGAACCGCACCGAGTATGACGTGGCCCGCTCCGTGCTGAAGCGCCCTGCCAGAAGCGTCGTCACGCTGTCTGACTTTGCGGAGGATGTAAAGGTCAGCGTGGAGGAACCTCAGAATGTGAGATACCTCTTTACCACGAAGACCTGCCCTAACTGCAAGCTGGCCAGGGAATATCTGAAAGATGTGAAATACGTGGTCATTGACGCGGAAGAGAATATGGAGCTGGCCGCAAGGTACGGCGTCATGCAGGCGCCTACGCTGGTGGTGGTGAATGGGGACAGCCAGAAGAAATATGTGAATGTCTCCAACATCAAAAAGTACGCCGAAAGCCTGACGGCGGTGCTCTCGTAAGGCGCCGTTTTCCTGAAGATCCGGATCAGGCTGTTCTTGTAAAAAAGCCCTGCGAAAGGATTTCCTTTCGCAGGGCTTTTGTCTGTTGTTTTGACGGCTGCAAAGGCTTTGCCGCCGGACGGCCGGATCAGGCCGGTTTACAGTCCTTCCAGCACATGTAGTTTTTCCCGGATGCTGTTTGCGGTCTGAAGAACCAGCGTGACGGATGCGGCGATCTCTTCGGTGGAAGCGGCCAGATTCTGGGTCCTTCCGTTTACGGCCGAGATCGTGTCCCGCAGCGTATTGGTGTCCGTTATGATCTGGTCGATGGCGTCCATGATCCTGTTCTGGCTTTCGTTGCTTCGGTTCGCCGTCTCCCGGGAGTCCGCGGCCAGACTGTTGATCTCGCTGGCCACCACCGCGAAACCTCTTCCGGCCTCGCCGGCCCGGGCCGCTTCGATGCTGGCGTTCAGGGCGAGAAGGTTGGTCTGGCTTGCGATGCTTACCACCTCGTTGTTGTTGTCGCCCAGTTCCTTAAGGATATCCCGGATGGAATCCATCGCTTTTGCAAGGCCTTCACAGAAGCTGGATACCTGTATGATATCGCCGGAAATGCTTGTGCTCTCATTGGCATTGTTCTCATTGCCGGAAGCCATGTCGTCTACGGAGCGGTACAGGTTGGAAAACTCTTCGTTGACCTCCCGGATAGTGGTCAGGATCAGATCCTTCTGCTGCTGGATGACATCCTTTTCCTCGTCCAGCTGCTCCGCGAGACGGCGGGATTCCTCGCCGTTAATCTCCACTTCTTTTTTAATGTAATAAATGCAGTTTTCCTTGCGGCTGTACCCGTTAAAGATCGCTTCCGCCATCTGTTTGCAGGAATCGTAACCGCAGCAGGAGCAGTTGATATTGCGGTCGGAGGCGGTAAACTTCTTCATTTCGTTGAAGATGGCGTCTTCCTGAGCCGGCGTGGGGATCAGATGCTTACATTCCGCGGAACGGTCCGTATATTTTCTGAGATAATCGTTCAGGTTCAGATGGCTGAACTGCTTGTTCAGGTTTTTCAGGCGCCTGGCGGGAGAGAGTTTCTTGCTCCATGCGCTGCCGGGGCTGTTCTTCTTGGATGCTTCCCTGATATTCAGGAGGCTGCACAGCACATCGTCGTTGTCCGCTTTGTCCGCTTCGCATCCGGTGCCGTAAATGCATCCGGAAGAGCAGTTGAGGGCGTCGATGAACAGGTAGGGCGTCTGGCTGTTCGCAATGCGCTTTTTGTTTTCCTCCAGATAATGGTACATGTGCTTTTCGCCCTCTATCTGGCGGATGAAGACGCTCTCGCCCAGGAACCAGTACACGTTTTCCTTCAGGCCGCCGGGCATGGGATAGATGGAACCCAGACCGTATTCGATCTCGTCGGACCGGAGGGCTCCGCGGATCTTGTTCCTGCGGACGTATTCCATCAGATGGTTGAAGGTCACATTGTATGTAATGACGCCGTGGTTGTTGGGGTCGTCGATCTCAAGCTTTTTGGCGATGCAGGGGCTGATAAAGGCAAGCTTGTCCGTGATCCCCATGGTCTTTCGCGCGTAGATCGCGGCGCACATCATGGGACTCTGTACGGGGAACAGCTTCGGGATCATCTCCGGAGTGTAGTGTTCGATATAGCGTACGACGGCGGGACAGGGCTGAGAGATGCCGCCCAGGAAATGGTTCTGCTGAACATAGTTCAGATAGCCCCATGTGGTGATGTCTGCGCCGAAAGAAACGCTGATCAGGTGGTTGACGCCAAGGTCTTTCAGACCGCCCAGAACGGATTCATATTCGCCGGGGTAATTTGCCTTAAACGCGGGCGCGATCAGCACGGAAATCTTTTCTCCGGCCTTCAGGTCGTTGAAAAAGCGCTCGGTATCGTCGAGGTACTCTCTGGCGTTGTGCTCGCATACATCGAAGCAGGCGCCGCACGCCACGCACCGATTGCCGTCGACTTCTATACGGGTGCTGCCGTCTTCAGCCACTTTTGTCACGCAGGCTCCTTCACAACTGCACACGCGGGTGCACTTGTTACATCCGATGCACTTGTCATTAGTATAGACCAATGATGTTGTATCAGCCATTTCGATAGATTCCTCCTTTGCATGATGTCTGACTGTATGGATAACAACATTATACAAAAAAAGAAGGGGAAACACAAGATGATTATTGAAAAAATGGCAAAAATAATTTAAAATTCGGATCGAAAACTGTTAAAAACTTACAAAAGATACGGTGGAAGGAAGCATTGGCTGTTGCAGAAATCTCCATAATATGGTACAATTTTTCCGTTATAAACGTTATGAATAGAAAATGGAAAGACGCGCCCGGCCCGGCGCAGGAGCCGGACCATGCGCGGAGGGAGACCGGATGGAGATCAGAAGAGCGCGGGAACAGGATCTGGAAGGGATCGACAGCCTGCTGGAGCAGGTGTGCATGGTGCATCACAAGGGAAGGCCCGATCTGTTCCAGGGGGATCATAACCGGAAATATACCGACGGACAGCTCAGGGAAATGTTTTTGGACGACGAAAGGCCCATTTTCGTGACGGTGGACGAAGAAGAGAGGGTGCTGGGCTACGCTTTCTGTATGCTACAGCAGCATCCCCACGACAATGTGCTGACGGACATCCGGACAATTTACATCGACGATCTCTGTGTGGACGAAAAGGTGCGCGGACAGCACATCGGCCGTACTCTGTACGAATATGTGCTGCGGTACGCCGGGGAATTGGGGTGTTACAATGTGACGCTGAATGTGTGGACCTGCAATCCCGGCGCGATGCGCTTTTATGAAGCATGCGGGATGAAACCGCAGAAGATAGGGATGGAGACGATCTTACAGCAAAAAAGGAGACAGTTATGAGCGAACGGAAGGCATATTCCCTTCATATGGGGAAGGCAAAGTGCGCGGTGGATCTGGGAGACGGGTCCGAGCGCGGAGAGTATGTAAATCAGGATTATATCCTGCAGACGCTGGGAAGACCTCACCGCAGCATCAGTCTGATGTACTGTTATTATCCTCTGGACGAGGGCTGGCCCGGGCGGGCGAGCGTGGTGCACGCAAGACCCGACGTGGCGTTCGCGTGGGATTACCCCTACGACGACTATTTCCCGTACAGGGGCGGCCTGAACGGAAGCAGGGAGGGCGAGCCTTTTACATACATGCGGGACATCCGCAGGCATGGACAGGATGTCACGCTTACCCTCACCGTCGATCCCCATGTGCCGGAGGAACATCTCATTGCCATCGCGGAAGATTTAAGGCCCTTCGGGCGTATGATGCTGCGGGTCAACCATGAGTGCACCGGCGACTGGTTCTGCTACACGAAGCGGAGCACATACAAGGAGATCGCGGAGTTTTACAGCCGTTTCTGCGGCATTCTCAAAGAGCATGCGCCCAATGTGCAGACGATCCTCTGCACGGGCGGCGTTGACGAGGGAAAGACACAGATCGAGATGGAAGAGTATTTTGCACAGCCGGTGCGGGATACGGATATGTGGTCCATCGACAAGTATTTCGCGCTGCACTGGGGCTGGCCCTACGATGTGGCGGAGCGGGGCGGAAATTCCCATTCCAGAGGGAACATCCGGGATATTTTCCAATATACAAAGCGCACTTATGACCGTTTCCGGGAGCTCTGCGGCGGCGCGGTAAAGCCCATGATGATGAGCGAACTGAATGCGGACGGCGATGTGACGGGCCCCTACGATCAGGCGGCGATGGTTAAGGAGTTCTGTGATCTGCTGAAGGAGGAAAAGGCGGAATGGTTTACCAGCTTTTCCATGTATCAGTTCCGGGACAGAGGGCGGCTCGGCCTTGAGATCGAGGATCCCAACAATCCGGAGGTGGGCATTGCGCAGCCGCTGCTTGCCACATACAGGGAGATTATTCACGACGACTATTTTAAGCCGCAGATGACCCAGGGGGAGGAAATCTCTCTTCCCGTGACGCTTCGTTGGGGCGGGGCGGAGGATGCGGAAGGCATTGCGATTCCACTGCACTTTGACGCCAACCCGCATTTCTGCGAGGTTATTTTTGAGGACGATTCCAATCTGATGATGGAGCTGAACGGCAGGTGGTTCTATAAGTCCCCGAAGGCGAGGACCATCGACCTGATGAGCGCTTTCTATGAAAAGCCGCTGACCGGTCCCTGCGACATGACGTTAAAGCTGTTCGCGCCTCCGGCCAGCGGAGAAAACGACCTGAGCCGGGAGGACGGACTTTTGAACAGCTATACCACGCTGAACGCGCTCCCCGAGATCAGGATACGTTTTGAGCCGATAGAGCCGGCGAACTGATTCGCACGGGATGGGGAAGCGGCGTGGGATCATCCGGCGGCCGCAAAACGCTGGGCGGCGGGGCCGGAAATGCGGTACGCGCGAGAGAGCGCGGGAACGGGGGAAATTATGATCGATAAGCTGACAGACAGGATAAAGAAGACCAACGCGCCCATTGTTGTGGGACTCGATCCCATGATGAAATTCGTGCCGGACCACATCCGTGAAGCGGCGTTTCGGGAATACGGGGAAACCCTGGAGGGGGCGGCGGAAGCGATCTGGCAGTATAACAAGGGGATCATCGACGCCGTGTACGACCTGATCCCGGCGGTGAAGCCGCAGATTGCGATGTACGAGCAGTTCGGCGTCCCGGGGCTTGCCGTTTTTCAGAGGACCGTAAAATACTGTAAGGAGAAGGGCCTGATCGTCATCGGCGACGTAAAGAGGGGCGATATCGGCTCCACGTCCGAGGCCTATGCGGCGGCCCATCTCGGAAAGGTTCAGGTGGGCGGCAGCGTCTTGAGCGTGTTTGACGAGGATTTTGCCACGGTGAACCCTTATCTGGGATCGGACGGCGTAAAGCCGTTTCTGAACGTGTGCAAAAAAGAGAAAAAGGGAATCTTTGTGCTGGTAAAAACTTCCAACCCCAGCAGCGGAGAGCTGCAGGACAGACTGGCGGACAAAAGGCCCGTCTACGAGCTGGTCGGGGAACAGGTCGCGGCCTGGGGCGAAGAGTGCATGGGCAGCGGCTCCTACAGCTATGTGGGGGCGGTAGTGGGCGCAACCTACCCGGAGCAGGGCAGAACCCTGCGGAAGATCATGCCGAAGGCGTTTATCCTGGTGCCCGGCTACGGAGCGCAGGGCGGCAAGGGCGCGGATCTGGTGCATTTCTTTAACGAAGACGGTCTCGGCGCCATCATCAACTCTTCCCGGGGGATCATCGCCGCCTATCAGCAGGAGCAGTACGCCCGCTTCGGGCAGCAGGGGTATGCGGACGCTGCCAGAGCGGCGGTAATCGCAATGCGGGAGGATATCGCGCAGGCGCTGAGCGCCGGACCGGTCTGAGCCAAAGGCTGTTTTACCAGCCCATCAACTCCCGGATAAATCCGGTCAGTTTCTCGGCGGCCTTGCCGTGGGTTTTGGCGGTTGGATGCCAGTTCGCGGTATAGCCGTCGGAGGGGAGCTGTTCTTCAAATCTCATGCAGGCAATATTGGAATCCTCTGTCTCCGCGCGGTAAGCCGCCACGGCCGCCTCCATAACGGGACAGAGCCTTCTTCCCATGATCCCCAGCGTACAGAGTATCGTTGCGCCGGGGTTTTTGCTTCGTATTTTTTTCAGAAATTCCGTGTATGCGCTGCGGTAACATTCCTGTTTTGCGTTATCGTCGAGAGTGTAGCTGTCGTCGTTGGTGCCCAGATTTATGACGATCAGATCCGGCCGGCGCTCAAAGGGCCAGCTTACCGTCTCGGGGGCGCGCCCCAGAAACTTTCCGTAGCAGAATCCAAGCTTGTCGTAATATTGTGGGATGGTCTGCTCCGGCTTTTGGGGTTCGCCCTCGCCCACATATCCGGAGATAATGCCGTAGCCGCTTAAGGACACCATGCTGTAATCCGCATCCAGCGCCTGGGCGGTCCGGTAGGCGTAAGCTCTTGTCACGTCCTCGGTCCGGGTGGAAAACTGGTGCTCCTCGTTTTCGTCGTCCACGCCGTAGCCGCAGGTGATGGAATCGCCCACAAACTCTATGAACCGGGATCTGTACGGCGCGGGATGGATCCCATCCTCCGACTTTACGGCAATGCCCGCGATGCCCACGGTTGACATGGCAGATTCGGACAGCTTCACGATCTCCACGCTGCAGTCCGCGGGCGTTTCGCTTTCAAAGAAGGTAAACTCTTTCCTGGGCTCGTCCATCATGGCGTCGATCACGCGGCTGCCGTTTACATAGACGGCAATTCGGGCGAGGTTGTCCTCATTGCCGGGGATCCGGGCAGATTCGTCCGCAAGGATCGTTACCTGCGCTTTTGTGCCGCGGAAGGTGAAGGCCGCGCCGGAGCCGGAGAAGGCCATCCACAGCACGTCGTCTGTAAAGAGGGTCCGTCCCAGAGGCTTTATGTTTTTCGGGTCGGGAAGATAAGTGGTCATCGGTGTTCTCCTTTTCGGTTCTGTCTGATGCCGGAGTTTCGGACTGCGGCAGTTTCTTTTCAGCAGTTTCATTTTAAATAAGAAGCGCCCGGAAGTCAATAGGCGCTTGCATTCCGACAGTTCCGCGCGAGGGAGCGCCATGGAAAATGGCGCGGAAACTCAGGCCAAAATTTATCTTGCCAAATGCTTTCGGGTATGGTAAGATACTCTTTGTCAGGTCATCTGTCAGCGGATGGCGGGACGGACAGCCTTGAAAAGGGGTGCGAAGGCGCATGACCGGGAGAGGCAGGAAATCGCGGCTCCATGGTCAAGCGGTTAAGACATCGCCCTTTCACGGCGGTAACACGGGTTCGATTCCCGTTGGAGTCATTTAAGTCCCGAAAGGGATTGCGGACCTTTAGCTCAGTTGGTTAGAGCAACCGGCTCATAACCGGTCGGTCCTGGGTTCGAGTCCCCGAAGGTCCATTTTGATCTACCGCAATCATTGCCATAAGGCCCAGTGGCTCAGTTGGTTAGAGCGCCGCCCTGTCACGGCGGAGGCCGTCGGTTCGAGTCCGATCTGGGTCGTTGCATGCTGCCGCAGGAATGCGGCAGTTTGTATTTTGACAGTATCAATGGAAAGATGGGATGACGGTATGAGAATCTTTCGGTTCGGGAAACAAAAAAGAAAGCGGCAGGACGCGGGACAGCGCGGCGCGGGACGGGAGCCGGACGAAGAGACCTTCCGGTACGACAGACAGCGTCACAGGCCGGTGATCCGCGCCAGCATCTGCACCGGCGAGCAGGTGGCCGGATTTAAGGACCTGCAGACCGGCCGCTTTACGGAGATCATGATGATAAGGAATACGGAGGATATGGATGAGTTCATGCGGACCTATGGCGTCGCCCGGGAAGAGATCCGAAGGGAATGGTAGCGGCGTGACGGACTTTAGGAACAATTCCGGGGATTCGCAATTCAGAGTATTCAAATAGGAATTGAATTTTTGAGACGGATGAGGTAAGATAATAGGGTGAAAGGCGGCCGGAGGCATGCCCCGGCGTCAAATCAATCAACACAGGCCGCTGCGGCGGCGGAAACGAGGAGAAATGCAAGAAATAAGTGGACAGTTCCTGACGGGGGAGAGGGCGTTGTTCCAGACACAGGACAGTCATATCAGCTATTGTACGTTTGCAGACGGGGAATCGCCGTTGAAGGAGAGCCGTGGCCTTGAGATCGACAATACCCTGTTTCGCTGGAAATATCCGCTCTGGTACTGTAAGGATGTGGTCGTGCGGGAATGTACTTTGTATGAAATGGCGAGGGCGGGGATCTGGTACACGGATAACCTTTCCGTCTCCGACACGGTGATCGAAGCGCCGAAGACATTCCGGCGGGTGAACGGCCTGAAGCTTCAGAATGTGGATATGCCGAATGCCGCGGAGACGCTCTGGAACTGCCGCAGCATTGAGATGGACAATGTGACGGCCAGGGGCGATTACTTTGGCATGAACAGCAGCGACATTAAGGTCCGTAATTTCAGGCTGGTGGGGAATTACAGCTTCGATGGCTGCAGAAATGTGGAGATACACGACTCCAGACTGCTTTCCAAGGACGCTTTCTGGAACTGCGAGAACGTAACGGTGTACGATTCTTTTATCTCGGGGGAATATCTCGGCTGGAACTCGAGGAACCTTACGCTGATCAACTGTACCGTCGAGAGCCTGCAGGGCATGTGTTATATCGACAACCTGACAATGAAGAACTGCCGTCTGCAGGATACCACGCTGGCCTTTGAATACTCTCAGGCGGATGTGGAGATCATCGGAAAGGTGGACAGTGTGTTTAATCCAAAGGGGGGCGTTATCCGGGCCGACAGGATCGGAGAGCTGATCATGGACGGCCGGAAGATAAAGATCGACCAGACCAGAATCGAGGCCGGAGAGATCCTGAAGCATTCGGACAGGGCGCCCTGGGAGACGGAGGAAAAATAGAGCGGGAAATGACGTATGATTTTGATAAGGTGACGGACAGGCGGGGCCGGGGTTCCCTGAAATGGGACGTGTCCCAGCGGGAGCTTCCCATGTGGGTTGCCGACATGGATTTTGAAACGGCGCCCGAGATCCGGGAGGAGTTGCGGGAACGGGTAGAGCACGGCATTTTCGGCTATTGTGTGGTGACGGAAGACTGGTATCGGGCGTATCGGGACTGGTGGAGCCGCAGGCACGGATTTTCCATGGAAAAAGACTGGCTTGTCTTCTGTACGGGAGTGGTGCCCGCCATCTCCAGCGCGGTCCGGAAGCTGACCACCGTGGGGGAAAAGGTGCTGGTACAGACGCCGGTGTACAACATTTTCTTTCATTCCATCCGCAACAACGGACGTGAGATCCTGGAAAGTCCGCTGGTTTACAACGGAACGGAATACGAGATCGACTGGGACGATCTGGAAGAAAAAATGGCGGATCCCCAGACTACGCTGATGCTTCTTTGCAATCCCCACAATCCTGTGGGAAAGATCTGGGATCGTGAGACGCTGGAAAGGATCGGGGCGCTGGGCAGAGAGCACCACGTTTTGATCCTGTCCGACGAGATTCACTGTGATCTGACGGATCCTGGATATGAATACGTGCCGTTCGCATCGGTATCGGACGCATGCAGGGAGAACAGCGTCACCTGTATCGCGCCGACCAAGGCGTTCAACCTGGCGGGACTGCAGACGGCGGCGGTGGTTGTGCCTGATCCTGTGATCCGCCATAAGCTGGACCGGGGACTCAATACGGACGAGGTGGCGGAGCCGAACGCTTTTGCGGTGGGGGCCGCGGTGGCGGCTTTCACAAAGGGGGAAGCGTGGCTGGAGCAGCTGCGGGAGTACCTGTATGAAAACAAGCGGACGGTGAGGGAATGGATCGCGGATAAGATCCCCGCTATCAGGGTGGTGCCTTCCCGGGCGACATACCTTCTCTGGCTGGACTGCAGCGCGGTTGCGGAGGATGCCGGGGAACTGGCGGCATTTATCCGCTCGGACAGCGGGCTGTATCTGACGGCGGGAGAGGAATACGGAGACTGCGGGAGAAGTTTTCTGCGGCTGAACGCCGCCTGCCCCAGAAGCAGGCTCCGGGAGGGACTTTCACGTCTTGAGAAAAGCGTGGACGCATACGGGAAGATCCATCGATCAATTTTTCCGGGCGGCGAGGGCTGAACTGTTATATATTGGGACTGAAAATGTGCATAAAGACGGCCATCCCGGGATATTTTTCCTGAGATGGCCGTCTTTTTACCGCCCCGCCTTGCGGAGGCTGTTCCGTGTCGGTACGGTTTCGGCGCTGTCTGCCCGAAAACGGCCTGACGGCTGTTTTCAGCCGACGGGAATCCGGAGCACCTGCCCGATCATCAGGATCGTGCTGGTCAGGCCGTTGGCCTGCATGATGGCCTCGACCGTGGTGTCATATCTGCGGGCCAGCTCCCAGAGGGTATCGCCCGGGCGGACGGTGTATTCCACGTAAGGACTCTGGGATACGGGGATCCGGAGCACCTGCCCGATCATAAGGAGATTGCCGGTCAGGCCGTTGGCCTGCCGGATGGCTTCTACCGTGGTGCCGTAACGCTGGGCGATCAGCCAGAGACTGTCGCCGGGCTGCACGGTATAAGTGAGATAGCCCACGTCGGGCCCCGGTTTCGGAACATTCTGTTCAATGCCGAGGTATACGTTGTAAAGAGCCTGCCATGTGGCTTTTCCGACGATGCCGTCCGCCTCCAGCTGCATGGCCTGCTGGAACGCGATGACTGCCTGTCTTGTGCCGCTTCCGAAAATACCGTCCTGTGCGGGAGCGGGGACCTGCGGGTCATATCGGGAGACCACATTCAGAAGGTACTGCAGGGTGATCACATCCTGCCCGGCCGATCCCGTCCGGAGGGTTGAGGCGGGGGGCACGCTGCCGATACCAAGCGACGTGCCTTCGCTGTCCAGCTCCGCAAGGCGAGTCACGGCAGTGTAAATGTTGGAAAGCTTATACCATGTCGCCTTGCCGACGATCCCGTCCGGAGTCAGGTTGAAAATGCTTTGGAATTTTTCCACCGCGGCGCGGGTGCTTTCGCCAAAGGATCCCGTCGGATCGGTGATGGCGGGGATGGAGGGATAATTGCGGCGGATGCGTGTCAGATACGTCTGGATCGTCTGGACATCAAGGCCGCTGCTCCCTGCTCTGAGAGCCGTTCCGGGGAAGGAGGACAGGGCGTTTGTGACAATGTTGGTCTCTGCGATCTGAATGTCGTTTGGATAGTAGGCACGAAGGATCTGCAGGGGAGAATAGCCCTGATCGGCAAGTGACACCGTCCCCCATTGGGACAGTCCCTGGCAGACCGCGGTGGTGCCGTTGCAGAAGGAAGTGAAGTAGGGGGCAAGCTGTCCCTGCCTGCGGACATATTCGCCGAACAGTTCGTCCACGACATTGCTGATGGAGTCGTAGATGGGATGGCCCGGAACATAATACTGGTCGTAGGCCGTGTTGTTGGTGATGTCAAAGTCATAGCCCTGGCTTTTGTACCATTCGGTGTAAACCCGGTTTATGGCAAAGGTCATGATGGCGTAGACATTGGCCCTTATCGCAGCGTCGGGCCATGTGGGGTAGATTTCGCTGCTGGCGACATTTTTCACATAATCCGAAAAGCGGACCTGCACATTTGCAGCCGCCGCGGCAGGGGCGCCCAGGTGTACCGTGATCGGATCGGGGATGACCACCTGTCGGAGCACTCTTGCGTTTGCGGAAGTTCCTTCCTGCTGTCGTCCGCCGTCCAGCGTCACTGCCGGCGGGCCAATGGTAACGGTTTCGGGCGTCCGGCGCGTCTGATTTTCTTCCAGAGGGACCAGCGCCACCGGGAGGACTGCCGTCTGGCCGTCGTAAATGGGAATCCCCGTGACGGAGACCGGCTGAAATCCTTCCGTTTCCACGGTGACGCCATAGTCTGCATAAGGATTTCCCTGATAGCCGGGGTCCAGAGAATAGCTCCCGTCAAGGGTTTCCAGACTGACGGGCCGGGTTTCGCCGCTGCTGTCGGTGGTGAGACGGTAGAGCAGGTTCCCTTCGTCATCCAGTACGCGGACCTGCGCGCCCTCAAGGGGAATGGCGTCCTGAGCTGTCCGTGTCTGTATCTGCAGGTATCCAATAGCCATAGTTTTTGTTCCTTTTTCGCTGATTATTATAAGAATATGAAAAACAGGAGGGATGGTGACAGGCGCCGGACGGATACAGAAACCGTTTCCGGCCTCCGGATATAAGTCTCGTCTCCGGATGTAAGGTGCGCGGTATTTGACTTTTCCCCGGGGATTGTGTTACCATAAACGGAGCAACCAATCAATTGTTTGTGGAATGCGGAGAGAAAATGAAGATGCATGTATCAACGGCTGCGCTCGTGATGATCTGTACAGCTATGGCTGCGGGAGTCCTGATACCGGTTTTATTGTTTCTGTTTGTGAGAAAAAAGTCGGGCGGATCCGCAAAAGCTTTTTTCGTGGGCTGCGGAGTGATGTTTCTGTTTGTCATGACGCTGGAGTCCGCGCTGCATGGCGTGATCCTGACAAGCCCTGCGGGAGCGGTGATCAGGGGAAACGTATGGCTCTACGGCTTATACGGCGGCTTCATGGCGGGGCTCTTTGAGGAATCCGGAAGGTTCCTGGCTTTTCGGACGGTCCTGAAAAAGGAGAGGGACAACGATGGAAACGCCTGGACCTACGGTGCGGGACACGGGGGCTTTGAGGCCTTTTCCATTCTGTCTTTGAATATGCTTAACACGCTGATTTATGCAGTGATCGTCAACGCCGGCAGATATGAACAGATACTGGCCATTCTTCCGGAGGATCAGAAAGCGGTCTTTGCGGAAAGCATACAGACCCTTACCGCCACGCCGGCCCCCATGTATCTGCTCTCCATTCTGGAACGGTGCAGCGCGGTCATCCTGCAGATGGCGCTTTCCCTTCTGGTCTGGATAGCGGTGAAGAAAGGGGGAAAGAAACTGTTTTATTATCCTCTGGCGATCCTGCTGCATATGCTGACGGACAGCGTGATGGTCATTTTTAATGAGCTGGTCGGAAATGTCTTCCTCACGGAAGCGCTGGTTTTTGTCGACGCCGTTCTTGTGATGGTTTTCGCGCTCCGGCGTTGGAAAGAGGAAAAAATTAGTACTTGACTTTTCTGTGAAGAAAGGGTATTATACATACTGTTGCAGATAAAAAATCTGCGGATTTGGATGTGCGTTTAGCTCAGCTGGATAGAGCGTTTGGCTACGGACCAAAAGGTCGGGGGTTCGAATCCTCTAACGCACGCTTGAAGTTGACAGCGGGAACCTTTGACGGAAGGCTTCCGCTGTTTCTATTCTGTGTGGGGATGAGGATGGAACAGACGGGAAAAAACCTTCGTGTATGCAAAAAATGCCTGCTTAAGGATATGGAGGGACAGGAAGAATATGTTCGCTCCCTGCAGGAATATATTGAAAACCTGGATATCGACATCAGGGCGGATCAGGCTCTTTACGAAAGGAGACTGTCGGTCTGCAGAGACTGTGAAATGTTGTTTCAGGAGATGTGCAGAAGCTGCGGCTGCTATGTGGAGCTTCGGGCCGCTGTGGCAAAAAACGCATGTCCCTGGAAAAAGTGGTGAAGCGATTTTGAGGGCATGGAAAGATGGGGAAAAGGGAATTTCTGGAAAAACTCAGAACGGCGCTGGGCGGGAGAGTCTCAGCGGAGGTTGTCGCAGAGAATGTCAGATATTATGAGGATTACATCAATATCGAGGTCCGCAGGGGCAGAAGCGAGGAGGAAGTATTGAATCAGCTTGGAGATCCGAGACTGATCGCGAGAACCATCATTCAGACCCAGGGCGGCGCACAACGGGGCGGCCGGTCGGCGGGGCCGGACGGGGAGAGCGGGGATCGTTCCGGCGAAGGCGGCCGCGGTTACGGGGAGGATGGCAGGCGCGAAAGGCGGTTTTTTGGACTGCGCATGCCCGGATGGCTGTTGGGGGCCGTGGCGCTGGCGGTGTTTGCGGCGGTTCTTGTGCTGATTCTTGCGGTAGTGTATTCCGTGGCGTCGCTTCTGCTTCCCGTACTGCTGATTATTCTGGCGGTTTCCTTTGTCGTGAAGCTGTTCCGCGACTGGATTTCCTGAGAAGAACGGGGCCCGCCGGAGCATCCGGAGTGCGGGCGGCGGAAAAACAGACAGACCGTCGGAAATCCGACGGCCTGTCATGAGGGGAGTATAAATATTTAAGGGGTGTAAACAGAAACCTTAGTGGCATCTGCTTACATTAAAAATTATAGTAGTTTTGTCTTAAAAAATCAATACTGAAATAGTACCAAAGTACCATCAATTTTAAGGCATAGTTTTTGTGCGTTTTTGACATACTACCTCCTGTAACTGATAACCGACAGGTGGTAAAAGTTTTTCGAGGACGTGAAGAACCCCTGGAGACAAATGCCGTCGGATGGCGGACGCCTGAAGAGACGGCCCGAGTTTGCCACTTGTTAGTTAATCCCAATTAAATTTTTTCCTTATTTTGCAAGGTTTTACTTGCTTTTTTTGT
>CANPXL010000019.1 GCA_947586055.1 uncultured Acetatifactor sp. | reverse complement strand
ATAGGTTATTTTTCCTCCGGTGAATTTGCGGCGGTCAGATGTCTGACAGACGCAGAGACAGCCTGTCAGGCACCTGGTCATAGCTTTCTTTGTTCAATTTTCATTTTTGGTTTGTTTCTGAATGGATTCCGAGTTGAACTGAAAATATGTTTTATGATGGTCTGAAAGATGTTTTAGGCGCCTGAGACAGCGCAAATATTAGACATAAATGCGAAACGTAAATATTAAAGACACTGCGTGTTTATAAAACAACAATTCCTGTTTTGGAAGGTACGGCGAAGTGCCGCAAACTATAAATCTGACGGCTCGTGGGCCATGAATTAGATAGGCTGATAGTAACACAGACAGAACAGAATGTAAAGCAAAATTTTTTATTCCGGCGGAAATATATATTTTTAATCTCTCTAGGAAAAAATAAAAATAAATGTGGTAACAAAAAATAGCACAAAAACATTGTGGAGATCAGCGACGACGCCATCAATACGGCGAGGGAACTGGCAAGAGTCCAGGGGCTATTGGTGGGAACCTCGTCCGGCGCGAATGTCTGGGCCGCGAAGCGCATGGCGGAAAAATACGGCCGGGACAAGGTGATCGCAACGGTGCTGGCGGACAGGGCGGAGAGATATTTCAGTACTGCGCTGATCTGAACAAAACGAAAGGCATGACGAAAAAATCGTCATGCTTCTTTTTTTCTGTAGCAAATTGTCAAATGCCGTCATATTGTATAGAAACAGACAGCCATTTGGGCGCTGGTGCAGGACATGATGAACCGGACATGGCGCCGGGGGAACAAGATGAATACAAAATACAAAAGGGCCGTACTGGTCTGCCTGTTGATCGTACTCCTGCTTCTGCTGTTGTACAGCATCCAATATGCGGGCAGCAGGGCGGTTTTAGGACCGTTCCATGGCTATGGCAGCGGAGTGGAACTGGTGGTGGATCCTCATGCGGAAAACACCCTGCCGCAGGAGACCGCTGACAGTTTGGAAGAGGGAGTGGTCATAGTCGGGCGGGAATCTCTGACGATTTCCGCGGGTACAAAAGAAGCGGACGTGGATTTTTATAATCCCCGGGAAAACAAGCAGCAGTATTACCTGACGTTTGAACTCAGGCTCTGTAATGACAGCGGAGCGGGATATGAAACCTTATACACATCCGGCCTTGTGGAGCCGGGCAGACATATTTATCATATAACGCTTTCCCGCGAACTGGAAAAGGGGGAATACGAGGCGGTGGTACATGTGCAGCCGTATCGTATGAACGCGGAAAGGACGATGACCAACAATGTGGATATGCGGATCAGGCTGTTTGTAAACGAAACGGAAAAGGAAAGAGTTGTCTTTTGAGGGGAGAGGATCGGAATGAAAAGAATACTATCGTTGGTACTGCTCATGTCTTTTATTCTGCCGGGATCCGTTATTCTGCGGACGGCAGGAGAAACCATAACCCAGGATTCGGGGGAAAGCAGCAGCAGTCTTACGGTGGATTATAACGCGGGAGTGACCTACACCGTAACGATTCCCGCCAGTGTGACGTTTTCGGATACGGAAAAAGAGGTGGAGAGGGCGCTTCAGGTCAGCAATGTGGTACTGAACGCGGGAAGTGTTCTCAATGTCAATCTCACAAGCCTAAACCAGTTTAAGATGATGTGCGGAGAAGGATATATTGAATACGGTTTAAAGATCAACCACAACGAAGCTCCGGAAGGAAACAATTATACGGTACTGACGGTTCCGGCCGGAGAAAATACGGGCTGGGCGATTCTTAACTTTTCTACGGATCTGCAGAAAGAACACGCCTTATACGCGGGGAATTATACCGATACGCTTACCTTTACGGTGGTGATCAACTGACGGGACGTACACGCGGCATATTTGGTAATGACATATGAGACCACTTATTGTAGTCTATAAATAGGGACCACAATGAGTGGTCTCAAAAGGGAGGTTCCGTATGTCGGAAATCCAATTAGGAGTAATGGAAGCGCGATACGCGGATATGATCTGGGAGCGGGAGCCGGTGACCTCGTCGGAGCTGGTTAAGTTGACGGCGGTGGCCTTTAACTGGAAACGGACTACGGCTCACAATGTACTGCGGAGGCTGATCGACAAAGGGATGCTTTTTATGGCGGGCTTTGCGGCGGTCAGCATGATAAGACTCCGGGGACGGCTGCAGGAAGAATATTTATATCTGTGACAATGTGAGTTCTCCCTTTATTCTGGGAGTCATCAGCCCCAGGATCTATCTGCCTTCCGCGCTGCCAAAGGGGGAAGCGGGGTATATCGTGGCCCATGAGAAAGCGCATCTGCGAAGAAAGGACCACTGGTGGAAGCCGTTGCTTTGCATCCACTGGTTCAATCCGCTTTGCTGGGCGGCTTACACTCTGTTGTGCAGGGATATTGAACTGGCCTGTGACGAAAAGGTAGTGAAGGATATGCCCGTTCAGGAAAAGAAAGCCTATTTAAGGGTGCTTTTGTCCTGTGCCCAGAGGAAGCACATAACGCTACTTATCAAAGACGCTAAAAAACACCCATATAATTTTTTTCAATTATTTTTTAATAAATATTCTTTAAGTTGATGACATTGCTTATATATCTCGTATTTTTTTATTTAAACGCTGTTCCAGAACGAAGAAGGCGCCTGCACTTTTCAGTGATGCGCAGGAGGGAAATTCCGCTGGAGACAGAGGAAAAGAACCGCAGAAGATTGAAAGTCCTGAAATAATTGTAACAATTTTGTAACAAATATAAGCTAAAACTATTGAAGTTCGGAGCCGGATATGGTATACTACCCTTTATTCAGGGAAAAGAGAGCCGGAATATAATTTGTTGCCGGTTAAAAATTGTTAGAAATTTGTAATGATTTTCTCGTGTCCCGGAACTACGAGGGATGGAACATGAAATACAGAGTGATGACAATGATTTGTGCCGGAGCGGTGGTCTGCGGACTGCTCTTTGCGGTGGGAATCACCTACGCAAAGACGTCGGATGACGGCGAGACGGGTTCTGGAGAAACGACTGAGACGGCAATACAGCAGGAAGAAGGATGGAACGGACCGGAAGAGGCCAATATGGGAGAGCCCGGCATGAAAGACGACGGCTCTGGAGAAGACAGTTTGGAAGGTGACGGCGCGGAAGACGGCGGATCGGACGGCGGCCGGGAAACCTTCGGGAAGGGGGATCCCTATTACCCGGAAGCCGGGATTCAGGTCTGCTTTGACGCGATGCGGGAGGGCGTCTCAGATTTGTCTGCCGTCGGCGGTTCAGAGAGCGCGGACGGAACGGAAAATGAGGGCGGGAGCGAAACTGCCGCCATAGCGGCAGGCGTTCTGGCGGCGGATGTTGCCGACGCGGGTGCGGAAGAAAGCGAATATGCGGATCTCGCCATCGCCGATGTGAAGAAATACGTCAACGTGCGGTCCCAGCCTACTACCGAGAGCGATATTGTCGGGAAAATTTACGACGGCGCCGTGGCTCATATTCTGGCAGTTGCAGGCGAGGAAAACGATTGGTTTCAGATTGTGTCCGGAAACGTGGAAGGATATATCAAAGCCGAGTTCTTTCTCTATGGCGATGCGGCCGTTGCGGTAGTGGACGATTATGTAACCCGTTACGCCAATGTGATTGCCGACAGGCTGAATGTGAGAGAACAGCCTGATATCGCGTCGTCCCGGGTAGGTTACATTGACCGGGGAGAAAAGGTAAAGATTCTTGAGAATCTTGGCGAATGGCTCAGGGTGCAGTACACGGACAATTCGACCGGTTATGTGTCCGCACAGTACGTAACTGTGTCCGAGGAATTTGTCTACGCCAAAACACTGGAAGAAGAAGCCAGAGAACTGGCGGAAAAGAAAGCGCTGGAAGAGAGAAAACGTGTGTCCGAAGAACAGGCGGCCGAGAGTACCGTGGTAAATGTCGCTCCGCCGGATACCTCTTATTCCACAAACGAAGAACTTCGTCAGCAGATCGTTGATTATGCCATGCAGTATCTTGGGAATAAGTATGTGCACGGCGGTCAGTCGCTGGCGGGAGGAACGGACTGCTCGGGCTTTACCAGCCTGATCTATAAAGAGTTCGGATACTCTCTCAGCAGGACGCCGGAGGGACAGCTTTCCAAGGCGGGACGTTCCGTGGATTACAGCGAGGCTCAGCCCGGCGACATCATTTGCTATGGATCGTCGGGAAAGTGCACTCATGTCGCGCTGTATATTGGCAACGGCGAGATCATTCACGCCGCCAATTCCAGAAAGGGCGTTATTATTGGAAAAGCGGACTATGATACGATATTGGGTGTAAAGAATGTGATCGATTAGATTGGGAAGTGAGGATGTCCGACGGGGTCAGCATCCATTCTCCCAGGATTTCTTCGGCCTGCTCCTGCAGGTCCGCCAGGTGAAGCGGGACACCGCCATAGTTCCAGATCCCGTGTGCCCTGGCCTGCTCTTCCGTGTATTCGGCCAGGGGATAAACCCCCACAAGGCGGACGGGGCCGCTTTTGTAGTGGCAGACAAGGGGAAGGGCGCCGCTGTTTTCTTCCTCCACGGTTACCTGGTCTTCGGTGACGTGGAAGGTGACCCAGGCCATCTCTTCCAGCATGCATTTTGCCTGCTTCTGGGTGGAAACATAGTTGCCGAGAGAATAATAACACAGAGTTCTGTGACCGTTTTCTGCGGTGATCCATTCTATCGGCTGCGGCACATGAGGATGCGTACCGATGATCACATCCGCTCCGGCTTCCGCCATGGCGTTGGCAAACCGGGTCTGATAGCTGGAGGGTGAGGACTGATATTCCGTGCCCCAATGGGGAAACACAAGGACGATATCCGCCAGATTCTTTGCCTCCTTAATATCCTCGATAACCTGCGGGTTCAGACTGGTAAAGTCTATGGCCCCGGTTTTTTCGTCACAGGCGCAGAGCAGGTTCAGGTGCCCTCTCAGGGAGGATGGGAGAGTCTCCATGTTGGGGCCGTATGTGTAATTCAGAACGGCGAAGGTAACGTCGTCCACCGTCAGAAGCGGGATCCGGTCCGCCGGTTCTTCTCCGGAGATCCCCGTCATCAGAATATCAGGATATCCGGCCCAGAAAGCCGCGCAGTTTTCGATTCCGGCAAGCCCCTGATCCGCGGCGTGGTTGGTGGCGTGGAGAACAACATTGAAACCGGCCGCCGCAATGGCGTCGCCTACCTCCGTGGGAGAATTAAAATAGGGAAACCCGGAGAAACCAAGCGAATTTCCGCCGAAGATCGTCTCCTGGTTGATGACGCGGATATCTGCCGTATCAATATATTCTGTCAGATTCTCAAACAGAAAGGTATAGTCGTAAGTTCCGTCTTTTTTTCTGCCCGTGTTTACGATCCCCATGTGCATCAGATTATCGCCAAGGGCCATCAGTGTGATATCGTACTCCTGAAACGGTTCTTCGGTGGGCTGCGGCGCGGAGACCGGCGAAGATGACGGCGTCAGCGCCGTCACAGGCGTCTGTGCCGACGCCGGGACGGCTGTCCCTTCGGCGGCGGGGCCGGAGACGGGGCTGGAAGACGGCGGGAGCGAGCAGCCTGAAACAAGGATGCCGACACTGCATAGCATGTATAGCAGAAGGAACGCCGGAAGCGTCGTCCTTCTCTGTCTTCTTTTATGGAACAGCCGTATTTTCATGGTTTCCTTTCCGAAATCTCCGATCTCTTGTGTTTTTCCTTAAAATCGCCGGGCGCTGCAGTCCGTTTCCGACGGCGGCAGGCAATTTTGATAAATTGCCGCTATGTATCGTATGATAAACTATTTTTCTGATTTGTCAACTTGTGATTTTCAGAGAGATTGACTATAATAACATTGTGCGATATGAAAGAATGAAACGGCAACGGAAGAAAAGTGAGCGGATACAGCGCGCGAAAAGGCAAGCGGCGCGATCAGATGGAGGAACGATGACAGATTTGTTTTCCCGAAAAAAACCATACCCGCTGGGGGCCCATCAAGAGGACGGAAAGCTGCGATTTGCTTTTGTGTCCAGAGAGCAGGTCTGCGGGATCCTGCTGTATGACAGGGCGACGGGGAAGATGCTTTCCAGAATCCCCTTTCTGCCGCAGGAGCGTGTAGGAAACGTTTATTGTAAGACGCTGGACGGCGTTGACGCCTCGAAGATTACCTACCAGTTCTACGAGGGCAACACCCCGGTTCCCGACGAGAGAGGACGGATATTCCCGGCAATTCCGGCCTACGGGCGGGAAAGGACGCCTGCCTTCATGAGAGCGGGATTCCCGGAAGATGATTTTGACTGGGGAGAGGACAAAGCGCCCCGGATTCCCTATCATCAGGTTCTGGTGTACTGTATGCATGTGCGCGGATTCACGAAACATGTTTCTTCCGGCGTGGAGCACAGGGGGACCTTTTCCGGTATTTTGGAGAAGATTTCCTATCTGAAGGAGATCGGAGCCACCACGCTGGAACTGCAGCCGGCTTATGAGTTCGCGGAATTGGAAAGGGAAGAGCCGCGGATACCGAAAGATCTCTGCGAGCCGGCGGGGAATACGGAAAAAAAGCGGAATTACTGGGGATATAAAAAGGGCTGTTATTATGCGCCAAAGGCGGGCTACGCGGCCTCGGGCGACTCCGTGCGGGAATTTAAGACGTTGGTGAAGGCGCTCCACGAAAACGGGATGGAGCTTGTGATGCAGTTTTATTTTCCGCGCGAGGTAAAACGAAGCGAGATTCCGGAGATCCTGCGCTTTTGGGTGCTGGAATACCATGTTGACGGGTTTCATCTGATGGGAGAGGACATTCCTGTGCAGACGCTGGCCGCGGACGATGCGCTGGCCGACACAAAACTCTGGTATTACGGGTTTGATACGGAGAGTCTTCAGGAATCCGGAGAAGGGCTGTCCTGCTCTTATCTGGCGGAATACAACGACGCCTGGTGCTATGATATGCGCCGATATCTGAAGGGAGACGACGGCATGCTGAACAGCGTGCTCTATCATCTGCGTCATGTTCCGTGGAATGAGGGCTGTATTCATTATCTGACAAATTACAGTGGATTCACGCTGGCGGATCTGGTCTCTTATGACCATAAACATAACGAGGCCAACGGCGAGGACAACCGGGACGGAAACGACGGCAACTGCAGCTGGAACTGCGGCGAGGAAGGACCCAGCCGGAAACAGAAGATTCGGCGTCTCCGGGTCAGACAGATCAAAAACGCCATATGTCTTCTGCTCCTGTCCCAGTCTGCTCCGATGATCTTTATGGGGGATGAGTTCGGGAATTCCCAGCGCGGGAACAACAATCCCTATTGTCAGGACAATATCATCACCTGGCTGGATTGGAACGACGCTGTAAAAAACAGGGAGATCCTTACTTTCTGGAAAAAACTCGTGAAGTTCCGAAGGGAGCATCCCATTCTGCATCCCGCGAAGGAACTGCGCCTGATGGACGATCTCGGATGCGGATATCCCGATCTGTCCTATCACGGTCAGAATGCCTGGAAAGCGCAGACCGAAAGCTATTTCAGACATATCGGCATCCTGCTCTGTGAAAAATATGCCGAACCGGAGAGAGACGGCCTTTTGTATCTGGCCATGAACATGCACTGGGAGAGTCATGAACTTGCCCTGCCGAGACCGCCGAAGGGAAGCTGCTGGGAACCGGTCGTTTCCACCGCTGACGAGACCGGCGGACCGGCGGACGGGGAGGGAGCCGGGCAGCTCCTTGTCAGCGTCCCGCCCAGAAGCATCGCGGTTTACAGAAGCGTGCCCGTCTGCGCGAAAAAGAAATCCGAAAGCCCTCGCGGTCCGGAGAAAACGTAAGGGCGGACAGGGGCGAAACGGCTGACGGCGGAGTATGTCATGGGAAAAGCGTGGAAACATTTCAGGACAATCACATATCACAAATTTCTGGTGGCAAAGGGATGCTTTCAGGTCGGCCTGTACCGTCAGGGAATCCTGCATGATCTGTCAAAATACAGTTCAACGGAATTTATGGCCGGCGTCAGGTATTATCAGGGCACAAGAAGTCCCAACAACGCGGAGCGCGAGGAAAAAGGGTATTCCGCCGCCTGGATGCATCATCAGGGGAGAAATCGGCATCATTACGAATACTGGATCGATTACAGCCTGGGAGACAGCCATGGCGTGCGGCAGCCGGTCCCCATGCCGGATCGGTATATTGCGGAGATGATCGTGGACCGCATTGCTGCCTGCAAGGTTTATCAGGGGGAGGCTTACACCGACGCGTCGCCTCTGGCGTATTATCACAGGGGAACTGTCCGCGCGCCGCTGCACCCCGATACCAGAGAGAAACTGGAACGGATGCTGAAATTGCTCGCGGAAAAAGGGGAGAAGGAGACTTATGCCTGCATCCGCCGGGAGCTTGTGAGCAAAAAGCGAAAGAAAGACGACGGCAAATCCGCCGGCGAAAAGAAAAAGTAGACTTGCACCGAAAGATACGGTTTTACATAAGATACCGTAAAGAAACGGGACGGTGAACTATATGAACTGTATTTTTCTTTTCCTTTTGCTGTGCTGCTGCGGAGCCGGCGGCGACGGCAGATCCGGCAGCTGCGGAAGCAACGGTACATCTTCCGCCAACAGCGGCTGCGGATGTTCTTCGGTCTCCGCGCCGGGGACCGGCAGTAATATCCGCGGGGGATTTCCCACGCTGAACAGCGGACGCGGCTGTCAGGAAGAAACGGCGTATTCGGACGACTGCGGGTGCAGGGAGGACGGACAGAGTACGTGCGCAGTGTTTGACGGGAATCCCGTCAACTGGCAGGAGCATCCGGAGGTTTCCCGCGGCTCGGACTGCGGCTGCGACAACTGAACGCAAAGACGGATTGGACGAACGGGCGGTCCCCAGGGAGGTTGACCGCCCGTTTCGCATGCAAAGGCAGGCACCCGGCGCCGGATGGCGCGTCGGCGAGGCTTTGCGAATGCCGCGGGCCGAACTGTTGCTTGTTTCTTTCGTGAGGGTTTCTTTCGGGAAAACAAAAAAGGTATTTCATAAATGCGGCAGATGTGCTATATTTATGACAGGCAGGAAAAAGGCAAGGAGGCGCGGTCTATGGCGACGGCAAAGGACAGAGAAAAATATGTGGCCTATGTGTCCACATATACCCACGGCGATAAACACGGGATCAAAATATATGACGTTGATATGGACAGGGGACGTTTTGTGGAGAAGGATCAGGTGGAGGTTACAAATTCTTCCTATGTGACCATATCCCACAACAACAAATATCTGTATTCCATCACGGATTTTGGCGTGGAATCCTACAGGATTCTGAAAGACGGAAGTCTGGAGATGATCAATCTCGCTTCCATCAACGGCATGAGGGGATGTTATCTGTCCGTGGATTATACGAATCGATTTCTGTTTGTGGCAGGCTATCATGACGGCAAGCTGACGGTTCTGCGGCTGAACGAGGACGGAAGCGTGGGCGAGATCACGGACGAGATCTTTCATAAAGGGCTTGGCACCGTAGCGGAGCGGAATTCCCGGCCTCATATCAACTGCGCCAGGATGACCCATGACAATAAATACCTTCTGGTCGCGGATCAGGGAATGGATCATGTGAATGTTTACCGGCTCGATCCCGTAAGCGGCAGGGTGTCTCTGGTAGATGTGCTCCGAAGCGAACTGGACTCGGCTCCGAGACATATCAAGCTGTCGAAGGACGGAAGATTTATCTATATCGTGCATGAGTGGAAATGTTATATTGACGTTTACTCTTATGAAGAGAAGGACGGACAGCCCTGTTTTGAAAAAATTCAGACCATCGAGACGGTAAAGCGGGAAAAGGGCAGTTCCAACGCCGCAAGCGCCCTGACGTTTTCGGAGGACAGAAAATATTTGCTCAGCACCAATTCCGGGGATAATTCGGCGGTCCTCTTCAGCGTGGATCAGGAGACAGGAATGCTGACGAAGATCTTCTGCCTTCCCATCAGCGGAAAATACCCGAAAGATGCCAGTCTGTTTCCCAACAATAAGTTTCTGGTGTCCCTGAACCACGAGAGCAATGAGATGACTTTCTTCCGCGTGGATGTGGAAGCGGGGACGATGATTATGAACGGGCCGCCTGTAAAGGTGGATGTTCCCAACTGTATTGTGTTTTATAAGCTTCCCTGATTGACGTCATTTCCGATAAAAGTCAATCAGAGAATCCATTCGGGCGGACATGTTTATCATCATGGCGTCCAGCACGGTCAGGGCCGTCATACACTCCAGAACGACAACGGCTCTGGGGACGATGACGGGGTCATGGCGGCCCTTGATATTGATATCCGTCTCCTGGCCGTCCGTATTTACGGTCCGCTGTGTCAGATAGATGGAAGGAGTGGGCTTTACATGGGCGCGGATGACGATCCGGTCGCCGTCGCTGATGCCGCCCAGGATACCGCCCGCATGATTCGACGACTTCAGGATGCGTCCGTCGCTGACGCAGAAGCCGTCGTTGTTTTCGCTCCCTCTGCGGGAGGACACAAGACAGCCGTCGCCGATCTCTACGGCCTTGACTGCTCCGATGGACATGGCGGCCTTTGCCAGGTTGGCGTCCAGCTTCTCGAAGACGGGATCTCCGATGCCTGCGGGCATGCCGTCTATCATACATTCCATACAGCCTCCGACGGAATCGGTGGCTTTTTTGATTTCTTCCAGATACCTTACGGCCGCTTCGTCGGCGGTTCTGTCCGGCATGGCGGTGGGAGTGGAGAGAATGGCGGCCCTGTCAAAACGGTTCATATCCGCCTCAACGGGACCGATGGAGCGGGTGTAGGCACAGACGTTCACGCCGAGCTGTTCCAGGATCCGGCAGGCCACGGCTCCGGCAGCCACCCTGCCTGCGGTCTCCCGGCCGGAGGAACGCCCGCCGCCGCGGTAATCCCGGAAACCGTACTTTTGGTCAAAAGTATAGTCCGCGTGTCCGGGACGGTAACAGGCTGCAATCTCGCTGTAATCTCCTGAAATCTGGGAAGTGTTGCGTATCATCAGCAGGATCGGCGTCCCCGTGGTCCGGCCCTCGAAAACGCCGGACAGTATCTCGACGGCGTCGTTTTCTCTGCGGGGAGTGGAGATGGCGCTGACGCCGGGCCTGCGGCGGTCCAGATAGCGCTGGATATGGGATTCCTCCAGTTCCAGACCGGCGGGGCATCCGTCGATGACGACGCCCAGCGCCTTACCGTGGGATTCTCCCCATGTTGTGATCCTGAAAACAGTTCCGTATGATGAACCGGCCATGTTATTTTCCTCCGTCCGTTCTGCAGTTTCTGCCGTTTGCTTTCTCCGATACCGTTTCATTATAACGGATGTTTCGGGAAAACGCAAATGAAAACACAGGGGGAGAGCGCGGCGGATATTGACATCTTTGAGTCTATCCAATAAAATGTAGCCAGGAACCAAAGCGGAGACGGAAAGAAAAAGGATGCGGAAATTTTTTGAAATCTTATTGACGATTCTTACGATTGCCACGGTCGGATTACTGACGGGAACGGCTGTGCTGCTGTTTACGGGCGAGACAGAGTTCGTCGGGGAATGGGTGGCCAGAGTTGGCTTGATCGTTCTGGTAAACGCTGTGGCCTACGCGGCCGCGATCGGACTTTACTTTGTCGGGAGCGTGCGCTGGGAGAAACAAAACCGGACGGAAATGGAAAAGCGCGGGAGGGTCCTTCAGTGCCACTTCAGTTACTATGCGCTGCCGGCCGCATGTTTTCTGGTCGTTGCGATGTTCCTGCTCGTAGTGTCCGGGGAGAATGCGTTTGACGATTATGTGAGAGAACTGAGACGGGGAACCTTTGAATATTTTGCGCCGTGGGGCTTCGGAATGGTCGGAGCCTGCTCTTTGTATTATTTCCTGCGGAAAAAGGTTTTTTATTCTGCGTACAGCGTAAAGATTGTCCCGCTGTTCGGGAAAAGCCGCGTCGTTTCCTGGAATGAGATCAGGGAGATTCGCTGGAAGAAAAAGAACCGCCTGATGATCGTGACGCTGGCATGGGAAAACGGTACCTGCCGTCTGCGGTCGGATATCCTGAACGATGGCTGGACGCAGTTCGGGGAGATGCTGGCTGAGAAGGGCAGACAGTACGGAATACCCATCCGGAAGCAGAATGGAAAAAATTAGGACAGGCTGGATGCGTTTTGTCCGCAGAACGGTCCGGCGGCCGAAAAACAGCGAAGTAATTTGGAAAACCGTGCGGAAATATAGAAAAAAAGGATGCATATTTGTCCGAAATATGTTATGGTGTAAGTGACAAGGATGCAGGAGCGTCAGGTTTGCCTGACAGAATTTTACGGTAGCGGTTATGAAAATAACGATGGAGGAGCGCTTCCGAAGGAAGCTGATCCGATTTGGAAAAAAGAACAGGATCTGTCGTCTGGCGGCGGTCCCGGTCATGGCGGCTGGGATGTTTCTTTTTCATGCCGCGGCTTATGTGGGAAAAAACGGGAAGCGGCTTGCGATTCTCCCGATGATTTTGCTGCTCTTTGCGGTATACAGTAGCTTTTCGTTCCCTCTTTTTCTTCCGGAAGAAACGACCGACAACGGCCTGAACCCCATTTCCGAGGACGCACAGGACATTGTGCTGGCGGAGCAGGTGGAGATCGACCTGGAGAGCATTGAGCTGCTGGACGATGACGACGTGATGCCGGAGGGCGACGATTATCTGGAAGTCCACGGGGACGTGGGTGAGCTGTACAGCGCCGCCGAGATTCTGGAGGCGGCCGGAGACAGACAGCAGGATGACGTACAGCCGGAGACGGAAGAGGGAGAAACGGATGCGGTGTTTTCCCGGGATGACTGGCGGCTCGTCCTGATCAACAAGCAGCATTCTATTCCGGAGGATTACGAGGTGGTCCTTGGACGGATCGACACCTTAAAGGGAACCATGTACTGTGATGAGCGGATTATAGACGATTATCTTGACATGCTGGAGGCCGCCCAGAACGACGGCGTGGAGCTTGCCATCACATCCCCCTATCGCGATACGGCGCGTCAGGAATATCTGTTCAACCGGAAAATTACGGCTTACATGAGAAAGGGGCTTTCCTACATGGAAGCGTTCCAGCTGGCCAGTCAGGCGGTGACGGTGCCGGGAGCCAGCGAGCACCAGATCGGTCTCGCTCTGGATATTGTGACGCCTACTTACAGGGAACTGAGAGAAGGGTTCGCGGATACCGACGCGGGCAAATGGCTTGCGGAAAACAGCTACCGCTACGGGTTTATCCTCCGCTATCCGAAGGGAAAGGAATATGTCACGGGAATTGAGTATGAGCCATGGCATTTCCGCTATGTGGGCGTGGAAGCAGCCACAGAGATCACGCGCAGAGGAATCACGCTGGAAGAATTGTGGGAGGAACTTTAAGTCATGTATCGCATACTGAAAACGGAGGGACGGGCCAAACGTGCCCAGCTCCATACGGTACACGGCGTCATTGAGACGCCTGTTTTTATGAATGTGGGCACGCTGGCCGCCATCAAAGGCGCAGTGGCGTCTTCCGATCTGGAGCAGATCGGTACGCAGGTGGAGCTTTCCAACACCTATCATCTCCATTTACGGCCCGGAGACCGTGTGATCCGGCAGCTGGGCGGCCTTCACAGGTTTATGTCCTGGGATAAGCCGATCCTGACGGATTCCGGCGGGTTTCAGGTTTTTTCCCTGGCGGGTCTTCGCAGGATAAAGGAGGAAGGCGTTTACTTTCACTCCCACATTGACGGACATAAGATCTTCATGGGGCCGGAGGAAAGCATGCAGATCCAGTCCAATCTTGGCTCTACCATCGCGATGGCGTTTGACGAGTGCGCCCCCAGCAGGGCGGACAGGAAATATGTGCAGGCGTCCGCGGAGCGGACCGCCAGATGGCTGGAGCGCTGCAAGGTGGAAATGAAGAGACTGAACGCGCTGGAGGATACCATCAATCCCCATCAGCTTCTGTTCGGGATCAACCAGGGGGCGGTCTATGACGACATCCGGATTGAGCACGCAAAGCGCATTTCGGAACTGGAGCTGGACGGATACGCCGTGGGCGGTCTTGCGGTGGGAGAGACCCACGAGGAAATGTATCATATTCTGGAAGAGGTGGTCCCCTTTCTGCCGAAGGACAGGCCGACCTACCTGATGGGGGTGGGAACCCCGGCCAATATACTGGAAGGCGTAGAGAGAGGAATCGATTTCTTTGACTGCGTGTACCCCACCAGAAACGGCAGGCACGGTCATCTTTACACCAACCACGGGAAGATCAATCTCTTTAACGCCCGATATGAGCTGGATGAGAAACCCATTGAGGAAGGCTGCGGCTGTCCTGCCTGCAGGAGGTATTCCAGGGCATATATCAGGCATCTGCTGAAGGCGAAGGAGATGCTGGGCCTGCGGCTGTGCGTTCTTCACAATCTGTATTTTTACAATACGATGATGGCGGAGATTCGGGACGCGCTGGACGAAGGGCGGTTTCAGGAGTATAAGCGCAGAAAGCTGGAAAGTATCAGCGGGGAGCCGTGAAAGATAACAGATCATAAAAACATCGTAAAAAAATCATAAAACACTTGCTGTCCGGGCAGATTTTGTGTATGATTGTTACTTGAGACAGGCGCATGCAGGCGTCGGCAGAGGGAAAGCCCTTCCGCCCCGCGGCATTGCCTGCGGGAAGAAAGCGTAAATCAGACGCGGATAAGGCGGAGACGCCGGAACGGAGGAATTATGGGAATTTTATTGGATGCGGCCGGCGCTGCGGCCGAACAGGGTACGGCACAGGGTGGCGGCGGCATGGGCCTTTTAAGCATTATTCTTATCTATGCGGTAGTGATCGGCGCCATGTGGTTTTTTATGATGAGACCCCAGAGCAAGGAGAAAAAAAGGGTTGCGGCCATGCTCTCCAATCTGGAGACGGGAGACAGCGTACAGACTACCTCCGGTTTCTTCGGAACGGTGATCCTCATTGACGGCGACACCGTGATCGTTGAGTTTGGAAACAACAAAAACTGTCGGATCCCCATGGACAAGTCGGCGATCAGCCGGGTGGAAAAGCCGGGGGAGAACTAAAAGGTCAGGCGGATGGATGCCGACGGCGGATGCAAAAAAGAAAACGGGCAGGGCTGCCGCGTTTACGGGAATCCCGTAAGGCGAGGCAGCCTTTTTGCATCGACAGCCCAAGGGATCTGTGAAAATATAGTTGAAATTTGCATTTCCATCAGTTATCATGGAAACAACGGCGGTTTCTGCCCTAAACCATAAAAAGGAAGTGAAGGAATGGAATTACGGATTACATGTATCCCCGGGGACGGGATCGGTCCCGAGATCGTTGCGGAGGCAAAGAAGGTGCTGGAAAAGGTTGCGGCGGTTTACGGACATACTATGAAATTTACGGATATTCTCATGGGCGGCGCATCCATCGACGTACACGGCGTCCCCCTGACGGAGGAAGCCATTGCCACGGCGAAGGCGGCGGACGCGGTCCTGATGGGTTCCATCGGCGGCGATACGACCACGTCTCCCTGGTATCGTCTCCCTCCGGAAAAAAGGCCGGAGGCGGGTCTCCTTGGCATCAGAAAGGCCCTGAATCTTTTTGCAAATCTGCGCCCCGCGGTTCTCTACGATGAGCTTGCGGCGGCATGTCCCCTGAAGGAGGAGATCAGCCGGGCGGGTTTCGACATGCTGATTATGCGGGAACTGACCGGCGGACTGTATTTTGGGGAGCGAAAAACGGTGGAAGAGAACGGTATCCGAAAGGCTGTGGATACTCTGACCTATGACGAGAACGAGATCCGCCGGATCGCGATCAAGGGATTCGACATTGCCAGAAAGCGCAGGAAGAAGGTGACCAGCGTGGATAAGGCAAACGTGTTGGATTCCTCCAGACTCTGGAGAAAGGTTGTGGAGGAAGTTGCGGCCGATTATCCCGACGTGAAGCTGGAGCATATGCTGGTGGATAACTGCGCCATGCAGCTTGTGAGGGACCCCGCCCAGTTCGACGTGATCCTTACGGAGAATATGTTCGGTGACATTCTCTCCGACGAAGCCAGTATGGTGACAGGGTCTATCGGTATGCTGGCAAGCGCAAGCCTGAACGACACAAAATTCGGTCTTTACGAGCCCAGCCACGGCTCCGCGCCCGACATCGCGGGGAAGGATATCGCAAATCCTATCGCCACCGTGCTCAGCGCCGCCATGATGCTGCGCTACAGCTTCGATCTGGACAGGGAAGCGGACGCTGTTGAAGACGCGGTAAAGCAGGTCTTAAGGGAAGGCTACCGCACCGGAGACATTATGTCCGAGGGCTGCACGAAGGTTGGCTGCAGCCGGATGGGAACCCTGCTGGCAGAGCGGATTCGATAGAGACAGCGTCGTTTTGCGGCCGCGCCGACGCAAAACGCAGCAGACAAACAGCGGCGCAGAAACGAGGAAAAACATGAGAAGTGATTCGGTAAAGACAGGAACACAGCAGGCCCCCCACAGAAGCCTGTTCAACGCGCTGGGTATCACAGAGGAGGAAAGGAAGCGTCCCCTGATCGGCATTGTGAGCTCTTACAACGAGATCGTGCCCGGCCATATGAATCTGGATAAGATCGCGGAAGCGGTGAAGTTAGGCGTTGCCATGGCGGGAGGAACCCCCATCATGTTTCCCGCCATCGCGGTCTGCGACGGCATCGCAATGGGCCATGTAGGCATGAAATATTCCCTTGTGACCCGGGACCTGATCGCGGACAGCACCGAGTGCATGGCGCTGGCCCACGGCTTCGACGGCCTTGTGTGCATTCCGAACTGCGACAAGAATGTGCCCGGCCTTCTGATGGCTGCGGCCAGAGTGAATATCCCCACCATCTTTGTGTCCGGCGGTCCTATGCTGGCCGGTCATGTGGGCGGAAAGAAGAGAAGCCTGTCCTCCATGTTTGAAGCGGTTGGCAGTGTGGCCGCGGGAACCATGACGGAGGAAGAACTGTGCGAGTATGAGGAAAAGGTATGTCCCACCTGCGGCTCCTGCTCCGGCATGTACACCGCAAACTCCATGAACTGCCTGACCGAGGCCATCGGTATGGGACTAAAGGGAAACGGCACGATCCCCGCCGTGTACTCCGAGCGTATCCGGCTGGCAAAGCACGCCGGCATGAAGATCATGGAGCTGGTGGAGAAAAACATCAGACCCCGCGATATCATGACGGAGAAGGCATTCCGCAACGCCCTGACGGTGGATATGGCGCTGGGATGCTCCACCAACTCCATGCTCCATCTGCCCGCCATCGCAAGGGAGGCCGGCGTGGACTTAAATCTTGACATCGCCAACGAGCTGTCCGCAAAGACGCCCAACCTCTGCCATCTTGCGCCGGCAGGCCCCACCTATATCGAAGATCTGAACGAAGCGGGCGGCGTGTATGCGGTGATGAACGAACTGACAAAGAAGAACCTGCTGAATCTGGACTGCATGACCGTAAACGGCACTACCATCGGCGAAAATATCAGGAACTGCGTGAACAGGAATCCCGAAGTCATCCGTCCTGTGGAAAACCCTTACTCCGAGACCGGCGGCATCGCGATCCTGCGGGGCAATCTCGCTCCCGACAGCGGCGTGGTAAAGCGCTCCGCCGTAGTGCCTGAAATGCTGGTGCATCAGGGCCCCGCGAGGGTGTTTGACTGCGAGGAGGACGCCATCGAGGCCATCAAGGGCGGAAAAATCGTGGCGGGAGACGTGGTCGTCATTCGTTACGAGGGCCCCAAGGGCGGCCCGGGCATGAGAGAAATGTTGAATCCCACCTCCGCGATTGCGGGCATGGGGCTGGGCTCCAGCGTGGCGCTGATCACCGACGGCCGGTTCTCCGGCGCGTCCAGAGGCGCTTCCATCGGCCATGTATCGCCGGAGGCGGCGGTGGGCGGTCCCATCGCTCTGGTGGAGGAAGGCGACATCATCAGCATCAATATTCCTGAAAACAAACTGGAGCTTCTTGTCTCCGACGAAGTTCTGGAAAAGCGCCGGGCCAATTGGCAGCCAAGAGAGCCAAAGGTGACAACGGGTTACCTTTCCCGTTATCGCGAGCTTGTCACCAGCGGAAACCGCGGCGCCGTGCTGGAGGTGCCCTCCAGATCATAAACGGAGAGGACACGGAAAGTACGGATTTGCGGCTGCGGATCACCGGAAAGGAAGTGGCGTACCCATGCTGGCTTTTGTGATATGGACCGCCGTGGGACTGCTCTTTATCGGTCTGGGCGTCCAGTGTCTGTTTGCCAGGAAACCGGCAGGCTTCTGGGCAAACACCGAAGTTTTTGAAGTGAAGGATCTGAAAAAGTACAACCGGGCCATGGCGAAGCTGTGGTCTGCTTTCGGCGCAGTGTTCATCGCCCTCGGGCTTCCTCTGCTGCCGGGACAGAATAAGGCTTTGATCATGATTCCAATGCTGGGGAGCATGGGGGAAGTCATTTGTGCCATGATCCTGTACACTCAGATCATTGAGAAGAAATACCGAAAGCGCTGACGGAAAATATTCCGTTACGGATGGAACGCATTCCGTCAGAAAGGAGAGAACAACATGCAGCTTACAGGTTCCGAAATCGTTATCGAATGCTTAAAAGAACAGGGCGTAGACACCGTCTTCGGCTATCCGGGCGGAACCATTCTGAACATTTATGACGCGCTCTACAAGCATAGCGACGAGATCCGTCATATCCTGACCTCCCACGAACAGGGGGCGGCCCACGCGGCCGACGGCTATGCCAGGGCTACGGGAAGAGTGGGCGTCTGTATGGCTACCAGCGGGCCCGGGGCCACGAATCTTGTGACGGGTATCGCCACCGCGTTTATGGATTCCGTCCCCATGGTTGCGATCACGGCCAACGTCAACCTCCCCATGCTGGGCAAGGACAGCTTTCAGGAGGTGGATATCGCGGGTGTTACGATTCCCATCACGAAACACAGCTTTATCGTGAAAAACATTGCCGATCTTGCCCCCACGCTGAGAAGGGCCTTTGATATCGCGACAAGCGGCCGGCCCGGCCCTGTGCTGGTGGATATCACCAAGGATGTGACCGCAGCCGTATGTGATTACACGCCGCAGAAGCCCAGGGAGAAGGAGAGAAAGATATTCTATACGCCGGAACAGATGGACAGGACGGTGGAATACATCAATGCGGCGCAGAAACCCTTTATCTATCTGGGCGGCGGCGCCATCCTGTCCGAGGCGTCCCAGGAGGTGGCGGAGTTTGCGGAGCTGATCGACGCGCCGGTGTGCGACACCCTGATGGCGAAGGGCGCTTTTGACGGGACCAGCCCACGGTATACCGGCATGATCGGTATGCACGGGACGAAAACCTCTAATCTTGGCGTGAGCCAATGCGATCTTCTCATCGCTCTTGGCGCCAGATTTTCCGACCGCGTGATCGGCAATCCCAAGCGGTTTGCGGAGGGCGCGAAGATCATCCACATTGATATCGACGCGGCGGAGATCAACAAGAATATCCGGGTGGATGCAAGCCTTGTGGGGGATCTGAAGCTCGCGCTGAAAGAGCTCAACGGCAGACTGAAACAACAGTCTCATCCTGAATGGATGGCCGCAATACGGGAAATGAAAGAAAAGTATCCGCTGAAATACGATGACAGCCAGCTGTCCTGCCCTTATGTGATCGAGACTATCGACAGAGTGACTAAGGGACAGGCGCTGATCACCACCGATGTGGGACAGCACCAGATGTGGGCGGCGCAGTATTACCGCTATACGAAGCCCCGCACCTTCCTGTCCTCCGGAGGACTGGGCACCATGGGATACGGCCTCGGCGCCTGCATCGGAGCGCAGCTGGGACAGCCCGACAGGCTTTGCGTCAACATCGCGGGTGACGGGTGCTTCCGGATGAACATGAACGAGCTTGCCACGGCCAGCCGTTACAATATTCCCATCATTCAGGTAGTGATCAACAATCATGTGCTCGGCATGGTGAGACAGTGGCAGACTCTTTTTTACGGGAAACGCTATTCCCAGACCGTTCTGAACGACAAGGTGGACTTCTGCAAGGTGGCCGAGGGGCTGGGATGCGCGGCGATCCGCGTGACAAAGAAAGAAGAAGTGGCCCCCGCGCTGGAGAAGGCGATCGCCATGAAGGCGCCGGTTCTTTTGGAATGTGTGATCCCGGAGGACGACAAGGTATTTCCCATGGTTCCCGCGGGAGCGCCCATTGCGGAGGTGTTCGACGGGGACGATCTGAAGGAAAAATAAGGCGGCGGCCGTCCGGTGTGCGGAGCAGGCATGCCGGCGGCGGAAGGCTTCGCGGAAGAATTGATGAAAAGGGATCGAAGATCATCCCCGGTTAGGGGAGTTGTCTTAATTAGTTTCATACTGTTTCTTTTGCTGCTGGCGGCATATTATCTGCTGGCGGTCTATTATCGGTCCGGCTTCAGCCTGAATACATGGATCAACGGGGTTTACTGTACCGGAAAGACGGTGGAAGAGGTCAACAGAGAGCTGATCGGGAAAACAGAGCCGCCGACGGTGGTCATCTCCACCGATTCCGGATGGGACGCGGCTTACGACAATGTGATCGATCTGGGCGGGCTGGGGTATCGGTGTGATTATCTGGCCGCGCTGAATGACTATATGGAAAAGCAGAACCCTTTTCTCTGGGTGGACAATATCACCTTTCACAGGGAACACCGGATCGAGCCGGAGATTTTCTACGATGAAGCGGCTCTGCGCGACGCTTTTGAACAGACCTGCGTACAGTACTACAGCCAGATGCGCTCCGGGGAATATATTCTTGACATCTCGGAAAAATCAGGCTGGGGCCGGTATGACGGCCTGACCCATGTAATCGATACGGACAGGGCTTTTGAACTGGTAAAGGACGCCATCGCCAGAGGACAGTATGAGATCAATATCGACGGCCTCGACTGCTTTTACGATATCCCTTTTACCAAGCAGCAGGAGGAAACGCGCAGGATGTGGGAAAAGCTGCAGGCGTTTCTGGACTGCGACCTGTCGTACGATATGGGTGATGCCGCCGAGAGCCCGAACGATGTGCAGTTGTCCTATTTTATACAGCATTCCTATCGGGACGACCTGAAGATGGAGTATCCCGTGCTGGACGAAGCAGGACAGTTTGTGCTGAACGAAGAGGAAATCCGGACCTACGTGGCGGGACTTGCAAAGAAGTACGACACCTACGGAAAAGAGAGAGAGTTTCAGAGCACCAGGGGCGATCTCATCAAGGTACCGGCCAAGGGCACTTATGGAACCACGCTGGATCAGGACGCGGAAGTGGCGTATCTCATGGAGAACCTGCTTTCGGAAGAGCTTCATGACGGCCGGATTTCAAGTCGTATTCCGGTCTATGAAAGGCAGGGCTTCGTCCGCGGAACGGATGACATCGGCGGAACCTATATCGAGATCGACATGACACAGCAGCACCTGTATTATTATGTGGATCATGAACTGAAATTCGACACCGACGTTGTCACGGGCAATACGGGGCGCCGGATGGGAACGCCGGAGGGCGTGAATTACGTTTACAGCAAACAGAAAAACAGGACGCTTCGCGGTCCCGGGTACGCCACGCCCGTCAAATACTGGATGCCTGTCAAAGGAAACGTAGGGATCCATGACGCCGGCTGGCGGTCCGAGTTCGGCGGGGAAATCTATAAAAAGAGCGGCTCCCACGGCTGTATCAACGTGCCGAAAGACGTCATGGGAGAGCTCTACGATATGGTGGAGATCGGAACGCCGGTGGTCATGTTTTACTGAATTTTCCGGAGGAATTTTAACAATTTTCCCGAAGGAATTTTAACAAGGTAGTTGACGAAAGCGTCCGGAAAGATTATTCTATACCTGTGTTGTGCAAAAGCAGATAACAAATCGGAGGAGGAATATTATGTCGAGAGTTTATAACTTTTCTGCAGGCCCTGCCGTCCTGCCGGAGGAGGTTTTGCAGGAAGCGGCCGACGAGATGCTGGATTACAGGGGAACGGGCATGTCCGTCATGGAGATGAGCCACCGTTCCAAGGCGTATGATACCATAATTAAAGAGGCGGAAGCCGATCTGAGAGAGCTGATGGGGATTCCCGACAACTACAAGGTCCTGTTTCTGCAGGGGGGCGCAAGCCAGCAGTTTGCCATGATTCCCATGAATCTGATGAAGAACCGGAAGGCGGCTTATATTGTCACCGGCCAGTGGGCGAAGAAGGCGTATCAGGAGGCAAAGATTTACGGTGACGCGGTGGAGGTGGCATCCTCCGCGGATAAGACCTTTTCCTATATTCCGGACTGCTCCGACCTGGATATCCCGGAAGATGCGGATTATGTATATATCTGTGAGAACAATACCATATACGGGACCAAGTTCTGGAAACTGCCGAACACGAAGGGAAAGACCCTTGTGGCGGATGTCTCCAGCTGTTTTCTGTCCGAGCCCGTGGACGTGACGAAATACGGCGTGATCTACGGCGGCGTACAGAAGAACATCGGCCCTGCGGGCGTGGTCATCGTGATCATCCGCGAGGATCTGATCACGGAGGATGTGCTGCCCGGCACCCCCACCATGCTGCGCTACAAGATTCATGCGGACAACGGATCCCTGTACAATACGCCGCCCGCATACGGCATTTACATCTGCGGCAAGGTATTTAAGTGGATTAAGAAGATGGGCGGCCTTCAGGCAATGAAAGAGCGCAATGAGAAAAAGGCGAAGGTCCTGTATGATTATCTGGATCAGAGCAGGCTTTTCAAGGGTACGGTGCGCAGGGAGGACCGCTCCCTGATGAACGTTCCCTTCGTTACCGGAAACGAGGAGCTGGACGCGAAGTTTGTGAAGGAAGCCAGGGAGGCGGGCTTTGAGAACCTGAAGGGACACAGGACCGTCGGCGGCATGCGCGCCAGCATTTACAATGCGATGCCCCTGGAAGGCGTGGAGAAGCTGGTGGAGTTTATGAAAAAATTTGAGGCGGAGAACGCCTGATATCAGCAAGAAAACGTCCGGACAGGCGGGGGATGCGCAAAACGCGCGTTTCTTCACGGAAGGCTGGGGGAAGCGTTTAGAAAAGAGACAGGGAGGATCAAAACGGTGTATAAGATTAATTGTCTGAATCCCATCGCACAGGCGGGGCTGGATCAGTTCGGCGGCCGGTATGAGATGACGGATCATGTAAATGAGGCGGACGGCATTCTGGTCAGAAGCGCGTCCATGCATGAAATGGAGCTGCCAGAGGGGCTGCTTGCCGTGGCGAGGGCCGGCGCGGGCGTAAACAACATTCCGCTGGAAAAGTGCGCGGAGCAGGGCATTGTGGTGTTTAACACTCCGGGTGCCAACGCCAACGGCGTGAAGGAGTTGGTTTTGGCGGGGATGCTGCTTGCGGCCAGAGACGTGGCAGGCGGAATCGAGTGGGTAAAATCGGCCAGCGGCGATGAGAATATTGCCAAGGCAGCCGAGAAAGAGAAGAAAAAGTTCGCGGGTACCGAGATTATGGGAAAGAAGCTTGGGGTCATCGGTCTGGGAGCCATCGGCGTCAAGGTCGCAAACGCAGCCGTTGCGCTGGGAATGGATGTGTACGGCTACGATCCCTATCTGTCCGTGAACGCCGCATGGAGCCTGAGCCGTTCCGTGAAGCATGTGCTGAACGTGGACGACATTTACGCAGAGTGCGATTATATCACGATTCATGTTCCGCTTTTGGATTCCACGAAGGGAATGATCAACAAAGAAGCCATCGGAAAGATGAAGAAGGGCGTCAATATCCTGAATTTCGCGCGAGATCTGCTCGCCGATGAGAAGGATGTGCTGGAAGGTTTAAAGAGCGGAAAGATCGCCCATTACGTTTCCGACTTCCCGAATCCCACTACCGCTGGACAGCCCGGCTGCATCGTGATCCCTCATCTGGGCGCGAGCACCGAGGAATCCGAGGAAAACTGCGCTGTGATGGCTGTGGAGGAGATGAAGGATTATCTGGAAAACGGCAACATCCGAAACAGCGTGAACTATCCCGCATGCGATATGGGCGTCTGCTCCAAGGCGGGACGCGTGGCGATTTTCCATAAAAACATCGCCAACATGATCACAAAGTTTACCGGCGTGTTCGGTGAGAAGGGAATCAACATCAGCGATCTGACAAACAAGTCCAGGGGCGAGGTGGCGTATACCATGCTGGATGTGGAGACTGCGCCCACGGCCGATATCGCGGAAGCGCTTAAGAAGATCGACGGCGTCTTCCGGGTGAGAATCGTAAAGTAATACGGAAACAGTTTTTTGTCTGCGGGACCGGTGTAGTATGCACCGGTCCTTATCTGGTTTACGCTTTCTTTCGGGGGTGAAAACCTTATCCTGAAATCTCACGGTGCGGATCCCATTCCTGTTTGCGATGCGATGATCTATCGAAGGTCTTTGCTGCGGCTCAGCGGAACAGAAGCGGGGAACCGCCGTCAAAACCGTCGTTCAGATCCCTGAGATTTTCCTGCAGTTTTTGATTGGTGGCGCAGCTGGCTTCGCTCTGGAGATCCATGTACAGGATAAACATGTCCTCCAGACTGATGCCCTTTTCCTTTGCGGTTTCCTCCAGGACAGGTTTCAGTTTTTCCAGCTGGACGGATACCTGTACCTTTTGGGGGTCGATGTCTCCCAGCACGGTTTCGGCGTAGGCGTTGATCCGTGCCAGAAGCGCCCTGTTTTCGTCTGTCATTTTCATTTCCTCGCTTTCCGATGTCTTCGGATGAACTGCTGCATCTTTATTGTAACAAATGAATAAACTGTTACTCTTTATTTATAATTTAACATCTGACGCTTGTTATGTATAGTGGTTTTTGATAAAATGTAAGCAGATTTTATCGAAGGGAAAGGAGATGCGGCATGGCAGAGATCAGACCTTTTGCAGCCTTCCGCCCTGCGCCCGGCAGGGAGAGCAGGATCGCGGCGCTGCCTTATGATGTGTACAACAGAGAGGAAGCGGTCCGGGTGGTGGCGGCAAATCCGGACTCGTTCCTTGCCATAGACCGGGCGGAGACCGGGTTCGGGCCGGAAGTGGACATTTACGATCCGAAGGTTTATGAGCGGGCGGACAGGCTTCTGCGGGAGAGGATCGCCGCGGGAGATTTCGTCAAAGACAGCCGGCCCTGTTTTTACCTGTATGAGCAGACCTTTCAGGGCAGGAGCCAGACAGGTATCGTGGCCTGTGCTTCCATAGACGATTATCGGAACAATGTGATCAAAAAACATGAGAATACCAGAGAGGACAAGGAACAGGACCGAATCCGCCATGTGGATGCCTGCAATATGCAGACCGGGCCCATCTTTCTGGCGTACCGCGGCAATGAAGAACTGCGGCGGATCCTTGCGGAGACGAAGAAAAATGAGCCTGTCTTCGATTTTATATCGGAGGACGGCGTGGGCCACAGGGGGTGGGTGATCGCAGACGAGGATACGATCCGGCGGATTCGTGACTGCTTTGCGCGTATTTCCGCCATTTATATTGCGGACGGCCACCACAGGTGCGCGTCCGCCGTAAAGGTGGGGCTGATGCGCAGAAAAGCGCATCCGGAATCAGACGGCAGCGAAGAGTTTAACTATTTTCTCTCCGTGCTTTTCCCGGATGAAGAGCTTCGGATCCTGGATTACAACCGCGTGGTGAAGGATTTGAACGGTCTTACGCCCCGGCAGTTTCTGGAGCGGATCGGGGAGAGCTTTCTTGTGGAAAAAGCGGGACGGGATCCTTACAGGCCGGAGAGAAAGGGGACCTTCGGCATGTACCTTGAGGGAGAGTGGTACCGGCTTACTGCCCGCGAAGAGATCCTGACAGACGATCCCGTGGAGGGGCTGGACGTTTCTCTTCTGCAGCGGTATCTGCTGGATCCTGTCCTGGGCGTCAGGGATCCGAAGACGGACAGACGCATCGACTTTGTGGGAGGAATCCGGGGGCTTAAGGAGCTGGAGCGGAGAGTGCACGGGGATATGAAGGCGGCATTCGCCCTGTATCCCACCTCCATAGAGGAACTGTTCCGGGTGGCGGACGCGGGAAAACTGATGCCGCCGAAATCCACCTGGTTTGAGCCGAAGCTCAGAAGCGGCCTGTTTCTGCATGATCTTGAGATACGGTAAACGCCACCGCTGCGGGAAGGGGAGAAAACGTCCGGAAGGTCCCGCGGGTTGAGGGCAGCATGGACAAAAGGGAGGAAGGGTATGACAAAAAAGCTTTATAAGCTGATGAACTGGCCGCTGATCGAGGAGATCATCTATTCGGAGAGCGATTCGCCCCATGAGATTCTGGGGCCGCACAGGGCGGGAAACCAGACGCTTGTGCAGGCGTATTTTCCGGGGGCGCAGAGCGCCTTCATCGTCTGTGAGGGAAAGGACGAGGCGGTCGCCATGGAGATGGCGGACGAAGACGGTTTTTTTGCGGCGCTTCTTCCCGGTTCTCAGGCGCCTGCCTATCAGTATCTGGTAAAGAAGAACGACGGAAGCACCTGTGTGTACGGAGAGCCGTATCGGTATAAGCCGCAGATTGCGAAAAAGGATACGGATCTCTTTAAAAACGGGATTCACTATACTGTTTACGAAAAGCTGGGGGCCCACCCCATGGAGATCGACGGCGTTGCCGGAACCTATTTTGCCGTGTGGGCGCCGAATGTGCTGCGCGCCAGCGTGGTGGGAGACTTCAACGGCTGGGACGGACGCGTGCACCAGATGCGGCGTCTCTGGGATTCCGGCATTTTTGAGATCTTTATCCCCGGCGCGGAAGAAGGGGCAAACTATAAGTTTGAGCTGAAGCTGAAAGACGGCCTTACTTACCTGAAGGCGGATCCTTACTGCAACGCGGCCCAGCTTCGCCCGGAGACGGCGTCCGTGATCGCGGATCTGCGGGGTTTCCGCTGGGAAGACAGAAAATTTCTGGAGAACAGAGCAGCTTTCCAGACGGGAAACGTCCCCATGAGTATCTATGAGCTGTATCTTGGCTCCTTTACGGTTTCCGAGGAAGGGGAACGCTACGCAAATTACCGTGAGATCGCGGCGGCGCTGATCCCCTATGTGCGGGAGATGGGGTATACCCATGTGGAGCTGATGCCGGTGATGGAGCATCCCTACGACGCCTCCTGGGGGTATCAGGTCATCGGATATTATGCGCCCACCGCCCGTTACGGTTCGCCCAGAGATTTTATGTATTTTGTGAACGAACTGCACAAGGCCGGAATCGGCGTAATCCTGGACTGGGTGCCCGCCCATTTCCCCCGGGACGTGTACGGACTTTCCAACTTTGACGGCACCTGTCTGTATGAGCATCTGGACCCCAGACAGGGATGTCATCCCCACTGGGGCACCCTGATCTACAATTACGGCAGGCCGGAGGTGTCGAATTATCTCATTGCCAACGCTCTGTTCTGGGTGGAAAAATATCATGTGGACGGCATCCGCATGGACGCCGTTGCGAGTATGCTGTATCTTGACTACGGAAAGAGCGACGGTCAGTGGATCCCCAATATTTACGGCGGCAGGGAGAATCTGGAAGCCATCGAGATGATAAAGCACCTGAATTCCATTATGAAAAAGAGAAATCCCGGCGTGCTGACCATTGCGGAAGAGAGCACGGCCTTTCCGAAGGTGACGGGGGACCTCGACGAGGGAGGGCTTGGATTTGATCTGAAATGGAACATGGGATTTATGAACGACTATCTCAGATATATCCGGTATGACCCCTATTTCCGCAGCTATCACCATGGGGAGCTGACGTTCAGCATGATCTACGCCTACAGCGAAAAGTTCATACTGGCGTTCTCCCACGACGAGGCGGTGCACGGAAAGGCGACGATGATCGGAAAGATGCCGGGGAACAGAGAGCAGAAATTTGCAAATCTGCGGCTGACGTATGCCTATATGATGACCCATCCCGGGAAAAAGCTTCTTTTCATGGGACAGGATCTGGGAGAGTTCGACGAGTGGAACGAGAACCGCTGTGTGGAGTGGGAACTGGCTTCCAGACCGGGACACGAAGGGATCCTCGCGCTTGTGAGGGATCTGAACCATCTCTACCGGACGTGCCCGGAGCTTTATGAGCTGGACGATCAGGCGAACGGATTCGAGTGGATCAACAATATTTCCGGAAACGAAAGCTATCTGACGTTTTTGCGCCGGGGAAAGCAAAAAGACCAGATACTGCTGATTGCGGTGAACTTTTCCGGCATTGCAAGACAGATCACAACCGGCGTTCCCTGCGACGGGAAATATAAGGAAGTGTTCAATACGGACGATGTGAAATACGGAGGCCTTGGCCAGACCAACAGCCGGATCCGCAAGGCGAAGGATGTGGAGTGGGACGGAAGGCCGCAGTCCGTCACGCTGACGCTTGCTCCGCTGTCCGTGAGCATCCTGCGATACATCCCGTATACGGAAGAAGAGCGGGAACAGATGCGCAGACAGGAACAGGCGCGCAGAGAAAAGGCGGAGGCGGCAAAAAAGAGGGCGCAGGAAAAGGCGGCCCGGACGGCGGCGGTAAGGGCGGCGGCAAAGAAGGCCGCCCAAGAAGCGGCCAGAAAAGTCATGGAGGAAGCGAAAAAGAGGGAAATGTAGGAATTCCCCTGAGTTTTTCGCACCTTGCAGCCGGAACCGGGGCCGGCTTGACAAAAAAATCGGGAAATGATAAGATGTCTGCGGTCATGACGGGAGACGGAGGGAAAACTGGTTCGGTATATCGAACTTTGCGGAGAGGAAGACGATCATGGAACACAAGGGGAAGACTGCCATTTTAAAGTGGAAAACATGCCTGCAAGATGCTCTGCGTAATATCCTGCGTGACATCTGGAACAGGAAGATCAGACTGGCGGCGGGATGCGGAGTCTCGGTTCTTCTGTTTTTCCTTTCCTGGCATTATCTGTTCGAGGGGTTTAACAAGCGTTTTCTGATGTTTACCGCCCTGAGTCTGCTGACCGGGATCTTCATGGTTCTGCCGAAGATAAAAAACCGGTATCTGGCCATAGCGGCGGTGATTTGTTATCTCGCGGCGGTGCCGTCCAAAATCTTTGTGCGGATGGAATTTCCCAACTATGATCTGAGCCGTTTGTCGCCTGGGGCACAGACGGCGAATGTGATTATCATTCTGACGGTTTTTTGCGTTTTTCTTTTGATTTTCCAGAGAACGGGAACCGCCTTCGCTGGGGGCAGTATTTTTCTGCTGTGTCTGACGCTGATCAATTATTATTGCATCCAGTTTCGCGGGAGCAGTCTGACTTATCTGGATTTGCGCGCCACGTCCGCGGCCATATCGGTATTGGGCAATTATCGTCTGATAATGAGCGTCGAACTCTGGTATACCATTTTGTATTTTTGCCTGTTTATTTCTCTGGGGAAATGGTGCGATCTGCCATTTAAAGGGAAAAAGTATCATATAGCGGTGACGGCGGTTTCCATATGCGGCTGCCTGTTTTTCTGGTGGTTTTGGGATCGGTCCGGCTATCTGGAAAAAAACGATCTTTACGGTCATTACTGGGATGCGACGGAAAATGAACAGCTAAACGGCTTTTTATTGAGTTTTGGGATCGGCATAAAAGAGCTGCGTATGGAAAAACCGGACGGGTACTCACAGGCTGCGCTGGAAGAAACGGCAAAACTGGCGGAAGAAAATTATCAGGGCCCCGTATCCGGCGAAAACAGGCCGAACATCATTTTTATTATGAATGAGTCATGGTCGGATCTTCGGGTGCTGGGGAATCTGGAGACCACACAGGAGTATATGCCTTTTGTAAATTCTCTGACGCAATCTGTGGTTAAGGGGAACACCTATGTAAAAATTTTGGGGGGACTGACGGCAAACAGTGAATTTGAAGCGCTGACAGGCGACACCCTCGCTTTTTTGTCGCCCACGGCCATACCTTATGAACTTCAGGTCAATCACGATATGCCTTCTATCGCCACCGTTTTAAAGGAGCAGGGATATCAGACCATGGCGATGCATCCCAGCGGTTCGGCCGTATGGAACAGGGAAAAGGTATACGGATATTTTGGATTTGACGATTTTATCGATCAGGAAAAATTTCAGACGCCGTATCTGTATCTGAGGGGCTTTTTGTCGGATGAGTGCAATTTTAATGAGATCATCTGGCAGTTTGAGCACAGAGACAGGGAGAAGCCTTTTTTTCTCTTTGACGTATCGATTCAGAATCACGGGGGTTATTACGGCGATATGGATTTGCCCATCGCTATTACAAAGGTGGGCGACGTTCTGGCAGACGATGCCGGATACCTGTATGACGCGGAAACCTATCTGAATCTGATGAAGGTGACGGATGAAGCGTTTGAAAACCTGATCGGATATTTTGAACAGGTTGAAGAGCCTGTGATCGTCTGTATGTTCGGAGATCATCAGCCGCATCTGGAAAATGATTTTTACCAGGCCATATTTGCAAACAGCGGACTGACGGAACAGGAACAGACAGAACGCAAATATATTACGCCCTATGTGATCTGGGCGAATTACGAAACGGATTTCCCTGAATACGGGGATCTGAGCGCAAATTACCTCGGCGCGGTATTGCTGGAGTGCGCCGGCGTTAAACTGTCTCCCTATTATAAGTATCTTTTGGAGCTTCAGAGACAATGTCCGGTCATTTCCTATCAGACAGCGGAAGAACAGGGACAGGAAAAAGAAATTCTGCGATATCGGATGCTGCAGTATAATCAGCTGATGGAACCTGATTATATCAAAGACATTTTTTCCGTCTCGCCGTAACATACCGGACTACAAAGGGGATTGGACATGAGAAGTACAGTCGTAAAAATGGCGTTGTTTTTGGAATTGTTTCTGGGAATCTGCTGTCTGGGGGCCTGCGGAGAGGAAGCAGACAAAGAGTGGTATGACGCTTACCCCGTGATCTGTCATGCGCTGGGGGTCACGGAGGAAGGCGATACGCTGACAAATTCCAGGGAAGCTTTTGAGAGAAATTATAAGCTGGGGCAGAGGGTGTTTGAAACGGATCTGGCGATTACTTCCGACGATGTGGTGGTGCTGCGCCATGACTGGGACAGTGATCTTGGACAGGGAAAAAGTTTCGGATGGACAGATGAAAATAAGGAAATCCCTTCCTGCGAAACCTTCCTTGCCGCGCCGATTTTGGGTAAGTATACCCCTATGACGCTGTTGGATCTTTATCAGATTATGGACGAGCATACGGATATCTATGTGGTATTGGATCCAAAATACGATCCGGATGTAAACCACCAGTTTTCCCGGATCGTCTCTACTGCCCTGGATAATGGTTATGAATCGGTTTTGGACCGTGTGGTGGTTCAGATCTACTACGAAGACATGTATGATGAAGTGGAAAAAGTCTATCCGTTCCGAAATTACATTTATACCTTGTATTACATCGGATTCAGCAGTGGCGATGAGGTTGGAAGTTTTTGTCAGGAGAAAGGGATTCCTGTGCTTGTAATGCCATATACATGGGTTAATCAGGATATATGTCAGAGCCTGCAGGACTATCCGTTACAGCTGTATGTACATACGGTAAATGAGGAAACGGATGCGCGGAATATGGCCGGATTTCATGTTGACGGCATTTATTCGGATGTCATTCTTCCCGACCAGATGGAAAAGATTCTGGACGGCGGCTGATGCAGCGGATGAAACTGCGGAAATTTAATGGAATCCCGGATTGTATTGTCTGATGATTTGTGATATGATGATAAAAATAATATCTATTTCTAAAAGAAAAGGAGGCAGAAGAGATGTTTGATTTTTTGGAAGACGTTCCCGAAGGCGTCTGGACCGTGCTAAAGGCGGTGGGAATCCTTGCAGCTGCGTTTGTGGTTGCGCTGATCGTGAAGGCGCTTGTCATGAAGCTGCTGGGCAAGGGAAAGATCGGCAGGACGCTGGATAAGCTGGACGCTTCAGGGGAGGACGGAAAACAGGGCGCCACGAGGGATTTTATCGGTAAGCTGGTGTATCTGCTGGTATTCCTGCTGTTTGTCCCCGGTATTTTCAGCACGTTGGGCCTGGAAAGCGTTACCACCCCTATCAGCGGCATGCTGTATACGCTCTGGGGATTCATTCCCAACGTAGTGGCCGCGGCTATCGTGCTGGTTGTGGGCTTTTTCATTGCCAGACTGCTGCGTCAGCTGCTTGTCCCGGTATTTGACAAGCTGAGCATCAACAAGCTTCAGGAGAAGGCCGGCATAGAAGTATCCGGCGCGGATAAACTTTCCGGGACGCTGGCTTATCTCGTGTATGTCCTGATCCTGATCCCTACCGTTGTGATGGCGCTGGACGTACTTAACATCAGTGTGATCTCCGTGCCAGCCGTGAATATGCTGAACACCATTTTTGCTTTCATTCCCAATATTTTTGTGGGCCTGGTGATCATTGTGATCGGCTGCATGATCGGCAAATTTGTGGGTCAGATCGTATCCCGGCTGATCGCTTCCGCAGGACTGGACGCAAAGGTCAGGGCGCTCACCGGAGATAAGACCAAGCTGGTTCTTTCCAAGTTTGTCGGCACGATTGTCAATACCGTGATTGTCATTTTCTTCGTGGTAGAAGGCGTGGATGTACTGAAGCTGAATGTGCTGAGTGAGATCGGCGCGGTTGTGATCGGATACATGCCTGCGGTTCTCGGCGCGGTTGTGATCTTTGCCGTGGCCTTTGTGGGCGGCGGCGCTGCGGAAAAGGCTCTGCGCAAAAGCGGCCTGAATGCCGCGGCCATCGTGGTGAAGGCAGCCGTTCTCGCCGTTGCGGCGTTTATGGTATTAAGCCAGCTGGGCATCGCGGCGGAGCTTGTAAATGCCGCATTTAAGCTGATCGTGGCTGCATTTGCGGTTGCGTTTGCCGTGGCTTTCGGCATCGGAGGAAAGGATTTCGCTTCCCATGCGCTGAAAAAACTGGAAGACAATATGGATAAGGATAAGAAAGAAGAGAAATAAGTTCAGCCCGCGACAGCCATATTCAACACAAAATTCGTGCGAGCACGATTTTGCCGCTGAATATGGCTGTCGGCTGGACTGTTGCGATAAAAAAATAAAAATTTCCAGTTGAAAAATTACGTGGGAACCGTTATAATACATTTAGTCGCGTCCGGGACGCGGCGGATATGCTGAAATAGCTCAGTTGGTAGAGCACTTCACTCGTAATGAAGGGGTCGTGGGTTCAAGTCCCATTTTCAGCTTTATGTAAGGCCTGAAAGCATAAGCTTTTGGGCCTTCTTACTTACATCTTAAAGCGGATGCGGATCTGATGCTCGATGATCTGTACTGATTTGTAAAACAGAAGTGCGATCACGCAGAGGACAAGAATGGACGTAATTACCATGTCCAGCTGAAATACCTGGGAGCCGTAGATGATCAGATACCCCAGCCCCTTTCTCGCCGCCAGGAATTCTCCGATGATCACGCCTACAAGAGCCAGACCGATATTGACCTTGGCTGTGCTGAGAAGCATGGGGACAGAGCCGGGCAGCACTACCTTCAGAAAGGCGTCCCGTCTGTTTCCACCCAGCGTACGGATCAGAGTGATCTTTTCACTGTCCGCCTGCCGGAAAGCGGTGTAAAAGCTGATGACGGAGCCGAAGAGGGCAACGGATATACCCGCCACGATAATGGTTTTTGCACCCGTGCCCAGCCATACGATAAAAAGCGGCGCAAGGGCCGATTTCGGGAGACTGTTCAGCACGACCAGATAGGGCTCCAGCACTTCGGACAGCTTTGTGGAACACCACAGCAGTGTGGACATGACGAGACTGAAAAGCAGAACGAGAAGAAAGCTCGCAACGGTCTCAAAAAGGGTCACGCCGATGTGGGAGAGCATGGAATTTGTCCGAATCTGTTTCACAAAGCACAGGGCCACGCGGCTCGGGCTGGAAAAGAAAAAGCTGTCTATCCAGTGAAGGTCGGCGCTCAGTTCCCACAACGCGAGAAATAACAGAAATACCAGCGCGCGCCAGAGGGCGATCTCGTGATGATGACGCCTGTGCCGGCGCATAAATTCTTCCTGTTTCGTCCGTTCTTTTTCGGTTTTATTTCTCATGAGTCAGATCCTCCCATAGTCTGTTAAAATAGTCCTGAAATTCAGGCGCGTTCCTTGCGGCCAGCAGGGAATCGTCTTTCAGCGTAAGTTTCACCGGGATCTCGCGCTTTACTCTGGCGGGCCTGCCGGAAAGCACGATGATCCTGTCGGCCAGACTGATCGCCTCCGAAAGGTCGTGCGTAATGATGATCATGGTCTTTCCGGTCTCGCGGATCAGACGGCATATATCGGCGGACACCGTAAGCCTTGTCTGGTAATCCAGCGCGCTGAAGGGCTCATCCAGCAGGAGAAGCTGGGGATCCAGAGCCAGAGTCCGGATCAGCGCCGCGCGCTGTTTCATTCCGCCGGAGAGCTCGCTGGGCCTTTTGTCCCGGAATTTTTCCAGACCGTATTCCCGAAGGAGACGTTCTATGGTTTCAAGCCGCTCCGGCGTCATCTTTTTCTGGATTTCCAGCCCGAGCGTCACGTTGCGGTAGACTGTGCGCCATTCAAAGAGATGATCTCTCTGAAGCATGTAGCCGATGCCGGGATAGCGGATGGAGCCGTCCGGATTGTTTACAAGGATGGTGCCGCGTTCCGGGGGAAGCAGTCCCGCTATGATGGACAGCAGAGTGGATTTCCCGCAGCCGCTTGGACCGACGATGGCCAAAAACTCTCCCTCGCCCACGCCGAAGGAAATGTCTTCCAGAGCTTTGGTCTCACCGTGGAGATTGTGATAGGAGTAGCCGATATTTTTCAGTTCCAGAATGTTGGACATTGGCGTTCTATCCTTTTTTCTTTAATGTATGAGACCGAAAGGGAAGGAGTTACTTGCACGATCCCTTCTTTTATGGTAAGATTATCAATATCTGCACTGAGATAGGAGAACCGATATGGCACAACTATGGGGCGGACGTTTTACAAAGGAGACCGAACAGCAGGTCTACGATTTCAATGCGTCCATCAGATTTGACAAACGCCTGTTTCATCAGGATATAGAAGGCAGCATGGCTCATGTGGCAATGCTGGCAAAACAGGGGATCCTGACCGAAGCGGAGCGGGATGCCATAAAAAAGGGTCTTGAGGAAATCCGCCGGGATGTGGACGGAGGGAGCCTTGAGATCGGAGAGCAGTATGAAGACATCCACAGCTTTGTGGAGGCGGAGCTTACCGCACGCATCGGCGAAGCGGGAAAAAAGCTGCACACGGGAAGAAGCCGGAACGATCAGGTGGCGTTGGACATGAGGCTGTACACCAGACAGCGAGTGAAGGAGACGGAAAAGCTGCTGGCGGAACTTTTGAAGGTGATTTTCTCCACGATGGTTCGGAACGTGGGTACCTGTATGCCGGGTTTTACCCACCTGCAGAAAGCCCAGCCCATCACGCTGGCTCACCACTACGGGGCGTATTTTGAGATGTTCCGGCGGGATCTGCAGCGCATGGAGGATCTTTACGGGAGGATGAACTACTGTCCGCTGGGCGCGGGCGCTCTGGCAGGCACGACGTATCCTCTGGACCGGGAGTATACGGCGCGGCTTCTGGGCTTTCAGGGGCCGACCTTAAACAGTATGGATTCCGTGTCCGACAGGGATTACCTGATCGAGTTTCTCGCGGCGCTGTCCCTTGTCATGATGCACCTGAGCCGGTTCAGTGAGGAAATCATCATCTGGAATTCCGACGAGTACAGGTTTGTTGAGATAGACGACGCCTATTCCACCGGAAGCAGCATTATGCCCCAGAAGAAAAATCCGGACATCGCGGAACTGGTACGGGGCAAGACGGGACGGGTCTACGGCGACCTGATGGGCCTGCTCACCACGATGAAGGGACTTCCCCTTGCCTACAACAAGGATATGCAGGAGGACAAGGAGGCGGCTTTTGACGCCATGGACACCACGGCGGACTGCCTGGCTCTTTTTACAGGAATGCTGCGGACTCTGAAGTTCCGGAAACAGAGGATGGAAGAGAGCGCAAGGAACGGATTTACCAACGCCACCGACGCCGCGGATTATCTGGTGGGAAAGGGCGTGCCGTTTCGGGACGCGCACGGGATCATCGGCAGGCTTGTGCTGTACTGTATTGAGAAGAATACTTCCATTGACCGGCTGTCAATGGAGGAACTGAAAAAGATCAGCGACCGGTTCGGGGAGGATTTCTATGAGGCCGTATCGCTGAAAAGCTGTGTGGAAAAGCGGCTTACCACCGGCGCGCCGGGACCGGCCGCCATGCAGGATGAGCTCCGGGCGTGCGCCGGGTATCTGGAGAGCCTTGACTGGGACGGAATGGGACTGAAAAAATTTACATGGGATGAATCGGAGATTCATCAGGGAGGAAAAGAAGATGAGTGAAAAGTTAAAGGTTGGCATTTTGGGCGGCACCGGTATGGTGGGGCAGAGATTTATCGCACTGCTGGAAGATCACCCCTGGTTTGAGGTGACTGCCATCGCGGCGAGCCCGCGTTCCGCGGGAAAGACTTACGAGGAAGCCGTGGGGGACCGCTGGAAGATGGACACCCCCATGCCGGAGGCGGTGAAGAAACTTACGGTGCTGAACGTAAATGAGGTGGAGACTGTGGCGTCTTCCGTGGATTTCGTGTTCAGCGCCGTGGATATGACAAAGGACGAGATCCGGAAGATCGAGGAAGACTACGCCAGATCGGAGACGCCTGTGGTCTCCAACAATAGCGCCCACAGATGGACGCCGGATGTTCCCATGGTAGTGCCGGAGATCAATCCCGAGCACATGCACGTGATCGAATTTCAGAGAAAGCGGCTTGGCACGACGCGCGGCTTTATTGCCGTAAAGCCCAACTGTTCCATCCAGAGTTATGCTCCCGTCCTTACCGCGTGGAAGGAATTTGAGCCCACGGAGGTAGTCGCAACCACCTATCAGGCCATCTCCGGCGCGGGAAAGACATTTAAGGACTGGCCGGAGATGGTGGGAAATATCATTCCCTACATCGGCGGCGAGGAGGAAAAGAGCGAAAAGGAGCCGCTGCGCATCTGGGGAAAAGTGGAGAACGGCGTGATCGTTCCCGCCACAGCGCCCATAATCACCTGCCAGTGCATCCGCGTACCGGTTTTAAACGGCCATACCGCGGCGGTGTTTGTCAAATTCCGCAAAAAGGCGTCCAGGGAAGAGCTGATCCGCAAGCTTCGGGAGTTTAGCGGCGAGCCTCAGAGGCTGGGACTGCCCAGCGCGCCGAAGCAGTTTATCCAGTATCTGGAGGAAGACAACAGACCTCAGATTACGCTGGATGTAAATTATGAGAACGGAATGGGAATCAGCGTGGGGCGTCTCCGGGAAGATACGGTATACGATTATAAGTTTGTTGGCCTTTCCCACAACACGGTGAGAGGCGCTGCCGGAGGGGCGATCCTCTGCGCCGAGCTGCTGAAGGCACAGGGTTATATTGCAAAGAAGGACTGATCGCGAAGATCGTCCAACGGGGTAGGATATGAGCGAACTGGATTACCAGCTGGATCTTTTGAAGGCCATGAATCAGAAGCTGACGGAGAAAGAGCGGATGTATCAGGCGGTCTGTGAATCGGCCGACGGCGCCTTCCTCTATATTTCGCTGGATAAAACCCGGATCTGTACGCTGGGACAGTGGAAGGAATTTTTTGATTTTGACGTCAGGGACGGCGCCGACGTTCAGAGGATCCTTGACGAGGTGGAGGAAGCCGATTTCCCGAAACTGCAGCGGGCGCTTTACCTGGAGAAGGACGGGAACGAGACGGACACCGCGGACTGTCAGCTGAAGTCCCGCCGGATCTGGGCCCGGTTCTGTGTGCGGGTTTTTTATGACGGCGACAGAAAACCCGTTGACAAGGTGGTACATATTACCAATATCACGAAACAGCGCTACAAAGACGACGAGCTGCTCTATATGGCGTATTATGACAACCTGACGGGACTCTATAACCGGAATTATTTTGTGCGGCTTCTGGGAGAGTATATCCGGAACGCGGAGGATTCCAACAGCATCGTCAGTGTTATGAACATCGATATAGACGAGTTTAACAAAGTCAACGACGGAATGGGGATCATAATGGGCGACGAACTGGTTCAGCAGTTCGGCCTGTTCCTGAAGGAACTTTGCCAGCAGGAAAATATGATCGCCTGCCACCTTCACCGCGACGTGTTCTGCATCGCAATTTACGATCCCGCCGGCCGGCGGACCGCGGCGCATATCTACAGCGCCATTCGGGATCGGCTGAAGGAGCCGTTTCGGCTCAGCAACGGTTTTGATATTTCCATTACGGTCAGCGTGGGCGTCGCGGAATATCCGGAAGCGTCCCGTTCCGCGCTGGAACTGATCAATTATGCGGAGCTTGTGGTGTTTCGGGTCAAATCCGCGGGACGAAACGGCATCCAGTATTTTGACGCGCCGATCCTGAAGGATTACATGGGCTCCGTCGAACTGGAAAACCGGCTGAAGGAAGCCGTTGCCAACAAGGATTTCGTCCTGTATTATCAGCCGCAGTATTATACGGGCAACCGGAGGCTGCGGGGCGTGGAGGCGCTGGTTCGCTGGCGGGATCCCGACGGCGGCCTGATCAGTCCCGACACCTTCATTCCCGTGGCGGAAAAGAACGGGAGCATTGTCACCATCGGGAAATGGGTGGTGGAGGAAAGCATACGGCAGTACGCCGAATGGCGGAAGCAGTTTGGATTTCCCTTTATCATGTCCATCAATATCTCGGCGCTGCAGTATAAAAAAGAGAATTTTGTGGATTTCCTGCTGGGAGTGCTGGACGATTATCAGGTGAAGCCTTCGGAGGTTGAGCTGGAGATCACGGAGAGCGTATTGATCGACGACTTCGGGGCCGTGACGGAAAAGCTTAAGGTTCTGAGAGGGTACGGCATCCGGATTTCGCTGGACGATTTCGGAACGGGATTTTCTTCTCTTTCCTATCTGAAGAAGCTGCCCATTGACACGCTGAAAATTGACAAATCGTTTATTGACACCGTTATGACGGACGCCTCCACGAGAGTGATCACCGAATCCATCCTGAATATGGTGAAAGCGCTGGGGTTTGAATCCATTGCGGAGGGCGTGGAGGAGGAACAGCAGTACAAGTATCTGCACGCCATCGGCTGCGACGTGATCCAGGGGTATCTGTTTGGCAGGCCGCTTCCGCCGAAGGATCTGGAGAAGGTCTTCGCCGGACGTCGAAAAGAGCCGGCGGACGAATGAGCGCGGCCTGAAAAGGCAAGGTGAAGGAAAGGATCTTTCTGTGGGAAAAAGTCTGTTTATCGCGGAAAAACCCAGTGTAGCAAGAGAATTTGCAAACGCGCTGAAGATCAGCGCTCCTGCCCGGGACGGTTATCTGGAGTCCGGGGACGCCGTCGTCACATGGTGCGTGGGTCATCTCGTCACCATGAGTTATCCCGAGGCTTACGACGAAAAATACAAAAGGTGGAGCTTCGACACCATTCCCTTTCTGCCGGAAGAATTTAAGTATGAAGTGATAGAAAGTTCCAGAAAGCAGTATAACGTGGTGAGTTCCCTGATGAAACGGCCGGATGTGTCCGTCATTTATGTCTGTACGGACTCCGGGCGGGAGGGAGAATACATATACCGGCTGGTGGAACAGATGTCTGGCGTTACCGGCAAGGAGCGAAGGAGGGTCTGGATCGATTCCCAGACAGAGGAGGAGATCCTCCGGGGAATCCGGGAGGCGAAGGATCTGAAGGAATATGACCACCTGAGCGACGCCGCCTATCTGAGGGCAAAGGAAGACTACCTGATGGGAATTAATTTTTCCCGGGCGCTGACGTTGAAATACGGGGGAACGGTCAGGAATTATCTGAAAAGGGACAGGGCGGTGATCTCTGTGGGAAGGGTCATGACCTGCGTGCTGGGAATCGTTGTGAATCGGGAGCGGGAGATCCGTTCGTTTGTAAAGACGCCCTTTTATCGTGTACAGGGTAACTTTACCCTTCAGGGAAAATGTATTCAGGGAGAATGGAGAGCCGTGGAGGGCTCCGCGTGGTATGCTTCGCCGAAGCTGTACCGGGAGAACGGGTTCCGGGAAGAAGAAAGCGCCGGTCAGCTGATCGAGAGACTGAAGGAAGAACCGGTGGGAAAGATACTGACAGAGAGCGTGGAGCGCAAAAAGGAAAGCAAAAATCCTCCCCTTCTCTACAATCTTGCGGAGCTGCAGAACGACTGCTCCAGGTTTTTCAAGATCAGTCCCGACGAGACGCTGCGCGTGGTTCAGGAGCTCTACGAGAGAAAGCTCGTGACCTATCCCAGAACGGATGCGAGAGTGCTGTCCACGGCGGTGGCAAAGGAGATCCAAAAGAACATCGGAGGACTGCGGGGATACGGTCCCGCGGCCGGATTTGCGGCTGAGATCCTTGCGGCCGGATCTTATAAGGGGATCGCAAAGACGCGCTATGTCAACGACAGGCAGATCACGGACCACTATGCCATCATCCCCACCGGTCAGGGACTGAACAGTTTAAAGAATATGCCGGCCCTCTCCGCAAAGGTTTATGAACTGATCGTAAGACGGTTCCTTTGTATCTTTTATCCGCCTGCCGTCTACCGGAAATTTGCCGTCTGCATCCGGGTGAAGGAGGAAAGATTTTTTGCGAATTTTAAGGTGCTGGAGGAAGAAGGGTATCTGAAGGCAGCGTTTGTCTTTAAAAAGGAGAAAAGCGACCGGGCGGATACCGCGGGCGCAAAGGCGGAAGACGCGAAAAAAGCGGAAGAGAAAAAGAGCGAGGAACAGGAAGAAACCGAGATCAGGGGAGACGAAGCTTTTCTGGCGCTTTTGATGTCTCTGAAAAAGGGGGATGCGCTGGAAGCGGGAACTTATGAGATCAGGGAGGGGGAGACGTCCCCGCCGAAGCGTTACACCTCCGGCAGCATCATCCTTACCATGGAGAACGCCGGGCAGTTTATCGAGGACGAGGAACTGCGCGCCCAGATCAGAGGAAGCGGGATCGGCACCAGCGCCACCCGGGCGGAGATCCTGAAAAAGCTGGTGAAGATAGAGTATCTTGCGCTGAATAAGAAGACGCAGGTCCTTACGCCCACGCTGATGGGCGAGATGATCTATGAAGTGGTGGGCAGTTCCATCCGGCCGCTTCTGGATCCGTCCCTGACGGCAAGCTGGGAGAAGGGCCTTACCATGGTGGCGGACGGCAGCATCACGTCTGGGGAATATATGGATAAGCTCACAGGCTTCGTGGGACGAAGGACCCAGTACGTGAAACAGCTGAATAACCAGCGGGCGCTGTACGACCGGTTTCAGGAGGCGGCCGCAAACTATAAAAATAAAAATAAGTGACGCGGGGCGCTGCCTGCGGGGAAAAAGGAAATGACTAATCTTCAGGGAGGCATGAAATGAAAGACATCACGGTTGCGGAATTGTATGATCTGAACGAGACGATTGCGGCAAAGCTGTTTGAAGGGATCCTGTATCCATGGGAAGCGCTGCCGAAGATCCATGACTTTATCGTAGAGCTGGGTCAAAGGCTGCCAAAGGATATCTTTGAGGAAAGGGGCGAGCAGATCTGGGTGGCGAGGAACGCAAAGATAGCGCCTTCCGCCTGCCTGAACGGCCCACTGATCGTGGATGAGGAAGCCGAGATCCGCCACTGCGCCTTTGTGCGCGGAAACGCCATCGTGGGAAAGAAGGCCGTGGTGGGGAACTCCACGGAGCTGAAAAACGTGGTGTTGTTCAATAGGGTGCAGGTGCCCCATTACAATTATGTGGGAGACAGCATTCTGGGCTTTCGGGCCCACATGGGCGCAGGCTCCATCACTTCCAACGTAAAGAGCGATAAAACCCTTGTCACGGTGAAAGGCGAAGGAGACTGCATCGAGACGGGACTGAAAAAGATGGGGGCAATGCTGGGAGATTTTGTTGAGATCGGATGTAACAGCGTCTTAAATCCCGGCACCGTCGTCGGGAGACACGGCAGCGTCTATCCCACATCCTGCGTCCGTGGCGTAATTCCGGCGGGACACATTTATAAGGACGGCGGACATATTGTCCCGAGAGCGTGACGGCCCGGGCATTGACGAAAGCGGAAGAATAGAGTATAGTAAGAAAAGAGTCGGTATTTTGAATAAAGGATTTATATTTAAAACACAGTAGGGAGGAAAACATCATGAAGAAGAAAATTGCATCCGTATTGTTTGCGGCCGTGCTGGCGGCGACTGCTCTGAGCGGCTGCGGCGAAGAGGGCGCCGGCGAAGGCTACAGGATCGGAATCTGTCAGCTGGTAGAGCATCCCGCGCTGGACGAGGCGACGAAGGGATTTCAGGACGCGCTGACGGAGAAACTGGGAGAGGACAAGGTGACCTTCTACCTTGAGAACGCGCAGAACGACCAGAATGTGGCGGCGACCATCTGCAACGGCTTTGTGTCCGACGGCGTTGACCTGATCCTTGCAAATGCCACCACGCCCCTGCAGAGCGCAGCGGCGGCGACTACCAGTATCCCCATTCTGGGAACTTCCATCACCGATTACGCCACCGCGCTTGAAATCTCCGACTGGACCGGTTCCACGGGCAGAAACATTTCCGGGACCTCCGATCTTGCGCCCATCGACCGGCAGGAGGACATGCTGCTGGAGCTGTTTCCGGACGTGAAGATGGTAGGACTTTTGTACTGCACGGCGGAGCCCAATTCCGACTATCAGATCAAATTGTTCAGCAAGGCGCTGGACGATGACAATGTTTCCTATCGTTACTACGGAATCGCCGACACCAACGAGGTGCAGTCCGTTGTGACTACTGCGGCACAAGAGTGCGACGTTCTCTACATTCCCACCGACAACACGCTGGCCAATGTGACGGAAACCATCTATAACATTGTGGTTCCCGCAAAGGTGCCCGTGATCGCGGGCGAGGAAGGGATCTGCGGCGGCTGCGGCGTCGCCACGCTGTCCATCGATTACTATGAGCTTGGAAAGACCACCGGCGAGATGGCTTACGAGATCCTCGTCGAGGGCAAGGACATTAAAGAGATGGATGTGCGTTTTGCACCCAATGTGACCCAAAAGTATAATCCCGAGATCTGTGAGAAGCTTGGCGTCACGATTCCGGAAGGATACGAGGCCATTGTAAGCGAAGAATAAGACCCGGCGGAGGTTTTCTGTTCTGCTCCGACAGGATGCGGCGGATTACCGTGACAAGGAGGCGCAAGATGCTGTGTTTGATGACATTGAATCCCCTTGCTCTGCTCAGAGCTTTTCCGGGTTCCATTGCTCAGGGTATGATATGGGGCGTTATGGCGCTGGGAGTATATATCACTTTCCGGCTGCTTGACTTTCCAGATCTGACGGTGGACGGTTCCATCGCAACAGGAGCGGCTGTGGCCGTCATGATGATCCGCGGGGGCGTCTCGCCCGTTTTGACCCTTCCCGCCGCTTTTCTTGCTGGGATGCTGGGAGGGCTTGCCACGGGGCTTTTGAACACACTGCTTGGCATCCCGGGAATCCTGGCCAGTATCCTGACTCAGATTTCTCTGTATTCCGTGAACCTGATGATCCTTGGAAAATCGAACCAGCCCGTCAGCGTGGACAAATACCCGCTGGTAGCGTCTCTGCGTTATGTGACCGAGGGCACGACGGCAAAAAAGCTTCTGTTCTTCCTTGGCATGGTGGCGTTTCTGCTTGTGTTGGTGGCGATTTTGTACTGGTTCTTCGGCACGGAGCTGGGGCACGCCATCAGGGCGACCGGATGCAACGCCAACATGGCCAGAGCGCAGGGGATCAATACCGGCTTTATCAAGGTGCTGGCGCTGATGCTCTCCAATGGACTTGTGGGGCTGAGCGGCGGTATTTACGCCCAGTTTCAGGGCGCAGCCGACATTAATATGGGCCGGGGCGCCATTGTGATCGGGCTGGCGGCGGTGATCATCGGCGAGGTGCTGTTCGGAAAGTTCGCAAGCCGCAGAAAGCTTGCGTTTGCATTCACGCTCACGGCGGTGATCCTGGGGGCGGTCATATACTATATGGTATACCAGTTTGTCCTGTGGCTGAAGATGCCTTCCGAGAACATGAAGCTGTTCTCAGCCGTCGTTGTGGCAATTTTCCTTGCGATCCCTTATCTGAAAGAGAAGAGAAACACAAAAAAGGGGGTGGCATGAATGGCCTGTGCATTAGAAATCAACGATGTACATAAAATTTTTAACAGGGGGACCATCAACGAGAAGGTGGCGCTGGACGGCGTGAACCTGAAGCTGGAGCCCGGGGATTTCGTTACCGTCATCGGCGGGAACGGGGCCGGTAAGTCCACCACCCTGAATGCCATCGCCGGTGTGTGGCCCATAGACGGCGGCCGCATCATCATTGACGGAACAGACGTCACAGGTTTGCCGGAGTACAGGCGCGCCGTTTATCTTGGCAGGGTATTTCAGGATCCCATGACGGGCACCGCTTCCACTATGGACATAGAGGAAAATCTGGCTATCGCATGCCGCAGAGGGCAGCGAAGAACTTTAAAGTGGGGCATCACGAAACGGGAAAAGGAAATCTTTCATGAGAAGCTGGCCGCGCTGGGACTTGGTCTTGAGGACCGTATGACCAGCAAGGTTGGCCTGCTTTCCGGCGGGCAGCGTCAGGCGATCACCCTTCTCATGGCGTCCATGAAGCATCCGAAGCTGTTGCTGCTGGACGAACACACCGCGGCGCTGGATCCCAAAACCGCCGCCAAGGTGCTGGAGATCAGCGATAAGATCATCTCGGAAAACAAACTGACGGCCATGATGGTGACCCACAACATGAAGGACGCCATCGCCCACGGAAACCGGCTGGTTATGATGCACGAGGGCAAAGTGATTTACGATGTGTCCGGGGAAGAAAAGAAAAATCTGCACGTTAAGGATCTGCTGGCCAGATTTGAAGAGGTGAGCGGGGATGAATTTGCGAACGACAGGATGATATTGGCGTAACTTTTTGCAAATTATACTGGATTTTTTGTCTCAAATATGAGAGAATGTACGCGAATGATATTATTTTGTCATTTGCATGGATGAAATAATAGCGTATCTACATATTGAAAGGAGATTTCACATGATTTATTCAAAGGAAGTTGAAGAAATGTGCCCGGTAGCTCAGGGCGTACATCATGGCTGCGCACCCATTCCCGAAGAAGCGAAATGGGTTCAGGCCAAGAAAGTGGAAGATATTTCCGGCTTCACACATGGTGTGGGCTGGTGCGCTCCCCAGCAGGGTGCGTGCAAGCTGTCCCTGAACGTAAAAGAAGGCATCATTCAGGAAGCGCTGGTAGAGACCATCGGCTGTTCCGGCATGACTCATTCCGCGGCTATGGCGGCTGAAATTCTTCCCGGCCTTACCGTAATGGAGGCGCTCAACACCGACTTGGTATGCGACGCCATCAACACCGCCATGAGAGAACTGTTCCTGCAGATCGTGTACGGCCGTTCCCAGAGCGCATTCTCCGAGGAAGGACTTCCTGTGGGCGCAGGGCTGGAGGATCTGGGCAAGGGCCTGAGAAGCCAGGTGGGTACCATGTACGGTACGCTGGCGAAGGGGCCCCGTTATCTGGAGATGGCTGAGGGTTATGTAACCGGTATCGCTCTGGACAAGGACGATCAGATCATCGGTTATCAGTTCGTGAGCCTTGGAAAGATGACCGACTTCATCAAGAAGGGCGACGATCCCAACACCGCATGGGAAAAGGCGAAGGGCCAGTACGGCCGTGTGGACGATGCCGTTAAGATCATCGATCCCAGAAAAGAATAAGGATGAAGGAGGACAGGAAAAATGGCTTTATTTGAATCATATGAAAGACGTATCGATAAGATCAACGAAGTATTAAAGAGCTATGGTATCTCCTCTATCGAAGAAGCGGAGAAGATTACCAAGGACGCCGGCCTGAACGTTTACGATCAGGTAAAGAAGATTCAGCCCATCTGCTTTGAGAACGCATGCTGGGCTTATACCGTGGGCGCCGCCATTGCCATCAAAAAGGGCGCGAGAAAGGCTTCCGAGGCGGCTGCCGCCATCGGAGAGGGGCTTCAGGCGTTCTGCATTCCCGGTTCCGTTGCGGATACCCGTAAGGTAGGCCTGGGACACGGAAATCTGGGCAAGATGCTGCTGGAGGAGGATACCGACTGCTTCTGCTTCCTGGCAGGCCATGAGTCCTTTGCAGCCGCTGAGGGCGCGATCGGTATCGCCGAGAAGGCAAACAAAGTGCGTCAGAAGTCGCTGCGCGTTATCCTGAACGGTCTCGGCAAGGACGCCGCAAAGATTATCTCCCGCATTAACGGGTTTACCTTTGTGGAGACCGAGTATGATCCCTATACCAATACCGTAAAGGAAATCGAGCGTATTTCCTACTCCGAGGGCCTTCGCTCCAAGGTGAACTGCTACGGCGCAAATTCCGTTCCCGAGGGCGTTGCCATCATGTGGAAAGAGAATGTGGACGTTTCCATCACCGGCAACTCCACCAATCCTACCCGGTTCCAGCACCCTGTTGCGGGAACCTACAAGAAGGAGAGGACAGAGGCAGGTAAGAAGTACTTCTCTGTTGCTTCCGGCGGCGGAACCGGACGTACGCTGCATCCTGACAACATGGCTGCAGGTCCCGCTTCCTACGGATTTACCGATACGCTGGGACGTATGCATTCCGACGCACAGTTTGCAGGTTCTTCCTCCGTTCCCGCTCACGTTGAGATGATGGGCCTGATCGGAATGGGCAACAACCCCATGGTAGGCGCTACCGTGGCTGTGGCTGTTTCCATTGAGGAAGCGGCGAAGGCAAATCGTTTCTAAAGAGACGATTGGAAGTTCTAAAAGGCGATGATTTTCAAGGGCTTCCGCCGATGTAAGAGCTGTCGGCGGAAGCCCTCCTTTTGCTATATAGTGCACAGGTGGCGTACAGGCAGCATGCAGGGGACACTTGCCGTGTACCTGTGCAAAGAACGGCTGGCAAACAGAATCGATACAGGGAGGAAAAAATTATGGCAAATCCGATTTTGCCCCTTTGGGAATATATTCCCGACGGGGAACCAAGACAGTTCGGAGACAGGGTGTATCTTTACGGGTCTCATGACCGCTACGGATGCGCGGATTTCTGCGATTACAAGCTGAAAGTATGGAGTGCGCCTTTATCCGACTTAAACCATTGGACCTGTCATGGACACAGCTTCCAGACGGCGCCGGATACGGATCATCCCACGAGCGTGACCCATACGGACCGGGAGCTCTATGCGCCGGATGTGGTGGAGAAGGACGGGAAATATTATCTGTTTACTTATATTTTAGGCTCGAAGGGATGCGTCAGCGTCAGCGACCGCCCGGAAGGCCCCTTTCGGCTGCTGTCTACATACGAGTACGCGCCGGAGGATGCGGGGGACGACGGGATTTACAACGATCCCGGCGTTCTTGTGGACGATGACGGAAAGGTATATGTGTATTACGGCTTTACGGAGTCCTGTATGAATGAGTTGGATCCTGAAACCATGTACAGGGTGGTTCCGGGAAGTCTGAAACGTCATGTGATCGACGACCGGGAGGAGGCGCCGGAGGAGAGCAGATTCTTTGAGGCAAGTTCGCCCAGAAAGATCGGGGACACCTACTATCTGATCTATTCGCCCAAAAGAGGAAGCAGGCTGGCTTACGCCACTTCAAAATCCCCCACGGGGCCTTTTACCTACCGGGGCTATATCATTGACAACGGCGTGGATTATCCGGGGGGAAATGATCACGGTTCTATCTGTAAGATCGGGGATCAGTGGTATATTTTTTATCACCGGATGACGAACCGTTCCATCTCTTCCAGAAGGGCCTGTGTGGAGAGGATCGAAATTCTTCCCGACGGCACGATCCCTGCCGTGGAAATGACATCGCTGGGCTTTGAAGAGAGCCTTACGCCTTATGAACCTGTAAAGGCGGAGATCGCGTGCGTCCTGACAGGGGGATGCTTTGTGACGGAAAAGGATCTGTTCCGGCGGGTGGTGACGCAGATCACAGACGGCTGCGTTCTGGGGTATAAGTATTTTGATTTTGGAGAGGACGATTCCACGGTGACCATGGAGCTTGCGGTGAAGGTGGTCGGAATGGGCTGCCGGGGACGGCTGCACGTGCTGATCGACGAAAACCGCGAGATTGGGACTGTGGAGATCGGACTTGGCGACGGCATTTATCGGGGAAGAGTAGAGAAGGTGACGGGACGCCACAGCCTGTTTTTTCGGGCGGAGCTGGGCGTGCCGAAGAACGAGTGGATGAGCAATTTCTTTGAGGGCAGGGTCATCTGCGAGATGGAGGAGTTTGTGTTCCTGAAGTAGAGAGGATTTTGTCAAATATGTAACAGTTCAGCCCGCGCCATTCGCAAAGCCGCGCTGGCGCGGATGAGAAAAAGGTTGACAATTTCGCCGGAACGATTATACTAAAAGTATGGAACAACCGCCCACAAGGTGGGTTGACCAAATTGGGTAGAAAAACCATCCCGTCACTCGGTCAAAGTTTAGGGGTGGTTTTTCTATGTAGGCTTACTTACAAAAGCTGAAGATAAATGTAAGCAACGCCAGAAGAAATATGCCAAAGGTCAGCATATCTTTGAAATCAAAGTGATTTCCCATAGGCATCACCTCCATTCATACGAAATTTCAGTATGAAATGAAAGGTCAGCCCACCCTGCAACACGGTTGTCCTTAAAAGGTAATTTAGCATAGAAGTCTCGTCCTGACAATTACTAAAAGAATAAAAAATATTTGAAATTGTTTGAGGACTTTGTAAACGGGTGCTGCTTTCCATATTGAAATAATTACAGGCGGATGATATCATAAAACAGCGGTTTTGTCGGCAAAATCTATATCAGTAATCAGGAGGCTTCAAGAATGATACTTGCTGAAGAGAAATATGAACTGGATGGGAAAGAGATATTACTTCGTAGCGCAAACGAAAATATTGATGATGCTAATATGCTGATCAACTATCTGCAAACCGTTACCGGAGAGACGCGATTTTTGATGTGCGAGCCAGATGAGGTCAAATACACTACTGAAGAGGAACTTAGTTTTATCAAGAAACACAATGAATCAGCAAACGGTTTATTGATACTTGCGTTTGTTGATGGAGAGTATGCAGGAAATTGTTCTTTTGAAGGAAAGACAAGCAGTCGCAGGGCAAAACACCGAGCGGGAATAGGGATCGCCTTATTCCAGAAGTATATGGGCTTTGGCTTGGGACGACTCCTGCTGGAAGTCCTACTCCGAAAGATAAAAGAACAAGGGTATGAACAAGTTGAGCTGAATGTGGTAAGCGGGAATGACAGAGCTTATCATCTTTATGAAAGCCTGGGATTTAAAGAGTGTGGCCGTATACCGAAAGCGAACAAATATGATGATGGGACTTATAGCGACAACATTATTATGGTACATGTTTTTTAAACACTCAAAACTAACGATGACACGATTCGTATCATGGATGTGACGGAACGATTCTTTCATTTTCTGAGGCTGTACATTACGATTAACTTAATTTCAGATAGGAGGATAAATGTTTGAGTAACAGGATTAGTGAAAGGGTGCTGCGCGCGGCATAGGCTGGCGTGTGGCGCAAATAGCCTATGCCATTTCAAATAATAATTTTAGGGTTGGGCGGCACATTGCGATAAGGTGTGCTGCTCTTTTCTACTGTTCTTTTCAGAATTGTACGGTTGCTTTATCTGAGCGAACAGATTTGTTATACTTTACGCAGTGTAAGATTTCAAAAGCGGAGGCGCAAAATGAAACGGATGGTAATTGATGAAGAACATGGAGGATGATCATGTCTATATTTGAGAAAATAGAAACTGTATACGGCTGGAAGTTAAAAAGCGATCCCGTCCCCTTAAACGGGGGCTTTACGCATAAGATGTACCGGATAGAAACACAGCAGGGGATGTATGCGCTGAAATTGCTGAATCGGTTTATCATGCAGAGGGAAACCGCAATGGGAAATTTCGCCGAAGCGGAGCGGCTGGAACGGCTGTTGGAACAGAGAGGCATTCCCATTCTTCCGGCCCTGACGATTGACGGGCGGAAGATGCAGGAGATAGACGGCGAATATTTTTACCTGTTTGATTATTATGACGGGAAACAGCTTCGGGCGGACGCGGTCACGGAATACCATTGCGGGCAGATGGGAAGGGCGCTTGCGGCGATCCATGATACGGACAGGAAAATGGGGGATCAAGCTTATAAGCAAATGTCTGTGGACTGGGACTTTTATCTTTCCGCCATGGAAAAGGCGGATACACGGCTGTATGAAATACTGCGGTCCTGTTATGCGCTTCTTGTGGAAAGTCAGGAGAACGGAAACACCGCAAGGAAAAAGCTTCCGAAGCTTCTCACGGTCTGTCATAACGATATGGATTGCAAAAATGTTCTCTGGAACGGGGAGGATTACCGGATCATCGACTTGGAATGTCTGTCCTATAACAATCCGATGATGGAATTGTTCGAGTCAGCTTTATGCTGGTCGGGATATGAGGAATGCCGGATCGATTTCCGGCTGTTTCAGGCTTTCCTGAGAGGGTATGCGAGCGCCGGAGAAGAACAAATGCCCGAGGACTGGGAGACGCTGTATGACTGTAATAACGGCAGACTGGAATGGCTGGAATATAATCTAAAGCGTGTATTGGGCATTGACTGTGGGGACGATGAGAAACAACTGGGAATCGGACAAGTGGTGGAAACCTTAAGGCATATCGTTTATTATGCGAAAATGCGTGAGCAAATACTGGAGCATTGTATCATTAATAATCATTGAAGGCCGGATACATGTATGATATACTTGATGGGAAACCAGACTTTGAAACCATCGAATTTTCAGACTGTTGCCGGCCTTTACAACTTATAGAGTTCGATAACAAAGGATGCAAAATCCGATAACAGCGGATAGCAATTCTAAAAAGCGAAGGGAATCTTATCATGATCAATATTTTGCTCGAGGGTTATGATATCAACGCCGCATGGCTTTTCGACGATCTGAAAAAGTACATAAAACCAAACCACACGGTTGCGGTGGTCGCTTTCGCTTTTCGCGATAACCGTGTTAAGACCATTGAAGACTGGAATCTCCTGTACGGCAGGGAAGCAGGCAATCTCTATGCCGATATTATAGGCGGGTTTGCCTCTTATGGGATACCGGAAAGCAGCATTTCATTTCTCAATTATTTTACAGACACGAAAGATTCCGCCAGACAGAAAATTGAAAAAGCGGATATCGTTTATTTTCTCGGCGGCTTGCCGGATAGGATGATGGAGCGAATCAATGAATTTGACCTGTATGATACTTTGATGAGACACGACGGTATCGCTATGGGATACAGCGCCGGCGCAGTTGTTCAGCTGGCGGAATACCATTTGTCACCTGACAAAGACTACCCGGAATTTCAATATTACAATGGGCTTCCATACTTGAGGGATTTTTATGTTGAAGTGCATTATGAGGACACTGATATCCAAAATGATGCCATTCGGCGCGTCATTTCTGAACGGGGAAAAACCGTATATGCAACCGCCCGCGGGGCCGGAGCGATACTCGTTGACAATGGGAGCGTAAAATTGCTTGGAAATGTAAGAACATTCAAAGCCCCTAAGGGAAATTAGGATACCGGCCGGCCTTTTGGCTAAACCGCTGCGGGAACCCCCAGAATATGCGGTTTTGGCAGGAAAGTATTCAGCAAATACAGCATGATGATAAACAAGAATTGTGAGGCGAAAATGGCAAAACTTATTTTTATTTCGGGTCCCTGCGGATGTGGAAAATCGACATTTTCAGAAGGTTACGCAAGACATCTTGTCGATCAATTCGGAAAGACAGTTTATGTGATCCATGGCGATGATTTTCACAGGGGATTTATAGAACCGGAGGATAAGGGTGATTTCTTTGTGGATGGCGAGGCGTCTGATTTGGTACATTGGGAAGATATCCTGCGGTTTAACTGGGACTGCATTATAGAGACGGCGGGCAGAGCGCTCAGGCAGGGGATCGACGTTGTGATCGACTATGTGATCGAAGAAGAATTGCCGCGTGTCCGGGAACTGGCGAAGCTTTATCAGGCGGAGCTCTATTACATCGTTCTTACGGCGGAGGCGGAAGAAATTGAAAGACGTATCCGTATGCGCGGTGATGTGGATATGATCGACAGAGCCCTGTTCCTGAAAAAGAAACTGGAGTCGATGCCGGAAAACCAGGGTCATTTGTATGATAATACCCGGAAAAGTCCGGAGGATACTGTCAGAGAAATCGTTCTTGAGCGGTATCTTGTAAAAGTTTGATATTCTTGAAGCGCCCGATCAACGAAATTTTCTTTTCGGAATTGGCAGAATTGCCGGATAGCGCCTATGCCGCAGAAAAAAAATACTTGAAACTCCGCGCAGGATATGATATATTGAACATAAAGAAGGGCATCTGCGCTAACAGACGCCCCACAGGAGCTACCGATAGACGGTCAGCCCGGCAAATGTTAAGTTAAAAATAACCGCTTAGTTTGTCAGACGAGGGCGGTTATTTTTGTGTTTTATGATTATCCTTGCTTCCGATGGCATATCCGAGACCAAACGCTGTCAGCACAAGGCCGATTACTGCTATCAATCCTTCAATCGTCAACATCCGCTCAGCCCTCCTTTCCCAGATTCCCTTGCGGGTTTCTATGTAATCGGAGGGTCACAGTCCCTCCGGAGAGGGCTAACCGCCTACCATCCTGGTAGTCCCAAAGAAATACTAACACACTTCGACAGGAATTTCAATCGGATTCTCTTTTTGCGGAATATGTGGATGAATTGCCGGATAGCGTCTATGCGTTTGACAACAGGGGACATTTTTGCTATATTTTAGAGACAATCGAGGTTCGCGGAGGGACACTTTCATGAGCAGTGACTGGCATTTTGAAGCTGATAACACAGTTTGTTCGTTCCGGGCTGGCGGAATCCTGATCGACAAGGGTATGGTGCTGGTTCAAAGTGATAACGGTGAATACGCTCTGCCCGGCGGCATTTAAATTCATGACATAAATGCGTTTTATTATGCGGTCGGAATTTTGGAGTGCACATACGATGTAGAAAAGTTACGAGAATTTATAAAAAATAATAATATAATCGAAGTTTTGAATTTGGTGAGGGGAGATAATATGAACATCAACGGGTATTTAGATTATATAAATGCGCCGTGGGGACGACTGTTTTACAGATTGGTTTGGCATAATCTTGAATTCATAAATAAAAAAATATTGGATTTTGGCAGCGGTTTTGGTGTTACATCAAACCATTTGGCAAAATTTAACGATGTAACGGCTGTGGAGCCAAACAGTGAACTTCTTGAACACAGAATATGTGATAATCGTTACGAGCAAATAATAGGAGGTATTGATAACCTCAGAAGAATGGATAACGATAGTTTCGATGTTATACTCTGTCACAATGTTTTGGAGTATATTGAAAATCGCGCTGACCTTATTGCAGAATTTTATAGGCTTTTGAAACATGATGGAATTTTATCAATAGTAAAGCATAATAAAAACGGCAAGATAATGCACAAAGCGGTATTTGAAAACAACATTGACGAGGCGATAGCACTTTTGAATGGAGAGAATGCTCTGTCACAGAATTTCGGAACAATAAATGAATACGAGATAGAGGATTTGAAGGATTGTATTGCAGAAAGATTTATTTTGGATAAAGTATACGGTATTCGCACTTTCTACGGAATACAACCAAATTCCTTCAAATGTGAACCCGACTGGGAAGAAAGAATGTTTATTCTGGAATGTGCTGTGGAGAGTGAACCTGTATATACGAACGTGGCATTCTTCCAGCATTTGATTTTGAAAAGTAAATAATACCATTACTGACAATGAAAAATAAAAGTATACCCAAATCGTTTGTATCAAAACCGGCAGGAACATAGAGATTATCTTGCAGAGTTTGATACAAAGCCAAGGAAAAATTAATAAGAATTGAGAAGAGATAGATATATGGAATATAAGTATATGAGAATACAGGGCAGAGAAAACTCCTATATTACAAAGTATCCAAAAGGAATATTCAGCCTCTGTTGGAATCTGATAAGAGATGGGCAATTAACCAGCGAAGAAAAGGAACTGTTTATATCTATTGATGCCTGGTTCAAAGATAATCTTCCAGAACCGGAACCTTGTAAAAATCATGAAAAGGTTATTACATTTTTCAAATGTGAAAGCACCCTGGAAATGCTTGAAAAACTAAAACCTGCGATTGCACTTTTAGACAGACATCAAAAGCCTTATGATGTGGTTTACACAAATTTTGTAGGAACCATTGTTTATGAAGATGACTGGCAGATTGCTGTTTCGGTTGAGAGTGGGGAAATGGTATGATTCGGCTATAGTGTATTATCGAGACGGCAGGCGGCGGTGTTGAAAAAGGGGAAGATCTCACCTCCGCCATCAGAAGAGAGTTCACTGTTTTAAGGAAAGCAAAGGAGATTATTATGCATAAAAACGGGAAATGGGCAAAACAGATTTTAGAATGGCAAAACGATGATGGCAGTTGGGGAGATTATCATTCTCTTGCCGTTTCAGGCAGCTCTCATATTACTACGGAACAGGCGCTGCTCAGGCTTGAAAGACTCGGCTATACGATAGAGGACGAGTGTATTCAGAAAGCTGTCCAGTACATGAGCGATTGCCTCGCTGGGAAAAAAGCTATTCCAGACAGAATTGAAAAGTGTCATGATTGGACTGTTTTCACCTCACTGATACTGTCAACGGGTGTACGAAGATTTACCAAGGACAATGATGCTGCAAACAAGGTCGCCGAGAATTGGGCAGAGGTCGTGACCGCCGCCTTTGAGAAAAGAAGCTGCAATTATGATAAATATGTTACAGCATATAAGAGCATTTTACGTCCAAACGGCGGAAGAATAATTGGAATTGAAAACTACTATGCGGTATCTCTTCTGTGTGATTGTCTTGACGAAAAAACAGAGCTTGCTTATGTAGAGCATATCCTTAATTTTAGTAAAGGTATCTATTATGTATACGATAGTACGATCTCAACTTTGCCGCAGGAGTTTCATAGCAAAAATGCAAGCAGGTATTTAGGTGCGGTTGAGTTGCTTGTCAGATATATGCGAGCAAACTATAAGCTTAAATTTGTTGCTGACTGGTTGATTGACAAACGTGGCAAAAACGGGAAGTGGGATATGGGAAAGACTGTCAACGACAAGCGGTATTTTCCGCTTTCTGACGATTGGCGAAAAAGCACAACTCGTGAGGAAGATTGTACGGAGCGAATTGAAAAAATCCTGCATTATCTTTCGGATTCATAACGGTAAAGTGTTGAATTTCTGTTTGTATTAAAACCGGCAGGAACCTGGATATAATCTTGCAGAGTTTGATACAAAGCCAAGGAATCATTGAAAAGTGCGCCTTTGCGGTGTAATTTTCGCTTGCGGTGTAAAATGTGTACCGGAGCCGCAACTATTGACTTATTCACATTTTTTGATACGATTTACAAATGGGTGGATATTTTCGCCCGGCTAATCGGGATCTGGAAGGAAGACATGTTCGCTTGTGCGGTATATTTCAATATGCTGAATAGGGGGGAGCAGAGATGGTATTTGAAATCAAGGATGATGGAATTTGGTATCATGGCTCAAATGTACAGTTTAATATTTTGAAGGAAGGCAGTACGATCACACAATGGAAAGCGTTGGCGGAAGCTTTTTCTCACCAGCCGACCGTTTTGTGCTATGACGACAATGGGAAAATATCTCATAACGGTATTGAAAAAGGATACTTATATGTTATTGACGAACTCATAAAGGTCGGAGTTGATATTTACCAACATCCGAGGACAACTATGGACGCAAATGCAGAATTTCTTACATCAAGACCGCTAAAAGTAAAAATGATAGAAGA
>CANPXL010000018.1 GCA_947586055.1 uncultured Acetatifactor sp. | reverse complement strand
TTCCAGACGAATGCAGGAAACCGCGCCGTTGAAAAACGGCGTTGTTTTATTGGTCAGCGCATGATTTTACGCTTACGACATATCGGACACTTATATGGGGGCCATTGAACGCGGGGAGCGCAGCCTTACGCTGGACACGCTTGTGAGATTAGTCAACCGGCTGGGGGTGACCGTTGATTACATACTGGCGGATTCCGTATCCGACAGCGATTCCAACATTCTGGAACAATTCCGGCAGATTACGGACGGACAGCCCATGGAGCGGAAACAAATGGCCATCAATGTGCTGCGCACGCTTTTCTCCTATTTTGAAAACGGTGGGAAAGAATGATCCGGAGATTTCCGGTAAAGCAGATCCGCTTAATTTTCCATGGCGACAAATGGGTTCCCTTTCAGGGAAAACCGTGTTATATTTTATAGTGTCAGACTGCGTCCAAAGCCGCCGGCATTGTCCGGCGCTTTTGCCGTTTTCATTTGATGGCGCTGCATTCTCCGCCGCCATCATAAACTTTTATCCGCCGCAACAGAGGTATCCTCCCATGACAGACCGCACACCAGAAACCTCTCCCCGGTATTGGGGAGACCTGCCGTATCATTCTCTCAACTACCACCTGAAGCAGACTTTCGGAGAAAAAATCTACCGGCTGTCTTTAAACGGCGGCATGACCTGCCCCAACCGTGACGGCACGATCGGGACCGGCGGCTGTATTTTCTGCAGCGCCGGAGGTTCCGGGGATTTTGCCGCCTCCGCGTCCCTGCCTGTCAGGGAACAGATCGCACAGGCCAGGGCGCAGATTGCGATTAAGACAAACTGCCGCAGATTTATCGCCTATTTTCAGGCCTACACCAACACTTACGCGCCTGTCGAACGGCTGCGAATCCTTTTTTCAGAAGCAATTTCCCATCCCGACATCGCGGTGCTTTCCATCGCGACCCGGTGCGACTGTCTCCCTCCGCAGGTCCTTTCTCTGCTGGCGGAGCTGAATCGGATCAAACCCGTCTGGGTGGAGCTTGGCCTTCAGACCATGCACGAAAAGACGCGCGGAATCATCCGAAGCGGATTTACCCTCTCCCAATATGAAGATGCCGTGGCCGCGCTCCGCGCCCGCGGCATCGATGTGATCACCCACCTGATCCTGGGGCTTCCCGGAGAGGACCGGGATATGATGCGCGCTTCCGTCTCTTATGCGGCCTCCCTGCCCATACAGGGAATAAAGCTCCAGCTGCTCCATATACTGGAAGGCACAGAACTGGGCGAACAATATAAACGCGGGGAGCTTTCCCGGGACCCTGCCGGTTCCATCGCGGACTCGCCGGAAGCCTACTGCCGCTTTGTGGCGGAATGCGTCTCGCTGCTTCCGCCAGAGACAGTCATCCACCGGCTCACCGGCGACGGTCCGCGCCGCCTGCTGCTGTCCCCGCTTTGGAGCGCAGACAAGAAGCATGTGTTAAACACCCTGAGACGAACCTTTGCGGAGCGGAATCTGTGGCAGGGAAAGAACTTTGCGCGGTCTCTGTGAAGCCATTTTTGAAGATGTCTTCGCCCTGTACCAGTTTGACCTCTCCCTCCAAAGACTTGTATTCAGGTGTCTTTTCCGAGCATCCAGACTCATAAAGTCCTCTGACCAATGCGTTATTTTCATACGCCAATATAAATGGCACAGTTTAAACGACAGGCTTTTTTCTCTGCTATCCGAAATAGCGAAGGAGCAGCATGGTCATATCCTCCCGTCCATGCTGATCTTCTCCCAAAAATTCCTGCACATCCTCCTGCATCAGCTCCAAAATATCCTTCAGTTCATAGACCTGACTCAGCGCCTGATTCAACCTTTGCGTCATATGCCCTTCGCTGTACTGCATTCTTTCTTTATTCTCAGCATCCGTCAGTCCTTTCGTATAGAAAAACAACAAATCGCCCTGCGTCAGCTGTACCGACTGCTGCCAGTAAGGCACTCCCGCCATGCTTCCCAGCACAAAGCAATCCTTCGCCGGCAGCGGCTCAAACTCCCCGCCCGCGTGTTTCAACAGCGGTACGCGGTGTCCCCCGTTTACATAGCAGAAGAGACCCGTTGAAAGATTCAATATTCCCAGAAATGCCGCCATGGTCATCCCTTCGTTGCTCTCGCTGAGCTGATTGTTCGTCTCTACGAAAACCTTTTCAGGCTCAAAACCAAGCCGGGCATAATTCTTGATCAGAGTTCGCGTGATCACCATAAGCAGCGCCGCCGGGATCCCGGTTCCGTTGATGTCGCCGATCACCAGCGCCAGATGATTTTTGTCTACCAGAAAGAAATCATAGAAGTTGCCGCTCATGTTGCCGGCTACCTGCAGCGTCGCGTAGATATCAAACTCTGTCCTTTCCGGAAACGCCGGAAATTTGCTGGGGAGCATGCCGGCCTGAATGTTCTGGGCCACATTCATCTCCGCAGAGAGCCTTTCCCTATCCGCTGTGGCCGCGTTCAGATTTTTCATATAACTCACCAGCTTTAAAGTCATTTCCTTCAGGTTTTCGCTCAACAGCTGAACCTCGTCCCCCGTGCTGACACAGGGATCTCTAAAGGAAAGCCGGGACGGCTCCATTCCCTCATTACTCTGCCGGACGAAATCCTCTGCGGAGTCCGCCATGCGAACTACCGGCGCAACCACGCTGCGATTGACCATGCGCAGCAGAAGCAGCAGGAAAACAGTCCCCACGATCAGCATACCAACCAACACAAACAATACGTATTGAAGCACATCCTCATGGATCTCGTTCATCAGAATGTCCACGCAGACCAGAACCTGTGTCTCCCCGTCCCTGCTTTTTAACGGCAGCATTCCGGTCAGCACAAAGCCGAATTCCGATGTGTTGTTGGAATAATAGGTTACCTGATCCTCCTGCCGCAGCGCCTCCATAAACACTTCCGCCATCTCGCCGGAAAATCCTGCCCCGGACAGATCGCCAAGAGAAGCAATATCTGAAAATTCTTCCAGTTCTTCCGCCGTCACCGCATTCCAGACATACCTGGCATTGTCCGTCTCCTGCGTGTTCAACGGCTGGATCACATATAAGAACTCCACGTTAGACTGGCTTTTGATCAGATCAAGCTGCTCCTGAGTCCTGTCGTATGTCTCTGATTTTTCTCCAGTTCGGATACACGCGGTCATATCCTCCACATCGATATGGCTGCCGGCAATCCGGATCATCGTCTCCACATACTGCTCATACCGCTCAACAATATTATTGTAATAAGTAAAAAATCCAAGCAGCCCAAGGGTAAAGCTGATGATAAACACAAAAGCACCGCATATCGCCGTCACCTTGCCGCTTAACCGTTTTCGCCTTTTCTCTCTCATATCATCTGCCTCCCCTTTTCACTGTTCCGTCAGTCATCCGTCCCGCTCTTCCAGATTTATTTTTTCTTCTTTTTCGCGCGAAAGACAAACGCATAGATCGCGTTCATGGCTCCGGAAACTGCCACAAATCCTGCCAGCCCTGGCAGAATGCTGGCTCCACTCATAAGGGAGCTGAACAAGATCGGCCCCGCCGACTCTCCCACATTATCGGTCAGATTATAGATACCCATAGAAGCTTCCTCGCCGTATTTCTGCACACCCTCAAGTTTCGTGAAATATGTCTGCCGAACCGCGACACCAAAGCTTCCGGAAAAGCCCAGGATCAGCAGAACCACGATCAGCATCGGTACGGAACTGTTGATTCCAAACAGAAGAAGCGCCGCAAAGGAAATCATGCTGGAAAGATAGACACTCTTCATTCCAAACCGGCTGCTCATAAAGTTTGTCACAGAAACGCTCAGATAAACGCTGCACAGAGAGTTCAGCATCAGGAGCAGACACACGATGCTCTCACTGAATCCATGGGCATCCCCGTAGATCGGAACATAATAAAATACGAAGCTGTTGATCACTATGTACGGAAATTGGATCAAAAGCATATAGGGAACCACACCCCGTGAGACAAGAAATGTTCCCACATGATTTTTTTTCACACTCTGTCCCTGCTCCAGTTGTTTGATATGTCTGCCTATGATCAGGAACAGAATCAGCACTACACCCCACGCGGCCGCGGAACAGCCAAATACCCTGCGCTGTCCCAATACGCCCGCCAGATAAGCTCCCAGCATCATACCGCAGTTGATTCCCGAAAGGCTTCCCGCGTTAAACAGAGAAAAACCTTCCTGCTTTACCTCCTCCTGAGAAGTACCGGCAATCAACATATTGATGGAATTCGTGATCAGTCCCACGCCGATGCCGTTTAAGATCAGGCCGAACACCAGCAGGATATAACTGTGTCCCAAAAGCAGCGTGATGTCTCCCAACATGGAAATACCCGCGCTCACCGCCGCCACGCTCTGGAAGGAAAAACGCTTCATGAGCGGCGCACAGAAAACGGAAGTGATCCCTATAAATATCAGATTCAGTGTGATAGGTAAGGATGCCGCCAGCTCTCTGGGAATCCCCAGATCGTCCGTCACAAATCCGGCGGCATACACCGGCAGGAAGGAACTGGCTACATTAAAGGCCATATAAGTGACAAACACACTCACGCGAAGCAGATGAAGAGGAACGGTGGGCTGACTCCCCTTTGAACGCTGCGCCTCCTTCTGACGGTATCTGGCCTTTTGGTCAAAGAAAGACAGGATCTCACCGAACAAAAAGAGCACCGTCAGCACCACCAGCACCAGAGTGATCATGACCGTCCGGCGCATCTGCGCTATGCTGCTGGTAATGACATAGGTTGTGGTTCCCACCTCTATCACACCGGCGACCTTTCCATCGCTGTCAAAAACAGGCACACTCACATTAATATACGCTCCCGTGGCATCTTCCACCTCGTTGCGCACTTCTTCCCCGGTCTCATATATGTGAGCCAGCTCCTGCGTCTCTCCAGCCTCCCTGGGATAATAGGTTCCGATGGAATTGTCCTGATAGGCGATTGCGAATCCCTGACCGTTCTCATACCGGAGCACGTTACAGTACATCTCCTGAACCGACGGATCCTGCCTGTTCAGACCTTGCTCCAGCTGCTCCATCAACGCCTGATAGTCCTCGTTCATATAGTCCTCCGAGGTTCGGATCCGGCCAAGGCTGTCGCCGTCCACCATGCCGCTCAGCGTATGGGCCAGAATATACAGCTTGCCCACCAACTCTTCACGATACATGTCGGCAAACTGATTCAGCAGCTGCGATACAATGACGATGGCCACAACAGCCGCCGCACCGGCCGCCAGAATACCGTTTTTCTGGACATCGGAAACCCGGATTCCAAGAAGGAGCACAACGAGCCGGATCAGGAGCCACAACAGGGCCGCAAACGCCGCCAGAACCGAAATCTGAAACAGGGTCTCTCTCAACAGGTAATCGGAAGATTTTGCAAAGACATCTCCCCGGATTTCCGAAGCGTCGTCCTGCAGCTGCCCGTCCGCCGAATGCATCCAGACGCTGCCGTCCAGCCAGATTCCCAGAACCGTATTTCCCTCCACTGTCTCCGCGGTGGAGATACTCAGCACCTGTCCCTGATCTATATAGTTCTCCAGCGTGGCGTCCCCTTCCTGAAAACGGTAGATGATATTTTGCCGGATGTCAGTAAGATAGATCCTGCCCTGTCCGTCCACATCCAGCCGATACAGGGCCGTCTTTCCCATAAGCTCCGGATCCTCGGCCGTATCATACAGAACCGTCAGTTCTCCGTCCGCCCCTTTCAGGATCTTTCCCCGCTTATCCAGCGCATAGACAACGGAATGTTCCGCGTCCACCGCATAATCCTGAATCAGATTAAACGCATTATCATACTCATAAAACCCTACCCGCTCCGATTCCCCGGTCTCCAGAGACAGCCTTGACAGGGAGAATCCTTCCGCATCCGACTGCACGTAAAACAGGGCGTTGTCCCGGAAAGTAAGGGCAAACAGCTTGTGCTTATCCACAAATTCGTCTTCATAGACGATGTCCAGCAGGGTATCCGTGTATTTCCCCTTCCGGTCATATTTCAGGATACATTCCCTGCCCACGGTAGAACCGCTTTCACTCCAGCTTGCATCCAAAAGATAAGTATTTCCCTGTTCATCAAAGGCCAGATCCTCCGCGTACCAGAAGGAATCCGCTTCCCGCGTATTGCTTTTCAGCAGATATTCCACCTGGCCATGGTCATTGACTGCCACCACCCGGCTTCGCTCATCATCTATGACAAAGGTATTTCCTCTGCCGTCGCTCCGTGCCAGATAGGGATTCACCAGCGTAATCTCCGACTGCGGGCGGACGGAATACCAGGCGCTTTCCCTCTGATAGACAAACACTCCCAAAAGCAGGATGAGCAGCATCACTACATCCAGCTTCCGAATCTTTCTGCGGGTCAAGTACCGACCAAATTTTTTCAGGATTTTCATACACACAACACCTCTTTCCATGAATCTGTCTCAGGTATACTCTTTATACTCCAGGGGCGCATTAAAGATTGTCTGCTCTCCGTCGGCGCTGATCTTTTCCGGATACAGCACCGCTGTCAGTGCAAAAGCGCCCTTATGTACCTTTTTGCACTTTCGATAAGAATCGGTCTCATCCAGATTATCGATCTGAACGACCTGGGGCGTTTTCCAGAAATAGTACGGCAGCGCCAGCATCGAGATATAATCAAATATGGCATCCGTCTTTTTCCGCTTGGCCGTCAATTTATGGATCACACCGGAATTTTGAAAAAATTTTTCTCTCTGCGTGTAAAATTCTTTGCAGGCTTCCCGATCCCGGTCATGGAGCACTCTCACTTCCACGTCCGGATATTTTCGTTTCAGCTGCTCGATCCGCTCCAGATACATATCCGCGATCTTGTACGCCTCCACCCGAAATTCTTCCAGAACGGCGGCACGGAAGGAAGGCTCCAGCGCTGCCGTCATGGTAGACAGATATTTCAGATAGGACAGATCCGGAATCGGGATTGCCACCCGGGCATGCAGCACGGTTCCCATGACAAACAGTACCTCCAGGCTTTCATGCTCCTGAGCGGTCACTCCCTTTTTCCAATTGCGGAAGTGGATGCTCCGGATCTCCCCGCCCCACTGTTCCACATGATCCGCAAATTCATATGCGTTGTGCTTCACCTGGTCGTAATGCCGTCCGCTGCTGAAATCAAAGGAAAAGCGCTGTCCGTCTTTGTGCTGCACGACGATTTCCATCTCGTAGACGCCAAACAGACAGGGGCCTCCTACCAGCCCGATTGGGACCTTATCTTCCACCGCTTTTTTCAGTGCGTCCGTATTGTGGAGCAAAAGGGGCGTTTTTCTCAGCCATTCAAGCTCCGTCTTCTGCAGGACGGGGATCTGACGTTCCAGATCCGCGAAGCTTCCCAGGCACACCGTATTCTTATATACCAGCAGCTTCCTGTCATGGATGCCATAGACGGAAGCAAACTCCTGTGTCAGTTCCGACTGGTAATACTGGTTCATCTCTTCCAGCGCGTTTTCGAGGCTGTGTCTGACGGCCCGCAGATTGTGCAACTGCGGCATATGCTGATATCCCTTGGGGTCTTTCGCCTTGATCTGAGCGATATCTTCCTTGATTTCCCTTAACATTTCCAAAAGCCCCTGGTACGTGAGATCTTGTTTCTTTTCCCTCAGCCGTTCCTGAAAACGATCCTGAATCCAGTAATTTCTCTGCCATTTTTCCGATGACTCCAGACAAAAGAAGTTTCCGGCGGTAATAGGAAACCGGTTTATCTGATTTTCCGACAGGGTATACATGGTGTCTTTCAGAGGAACGCCCGTCTGTGCCAGCAGCTCGTTAATCGAAGTTTTCATGCTATTTTACCTCACACTAATAAATTTCCAGATAAGAAAAATTCTTCTCCAGCATTGTCCCCCCGGAAACAGCTTGCGAATATTGGTCGCAGAGATGCAGATATTCCTTCGCGGCGCCATCCATCCGGTTGGCCTTCAGCACTTCAATAAAATGCAGCCGCGCGTCATAGTATTTTCCTTCCTTAAACAGATCCACACCCTTTTCAAACAAAAGTCTGGTCTTTCGCTTCCCGTTTTTGTCCTCCGCCTCATCACCGTCGTAAACATCATAGAGCTCCTCGCTCTCCCCGGCCGCCTTTAAATAAACCGTTCCAAGATACCTGCCGTTATAATTCTTCTCGAAGTCCGGTATCTGCGACTTAAGGCTGCCGGTAATCAGAATCCGCGCCCGGTACCTGGGCGCCATTTCCTGCAGAAAATCTGCCAGTCCCGTGGTATCGGAAACGGTCATGATCCCAAACCGTCTTTCATGCCCCGCCACGCCTACCTTGACATCCCCATAGCTCAATCCAATGGCATACTCCTCTTTGATCCCCGCCTCGCTCAGCGCCTCACAGACCGAGACCGCGGCTTTCAGCGCCCGCTCCGGAGAATTCAGGAAAAATGCCAAAAACCCGGCGTTCACAAACTTATCAATCTCGCCCTCCTGATACAGGATACAGGGAACCGCCAGGCTCAGGATCTGGTTTACAAAGCGGAAGATCCCCGCGGCGTCCTGCTGCCGGACAATGGCCTCAAAGCCATGAATGTTGACGGATAAGACCGCCGCTCTCACGCTCTTTTCCGCGCCGATACACAGCTTTTCCAGCTTTCCGTCCTGAAACAGTCCGCAGAGCCTGGCCGGAAGCATGGCGTCGTAGATCCGCTCTCTTCCTTCCGCTTCCGTCCGCTTTTCCTCACTCTCCTGCAAGGCTCTGGCCAGGCTGCGCTTCTGCCGCGACAGCAGGATTGCCCAGATCCCCATGCCGGCCGCCAGCAGCGCAAGTGCTATTATCATTGCCCACATCTCTTTTTCCTCCGTCCCACTATTTTACCTGTACGTTGGTCGTACCCGGATTCTGGATCTGGATTACACCGCCCCAGTTGCAGATGCATTTACTGCTGTTGTTCAGGCAGGGTTTTCCACCCAGCAGGACCGTGGGGCTGCCGGGAGCCCAGGGCGCCGTGATCACCGGGACACAGGGCATGGGAGTCATCACTCCCAGTTTGGCCGCTGTAGCCGCCGCCACGGTAGGATTCGCCATGGAACTGCACATTCCGAAAGGCGGGATATTCACCAAAGGCACCTGATCCATGATCGTCGCCATAGGCATTTTACTCATCACCCGCGACGCAGGCAGTACCATCAGTGTAGACGGCGCCGCTCCGAAGCTGCACATAAGCGTCGCCCCTCCGAATACTCCAAACCCCACTTATTTTTCCTCCTTCCACAGTTCCTCTGAAATCCAGTTTTCTCTTCCGGAAGACAGAGCCACTTCGCACACTCTCTCCCTGCCGTCCGTCCCGCGCAGCATACAGAGACATCCTCCCTCTTCGGGAACCGAATGGATGGGAAGATAAAAGCTTCCGTCCTCCCTGACTGCCGTCTCATAGACCGGATAGACGCTGGTACCGATCTTTCGGTAAGCCCTGGAAAGAGGCTGCTCCAAAAGACACGTCTCGCCCTCCTGGGCCGACACCCGGAAAAACTCCCTGTCTTTTCCCTTCCCACCGATACACAAAGTCTTTCCCTCCAGGTGCATCTCAAAGGGCTGGAACAGAGACAGCTTTCTGCCCTGCTCTCCTGGATCGTAATCATACAGTAGCTTACAGCTTTTTTTCTGCTCCTGAAAAAACAGCCGGATCACGCTGCCTCCCGGCAGCCTTCCCTTTACGATGGTGGCTCCCCGGGGAATGGGATAGCCAGGTCCCGGCACCATCCGCACCTGATAAATATCCACAGTTTCCCCGTTTACCGGCAGTGTAAGTATCTGTCTCTGGTACAGGGGGCCTTCGATACAGATACCGGCCTCCGCCCCCTCCAGGTCGCAGAACACATGATAACCGTCGTTCTTGCGGATAGCCGGGCGGTTTCCCTCCATGGTATACATGCGAAGCTGGGAACCCGTGATGATCCGATCTGTAAAATCATCTATGGGAAGCAGCACCAGCGATACCTTTCTTTTCAACCCTACCGTCATAAAACGACTCATTTTCACCTCCGCTTCCGCGCTCTTCTCTGCGCATAACAAGTTTATGTCTGGGAACGGGAATCCTTTCTGGCAGGATTCCGTAAGCGCGCAATCTATGTATAATCAGCTCTGAACTCAACGCCCTTCACACGCTGGATGCCCTTCGTTCTCGCGGACTCCAGAGGCACGGGACCCAGCTTGTAATACAGGGACAATCGATGCGCCAGGTTCGGGAAGGTCCACACCTTCAGTTTCTCTTCCGTCTCCATTTTTTTCATCTCCATACGGATGCCGTCCCGTCCGCCCCCGACGCCGAATTCCATTGTCTCCGGGTCAAATACCGGATAATCCCGCAGCGCCTGAACGACCTTTCCCAATATCCTATGCTCTTCCTCAGAGCGGAACTTTACATCGCTGGCGGAAAACGCTGTGATCAGATAGGACAGCGTCAGATAGACCGGTGGAAACTTCTGTCTGTCCACCCCGTCCGAGACCATGCCGCTCAGCCGGAAATCCTCGCTCTCGCTCATATCATATAAATGGATACACAGCGTCAGGTCTCCCTTGTCCGCCGGAGATGCCAGACCGATCCCGTCCTCATTCTGAATGATCTCCGGCACCATCTCTCTTCTGAGAAGCTGCACCAGCGCCCTTCCCGCATCCGCTATGACCGTATAACTGCCCATATCTTCCTCCTTGTGCCGTTTTCAGGACTCTCTCCTGCAAAGCGCGGAACTTCTTCTCACACTATTCCGCAACGCCCTCCTGCGGAACATCTTCCGAGGGAGTCTCCGGAGGGACTGCCGGCACGTTTTTGTTAAAAATACCCTCAAAAGCGACGGTCCCATCGACAGGATTATACAGGATCCCTTTCCCGTTGTAGGTTCCCAGCAGGAATCCGCCTTCATAAAGCAGACTGCCGGCTTCATAGACGACTCCCTGGCCGTCGTAGCTGCCCTCCCGGAAACCGCCCTCATAGATCAGATCCCCGGTCACCGGATCATAGAGCTTCCCCGTCCCGTCGTAAAGATTCCGGTAAAAGCTCCCCTCGTACAAAAGCTTCTCTGTCTCCGGATCGTACAATCTCCCCTCTCCGGAATACATTCCCATCTCAAAACTCCCGTCATAGATCAGGCTGCCCGTATCCTCCCGGTACAGCTTCCCGGCCCCGTGATACTGCCCTTCCTTAAATTCTCCCTCATACACCAGGGCTCCGCCGGAATAGAGTCTGCCGCTCCCGTCATAAAGTCCGTCCGCGATATTTCCCTCATAGAGCAGACTTCCGTCCGCATCGCGCAGGGTCACGCTGCCCTCCGACATGCTGCCAATATGGAAAGCGCCCTGATACAAGACTTTTTCGTTTTCATACAGGGTTCCTTCCCCCTCATACCGGTCCTGCGAAAAAGACCCATCGTAGATCAGCCGGCCGGACGTATCATATTCCTTTCCGCTGCCGCTTTTCTTTCCCTGAAAGAACTCTCCCTCGTAAGAGACCGTCCCGCTCTCGTAATAGAGCGTTCCCGTGCCCTCATACAATCCCTGGGAAAATTCTCCCCTGTACCGGGGCTCCCCACTCTCATAGCAGAGCGTTCCCGTGCCCTCGTACTGTCCTTGGGAAAACTCTCCCCGATACCGGGGCTCTCCGCTCTCATAGTAGAGCGTTCCCGTGCCTTCATACAGATTCTGGGCAAAACCGCCCTGGTAAAGCAGCTTTCCGTTCTGATAACTCTTTCCGTTCCCCTCGTACAGTCCCTGGGAAAATCCGCCTTCATACAGGAGAGTCCCGGTCTCATCGTACAGTTTTCCTTCTCCTTCATACTGATTGGCCGAAAACTGTCCGCTGTACTGTACCTTTCCATTCGCATAATAGGTCTCGCCCGCACCGGAATACTGCTCCGCCAGAAATTCTCCCCGATACCTTAAACTCCCGTCGTAACTGTAGAGAGTCCCCTGACCGTTGATCCTTCCGTCCGTCAGCGTTCCCTCAAAGAGCACAAGATGCGGATCCTCTCCCGCCACCAAACGGACTTTACCGCTGTAGCCATCCATGTCCAGTGAATTGATCACCATGGTTTTGGTCAGAAACCGAGACTGCACCCAGGGATACACGAAGCGCAGCAAAAGCAGCGGCGTCAGGATCAAAAGCAGCGCCAGCACATATACCAGTTTCTTGGCAACATACTTTTCTCCGATCGCATAATATCCCTTCAGAGAAGCCGGCTTCTCCCCGATCTGTTTGATCTGCTTCTTTACGTCCCCGCTGACCTTTCCCACAATGGTCGTGGGGCTGAAAATACGGACCATCTTGCGGTACAGAATCTGCAGCGGCGCGCTGACAGCCCGCACGATCCTTTTTATGCCGTACAACATACTGTTTTTTAAATTAAAACTGCTTGGTAGCTGCATTGTCATCTCCCGCCGCGGCAGTCCCGCTCTTTTTGATAATATCTCTCACCGGATCTCCACATCACCGATCTGTCGGATCGTCTGCTGCGCCACTCTGGAACCGCCGGTATTCCGAAAACAGTGCACAACATACAACACCGCCGCCACCAGCAGAACCACCATCAAAACCTTTTTCAAAAAGCCCAGCAGTATTTTCACCCGCTCCCACAGCCGAAACAGGAATGTCTGAGGCGTCCGCTCCTCCTGTTCCTCCGCGCACAGATCCCGGTACACAGGCATGAATCTTCCGTATAGTTCCAGATAAGCGGAAATTTTCCCTTCGGCCAGATCCCGAAGATAACTGTCCAGGAGCGGATAGGACTTCCTGGCAATTTCCGCCCGGAACAAAATCGCAAATATCTGGTATAGCTGCTCAAGCGCCAGCTCCAGAGGGCAGGAGACAAAGGATCTCTCGTTTGTCAGCTGATAGTTCCAGGACACCTCCATGCTCCCCGATACCGTGACCAGATCCGCACGGAGCGCGCATTTCAGAAAATACGGATGAGGATTGCGCAGCAGGATCTGTTCCAGCAGCCTGCGCGCGATCTCCGCCCGCTCCTTTCTGCCGCAGTTTTCCCGGCCCAGCTTTTCCTCCAGCGATGGATCCGGACTGTAGGTAAAGACCGCGTAAAAGTTTTTATTCTGCCGAAAGCATTCCAGATAATCCGGGAACTGGCTTCCCTTGATCTTTTCCTCCAGAAACAGGGTGAAATGCTTCGCCACCGTGCTGTCCGAAACCTTTACCAACAGATAATTCTCCCCGGTCCGCTGCTCCAGGCACAGGTATTCCTCCATTTTTCCCGTGCCGTCCAGCTGGCGTATCACTTCGTAATTTTTATTCAAATTCTGAATAACCATACGGATTCCTTCTCTTCTCCCGTTATTCTCTGACAATTACAAATATGGATGCCTTTACTTCCGGATAAGTCTCGCTGACAGCCGTCACCTCATACACGCCGGCGGCGTTGGGAGCCGTATACATGCCGTTTGCGTCTATCGTCCCGCCATTGTCCTTTACCTGCCACAGGATACCGGTCTCGTTCATATTGCTGCACACCGCCTCCAGGTAATAGCTTTCTCTCGTATGCAGGTTAAGCACGTTCGGCCGAATAAAAATCCTCCGCTCCTTCTGCTCGTTCAAAATCTCGCGGCGGTCCCGCAGGGCGGTCCAATGGACCCGGATCTTCTCCTGAGGCGTGGACGCCGTCATCTGGACCCCGATCACAAAGGTTCCTCTCTGGGCATCCGTTTTTGCCGCAAGTTCCACCCTCGGAACGGCGCCGCCAAAAATACCGGCCGCCCCGAAATATTCCTCCTTGGGAGAACTCGCTTCCAGTCCCAGAATGATCGTCGTGCGCCCGATTCCAAGCCCATGGGAAATCTCCCTGCTGAACAGTTTCTTTCCCTTTCCGGAACCGACTCCCAGTTCGATCTCTTCCACACCTTCCGAGATGCCGATCCCAAAACTCTCTCTGCTCTTCGGGTCCCCGGTCTCTCCAAGCGTATCTCTCTGACCCCCCTGGCCGGCTCTGTCCCGCTCCAACAGCCGGATCATGGCATCCTCCAGATAACTGCTGGCCACATACTGCTGAAAAGGCATTTTTTCAATTTCATTGATCACAACGGAATCTCCCGCCCGAAGCAGGGATATCTTGGCCAGATACAGATTCTGGCATCCGTTGTCCTTCAGCACCTGGTCCATACCCTTCTCATAATAGTCGCGCCGTACCGCCGATTTTTCGTCCACGGCGCCTATCTGGACCACCGCGCTCGTCTCTGCCTTTTCCACGGTCTGATTCTGGCCGATCCGCAGGATAAAGCTGTCGGGCACCAGAGTGGCCGAGGCCTGCGTTCCCGTCACTCCCAATGTATCCAGCTGATAGGATATGGTATAGCGGCCCGCCTTCTCCATCAGCAGTTCATCGAAGGATACGGACATGCGATTCTGTCCCTCGTAGGTCAGGCATTTCAGATCCAGCTCATAGGAAAAAGCGAAATGCTCCTGCTGCCCCATGTTTTCAATCTGGATCCGAAGCTCCACGCGATCCTTTCCTCTGGCAAACTTCGGCATACTCTGGCTTACCCGGATCCCCTTGTCCCAGAAGACCACCTGCGTGTTTTCGGAGAGATTCCGGTTGGAAAGATATTCCGGCTCCGGCTCATTCCTGGTCAGGTACAGCCGGTATCCTTCCCTGATCTTATTATAAGAGACATCCCCTTTTTGTCCGCTGTTGCTGATGCTGTGTACCGCCTGGACCTCTTCCTCGTCATAAGCCACACAGAGATAGAGATAACCGGTATTGCGGTCCTCCTCGTAATCGGAAAATCCTTCCAGCATCTGCAGCTTGCGCGCCACCGGCTCGTCAATGACGATCTCCCTTCCGTAGTAGTCCAGGGCCAGCCCGCTCTCCACCAACACGGTGGAGTCATCCACACCCACCACATTCATGCCGGTTACGACTCCTGTTCCGTACAGAAAGCGGTTCAACATGCGCCGCTTATCGTTCCCGTACTTCTGTTCCAGCCGGAAATCATCCACCGAAAGAAGTTTTCCGTAAAAATAATTGTTTCTCTCAAAGGGAAAATACTTTGTGTTCTTCATCCTTTAAACCTCCCATTATGCCGCCTTTGTCGGCGTGTATGCCGGCCCCGCGGCCGTCATTCAAGAACGGTCTGTCGCTGGAGCAATCCGTTCTCCTTCTCTGTCTTTTGCAAAGTGGCAAATTCCAGCTTGCTGTTTGCGTCCAGCAGAGATCTCTCATACTGTCCCAGCACGCTGTTGACGCCCAGATACGAATATCCTCCGGTAAAAATATAGGGTTCCAGCACGATGAGATGAAGCTCCATCTGTACCGGTTTTATCTGTTCGATCACGCGCAGGAGCGCCTGATGTTCCTTATACGTGGGAATACACTCTTCTCTCACCAGAACCGTAAAACTTTCCGGGTTATCCACATACAGGCTTTTCAAAAGTCTGCCGTACTCCCCTTCAAATCCCTCCCAGTCCTGCCACTCTATGACAAAAGGCGGTTCACCCGTATACAGCTCCACAAACAGTTCAATTCCCCTTCTGGTTCCCCGGGATTCGTAGAACTCCATCACATGCCCCAGCAGATAGCGGAGCTGCTTTTCCGTCCACATATACGTCTCGTCTATTCCCATCCAGGAGGCAAGCCATTTTAAAAACTCCGGATCGGCTGTCCCGGGATCCAGATTCCGGACAAACTCCCGCATCTGCCAGGATATGTCGTCATAAAGGGACTGGTATACCGCGAGATACCGGTCCAGAAAGGAATCATTCCCCGTCTCTCTTCGGTAGATCTCCGGCAGATAGTTCATCCAGCTCTCCGCCTGAAAAAAAACCGCGAAATCCCCGATTTCCACCGTTTCCTCCGTCTGCGGATAAATCTCCAGCAGAAACCACAGATAGCGCCCCGTCAGGCTGTGCAGCAGAGTATCCTTTCCCAGCGCCTCTTCCTTTCGCAAAAAGGGGCGGCAAAATTCTCTTTTTTCCGAAAAAGACATTTTCTCCGAACAGAGAATCTCCCTGACCGTCCGTGTACGGTCCCCTTCCTCAAAGGAAATCTCATCGGAGGTATAAAAGGAAATCTTCACCAGAGCCCGGGCCGGCTCCGGCACGCTGCAGGTCATCCTGTGCCAGATATTGCCCTCCTCGGCGCTGTCCAGGATACGCGACCAGAAAACGGCCCTCCCCCCGTATCCGCCCCTGACAGAGATCCCACGGGGACCACAGACAACATTTTCTCCGAATCCTCTTTGATAGTCCGAAGCCTTGTTGAACAGAAAATATTTCATACCAACCTCCACCGTTTTGGTCCGGCAGACCTTTTATCCCCGGAAAAAGAAGCTTCCGCGGCTCCGGGCACGCTACGCCTGAATGCTGCAGGAACATTGGACCTCTATCTCGTCCGCGATACCGTTCCCCGGAAGGATCAAATCGCCGTAGGTATTTCTCCGGACATCATTTCCCTTTGCTTCCAGCATCAGAGAGCGGATGCCGCACACACAGTCCAGCCGGTCAACATACCCGTACAGGCCGCTGTAGGAGACCGTTTTGCCGAACTCTTCCCGCATCGGTGCAAGATATTCCTCCACCGCATGCTCCACGGTGCTTTCCGCCAAATGATAGTGCGGATAGACCTCCACTTCCAAGTATACGGACAACCGGATATACACCGGTGAAAGAAGTCTGATCCGTACACCGAGAAGCCGTTTCTTCTCGATATGGCGCAGGATATTCCGGGTATACACCGGGAACAATTTCGGCTGTTTCTCCAGACTGTAAGGCTTTACCACGATGGACAGCTCCCGATCGGCCTGTTTCTGTCCGTCCTTTACACGGTAAAAGGCTTTACAGCTCTCAATCCGAAGCCCCGGAGTGGACCGGACTCTTTGCTCGTAATCCAGGGTCGTCACAAGGTTTTTGGATTGGGCCAATGTCCTGCGCACCCGGGCGAAAGCCTCCTGTATGGACTCCTCGTCCCGCCCGTCATAAGCATCCCAGAGGTTAGACACCGCAAGTTGCTCCTGATCCGGCGCCCGGGCGATCCGCTCCGCCTTTATATTCCCGCCGCTTCCCAGCGTCCTTGCGTAAGACACCAGAAAGATCCGGCCCTCCGGAGCCATGCCGCGTATCCCGTCTCCGAAACGGATCCGCCCTGTCATGCCGTCCACGCTGAAGTGCGGGTCCTGCGGCCCGGAGGCGGAAAAATCCTCCCGCCTTTCCCACTTTCGATATTGCCCGGGCCGATCTGTCTCTTCCACCAAAATCTCCACGTCATCACAAGATACGGCTTCGTCATCCAGGAAAAAACTCTCGCCGGGAAACCCATGTCCCACTCCCAAAATACTGTGTCCCCGATACCAGTCCTCTCCATTGTCCGCCGCAATCCAATAGGTGTCTGCAGAAAGGGCAGCCTGTTCCCGATCGTCCGGATCCGCCGCGATCCGGATCGTAACTCTGCCGGAATCCGGATCCGCCGTTCTCTCCAGAACTTCCTCCTGACGGTAATATCCCTCCCTCAAGGAGAACACCCGGATCGTTCCGCGGGCGCACAGAGAATGTTCGGACAACAGCGCGTTTTCTCCGGACAGCTTCACGGCCGGCAGCCACTTTGCCACCGTCTCTTTCTGTTGAACGCGGACCGTGTTCAGGTCCAGAAAGCTCAGCGCGGGAGGCGCCTCATACTGTCCCTCTTCCATGCGTATCCGCAAAAAATATCCTTCCCTCCCATCCACGGAGCCTTTCTCCATGGGACTGTGGAGCCGGAACACGATCTGGCCGTCAAACAGAAGTCCAAATGTTTCGTCCCTAAACAGTTCCACAGGCTCGTACCGCTCTCCGTTCCAATAGGAAAAGCTCAGCTTCGCCAGTAAGATCGTATCGGCATCCGCCGGATTTCTCCGACACGTTTCCTGTCTGCTGACCCGTATGGTAAGAGCGGTCTTTTTTTCGATCGGGATTCTATCGGACAGTTCCAGATACAGGCAGGTTCCCGCCTGTGCCTGTCTTCCGAAGGGATAAAACGAAAGCGAATGCCCCAGGGACATTTGTTCTCCATCCAGAAAACTGACGTTTTCTTCCAAACGCCCAAAGCAGCTTTTGATAAAAACCGCCGGCAGCTGCTGTTCCTCCAGCGTTTCAAAGATCACACCGTCAGCTTCCATCCTGCTGCCCTCCGGAAGCAGAACGGAAGTCTCCGGCTCTGCCGTCACATAACATTTGGCCGCCGTCCGGTGCCGGATATCCGTCCCGATCAGCTGCAGATATTTGCGTTTATGGTAGTCGCCGATGTGATCCATCTCATACTGCTGGATCTCTTTCTGCCACGCAAACAGCTCGATCAGCGTAATCCCCGGGTCGTGATAGTTGAAATCCGTCCACCCCGGATAAAAACCCACGATTCTGTTTTTTGCCCGTTCCACCATTTCGTCGAACGTCATCTGGTCAAGATGTATATCCGGCAGCATAACGCCCCTCCTTACTCAGATTCCTTTATCAGAAATACGGCGCGGTCTCTTTCGGCCTGCCGTTCAGTGTACCGTCACCGCTACATCCACATCCCCGCAGACGGGAAGGACATAGGGATGTCTGCGGATCTGCTCCAGATCCGCCTCCTGCTTTCCTTTGGGCCCGTTGACGAACGCAAGCAGGTAAATCCTGGATATCCATACGATTTCAGGGATATCCTTCAAAATATTCTGTATCTGGAGCATATTGGGCAGCTGGCCGATTTCCCAGCCTTCTCCGTCAAAATGACCTTTTATGGGATCCAGAAAGGCCCGAATGCGCTCTCCGACCCGGCGCCGCATCTGAAAAACAGTCTGAAATCCGGAGACGGTCACCTCCGCCTTCACCTGTATCTCCACCATTTTCGGCTCCACCACATAGAACTGTCCCCGCTCCAGAATTCCCTGGTCCATTCTGGGGCCCAGATACCGGAGGATTTCATCCCGCACGGAACAGAAGAAGCTTTTATCCCTCAGATACTTCTGCGGATATATCACCAGCGTCACCGCTCCCGGTTCTCTTTCCCCTCTGTCGTTTTTCCCGCCAAAGCAGCGGACCTTCTTAAGCGCTCTGGATGCTTCCATCGCCAGTTCCTCATAATCTCTGGCCGTGACCGCCCGATCCCAGTGCCGCAGCCTTGCGCTGAAACGCTTCATGGCTTCCTCCGGAGTCTCCACATCCAGCCCTCCCCACAGATCCATGGGATTGGAGACCGTCTGAACAAACCCAAGCGTCTGATTTAACTTGGAAACCTGCCCCTGAGCCACATTTCCTCGGGATCCTCCGCCGCACTTATAATGTACCCGGATACCCTGCGTCTTTCCGAAAGCCGGAACCTTGCCGTGAAGACCGTCTCCGAACCGGACGATTCCTTCCGTCCGATCCACCTGACAGACGCTTGCGTTCCCCGGCCATGCTTCCAGATCCGATACCTCTTCCCAGACCGTCCAGCGTTCCTCTTCGTCGCTGCCTTCCAGTACCTCCACCGATATCTTATCGATGTTGCCGTGCAGCAGCTTAAAGCTGCAGTCTTCCTCATACTGATCCAGCGTAAAGCTTTCCGTCTCCTCCCGGTCCATGTGGCGGATCTCCACCGCGTTCATCCATATTTTCCGCAAAACGGGATATTCCGTCCGCGCGTTCCTGACGGAATAAAAACCGCCCTCATCCCTCAGCCGGATCCAGTACCGTTCCTCTCCGAAACGGGACACCTTGCAGAAATCCTGCTGTCCTGCAAATGTGATCAGCCCGGTCCGGGATAAGTGATCCGTCAGGTCCGCCAGATTCATCTCCCGAAACCCCTTCCCTGTCTCATACTCCCAGGTGATGCTTCCCCTCTCTCCGGCCAGGATATCTTCCATTACCCACAACATCCGGATCGGAGTGCCGACGGGCGGCGTCTCAAAACCGATATACAAAGCCTTCTCTTTTTCAGACAGTCCTGTGATCAGAGGAACAGGCTCTTCCCCGTCCTCCATATCTTCCTCCCGATACAAGATTCTTTTCAGATTGTTCTCCAGTCTCAGTATTTCCGGTTTCCTCCCGGTTTCCTGATAATAGTAGGACAGCAGCAGGTTTCCGATCACAGGTACGATGTACTTCCCCTTTATCTTAAACATGTTGTTCAGCTTCAAAATACGGGCGCGGATATAGCAGGTCTCACAGGAATTTACCAACACGGGGGCAATATCCCGGGGACATACGAAGGTCAGGGTCTTTTGCTGGCTCAGTCCTCCCATCCCAGCGTTGAACATGTCGCTGTATTCCCTTCCGGCAAACAGACGGCTCCATCCGCTTCCGTTGTAATACTCCCATATCACTTCATCCACCGTGATGTCGTATTCCGGATCCGGACGGAATTCGGAACGGTTCATCACCCATTTCCATTCCACCGGCTGTTCCTCTTCCGTGGTCTCCAGAGGCACCTGCACATAGTCCAGACGGAAGGTCATGGATACCTGCGCGCCCCTCTTGGTAAAGACCTCATCGGAGCCGAAATATACCTCATCATACAGATTCAGCCGCTCTCCAAAGGGCATGAATTCCGTCCGGGTACATTCTGTCTCCCCCGCGTACAGATATTGCGGCAGAAGGTTCACGCCCCGGCTCTTCAGGCGGATCTCCCTTACAAGGATCTGCCCGGAGGCCTCAATATTGCTGACGCGGCAGCGGATCGCAAAACTGCTCGTCTCTTCCCCAAAGTCGAACTTCTCAAAGGAGGGCATTGCGGCGCTCTTGTGCAGGAGCAGTCTGCCCTGATAGACGGAAGCCCCGCCAAAATTCTGCCAGCTTTCTCCCGCCCAATACGAAAATTCCGTTGTCTCAGGCTCCGTCAGACTTCGCAGCAGCCGTTCCTCCAGCAGCTGCCCCGGACGGACGTAAAAACTGATTTCCACATAAGCTTCTCCCCGGATCCCCAGTATTTCATCATGGGCCAGGATCAGCTCGTGGCTCTGCAGGTTCTCTCCTTTCTCACGAAACAGAGTGATCGGCTCCGTCTGCTGTGAGAGATCCCCGGAAAGCCTGTAAATGCCATCCTTTCTGCCGTCCGTCAGATACAGACAGGACGGCTGGGCCGGCGTCACATAAAGATCCTCCCCTGTCTCGAACCGGATATCCCCTTCCTCCTCCGAAACATCGGCAGTCACACCGGTACAGGCGTCCACCTCCGTCCCTTCCGGCGCTCCGGCAACAAGTTCAAAGACCGCAAAACCTCTGGCCGGCACGGCGCAGCGCTGCTCCGCCCCCAGACTGTTAAAGAAAGCCAGACGGTTCTTATACCCCAGCCGTCGCAGCTGACGGACGGTGTCCTCTGTCATGTCGGCATACACATAAGCTACGGCGGAGCCAATATCCGGATCCTCCATGCTGAAATTCCATTCCGGCGTATAATTGGCGGCGACGGTCTGAATGTTATGAATGATTTCCTCACCGGTTCCAGCTTTTCCCTTCCAGTCTTTCATAAGGTATCCTCCTGCCCCTATGCTCCCGTTCCTTCATTGATGTAATAAGGATAGACTAAATTAAACGGATTGTTGGTATTGCGCACAAGATAGCTGATCTCTATCAGCAGCACGCCTTCCCGCTCCTGTTCGTTGTTTACTCTGACGGTTATATCCGTAATGCGCGGCTCCCAGCGGATCAGCGCTTCACTGACCGCGTTTTCCATCTGGACAAGCGTCGTGTAGTCCGTGGTCTCAAAGGCATAATCGTAAATGTCGCATCCAAAATCAGGACGCATCACCCGCTCCCCCTTCCGGGTCATCAGGATGATCCATATCGCCTGTTTAATATCCTCTTCCAGAGAGACCTCCTTCATCCTGCCGGTGGCTTCCTCTACCTCAATGGGAAAATGAAATCCCGTCCCCAGAAACCCTTTTACTTTTTCCCGTTCCGTCATCGCTAACCTCCGCGCTGCCTAGTTGATCTGCACCATGGCTCCTTTCAGCTGAGCCGTTCCGCTTGCCTCCAGCTTTAAAGCTCCCGAGCCCTTTACCTCTGTGGAGGTCCCTTCCAGCTTCGCCGTCTGCCCCTTTATCTCTACGCTTTGATCCGCGTTGCATGTAATCTTGCCGCCCTTGATCTGTACCGCCCTGGAACTGCCGTCCAGAGACAGCATGGCGCTGCCGCCCACCTTAAATTCCATGCTTTTATCCGCCAAAAGCGTCATTTTCCCATTCTTTGTGTCCAAAGTGATCTTGTTTTTCCCGGCCTTGTCGCCAAGTTCCAGCGTCTCATTCTGATCCTCTATCAAAAGCTTCAGTCCCTTGGGCGTATGGATCAGGATCTGCTCCTTCTTGTCCTCCTCCTGGATCTGGATCTCACAGCCGCCCTTCGTCAACAGTTTTTTGATCGTATTTTTCTCATTGGCCGTGTTCTTCGGCAGGGCCGACTGTTTGTTCCAGATACATCCCAGAACGATGGGACAATTGCGGTTGCCTCTCTGAAACGCCAGCACCACTTCGGCCCCCACCTCCGGAAGCGCATAGGAACCAAACTCCTTTCCGGCGTAGGGCACCATAACGGGGACCCAGCCGGTGAGATTCTTGCCCTTTTCTCCCAGAAAATACTCCACCTTCACCATCCCCGGATGCTCCTTGCTCCAGTTTTCCTTTACCAGACCGGTGATGATTCCCGGAACTTCCCCGATCTTCCGGTTGTCCGTGCTGCCAAACAGCTCGTCAAAAACGCCCATCAGGCCCATCCCCCCGTCTCAAATTCCGTGATAAATCCTTCCTCGTTTATCCTGTGGTTCACACGTTTCAGGTAGTACTTCCTGTTCGCCATAGCCTCCAGTTTCGACACCTCCACGAATCTGCCCGGAACCAGCTCCGGCAGTCCTACACAGGTTCCTCTGCCATTCTGGCCGTCCGCCATCTGCATATTGGCAAAGATCTGCGCGCGGGCGTTCACCTTGTTCTGGCTGTCCGCCTCCTCATCTATGATATTGGACACCGGCGTCTTTGCCCAAAGAGAGCTGATCGGCTCCCTGCTCCTGGCCTTCGCCTTTCCGATATAGGGTTTCTGCTCCTCCTGGTTATAGCCGGTCACCTCTATCTCCAGATCCACATAAGAACATTCCATCTGAAACGACCACAGCTCCCGCCCGTACTCCAGCGAACAGACCGGCCGGGTCTCCTTGCGCGGCCTGCGGAAATACGCCGTATCTCCCACCACGAGAAATTCCCTCTCGCAAAGACCTTTCCCGATCAGCTCCTTTGTGATAAAATCGTAATCCGTGGACTGCTGAGAGAGAGGTCTGTCCAGATTGTCGCTGGTGGCGTCTATGTCGGCGCGGCACAGCTTGGAATATTCGCCCAGAACGGACCTGACCGCATCCGAATAATTTTTTACGTTGTACAGCTTGTGATGAGTACCGTTTATCATCATCAGTCTGCGCACATCCATAATGGTTACCACAAGACAGGCTTCCTCCGAAAATTCAGCGCCCAGCACCGCCACAAACCCTTTCAGCACCTTCCGGATCTCCGAGAGATAGCCTATGCCAATCTCCACGATTGTCCCCAGCCGGAACTTGTTCTTGACCTTGCTGTCAAAGCTTCTTTTTTCCGGATCATACACGCCTCCCAGCCGGATCACCGCCGTACTGGCTTCCGTACCGGACAGAGAGACATCCATGGACAGAACAGACAAATTCAGTTCATTCACCGCATCCCTGCCGTTGATGCACAATTCAAAGGCCGGCACCTGGAAATTTCCATATTTATTTGCAAGAGCGTCATAAGTGTAGACATCCGTCATGAAACCTGCCATACAGACCTCCCTGCTGTCGGGGCGGTACCCTTACATTTCCTATTACAACGCGGGCACTTTGATAATGGTTCCGGGCGGGATATGCAGAGGATCCGCCAGATTATTTGCCCTGGCGATCACCTTCCACTTGGATACATCCCCATATTCATTCAGCGCAATATCCCAGATACTGCAATCCTCCCGAATCATCCTGCACTTTGTCCGATCGGGAGATTCAAAGGGACTCTTCCGTTTTTTCTCTCCGGAAGAATAGCAGGACATAAGCGACAATTCCACACGGGCCTGAATCGGCATACCGCTTTCCGTAAACTTGGTGTAGGTGCTCTTTACGTCTGTAACCACGCCCTTAAAAGACAGAGAGCCCCATTTAAATTTTACGGAAGGCGGCGCATGCAGATTTCCCTTGATATATACCAGTTCCTCGAAATCCTTCACCTTTTTGGACACATCCGTGGCTTTCGCGCTGGTCAGGACGGTGGTGGTCAGGATCGGACTGGTGTCAAAAAACAGCTCCACCTGCAAGGTAGTGGCATTCCCGCCTATAAAGGCCATCTGCGGGACATCCGAGCCGGGCCTTGGCCTCGTGGAATATTTTGCGGAATCCTGCAGCGTATATTGAGACGGGTTAAAAAGCACCTCGATCTCTCTGGATTTTCTCCCCCGCTCATCCAACACCTCTATTTTTGCCTTCTTCAGATTTTCCGGCAACATGCTGGTTATATTCAATGCTCCGAGCGCACCCAATGCTGGCATTCTCTATCTCCTCGTTCTACAAAAGTCCTCTGCGCATCCGCTCCATGCGAAGCTGCCCCTGAAGCCGTTCTATCACCCTTTTCTCCAGTTCCTCCCAGGTCAGCTTCGGCTCCTTAAGCTGTGTCTGCAGTTCCTCCTGGCGCTTCTCCATAATACGGATAGCGTCTTCCTGCTGCCTGTTCTGATTCTGGAGCTGCATCAAAAGCTGACGCTGGCTCTCCTGACGCTCCTGCTGCCTCGTTTGCTCCTGCTTCACGGAATCCTGCCTTACCACCAGAGAGCGAAGATTCCGAATCTCCCCGGCCCCGCTTTCCTGCGGTTTCACGGCTCCGCTCTCTCTCCCGTTTTCGGGAAGCAGTTCCCAATCGACAGCGGCATACCCGCTTTCGTCCGTCCCCCCGTCATCTGCCCTGAGAAACCGGTTCTTTGGTGTGGGAGAAACCGCTTCTTCGCGAAACTGCCCCATCCCCAGATTTCCGTCCGGGAAGAGGCGCCGGTCCGAGCCGGAATCCGCCGTCTCCGGCGCAAGCCCGATTCGGCCCAATTTCACACTATCCTCAGAGACGGTCAGACCCGAAAAATGTTCCAACATACGGGAAATCCTAATATCCTGAATCAGCCGCTCCGACCTGAGCCCCTTTACTGAGTTCCCGCCTCGGTCCCGGTCATAGGTCTGTGCGGCGGCAGGCCTTTCGGCGTTCTCCCTCTCCGCCGGACTCAATTTTCCTGCCAAAAGGCGTTCCGCCCGCGCGATCACCCCGGGCGCGCCCTTCCATTTTCGCATCCATGTTTCAAGCCGGCCGGTCTCCTGAGGATTCAGCCGTCCGATCAGGGTAGTAATGCCAATGTTCTCGGAGACTTCCGACCAAAACGTTCCCGGAAAGCTCTCATGCCGACGATCGTCCGTCACCTGAAGCAGTCTGCGGAAATCCTGCTCCGCGTACTGCCGCAGTCTTTCGCTCCGTATCCGAAGCAATATCTTTTGTACCCACCGCTCCCGCTCTGTCCCGGCGGGACAACGCTCCTCCAGTCTGGCCTCCGCCCGGTCGATCTCCTTCAGGCTCATGCCGCCGGCCAGCCGTCTCTGCACCTCCAGCAGCCGCTCCGGAAATTCCTGCGGCAGCTCCTCCAGCAATTCTATCTCGTGTAAAATCTGTTTTATCTCCCTTATCTCCAGACTTTCGGCCAGCCTGGAGGGATCGGTCTCCTTCAACAGTCCGGAAAACCATTGCATCTGATGCTTTTTCTCCAGAAGCGTCCCTGCCCGATCCATCGCCTCCCACATTGCCTGCTTCCTACCCAAAGTATCTCCCGGAGACGTTTCCACAAGTTCCCGCAGAAATTTTTCCTGCGCTTCCGATTCCTGCCGATCTTTTTTGAGAGACGCTTTTTGACTCTCCCTGCGCAGTTCCTCCAAAAGTTCCATAGTCTCCCGGGCAGCCAAAAGTCCCTTCATCTCCGGGGCGGCCTGCCAGATATGGGTCAGATTCTCTCCTTCCCCGAGCCGCTTCAATGCCTGCTCCAGTTCCCCGGGGCGCATCTGCGACGCTGTCTGCCACAGCAGCTTGAACGTCTGCCCCGTAGCCGCTTCCGTCAGGGCATCCACCGCCCCGGTTCCTTCACTCTCCTGCAAGCGTTCCGTCAGCGTCTCGATACCGGACATACTTTCGTCAAACTCCCGCAGGATTGCCGATAGCAGATAGGCACGCTGAAGTTCCGGCACTGCCCGTTGGATTTCTTCCTCCCCCATACGGAGGATTTCCTCCTGTCCGGACCGGATGAAGCGGGTTATTTTTTTTTTCCGAATTTCTTCCTTCCGAATCTGCTCCGGACTTTTTATACTCTCCGGATTATCCTGTGGAATATGGGTCAGGGGCTGTCCTTCCCCAAGCCGCTCTATATCTGTATCCTGCTCCGGATGTTCTCCTTGGTACCCTTCTGAAGATTTCCCCTGAACTTCTGACGGACTCCCTTTCTGTATCCTCTCTCTCAGTTCCTCCAAAAGTCCCACACTCTCCGGATTATCCTGACGGATATGGGTCAGGGTCTGTCCTTCCTCAAGCCGTTTCAACGCCTGCTCCAGTTCCCCGGGGCGCATCTGCGACGCTGTCTGCCACAGCAGATCAAATGTCTGTCCCGCGGCCGCCTTTTCCAGAACATCCGCCGCTGCAAATCCCGCGTTCTCCTGCAGGCGCTTTGTCAATGTCTCAATGCTGGCGATGTCGGCATCCGACTCCCGCAGGATCAGCGAAAGCAGGTAAACCCGACGATGCTCCGGCCCTCCCCGCAGAATTTCTCCCTCCCCGATACGAAGGATTTCTTCCTGTCTGGACCGGATGAAGCGAGTAATCTCTTCTTTCCGTATCTCGTCCTTCCGTACCTGCTCCGGACTTTTTATATTCTCCGGGCGTCCTCCTTGGTACGCTTCCGTAATTTCCCCCTGAGCTTCCGACAAATGCCCTTTTTGTATCTTCTCTCGCAGTTCTTTCAGAATTCCCATACTCTCCGGATCATCCTGTCGGATATGAGTCAGGGTCTGTCCTTCCTCGAACTGCTCTGTTGTCATCTCGGGATGTTCTCCCAGAAGTTGCAAGGTTTCCTCCAGGGACTTTGCCACCGGCTTTCCTGATTCCGGTTCTTCCGCGTATGAACCTTCTCCGGGTTCCTCCCAGCCGGTCAAAAACTGCCATACCTGTGTCAGCCGTTCCCGAAACCTCTCTCTTTCCTCGGAATCTCTCCCGCTGTCCGGCCCTTCTGTCCGGACAGTGCTTTCGCCCGCACCCGTATACTCCGCCTGCCCTTCATGGGCATCGGCCGACTCCACAGCTTCCCGCTGCACATGCTCCGCGCAGAGCAGGCGCACCTGATCGAACAGACGGTATTCCAGTTCCTGCTCCAGTATCCTGCGCTCCTTTAAAAGACGCTCCACGCTCCGGGCCGTCTTCGCCTGATAAAAGGCATCCCGGGAAACGCCCGTTTCCTGCCACAGCACGAGATTTTTTTCCAGGCCTTCGATTTCTTCATGGAAACGCCCGATCGCCGCCTGTTCTCCCTCTTCCCTCTCCATGTCCCGGCCAATGCGAAAGATCTCTGTTGGATCCAGATCCGGTTCCTGACTCCGCTCTTTTCTCCTGTCCGAATTCTGATTCAGGCTCTTTTCTTTCCTTCTGCCCGAGTCCTGCGCTGCACTTTGGCTCTCCGGTTTGTCCGGACTCTGGGCCATCTCCTTTGAGGCATCCTGCATCTGCAACAGTTCTCTCTCAAATTCTCTGCATTTTTGCACAAGTTCCCGCACCTGGCAGATCGTCTGTTCCTTTCCGGCCTTCCGCCAGAGCAGTTCCTGCGGACTTGGCATAACGGCTCTCTCCTTTAAGTGAACCGCGAACTCTCTGCTGCGCACACTGTTGGTTATAAGCCGCACAGTTTCCTTTTCTCTCAGCACATATTCCCTGGCACGTTCCTCGTCCCGCTTTGGCGTCTCTTCCTCTGTCGGGGCTGCCGTCGGAAGGAGATACACAAAAGAGACAGGATCAAATACATACTTTTCACCCTGCCCGTATTTTTCAATAATACCCTTTACAAAAAGGGAAGTTTTCCCGACCGTATCAGAGAGAACGGATCCTCTTCTCATCCTGTCTTCCCTTAAGACACGCAACAGCTACCGCCTCCTATATTCCCGGTACCGGAACCTCCACCAGACCGGAATGTGCGATTTCCAATGTTTCGATCACCAGCTCGTTACTCATAGCGTCCAAATCGGAAAACGTGCGCTTTATGATCATTCCCTTCTTAAAAAAAAATGCCTTTTCCAAACCGGCGTCCTTTGCCATCAGCAGGATCGTCACCATCTCTACCTGCATCCCTTCCTGCAGCAGATCAAAAACCATGTCGTAGGATTTTGTGCGGATGCCTTTTTCCAGCACCAATATGTCCGGGTTGGTTTTCTGCTTTTTGAACAGCAGGGGATAGTCGTTGTTTCCCCCTTCCGGAACTGCGTCGTATTCTATCTGTGCCACCAGGTTGGAAACCTTGGAAAAGCTGAACGTAGCCGGCCCGATGGTTACCAGGAAGCTATGCCCCGGTACCAGCTGCTTTCTGGCGTCAAACAACGAAAACACCTTTTTTCTCCTTTCCCCTTCCGGTCAGCGGGCAGTTTACAGCTGAAACGGATTTTCCGGCTCCTGATTCAGCTTGCTGTTGATCTGCGATACCTCCCTGCACCACCTCAGGCGCTCCAGATGACTCAGTTCAAAAATCTCCTTCCGTCCCCAGTGCAGATAATAGCCCAGAAATGCCGTTTCTTCATATATCTTGTCAGCCGGATAAGTAATCATTCCCCGGCTTCCATAAAATTTACGGGAATCTCCACCTGCTTTCCGCAGTGAGGGCAAACTCCCTTATAAACAGGAATTTCCATGGTATTAATCCTCTGATACAGATCCTGCAGATAAGCGAGATCCATCGTATAGAGTTCTTCCACCACTCTGGTATCCACTGTGGGAAGCGTTCCCAGTCTGGTGATTACCCGAGCCAACAGGATGATCGTCAGATAACCCGGATTCTGCTGGACCCTTGGATCCTTCAGAGGCAGAATCTCATCCCCGGCATTGGCCATCCGCATAACGCCGTCCTTATGTATGTTCCCTTCTCTGTCACGATATCCTCTTGGCAGCGTAAAGGGATACTCCGTCTGAAATTCCATTTTTTCCTCCATGTCTTAAACCTTAAATGACTATGAGGCACCGCAGGATACAGATACAAATTCTGCCTCCTGCAGCGTCCTCATCCTCCATAACCATTCAGATCAAAACCTGATACTTGTGTCAGGAAACTCTGGTCATCCCTTCATGAGCAATCTCCAGGGACTCAATAGCCACCTCCGAAGAAGTCGCGTTGAAGTCCGGAGCCGTGTATCTCATGGGCCACGCATTGATCACCTGCCAGGAAGCCGCCGGAGCCTCTTCCTCATCCAAAAGCGTGATTGTGATCGTCTTTCGGTCAACCGCTCCGTTCACACCGGCGACGATCCACTCATAGAGCACCATGGAATCCGCCAGTCCCTGCCTCAGGGTAATATTTCCGTATTTTTTCAGCCCCGGAAGCTTCATGGGAGTCTGTACCATATCTCCCTCCCGGTACTCGATCACATCAATCGAAGCATCAAAACCGGTCACCTCTGAAAAACCACCTGCATCCAAACCGTCAATTTCAACTTTATACCTGAATCTACCATGTGGGTAAGGCATACGATTACACTCCTTTCACTCGATCAAACCATTTTATTCAGCAGCCTCGCTGGTCTTTTGAGAAATCCTGAAGATTACAAATTCAGCGGGCTTTACAGGCGCTACACCGATCACACATACCAGACGTCCATTGTCGATATCGTCCTGGCTCATGGTATTGCGTCCGATATTTACAAAGAAAGCCTCCTCCGGAGAACTTCCTGCCAGAGATCCGTTTCTCCACAGACCGGTGAGGAATACGCTGATCGTACGCTGTACTCTCACCCAAAGCACCTCGTCGTTCGGCTCAAATACCGCCCAGTTGGTATTTGCCTTGATGGATTCCTCTATGAAGATAAACAGTCTGCGCACATTGATATACTTCCAGCTGGGATTACTGGTAGCGGTGCGGGCGCCCCATACACGAATGCCCTGTCCCGGGAATGTACGGATCAGATTCACGCCCTTGGGATTCAGAATATCCTGCTCGCCTTTATTGAACTGGCAGTCCAAACCGACACACGCTCTCACTACCTCGTTGGCCGGAGCTTTATGTACGCCTCTGGTGTTATCGTTTCTGGCATAAATGCCAATGACGGACCCGGAGGGAGGAATCGCGATGTTCTTTTTGTCCAGCGGGTCAAAAATGGTCAGCCATGGATGATACAGGGCTGCATAGTTGCTGTCAAAAATGTCTCTGTGAGCGATGACATCCGCCACTTTTCTGGAGTCTCTGGGAATATCCAGAACCGCAAACCGGCTTGCAAGATTCTCACAGTGAGCCACCAGCATCAGCTGTACATTGGGATCCGTCACGCCCGGCACCGCCATGATGGAAACGACGTCATTGTCCAGGAAGGACTGAATACCCGTCCGCTTGCCCGCACCGTTGTCCGTGCCGATAAAATCCGCCGCGGAAATATTGGAGACAGAGCCGTTGCTTCCTCCCGTAAAGGAGACGGTCACAACCGCTGCCTCCTCGTCCTCCGCACTTACAAACGCCGCGAAAGGAGCCTGGGGCTCTCCGCTTTCCTTTCCTACATACTGAACCGTGATCAGGTCAGATTTTGCAACCTTCTTTTCAATATAATTGGGAGCGCTGATATTGAAGGAAGCGTTCTCGTACAGCTCTACCTGGTCGCTGTATTTTACTTCCAGCGTAAACTCACAGGTTGTGACTACTTTCGACGGCAGAAGGTTCCTGTCAACCACATCGTCCTCGAACTCCTTCTGGAACGTAATGACATTGTCCTGATTCTTTACGACCCGGTTGTAGACGCACTCCGTCTTGTCAAAATACATTACCACGTCGCCCGGCTGGAAACCGGCTCCGTTCTTCACAAGATATTTCTTGCCGTCGGCGGTGTCCAGTACCTCCAGTATCTGCGTCTTTGCCTTGCTGGACGGCGTCACGACCACGCGGATATCGTCGCCCCAGGTACCCGGATTCTTCGCCGCAAATCTTACAACGGCGCCCTCTTTGGCGGGAGCGTAACCAACGGAACACTTCGCGTTCGGGGGAGCCACTCTGGACACAAAACAGCGGGAGCCTCCGTTGATGAAAAAGTGCTCCACCGCATAAGCCAGAAAACGGTACTCTCCAAACTCGTTTTCAGACAGATACCCGCCGTAAGTCCTCCTGAAATCCGCAAAGTTAGTGATCAACTGAGGGACTCCCTCGATCGGTCCCCTCTCCGCAAGCCCGATAAATCCGGCTGTGCTCGTTCCCACGCCCTCCATCGGCTTACCACCCGACTCAAATTCTTCCACATAGACTCCCGGTGATAAATACTCAGCCATGCCCATACCTGATCCCTCTTCTATCTTGAGGAACCAGTTACCTCCTTTCATTTTTTATGATCAGTACCTACATACCACCATAGAATTATAATTTCACTTTAGCAGGCGTCTCTATACAAATTTATAATCAAATCGACAAAATAATTCTTTTTTCAGCTTTTTTTGCGCCTGTCTTTTCCGCTTGCCGGCTGATCCCCCGTATCGTCCGAAGCAGCCGGGTCCTCCCCGGATACGCCTCCTTTTTCCATAAGACCCTGCGCAGGCCCCTTGGCGCCTTCCCAGAGCGCAGCGCCCTCCCCGTGCATCAGTCTCCGCGATTTCTCCCGGGCAAAAGACAGATTCTGATAAAACTGTCTGCGCATCTGTTCCTTTTCCGCGTCCTCCTGACGGAGACTCTCCCTTTTGTCCCGCAGACGGTCGTACTCGCTCATTCTGCGCTTCTCCAGACTCTCCCGGAGCTCCCTCTCCGTATCCTCCCTCTCCTGCCGATCCTTTTTAAGGTTCAGGAATGGCAAAGTCTTTTCCCCGCTTGTCTGGCGGTTTTCGTCCAGCATCTCCTGAAGCTTGCGCATCATCCTGACCGGCGATTCCTCCATCCTCTCCCGGTAGATCATGGCGCTGTCCGTCCGATCATGGCTGTTGGTGCGAAAGTCTCCCTCCAGCCGGCTTAAGGAGACTGTCCTGCTTCCCTCCACCTCCCGCTCGTCCTTCTTGATGCCCGGCCCGTTGTGCCGACGCTCCTCGTGAAAAACCATGGTCATTTTTTTCCTGCGGCTGGCGCCAATGGCTATGCCGCCGTAGGAATTTTCCATGCGCATCATTTCGTTGGATCTGTTTTCCCTGCTCCTCTCCCGCTCCGCCGGATGATAGGCCCTGAGCTTTTTGTCCGTCCGCAGATCACTTTTCCCGACGCTGCGCACCCGTCCCTCCGAACGCTGCCAGTCTTTTTTCACATGTTCCATCCCGCACCTCCATGCGCGTACCGTGATCTTTCCATTTTCAGGATCACAGGCCGCCTTCCGGCTCCAAAAGCATATAGTATTGTCCCAGCTGTTCTTTCGTAAGGATCTTGCCGTTCTTGGCGAATTCATTCCGGATACCCGCTATGATATGGCTCATGGACACCCGTTCGGAAGCGGCCGCAGCCAGAAACGCGGCGTGCAGCGCCGCATTTTTAATGCCGCTCCCCGACAGTTCAAAGCCGGCAGAAAGAAATTCATAATCCAGATCCTCGCACACCGGCGTCTGATCCGGAAAAGCCTTTCTCCAGATCTGCTCCCGCCTCGCGGCGTCCGGAAAGGGAAAATCGATGATAAACTTCATCCTGCGCTTAAAAGCTTCGTCAAAATTTTGCAGATAGTTGGTAGCCAGAATCGTAATCCCTTCGTATTCTTCCATTTTCTGCAACAGAAAAGCCGCCTCCATATTACTGTATTTATCGTTGGAGTCCCGAACCTCCATCCGCTTGGAAAAAAGTACGTCCGCCTCGTCAAAAAACAAAATTACCTGGCTCTTTCTCGCCTGTTCAAAGATCTCTTCCAGATTCTTCTCCGTCTCCCCCACATATTTGCTGACCACTGCAGCAAGCTCGATCCGGTACAGATCCAGGCACAGTTCCGATGCCATCACCTGAGCCGCCATGGTCTTCCCCGTTCCGGGCGGCCCGGCAAACACTACCGAGATCCCTTTCCCGTAAGATATTTTCCGGTCAAATCCCCATGCTTCATACACCCATTTTTTATAGAGAACCTGATTACAGGCTTCCTTCAGTCTCCGCTTTTGAAAAGGCGGAAGGATCAGATCGTCCCACGCATAACAGGGCTGGATCTTGACTGCCTTTTTGCCCATGCCGTCCCGCAGCAGATAATAACAACCCTTCTGCAGATCCTCTCGTTCCAGCCGGGCGCTGCCGCGGATAAAGGCATACCGCCAGGCGTTCTGTACCGCCTGCCTGATCTGTCCCGGCGTAAAGAGAAATTTATTGGCCCACTCGGCGGGTGCGCAGAGCTCCTGCCCTTTCAGCATCCTCTCCCACAGGGCAACACTCTCCTGATAGTTCGGGAGACCCATTTCACATTCCAGATGAGAAATATCCTCCGGACAGGCTCCCGGCGGCAAAGACTTTTCTCCTATGGTAAACACGACATTTGCCTCATTGAGCATCCAGCGAAGAAGACGAATCCTGTACAGTTCCTCCTCCGCGAACCAGTTTTCCGGCAGTTCCTGCAGAAACAGGTAAGCCCCATAAATCCTGCACTCTCTGAGGGCATCCCTCAAAATATGAGGATCACCGTCCAGATAACTGCCGTCCAGAATCAGAAGCGGTCGTTTCCGTCGGCTGCAAAATTCCAGAATACGGCTTTTCCTGCCGCTTCCTCCGGGCCCATACAAATGAAAAAGAACCGGTCCGCCACCCGCCCGGCTCTCCAAAAAGCGCTCCATCACCGGTACCGGACTGGAGCCTGCAAGCTCTTCCCGAAATTCTTCCGGATATCTCATGTTCCATAGAAGATCATAGGGACCATAGCCGTATATTCCTCCCTCCAGGAAAACCCGGATCCGTTCTTCCAGAAAATAAAAAATCCGACCGTTCCTCTGCTCCTTTTGAAGAAAATAACAGAGCAATTTACTGTCCGGCCAAAAATAAGGCGCATACTCCGTTTTCAGACCGTACCTCTCCGCCAGTGCGCAGGCCGTCAGTTCCTGATCCCCCTCCTTCGCTTCCAACAGGGTCTTTATGCAAAACTGTTCAAAATCATCCAGATCAAAGATCTCTCTCAAATATTCCGCCGGCCTGAATCCCCGGTTCTCCGCGTTCTCTCTGCCGCTCATTCCATCCCTCCCGCCGTTGCATCCGTTCCTCACGCTTTTTTCTTCATCGCCTGTTCATAGATGCGGACCGTTTCAGCGCTTAAGTCTACGTCCAGTTCCTCCCGAAAGATCTTTTGGGCGGACTCAAAGACCCGCTTGATCTGCTTTCGGTCCCCCGACCGGACATAGCACTGCAAAAGCCCCGCCACCGCATCCTCCGAATATCGGTCGGAGGCAACATACGCCGTCCAACAGGCCTCTTCCGTTTCGTAGTCCCCCTGTTTCCTGCAGAAATCAGCCAAAAGAGAACAGGCCTTTCCATAGCCTCTCTCAAAGTAAACCCGTCTGGCCATACACCAGGTGCCGTCAACCTCCGCCAGATAAACACCCCAGGGAGTCAGCAGTTCCTCCCTGCGCGCATAAAGCGCCTCCGCATCCGACATCTCCGCCAGCCGACAGATCTCTTTCTTACTCTCCAGGTCGATCACCATCTGGGAGGTATCCAGGTAATACTGATGGTTTCTGTATTGGATCAAACCTGCCAGCTCCGGCTGGGAGCTCAGTTCCTTGCGGATGCTGTAGATCATATTGTGCAGCATAGCCACACTGTTGTTAGGTGCATTGTCAGGCCAGAGCTGTTCCAAAAGGGCCCTTCGTTCCACAGGCTTTCCCTCTCTGTCTATCAGACATGCGAAAAGCTCCAGCGCCTTGCGGGTTCTCCATGAGATCTCTTTTCCCGTCCGGGAGATCTCCACCCGGAATTTCCCGAAACAGGATACCGTCAAAAGCTTTTCCTTCTCCCCGGTCCCGTCTTCCTCCCCAAGGCGTTCCAAGGCATCCTTTACTTTCATAAGTCCCGGTGCAAATTCCACACCGCCCTCTTCCAGATGCTGAAGATATTCCGAAACCGTCTTTTGTTTCCCCTCTCCCAGAAACAAAAGTCCGTATTTTTCCAGAACGGTAATCAGAATTTTCGGTTTCCCGGACAGCATGGCATATCTCGCGGCTACGTCCGGATCCTGATGTCTTAAGTAATAACCCGCCATCTTTTCATAAATTTCCTGCCTCTGCTCCTGGCTGACCCTGTCGTTCAGGAAACTTCGGAACATGGAATGATATCGATAACTGCCGCTCTTTCCTCCTATGCGGAGAATAAACAGATTTTCCTGAAGCAGATATTGTAAGATTCCCCTGGCGTTTTCAATACCGCAGATATCGTTGCACAGATCCGGCTGCAGTTCCTCCGCGAAGGAAGTATTGAGCAAAAACTGCTGAATGTCGTAGGGCAGACCTTTGTACAGTTCACAGGCGATATAATTCTGCACCATGGACTCCTGGGTAATGCTTTCCCATTCGACATCCGGTTCAAAACAGCCCAGCCGGCGCAGATAAAGCGCGGCAAACATCACACCCGCGGGCCAGCCCTCCATATTGCTCCAGATCATGTTGGCGTACCTCTCGGCCTCCTTCCCGGGCAGCATGGTACCCAGAAAATGTGACACCTCCTGCTCCCGGAAACTCAGACGCTCCGTCTCTATGATAACGCCCTGGTTGCGCATGAAATATTTGGTGAAAAAATCCGGCACGGCTCCCTTTGTCGCTGCCATCAGCGTAAAGTACCCGCCGGTATGCTCCAGAAGTTCCTCCAGAATCTTAAATATCTCCGGGTTATCGATCACCTGAAAATCGTCCAGAGCCAGCATCAGCCTCCGGGAATCAGCCATAGACTCCAGACTTTCCTCTATCTCCACGATCAGATCCCTGACGAACCGGCTGAGGCCATCCGGTGTTATTTCCACATAGTATTCCTCGTCCAGTTCAAATCCGTCCAGGACCCGGCTCAGGGACCGGATCAGATACTGTATAAAGGTGACCGGCTGGTTGTCCAGCACATCCAGATGATACCAGGCGCAGATATTCTCCGGCAGACGGGCAAACTGTGACATCAGCACTGTCTTTCCGTAACCGATCGTGGCATGCAATACCAGAAGTTTCCCCTGCTCCTGCCGCAGTTCCGAAAGGAGAAGTTCTCTCTGTTCGTATTCTTTTTGCATATCCGGGATCAATATTTTTGATTCCAGCTTTCTGTTTCTGTCCATTTCCATCTACCCCTAACCGAAAGCCGATCCGTAATATAGTATGCTTCGCCTGCACATCTCATGTCTGTCGGTGCAGGCATCCCCCCCGGAAGCCCTATACATCCGCATTTTTTGTCTTATTTTGCGATAAAATCACTTGCATTATACACCCCCCCGAGAAATTATTGCAACCCCTGTTCACAAAAAGAAAAAAGAAGGGCTGACGCACTGAAAGTGCGTCAGCCCCGCGAACCGCAAAAAATCAGCGCCGGAAATCATCTCCGGCGCCGCAGAAAACCAACACCTCAGGCATCAAAACCGGCCGCCTCGTCGATCTCCTCTCCGTAATTCTCTATCAAACCCAGAATCAGAGCGATGACCGAGACAGCGCCCGCCACAAACCGATCCATATCCGCTGGTTCCTCCACGATCAGACTGTACTTGTGGTACACCTGGCCATCCTCATCAAAATACCCAAAGGCTCCCAGGGGGACCGGCAGATTCAGCCGGTTCAGATGCTCCAAAAGTCCGGGCACCGCCTGGGGCTGCACCTCCGGCACGACCACCGTATAAAAATTCAGAAACTGCAGCCCCTGCTTCGACGGATATACCGCCACATCCATCACGGCCAGATCGTCCTCGTCATCTCCCGTGGAAAAAAGCATCCTCAGGGTGTCCGGATTATTCCCTTCCGCTTCCAGGATACGGCTCTCTTCCACATCCTTTTCCAGCTCCTTTTCCAACTTTCTTAAAAAATTCCGCTTCCAATCCATTGGCTTACCATACCTTTCTTATGATCTTCGCGAATGTTCCGCAAAAGTGTTCTTACAGACATACGCTAAACCGTGCCCTCTCCCCGGGCCTTATTGCTCCACCTCTTTCTGCCCTTCTTCTGGTGCCTTCTCTCGATGCTGGCATCCAGGTTCCCGGCATCCTTCTCTTTGACGCCCAGCCTCTGATTCAGCAGAGAATCCTCCGCTTTCCTCTCGTCTTCGGTGACACCGTTTGTCCCCACTCCGAGAGCCGTTTTCAGCTCGCTGATTCCCTCCGTTCCGGCGTCCCCCTTCTGCTCCCTGATATTTTTCAGGTAAGCTTCCTCATAGGATCTGGAACCGGACAGCTTCATCAGCAGGAACTGTTCCGCTTCCTTCCTGCTCAGCTTCTTTCCGTTCACCTGATACTGCTCCCGGGTCTGTTTGACGAGTTCGTCCGTGATCCCCAGATCTCTGCGCACCTCGCTCTTTACCATCTTCTTATGTCGGCGCTTCATAAAGAAGCCTTTGCCCACATCCAGGCCTGTGCCCGCCGCGCTTAAGGCGATGCCCACTCCCGCGCCCGCGCCGGAGAGAGAGGCAATATTGCCCGCCGCCTCCAGTCCCGCGCTGGCAAGGTCAAAGCCCGCCGCGATCTGGTCGTTCACAGCCTGCTTGTGGCCCTTGTGGAACAGGCTGCGCATGGATTTTCCCTTCTGCGTTTTATCATCCTTGTATTTATTCTCACCCTCGGTGGTCCGGCTGCGGACCTTGCCCGCTCTGGTAAGCTCTCCCACGGCCGCTCCGCCCTTTATGGCAGAGGTGCCCAGACTCACACCGGGGATGATTTTATCGAGAGTATCCGCCGCACCCATATTGGCCAGCTGGAGTCCGCCCTTCGCTATGCTGGCGGCGCTGGTGCCGATGCTGATGCCGCTGGCCGCCGCGTTGGCCTTCTGTATTCTGGCGGAGGTCTCGTCTCCCGCCAGCTCCATCTGCTTTGCGCTCTCCAGATTTTCCTTCAGCTCCAGGCCGCTGCCGACCATTCCCAGAGCGCCTCCCACTATGCTGGCGCCCCCGTCTATTTTGCCGCCAAGAGCCTCCATGCCTTCATTTTTTCTCGCCTCTCCGAGCTTGCCAAGATCGCTTCCCACGGCGCTCGTCAAATCGGCTCCCTTCTGGCCGTAATCCAGCGCCGCTTCCCCGACGGCCTGCATATCCTCCCCGAAGGTGCTGGCGGCATTCTGGCCGCCCGCCCGGTTGCCGAGAACACTCTGGCGGTCGGCATCGTTCAGCTGATCTATACTGGTCCTCGCGTTCGCCTGGTTGGCCTGCGCTTCCATGGCCATCTTCTCGATCGCCATCTCCCGGGTCAGCCGGTCCTTTGTGTTCTGCTGATTCTTTTTTGATCGGGCGGTCATTCTGGCAATGGGGTTTTTCACGGTCCACTTGAACCGCTCCCATCTGCTCTGTTGCTTATATCCCTCGTAGTCGTCGTTCAGCTCATCCACAGCTTTCCGGTAGCGCTTCTTAAAGCCAAGGAAATCTCTCTGGACCGTCCCCTGTAAAGCCGCCCCGCCGGATACGCCCTGCGTAACGGGAATACCGCCGCGGACGCTGTCCCCGCTCATCACCCTGGACGCCACACGGTCCGCTTCCGCCTCGGCGGGAGTCCGGCTCCCCCCTACCCGCAGTTTTGCCTGCATCACAGAATTTCCCACCGGGGATTGCGCTCTCCCGGACGCGGTACGTGTACCGCCGTCCGCCTGAACTTTCCGGGTCTGCCCTCTCCGGGCCGTCTGTGCGTATGCCATCGTATGCTCCTCCTCTCCGAGTATGCCTTCCCTCACATTTTCTCCGGAATCCGTCTTCTGAGCCACATGCCCCTGCTGGATCGTGTGCGTCAGCTCATGGGCCAGCAGTTTCTGCCCCGAAGGACTTCCGGGATTATATTCTCCCTCGTTGAAATAAATATCCTTTCCATTGGTAAACGCCCTGGCGTTCATGCTGTCCGCAGCCCTTTGGGCCGCCTCATCCGTATGGATCCTCACGCCGGAAAAATCGGCTCCCAGTTTTCCGCCGATCCTGGCGTTCATCTCCGGATCCAGCCCCCGGGCCGATGACGCACCCATAAACCGAACCGCCTCCGCCCCGGCGTCCAGGACGCCTCCCTCTCTTCCCGGCCCGGATTCGCTTTCCTGCCCTTTGTCTCCGGAACGCTGGATCTGCACATCCTGAAGCTGCGCATCCCAAAGCTTCGCCTGCAGGATGGAATTGCTCACGGGCGCGCTCCCAGGACCGCCCCCCGCAGGACGCCCCGTCTCCCGAGCAGGCTCCCGGGCCGCATACCCTGGGCTCGTTTTTTTCAAACTCCGCATATATGCCATGACGCACCTCTCTCACACGTTATCCGAGATACCCGAAATCATTCTTTGTCAGCACCTTGCCATATTTGGCATAATTGAGTTTTACCGCCTCCACCAGATCCCTGTTGGCCAGCCCCCTGTGTTCGGCGGCGGCGAGATAAGCCGCATTCACCATAATTTCCTTGATGCTGCTCCCGGACAGTTCAAAGTGCTCCGCAAAAAAATCCAGGTCCAGTTCTTCCTCGCAGAGCGCCTGTTCCGGCAGAATGCTGTTCCACAGCCGCAGCCTTACTCCAGGCTCCGGAAAAGCGATATGGATGATAAATTTCATCCGCCTTTTAAATGCGTCGTCTATGTTATTGAGATAATTGGTGGCAAGTACCGTGATGCCTTCATAGTCCTCCAGCTTCTGTAAAAGATGGGCGGTCTCCGCATTTGCGTTTCGGTCATGGGAATCTTTTGCCTCCGAACGCCTGGCAAAGAGGGAATCTGCCTCATCAAAGAACAGAAGCGCATTGATATCCTTGGCCTTATGAAACAGGCGGCTGATGTTTTTCTGGGTTTCTCCGATATATTTACTCACCATCTGTGAAATATCGATCCGGTAGAGATCCAGACCCAACTCATTTGCCATCACCTGCGCGGCCATCGTCTTACCGGTTCCGGGAGGCCCATAAAAGAGTACCGAAAGTCCTCTCCCATAAGGTGTTTTACGATGAAAGCCCCATTCTTCCCCTACCACATCCCTGTATTTCATCTGGTCACAGACCATCCTCATCTGCCGCTTCTGATCGTCTCCCAGGATCAGATCGTCCCACACGAACGGACCGTTGATCCTTGTGGCGTAAGCCCCCAGCTGGTTGGTCTGGTTCTGCTTTACCGCCTGCCGGATATCCTCCTGCGAAATTTCAGAACGTCCCTCGCTTCCGGCCAGAACCTCCGCCGTAGAAAGCGCTTCTCTGATCCCCCTGGGTGTCATAACATACTTATTGCCATTCAGCTTTAAGTCCACATCCGCACCCAGCGAGTATCCAGCCCCAAAATTTTCCCAAAGCCTGACCTTTTCCACTGAGGACAATGACGGCAGCTCTACGCACACTTTCACTCCCCGGAAATCCGAGAGCTGTTCTTCCTTTCTTTCCGCCAGAAGGAGAAAAAAGTCCACATGTTCCTCCAGATACCGGAAAATCTCTCTGCGGCAGTCTCCTCTTCCTCCGGATCCCTCTTCCCCCGTCTCCTCCAGATCACAGCCGTACAGACACAGTTGGGCGGATCCCAGAACAGATTCCACAAAGGCGGCCTCCAATACGTCCCTCACATCCTCCCACTTCAAAACGAAAAGCTCCGACAGATCCACAAAAAAAAGACGCAGCTTTCTCTCCCGGGCCAGATGCTTTAAAAGGAAATGTCTGCCGATCCCTTCTTTTCCGCAAATCATGATCATGCCAGGCTGTTCCTGCGCTGCCTCCTGCATCCTGTCGTAAAGACTGCACAACTGGGCAAGCTTATCCTCCCGAATGACCATAGGCGGGATTTCCTCTGTCCAGGAAAAATATTCCGTCCTCTCCCGTATCAACTCTTCCACGTCCATCTCGCCCAGCAGATAACTCTGCAGCCTTGGACGCAGCCTGTAGGTTCCGGCCAGACCGATTCCTTCCTTTTCCCACAGTAAAAATTCGATATTTCCCAATCCGGAAAGAAACTCCGCCATATCCTCCGTGGGAATCTCACCCCAGAATTCAGCCAGCGTCACGCACAGTCCCCGCGTGGGGGAAAGCTGATCCACCCGATCCTGCAGGAAGCCATAGATCCTCTCATATTTTCGATGGTACAAAGGCGCCGCTCCGATCAACAGTGCAAGCCTTTCCAGGGAATTCAGGCGGAATTTTTCACAGACCGCATAAAATGGCAGAAAGGATTCCGACGCTTGTCTTTCCCGGATACGAGACACCGTCTGCCGGATCTCATCCATTACACCGTCAGGAAATGCCTCTGCCTGACGCGGCATCTGAAACGCCTGGTCAATCTCCTTTTCGGTGATTACCAGTCCCCGCATGGACAGATTCTCGCCTTCCTTTTCTCTTTTTTGCTGAAATGCCGCATACAGCAGCATGTCCAGCAGTCGGAACATTTCTTCCATGTACTCCCTCTGTTTACAGGTATCCATTCCTTCTCCTTCATCCCTGCGGATTCCGGATCGCCGGTCTCCGGACAAAATCAGATCCATTGCCTGTAAAACAGTGTAACGGGAGACTATAAACAATTCAATAAACAAACCTTGTTGTCCGTTTCCCGGGTTAATTTCAACCCATTTATGGAAAAGATATAAATTCATTCATCTGCGGACATATCAGGATACGTAATGTTCATACATCCAATATTCATCGATATATTCTCCGTCTATACTTAATACCAGCCTGATGCCGCCGCTATCTTCAGACGCAGTCAACAGAACTTCTTCTCCTGAGTCCGTCGCTCCGGTAAGAGTATCCTTATACAGTTCGACCACTTCACCATAACTTTCTCGCTGTACTGTGACAGATAAGCATTACGCACTTCCATACCCGGTTGAAAAAGGTTTGATATTCCTCCTGGTATGTAGGTTTCCACTACGCGAAGCGTGAGAGCAATAACGATGATCAGCGTTGTAACAGCCGAAACCAAAGCTGCAACCTTCCTCTGCCTTTCCGCCCATTTCAATGCTTTCAGGTCTTTCTCGGCATCTTTCCAATCCGCAGGCGCAAAGAACCTGTTCAGGTAGCTGCGAATGGCGATCGCTTCCCGAAGGATTGTCCGATATTTTTTTATTGCTTTCCTCCGGATCGCAGTCCAACTGCGGGAGATTCGTCTTGCTGAACTTCACGGAATAAACCGCATATCGGCCCTCAATCAACCTGGTGCCGCAATTACTGCAAAATATGAGATCCGCCCTCCCCATTTTCGTCTCGTCGTTTTCTCAGTACTTTCACAGGACGGTCAACCTTATCACCGCGAAAACATTTGAAGAATCTAATCACAGCATCACGGCCGACGAGCCCAATCTTAATCAAAATTTTTCCCGCTTATGTACGGTATTATATCATGATTGATACCTGCGTGCAATAGACGTCAAACCGCTTTCTTAAAACCGAAAAAGAGAAGAATGACTTCTTGACATCCATTCCCGCTTTTTCCGTTTTGTCTTATAAGCAGAGCTGAAATATAATACCCGCCTGACAGCACAACTTTTGCAGGCGGGTATTTTTTGTTACAGGTTTTATTCTTCAACAGAGAAAACAGCCGTGATGCTGCCGCTGCCAAGTGCATCCTCCCAGCCTGTCAGATCGTCAATATGGCCGATCCTTGTGTAGCTCCACGAATTTGAGCCGTAGAACATCACAATATGATTGCCATTGTATAATACGATGTCCCCGGCGACGGTCGTGGTCTGATAGTTATCCGCAGTGAGATTTTGACCAAGAGAACCGACCTTTTCAAAGCCCGAATAATCGCTCATCTCAATAGTTATGGGCGATTCTTTCATCATTTGAATCAGTTCATGGACGGCGGCATTATCCTCTAAAGCAGCCGTAAATGTGGCGTTTCCAATTTGAACCTTCATTTTCATTTCAGCTGTTTTCTCCTTGCTTTCCCCGGTTTCAGAAGCTGCAGATTCTGTCAGATTTTCCGTTATGCCGCTTTCCTGTCCGTTTCGTCCGGTATCGGAGACGGAATCGCTTTGCAATGTGTTGTCGGGCATCCGGCGGTTCGTATTTGCGCAGGCAGCCATACAAAGCAAAAACGCAAAAGCCATAACAGCAAAAATCACTCGTTTCATATACTCGCTCCATCATACGTCTTGGTCGAAAACCTTCTCCAGCTTACCGAGCAGCTCATAGAGAATTCCGTAAAGAACCTGCGCTTTTTCCGGCTCCAGATTCACACAGGCGGCGAGGCGCTGGGGCACAGAGAGCGCCTTTTCGCGCAAGGCAGTTCCTGCGTCGGTTATGGAAACGATAAGGTCGCGTTCATCTTCAGTCGAGCGACGCCGCGCCACGTACCCCTTTTCTTCCAACCGTTTGAGCAAAGGCGTCAGCGTGCTGGAATCGAGATACAGGTATTTGCCGACCTCCTTCACCCGCAGTTCCTTATGCTCCCACATCACCATCATCGTGATGTACTGCGTGTAGGTCAGATCAAGTTCATCAAGGTACGGTTTGTACGCTTTCACAATCTCTTTTGCACAGGCGTAGAGAGGAAAACATATTTGGTTTTCAAGTTTTAGCGGGTCAAATGGAACCGTCATCGTTCACGCTTCTCCTTACGATATGATTTCCCTTGCAAAATCAGCGGCGGCCTTCTGGTCGTCCTCATTCGGTCTGCCCTTATGAAGCATAGCAAAAGCCCCACGGCAGGAAAATTCTTCTTTCGCAACAGGGATTTTCTTCTCCGCAAACAGCTTTTCCACATATCTGCGGGTGGATTTGACGGCGGCGGACGTGCTGAAATTCACGACTTTTCCCACGGACACATGGATGCCGTTTATGAATTTTTTTACTTCGTCGTCTACATCGAAAGCGTAGGGCGCGCTGCCGAGGAACAGAATATCCACATCTTCGGTCAGCGGCTCCGACACCGTTTTTGCTTCCGCGCCGACGGCTTTCGCAATCGCCTCCGCAATCTTTTTCGTGTTGCCGCCTCTTGAATAGTACCGTATTGCAATATTCATGTCAAGTTTACCTCCAAATATTAAGATGCCTGCTGTTCGGCTTCATAAGCTGCCCGGACAGCATGAGCCAGCTGGTCCGCACAGGAAGTTGGCCTGCGACCGCAGAGAACGCCGGATAACTTTTCCGCAATCTGTTCCACCGTCCAGCCCTCGATCAGCAGGGGAATGGCTTTCAGATTTCCGTTGCAGCCGCCCATAAAACTGACATTATACACCACATCCCCGTCCAAATCCAGACTGATTAGCTGGGAGCAGGTATTTTCGGTCTTGTAGTCATAATGGAACATTACAGCACCTCCTCAACCTTTACCTTTACCTTGTCAAGGGATTCGGTCGGCTCAAAACGTGCGGCGATTTCGCCGTTTCTGTCAATCAGAAATTTCGTGAAGTTCCATTTGATGTTTCCGTTGTTTTTATAATCCTTGTCCATCTTCTTCACGACCGGCTTAAGAATCAGCCCCATCGGGCCGGAAAATCCGGCAAACGTGGTATTGTCTGTCAGATATTTGTAAAGCGGGATCGCGTTTTCACCGTTTACATCAATTTTGGCGAACTGCGGAAAGGTAATGCCGTACCGTCCGGTGCAGAAGCTATGGATTTCCTCGTCGCTGCCCGGAGCCTGCTCCCCGAACTGGTTGCATGGGAAATCGAGGATCTCCAGCCCATCCTTCTGATGAAGCTCGTACAGGTCCTGAAGTTCGTCATACTGCGGTGTAAATCCGCACCCCGTCGCCGTGTTCACGATGAGAAGAACTTTTCCTTTGTAATCAGAAAGCGGCACATCGCTCCCGTCCTGTGCTTTGATCTTGAAATCGTAGATATTCATATCCTTGCCTCCTTTTTTGTTTTTGCAAGATTTAATCTCGTGCTATTTATATGAGTATTATAATCTCGCTGTTTTGAAATGTCAAGATACCATTCTGACCGGGTTAAAAATTGAACTCATTCATCGTAAAGTTCCCCCCAAACGATAGCGTAAATTTACTGTGGGGAAATGACAGACAAACTATACCTGAGATACGCCAAAGATCTGCTTACAGCCATACTCCAACCACCCTTCTTGCTTTCTTTTCTACACCAAGCTTTGAGGCATACATCATTAGTTTCGCAGCATTCTTTTCCTTATCACTAATATACCTTTGGATTACAGTATTAAACACCTCTCCATCCATCGTATTAACATGACGCAGACAATCACAGACAACCCGCTCTCTGTCATAAATCTTTACAGTTATTCCATCTATATTTCCTTCATTCACCCCAATATCCAGTCTGGATGTCTCAATAAAATGCGGTTTTATGATAGGAAAATCCAACTTAAATTTATTTCTTGCCGACTTATTATCCACAGCTATATGCCAGGCTCCCGGCACACGGTCCGTATAGCCATAATACATTGCAGCTGACACATCACAGATAATAGCCTTAGGAAAGAGCGATGTTATGACTGACACTTCCGTAAAAGCCTTTTCATCCTGCCACTGATAATAACCATACTTAATCTTCTCTACTCTTCCTTGTTCTATTGGATTTTGTAGCATCTGATAAGATATACCTTCCTTTGTAAGTTCGCAAGTACGCATTATTCCACCATGACGTCCAAATATTGATTCATAATTCATAACCGTATTCATGCCATCACCTCAAATAACTTCATACAATTTCCTGATCGTTTTTGTATCAAGTTCTAAAAAGAGATATGACTTACATTGCCTCTTCCATCAATTCCTTCACAAAAGTAATCCTATTCGCTTCTCTTATTTTTTCATCAGCCATCTTTATGCTTTCTGTACATCGCTAACCATTTTTATCCTCTCCTTCCTGCATATCGTTTATATCCCACGGTTATCACAAAATACCGCTAATACTGTACTGCAGATAATCCACAAAATGATTATGATGATCACCGGTACATTCTTCACATTGTCACCGGCAAATAATGCAACGATCAAAGCTCCCAAAAACAATCCGCCCACGGTGCTTAAAATAGCGCCAAATGTAGATATCCCTTTACCTGGAGTATGAGAAGAATTATTCTTCTGTCCGGTAGCATCTTTATAAATTTGATACTCAATAAAATTATCCTGCCAATCTTTCTTACCATCGTGATTCCAATCGTGAAGTGCCATACTAAACATCTCCCTTCTTCAAAATGTCTCTGCTTATTATCGTTTTTATGTTTTGAGGATTTGGTAATTCATTTATACTACTATACGTGTCCATTAAAAAGGACATAAACATCATGTCTTAAGGGGGATAACCTATATCTTCCACTTCTTTTCTTGTTCCCGGCATTTTCATAAGTCAAATATCGTTTTTTGTCTCCATACACTTATCCAGATTTACCGATAGTGATTTTACATTGTGCATGTTGCTCTCCTTTTTGATAAAAGAGATCTATTGCTGCGACGATATCTCTCGCAAGATGCACCGCTTGTAGAAACACGCTTTATAGTGCCGGCCGGCACTATAAAAGAGGAACACTCCACCTATCGGCAGCGTATTCCTCTTCACTCAACTCTTTTTCGTTACTTATGTCAGGCCTCTCATTTCATGCGGCCGCGCATAACTCTACTAAAACTTTCCTGTAATTGATCCAAAATTAGTACAAAACTCAAAAATTGGTACAGAAAACATGTGCAGACACCTGATAAACAGCAATGCCAAGAAGTTTACAGATAATTGTTAAGTTAGGCGAAACATCCTGTAAGATAAGCAATATCTCTGTTAAGTTAAGCTGTATGAATTATGTCCGTAAGGCTGTCGTTGGCATAGCCATGAATGCTCCAGTACACGTTTAATTTCCAAAATGCTGACAGCAGTAAAAATCCGATGAACGAAATGCAGACCGTGCGCTTATCGTTTTTTTCTTAACATACTCCCCATCTATTGCTGTCATTCCTGCAACGCACAAAAACAAAATATGACCTATCATGAACGCATAAAATGGACACGCACCTATCGGTGTGGGGTTGGAAATATCCGTCTGCAGCCAACACATGAACAAAAATTCAAATATGACAATAGCTGCCGTCAAAAGTTGACTGGCTCTATGCAAAAGTTTACGCATACTATCCTCGAATATCATACATATTTTCGCAAAAAGGCTGCCAACGCATCCAAAATCTCATCTTCCACCTCATCCGGCAGTTCAAAACTCTCCGTTGTCTCAATGGACACATCAACATCCTCCATATCCAGACGTATCTGAATATCTACCAGTTCCACGACAAATCCATGCTGATTCAGCGCATTTTTCGCAAAATCTATTATTTTGCGCTTTCTTTTATCTGTCCATAAAAACTCCAGTGCCATTTTTTCCATTTTATCACTGACCAGGAAAGACGCAATACCTCCAATCTTGTCTCCCAGCTTCTCTTTCACAAGTCCTTTGTAATCAACATACACCCGACTAAACCAAAGACTGATGCCATCATTTCCGCATACGCCTGAAACCTCGCCTACTCTTAAGCACTTGCCGAAAGGATGCTTGCCAAGTTCCCGATTGAGTATATCGCCAAGCTTTTTCGAGCAGACTTTAAGGCATTGCGCTACAAGCTGGTTTTTTGCCGTTTCTGACAGATTTCCCATGAAACTCAGCAATACCGGCAACGCTGCGTCATCCAGCTTCTGGAAAAGGCGTATAATCATATTCTGCGATTCAGCAGCCGCAAGTCTTTCTTTAATCGCCGGATATAAATTCACGAGTGTCTTTTCATAATCAATCCTGTCGGCTTTAATATTAATTGCTAACATAATTGCCACCTTTCCTTTGGAGAACACCTACTGCTTTTTGTGCTGATTATATACACCCTTCGCTTCCGTTAAGTCCTTGGGGGATCATTTTATAATATCATTGACGGTTTGCTCCATTTCTTCGCTGGACTCCTCGAATGTTCCTACACCTTTTAGCTCCCTTATCTCCAAATGGCATTCTCTACCATAATTTCCAATCAAGCATATAATCTTTCTGCGTCTTAAAGGACGTACTAATAACTCCTGTTGTAAATGCACAGGAGCAGATTACCGTTCCATCCCGTCTGATTCCTACAACGCAGATATCATAATTCACTGTACATAGATGCTCATAGTTATAGATTGCCACAACGGAATCCCAACTCTCCGTCAGAGATTTATACAGACCGGTAGCCTGCACCACTCCATCATTTTGTAGTCCTATGATGCCAAATTTTCCTACTCTAAGCGATATTATGTTTTCCCATCCCTCAACAATCTTTTGTACCTCCTCATCACATCCATCCACCGCTATCCTGCCGTCTTTGCGTAATCCAGCTATAACACCGTGCTGTGGTGAGCAGCTTATAGCGACAATATCCCGCCAACGACCATCGCTATAGACCATCTGGCTGCCCGTAATTCTTACGATTCCATCTTTTGCAAGAGTTACAATCTTTTCCTGTGAAATTCCAACATCCGCCATTTGTCCGAAATCGAAATGTGTAACATTATCTTCGAACTGATTATACTTCATAGCCAGCAATGTATCATCCGCTTTCCATCCAAACAGCCAACCATTGCAGTAATCAATTGCCTCAATATTTCTCCATGATGTACTTAATTCTTCAATTAGATTATCACGCCGAGTGTAACCCCCCTTATCATTAGGCATCAGTTTTGGTGTAATCACAGTTCCATCTCTTCTCAATCCAAACGGAATGCTGGAAACAAGAGGCTTTCCGCCGCTTTCCCCATATTCGCCATTCCACGAAACCACATCCGCCCACTTTTGGGAATTTTCATCACATTTACCCATGTCCCATTGTCCCAAAAGAAATTTTTCTCTAATTCCATCACAGAAACGAGGACAAATATTGCCAAAGGCGACAGCCTTATCCCAGTCATTCGCGATGTCCAGCGTCATACTGACTCCGCGCTTTTTATCGTAGGCAAATGCTATCAAATGGATATTCTTATCCGCATCCAACATTGCGATACGAAACGCCCTATCTCCTTTATTCAAGATTGAAACCCGGTCCTTACGGATATGCTTTCCTGCTTTTCGTTCACATTTTTCTTCTGCCGCCACTGCCTTTTCACTCTTATCGTCTACCGTTGCCCTTTCAGCGAATTCAGATTTCCGCTTCTCAGTAATAACAATCTCCGCCGATATAGGCTGGTACACCAATCCCAGCGCAACCGTCTCATGCGGTCTTGAAATAGGAATTATACGCCCTCTATCCTCCTTAATACGTGGAAGCAGATTGCCGCATATTTCCGGTTTCCTGCCTGCCAGCATCTCCTTCACAAAATACCATTGGCTATGGCCACCGGTAAGCAACACCAGTTCCACTTCACCGCCATCTATGCCTGCTGACTCAAGGCACCCATTTACCAACGCTGGAAACTTCCTTAAATATTCTTCTGCGTATTTTTCAAATGTCTCTGCGTTTAATCCATAAGGCTCAACATCTACCTCTAGAAGTTCGGCAATCAGGTCAATATCCGCAAAACTCTCCACGGTATTCCCCTCTTCCAAGGCAGGCGATACCACGGTTTCCTTCCAGATTTTAAACTTTTCCCTTCCACATCTCTTCAATATTGTATCAGCCTTATCCTCCGAGAGTTTTCCTTTGACATATTCCTGCAGGATGTCCTCAACTTCCTGTCCTCCAAACGACACTTCACCTTCCTTCGGCCATGTGGCAAGAACATCCGTATGTGAAACCGCGCCCGGTGTATAGCGGCACAATGCCAGATCCGTAGTTCCAGCTCCCATATCGACTAAAAGGATTGTGCAGGGAACTCCAGGCTTAAGATACCCTCGGCTTTTTAAATAGTCCTCGCTCTGGAGAGTCGCAGCATGAATGGCAGCCTGCGCCTCGTCAATGCCTTCCACATTGGCAAAGCCAGCTTCCACCGCCGCCTGTACCATAAACGCCTTGCTCTCATCGCTCCATTTTACCGGATAACTGATCAAGGTACGCACCTTGTCATTTGCATCGCCCAGATGACCGCCCTCGCTCTGTGACTTATATACCGAACACAGATATGCTAAAAACTCTTTTATGAGATACTGCGCCTGCGCCTTCTTTCCTGCATCTGCGCTTTCCAGATCAACCTTAAAGTTCTGGCAGAGAATGGCATTTCTCTTACCAACCTGGGCATCAAAACCATAATAGGTATTTCCTCCCGGCACTTTTTGAACCAAGGTTGGCACTGTAGGAAAAGAACCATTGAAAACAACGCTATCTGCTGCCAGCCTTTCCCCACAAGGTTTTCCATCTTTATACCGCTTGACCCTCATAACGGATGTGCTTGTCCCAAAATCTATTCCAATAACACGCTCTGTAGACATTTACATCACCTCTCGTTCTCAGAACAATCCTGTCCTGCGTTTGCTCTAATCATTTTCAGCAGCTTTACAACTTCCCTGCTCTAATACGTTTCCTTTTTGATACCATGCCGGAATCATTACCTCAACCTTGTCTCCAAGATATAATTCATTGCCATTCCATTCCACATAAGCATTTACCCTCGACTCGTCAAGAATCACATATCCCGTTCGATCTCTTTCGATTTCGGCTTTTCTTGCGGCATTCAATAAAAGTCCGGCCCATTTCGCATATTCATCATTCGTACCGCCTTCTATTACAGGTTGTAGGCATGACCGGCTGATTTCTTCCAGACGCTTCCCATGAAACTTGTAATGGGTGCGCATCGACCACTCTCTTAACACTTTCTCCTGCTTTTTTGTCTCGCCCTCTGCCACTCGCGCCAATCCGGTATAAAGGCCGCTGAACACCTCCGCATATTCCGCAAGCACAGATGTCCATTCTTTCAAGAATTGCTCCTCCACATAATTGGCAGACGGTTTTGCCTGCCTGTTACGAAGCAGCCATTTCTTGACAAGATCCATAACGTACAATGCTTTATCCATCATGACATCTAATATTTCCATCCGTTTTCTCCTCATCACTGATACATCACTCCATAATCATCGCAAAGTCATTCTGTTCCATCCCCATACACCGCGGTGAGGCCAAGCTTCTCTACGGTATCCTGGTAAAGCTTCTGATACTTCGTTATTGATACATCGGACACCTTTCCATCCTTTTCTTGAAAGTCAAGAACGCGGTCACAAGCATCAAAAAGTTCAGAAATCAGACGCTTTCCACTCTGTAGCATATCTTCAGCCTCTATCCGGCAGACGGGCTGTGATTCCTGTCCCTTGCCATCCTCAATCTTGGATGAATTCATCTCGTCATTCTGCTCACTAACCGAGGCATCTTCGCTAATATATGCCAACACTTCAAATTTCGCTATATGGTTAAATGGATAGATAAATACAACTTCATACTGCGGCTTGTAATAGGCGATGTTCCCCTGCTCAAATTCTTCCCTATGCGGCTTAAAACTCATGCAAAGCTTTCCGTTTCTTCTCTCCAGATAAGGCAATCCCATCTGCATCTGCATGGACATCTCAGATGCCAATACGGGATGCATCGCTAAATTTTTTACCAAATCACTGCTCTTCATATCCCATTACTCCTTTTCTATTAATACTGTATAGTTACCGCCGGTGGCCCATGCCGACATGAATTCATTTAAGCTGTGGGAAATCCCCCTGCCATCGGGTACGCCGGGATCGTTCAGAATAATCCTGATGTCATCCGGGTTGGTGGAATCAATGCCTATTACCTGAACCGCATGGTTGGCACTCACACCTGGCATCTCTGCCCACTCCGGATGGACAAGAACCTCATTATTGACCCCACAGATTACTTTTTTTCCCCTTTCTAACATATCAGAAAGTTCCGACAAAGTCACTCCTTGTTTACGTTCCACGTCTAACCCAAAGCTTTCAAGAATATTGCCCACATCGTTTGGAGCCGTGCCCGTCTCAGGGTCATACCAGCCATGTTCCTCTGCATATGCGCAGAACTCAGCTTCCGTAAATTCCCTATCCAAAAGTTCCTCTGCTACGAATTCCTGGCAGACTACCGCACAGGACACATCTCCATCCTGCATGTGCCAATTCTCCATATCTGCCTCCGGGTCACCCACAATATGATCCTTATTCAGCAAGCCTTCAAAAAAATCCCGAATCCCGCCAAGTTTCTCTGTAGCTTCGCCCACGTTCTCCAAATCTTCCATAAACTCCAGGGACATACTTTTTCTCCCTCCAGTGTCTACATATGTTATTTTATTTCTCCTCCGGGTGCGGGGATACGCACCCATGCCGCAGCGTCATCCTCGTCTCCGCAAATGATCGCATTGCCTTTTTCCAATGCGGGAATCATGTATTTTTGATCATCCCTCAGAGCCATGCACGAAGCCATGATATCCTGGTCATCCGGTGCTGTCAGCCTGTGCACTATCTTGTAGTTCGTATTCTTAACTGCACCGTCTACCAATCTCGTGGGAACCTGATCCACTACGATCAATCCCTGTCCATAGCCACGCACTTCCGACAACAGGTTGTCAAACAGGTCTGCGGCTGCCTCCTGCGGATTTCCTCCGCCCATATAGGACCGGGGCTTCAAAAGCACATTGTGAGCCTCTTCCACCAAAGCCAAATGCAAAAGCCGGTTTTCCTGCGCCCTGCTGCGGTAAACATCATCATTCGCATAGCGCGACATCCTGTATTCATACAGCGCCTGAGCCAAAAGCGACATGACCAGTGCCTTGTCCTTACTGCCTGACAATCTGCTAATGTTGATGATCACATTGCCGGAAAACAGCCGGTCATAGTCTGTGGACTTGGAGACGTTAAGGATTCTTCCCCTCATTCCACGCCGCAAGGACTTGAACCTCGTCACCAATACCTCCGTCAGATTGTCCCTGTTGGTATTTGCATAAGTTTTGCGGCTCATGACCTCTCCCGCCTTTTCGAGCATCATGTCTATGGTCGGGTAACTTGACAAAGGCTTCACATTCTCTGCCTCGTAATCACAATCGTTACGTTCTGCAAAATCCCGGATCACTTCCTCCACGACTTCCTCAATAAGTATGGGCACGACCTCTTCCGAAGGGAGGCAGGCGTTTAGCAGCGTGACAAAATTCTCGCAATGCTGAAGCAGGTTGACTCCCACCCCGGGCATGGACGCAGGCTCGTAAGGATTGATATGCAACTCCTCGACTGGCATTCCCTCAAATTCCGTCACGCCCGGCATATAAATCGCAAAACGCTTTTCCTCCGTCAGATGCTTATTCTGCTCCATGGCCCAGCGTACATAATCATCCTTTGCCGGTTCGATAACCATAACCGGTATGTCCCTGCCAATGACTTCCTCCAGTATCCTCTTGCAGGTAGTGGATTTGCCACTGCCCGTCCCGCCGGCCACCAGTGCGTGCCTTACCAGGGAATTGACATCAATATCATAGGTCGTATTCTGAATAATTCCCGTATCCACGATATTGCCCAACGTGATCTTATCCCCTCGGACTACTGCCGGATTGTTCGCAAACCGCACCGCTGTCTTTACGAAACGAAGCCCGGGCACGTCCCGTCTGGGCAGCGATGTTGCCAGACTTAGCTCCCGCGTGTTGATGGGAGTGCTCAAATACTGGTAAACCCTTCCGAAAACATGCCAGTTTTCCTCCGTCAACTCCACCGGCTTGTGTTCGTCCTTCGGTATTGGCGTGGCTGCTTCATCCATCGGGATCAATTCAAACCTGTTTCGGACAATTTCAAGAGCTTTGGAGTCCGTTCGCAGCATATGCAGACGGATAGGTTCAAAATAAAAATGATCTCCAGAGTATACGGATCGAAGCATTCCTGTGACAGTCACTACGTCTTTGGGTGATGTTCCCAGCACATAGATTCCGGTATTCCAGAACCCAAGATTTCTCCCTTCGTTCAACCTATCCACATGATGACCCGTAACGATTTCCGCATATTCCGCAAACTTGTCCAAGAATTCTTGATTGGCAGAAGCCGAGCCGCCGACGCTTACCTGCTTCTCCTTGCTAAATGCGCCGTCTATCATTCTGCCTAGTATTTCGCCTATTCTTGATCCTATTTTTGGATCTGTGCCCAACAAACTTCCTGCAATAGCACCTAATACTCTTGACAGAACGCTAATTCCTGCAGCCAAAGTGCCTTCCTCTGACTTACTTTCCCCTCTCTGCAGGGTCTGCCCTGCAGTAAGGCGGACTCCGGTATGGATCTGGCTTCCAAGCCGCCTGTAATGCAAAATGATATCCGATATCTCAGCATCACGTATCGGATCAGCTATCACAATCATAGCGTAATCCTTTTCCGTTCCGTATATGTCCTGTATCCCGAACGCTAACTGATCCAGGGTCTGAAGCATCCCCTTCTTCTCATCTTCCCTAAATGATGGTATGCCAGTCACTGCGCCTATGTAATTCATTGTCCCAAGCGGCACATGAACCTCATCGGCTGCTTCATATTTATTCAGCGTGTGAAGTCCCATGCCCGGCATGGAACCGAAAGCAGCCTCGCGTATCTGCTCTATCGCTTCCTCAGCTGCCACTTCCTTGCGCGATGAGACTGTCCCGAGAAACAGCTTTGTCTGTCCTTGATTGCGCAGCAAAAGGAAAATCAGCCTATAATCCCATGCATGAAGGCTTGTTAATACCCCCTGCCAGCGCGATAAAAGGTCGTAGCTCTGATTTTCATTCGGATGCACCGGAAGCCTTGTTATCTGCAGCCAATGTATTTTCCCTCTTGATTTGGAAGTATCCTCACGGAATATCCGGTTGGATGTCTCGTTAAGATAATCTCTTTCCAGAAGCTGCTCCAGTATGGTCTGATAGAAATTATCCGGAATACGAATATCCATCTCCAGATTCTGATCCTGCAGGCTAAGTTTTTTCAATAAATCCATTGGTTTTACGTCCAAATTTACGTCTTGTTTTAATTCTGCCATAATTTTTCCTCCTGGTATCTGTCGGGTAACGCGTGTAGCTGCTGTTCTACGCGTGTGCCACAACCTGGACAGAACTTTTCATTTTCCATTAAAACTCGTCCGCATTTTATACAATTCATTTTAACCTCCCATTCTTAATAGGTTTGTAATGCAAAGGGATCTGCTTCGTTGCTCGCTTCGACGACTTCTTTTCTCTTTCTATCCCATGCCCCATACTCAGCCGCCTCATTTACTGCCTTCTCAATCATTTGTTATCCTCTGCAAATGTTCTCTCACCCTGTACTACATGAATGTCTACTGCGGTCTGGTTATCCGCTGCAGTGGTAGTGATGAACGGAAGGTTAATATTGGTGATAGTCGCATAAGACAGCTCTCTTTTTGCCTTCTCCGCTGCTTCCTTCAATCTCTGAAGCGCCATCTTATCATTTGAGAGGTCTACACCTTCTGCTTTCTTAAACTCGTCTATCATCCACTGGGTAATTCTTTCATCGAAATCATCTCTCCCCAGATGGGTATCTCCATTGGTAGCCAGAACCGTGGTCAAGTTCAAGCCGTCTCCAGGTTCAATAAAGACAATGGACACATCGAAATTACCGCCGCCCAAATCGTATACCAGAATTCTCTGCTCTTTCTCATTGTCCAGAGCATAAGCCAAAGCTGCGGCTGTCGGCTCGCTGATGATACGCTTTACATCAAGACCGGCCATCTTCCCTGCGTCCCTGATTGCCTGACGCTGTGCGTTCGTTAAAGTAAGCAGGAACGGTGGTAACTGCCCCCGTCACTCTCTCACCCAGATAACTCTCTGCATCTGCCTTTAACTTCTGGAGCACCATTGCGGAAATCTGCTGCGGAGAATACTGCTTGTCATCAATTGTAACCTTGTAATCGGTTCCCATATATTTCTTGATGGAAGAGATGGTTTTCTCTGCATTGGTAACCGCCTGACGCTTTGCCGGCTCACCTGCCAGACGCTCACCTGTCTTTGTGAATGCCACGATTCATCTTTCCCATGGTATATTTCCTCTTCTCCCAAACTTTCCAAAAGCTTTTGCGATGCAAAGTTTTCTATTCCAAAATATTTCCTTGATAAAATTCTCCTCTTCTGCAAATAATAGTTCCGGTACAGACATTTCGCAGATTGTGCACGTCCGCGAAACAGAAAATTTCCAGTGCCAGTACGCCATTTTGCATAAACTATAATTAGTATAGCATTGATTTTTGAGCGGCACAACCGATTTTTGTCGGTTTATATAGATATGTGTTTGTTTCAAAATAAATGAAAAAGTACTTGCAGGCCGCATAGTGCCTGTATTTTCTTTGTCAAATTTTTTAAATAGTACGTGCTATATCGTGTTATATGTGTTGTAGTAGCAAAAGGAAGAAATATAGCACATATCCGCACAAAAGCAAAAACAGCCATAAATCCCGTAAACACAGGCTTTATGGCTAATGTACTGCTTATCAAGTGTCAAAGATGGGATATTATTATAATCTATTCTACATTATTCACGCAACTGGTTTCCCGGCAAAAAGAAAAAGAACACCGACCAGCACTAAAAAAGAGGAACACTCCACCTATCGGCAGCGTATTCCTCTTCACTCAATCCCTTTTCGTTACTTATATCAGGCCTCTCATTTCATGCGGCCGCACATAACTCTACTAAAACTTCCCTGTAATTGATCCAAAATTAGTACAAAACTCAAAAATTGGTACAGAAAATATCTGCAGACATTTGATAAACCGTGGATTTCTCACTCCAGCGTCCTCATCGTCGGAGAATAAAGTCGCTCCCCAGTACTATCCAGTATTATCAGGTATTATTTCGATTTTCCCAACTTCTCTACCACTTATTATCACACATTATTCGGTACTATGCAATCAGAATTTGTTGCACTTTTGTTGTACCTGCAAAATTCTGTTGCACTGCAACACATCCATCAAGGACTCTTTCCTGTTATGAAGTGACTTTTGTCAAGATGTAAATTTGCATTTCGCAAACACCCCTAAATAATTTTGATATATTGACCTGTCACTCTTCTAATACCACCGGACAGCCATCATAAAGCTCATGATCACTATATGCAATGACTCTTTCCGTTGCCGGGAGATTACCCTCTACTGCTGCAAGACTATCATTTATATCTAACAAAGTTACATCTCTTTTTGCTGCCACATAAGTATTTCCCAAGATTCCCTGCCGCTCTTCCAATACATATACAAAGCATTCCCCATTTTCCGTGTGCAGTGCATCAGCGGGCAAACAGGCTTGATATGACTTTCCACCCCATTCCAAAGAAAATGTGACTTCAGGCACATATTGTTCTATTGCCTCAATTTCAACAATACACCTGCATTTTGAATCTCTCTGAGTGCACTCCGTCAGCTTCCCCTGCAAAACCATACTCCCCACAGTTACATTCACATCCGTACCAAGTAATTTATCCACATTGTCATAATATCCGGAAAACTCACCTATAACCGATATATCTCCCATTCCAATGGTTACAGCCTCCTCGCCAACACTAACAACCCAGCCATCTGCTTTGGCAAAAACGCTTCCCTCCTGTTCATATAACTGCTTAAGCAAATCTACATCTTTTTGCAAAATACTGATACGAGAGCGCAATACTTCTCCGTATTTTTCATTTGCAACCTGAGACAAAAGAAAATGATACTCCAACAGTTTTAGTTCCTTTTCTGCCAGTTCTTCTTCCAGTGAAGCTACGTTATATTGATATAACGCATCTGTGCTTTTTACCCGGTCTCCATCTTCCACAAGATAAGAATCTATGGATAACCCCTCCACATAACCGATCTGTGCTGTTTCTTCAAAGCTGATCTGACCTGTTCCGGTAATTTCATGTGTAATATAATCTTTATGGGGATATACAAAGCTGACCACAGGTGTATTATGCTCTCTCTGATACCAAATGTGGATTGTCAGGACAGTCATTACTCCCCAAAAAAACATCCCAACTAATATATATAATCTTTTCCTTTTTTTCATAGCATCCTCCTTATCTCTATCCCTTTAAGCCCGTATTTGCTATGCCTTCTTCCATCAAGTCATGCCCAAGCAAAAAAATCAGAAGTGTTGGTATCAAAATAATAACGGATGCCGCTAAAGCGATTCCTGCATTTTCTTTTGTAATATTTGGTAAATAAAGAGACACCGGCCATTTTGAGTGTTGCTGCAAAAAAGTCATAGGAGCTTCGATGGCATTCCAATACTCAATAAAACTTAAAATAACAGCAGCTCCAATTCCCTGCTTTCCCAAAGGCAATCCTACATGAAAGAATATATAGGCTTCTGTTGCGCCATCCAATCTGGCGGCTTCCAACAGTTCATCCGGCACAGCTTTAAAAAAACGTGTCATGATAAAAACCGGAAAAGTCGCAAATACACCAGGTAATATGATGGAAAAATGCGTATCTATCATATTCAAATGATAAAGTGTTAAATATTACGGAACCATCAATACTTGGAAAGGTATCAGCATAAGGATGATATATAGTCCAAACATATAGTTGATCCATTTCACTTTCCATTTGGCAAAAGCCCATGCAGCAGGAACCCCAATTACGATTTGTCCCACTACAATACAGATCACCTGCCCCACAGAATTCCAGAACATAACAAAAAATTCAAAAGTGCGCAGAAGTAATTCTTTAAAATTGCCTGCACTAAAATAATATGGCAGGATTGGAACACTGGCATACCCTGTACTCCCCTGCAAAACTCCTCCAAAACTAATCCTGATCTCTTCGCCTTTCATAAAAGAACACACAACGACTATAAAGATTGGTTCTAACATTAACCATACAAGTAACATTGTTCCCACAAAAGCCAGTCTGTTTTTTCTTCTCATACAATCATCTTTCCTTATGAATAAACATCTTTGTCCAACGCTTTTTGAAATAAAAGGGCTGCTAAACTAACGACAATCATGACTAATACAGCCGCCGCACATAAATTTTCCAATTTGAGGTCCGCCAGCCAATGATTAAATAAATGCTGAATCAAATAAATGCTCTGGTCAGGATATTCTCCTGCAATCAGATACACCTCCCGGAAAGCTTTAAAAGCATTGAGCAGCGACAGAATAACAATCACGCTGCCATATGGTAATATACACGGCCATGTAATATAACGAAACTGCATGAATTTGTTTGCGCCATCCATGTCAGCTGCCTCATAAATGCTCCTGTCTATGCTATGGAATGCAGCCACCCACAATATTACATCATATCCAATATTTCTCCATACATAAGTTATCAACAGCACTCCAAATGCCCACTTACTATTGAGGAAGTCAACGCCCCCGGCAAAACCGCCTGTTAATTTATCCAAAAGCCCATATCTGCTAAACATAAGTTTCCATACCAAAACAATGCTTGCTACTGGAATCG
>CANPXL010000017.1 GCA_947586055.1 uncultured Acetatifactor sp. | reverse complement strand
GTACTTTCAGGGAGTAATCAGACTCAATTTTGTAGATATGTCTTTACTTTGAACTGGCTACGGTGTGAAAAGTAACCTTTTTCATGCCTTTAGACTTGACATGGTATTGGAAACCATGTATTGTTGATATATGGCGTCTGTATGTTTCCCGTCCGTGCCGTATCCGGACGGCGTCGTTTTTCTGTGGCGGAAAACGGCGGAATGTGGTACAATAATAATGATAAAGAAGGCATGATTCGGGAACGTGAGTCGGGGATCAGGGAAACGGCGGACGGCGGGAGTGAGGATGCATGATCAATCTGTTACTGTGCGGCAACGAAAAAGTGTTTGACGGCGCCCTGACGCAGCTGATTTCCATGACCAACAGGACGGGGGAACCGGTCCATGTGTATCTGATGACCATGGAACTGACAAGGCTGCGGGAGGATTTTACCGCGATCACGGACGGACAGGCCGCCTTTCTTGACAGGGTGCTGAAAGAGAAGGCCCCCGGAAGCGCGGCGGAAAAGCTGGATGTGACGGATCTGTACGAGAGGGAGTTCGGCGGCTGTGTCAACGAGGGCGCGTACTGTACGCCCTATACGCTGCTGCGGCTGCTGGCGGATCTTGTACCCGGGATGCCGGACAAGCTTTTATATCTTGATATCGACATTATGATAGCGGGTGATATTAAACAGCTTTACGACATAGACGTATCGGAGTATGAGTATGCCGCCGTAAAGGAGAAGTACGGCTGCTGGCTGATCAGGCCGGATTACTTTAACGCGGGAATGCTGCTCTTCAACATGCGCAGGGTCCGCGAGACGGGACTTCTGAAAAAGGCCCGGGACCGGATCCGCAGAAAGAAAATGCTCTTTGCGGATCAGTCGGCTCTCTTTTGGTCTACCACCAGAAAGAAGCTGATTCCCAGAAAATACAACGAACAGTCCCGCTTTGACCGGAAGGATACCGTGGTGTGCCATTTCTGCAAGCGGCTGATGTTTCTTCCCTGGCCCCATACGGAAAATTACAAACAGTGGCAGGTGGAGGAGATCCACAGATATCTGCACTGCCATACATTCGATGAGGACCTGAAGGAATATCTTGCGTTAAAACAGGAATACGATGAGACAGAGGGGAACAAAAGGAGACAGTGAAATGCCGAAGACAGAGCTCAAGCTGACAGGGAACAGGGAAATTCCCATATTTTTTGGGGTGGATGACGGCTATTGTCCGTTTCTGGCGGTGACGATCCAGTCCCTGCTGGACAATTCTTCGCCGGAGCATACCTACAGCATTAAGGTGCTGCATATGGACATCAGCAGCGAGAACAAGAAAAAGATCGCAAAGTACGAGCAGGAGAATGCGAGTATCGAGTTCGTCGACCTGAATTACTATATCGAGAAGATCAAGGATAAGCTTTACACCCGGGATTACTATTCAAAGTCAACGTATTTCCGGCTTTTTATCCCGAACCTTTATCCGCAGTACGATAAGGCCCTGTATCTTGACAGCGACATTGTTGTGCTGGACGATATTGCGAAGCTGTTCGCCACGGATATGGGAGATAACCTTGTGGCGGCGGCGCCGGACGACGTGATCCAGTTCAACCCCGTCTTTCAGACTTATGTGGAGAAGGTGGTGGGAGTGGCGGATTACCGGAGATACTTTAACGCCGGCGTGCTTCTGATGAACCTTCACCAGATGAGAAAGTTCAAATTTCAGGAGAAATTCCTGTATCTTCTGGATAAGATTAAATTTTCCGTGGCCCAGGATCAGGACTACCTGAACCGGCTGTGCAAAGGAAGGGTGACCTTTCTGGAGCGGACCTGGAACCGGATGCCCATAGAGGATCCCAGGATCAAACCGGAGGAAGTGCGGCTTGTCCATTACAATCTGGAGTTCAAGCCATGGCATTTCGAGGATATCCTTTACAAGGAGTTTTTCTGGATGTACGCCCAGGAGACGGAATATTTTGAACAGATCCAGGAGATCCGGGAGAGCTATACGGAGGAGGACAGGTTTCGGGATGCCCAGAACCACGAGAAGCTGAGGAAGCTTGCAAAACGGGAGTCGGACTGTGTGGGGGACGACAGAAAATTCAGGCGCTGACGGCGCTCTGAGGCAGGAGGGAAGGCTATGAGCGGCAGGAAAGCTGGGGCGGGAGCGGCCCGTGGGAAAAGAGAAGAAAAGGTTCCGCAGAAGGCGCCGGACCGGATCGCCGTTCTGGAAAGGATCCGGATGCTGGAGCGGGAAGGCCGTTTTGACGAGGATGCGGAGGACGATCCGCCGACCATTCCCCTGGAGCCGGACAAGATTGATTATCTCAGGAAATCCCCTGCCAGCAGACTGCGGACAAAAGCGGCCTACGGCATGGCGGAACGCTTTGTGGATAAGCTGCTGAAGGACGGCAGCCTCGTGATAAAGCGGGTGAACGGCATGGAAAACCTGAACGCCGTAAAGAGCGGCGCCATCCTTACTTGCAACCATTTTAACCCCTTCGACTGCTTTACCGTGGAAAAGGTGTTCCGAGGCTGCGTACATTACCGGAGGAAAAAACTCTTCAAGGTGATCCGGGAGGGCAATTATACGAATTTTCCCGGGTTATACGGTTTCCTCTTCCGGAACTGCGATACGCTGCCCTTAAGCCAGAACAAGAAGACCATGTACAATTTCCTGCAGGCTGTGGACATCATTCTGCAGAGGGGGGATTTTATCCTGATCTATGCGGAGCAGAGTCTGTGGTGGAATTATCGCAAGCCCAAGCCGTTAAAGAACGGGGCCTTTAAATTTGCCGTAAAGAACCGCGTTCCCGTGATCCCGATCTTTATCACCATGGAAGACAGCAGCCGCATCGGAGCGGACGGCTTTCCCATTCAGGAATATACGGTGTTTATCGAAAAGCCGATCTATCCGGATCCGGGACTGACCGAGCGCAGGCAGGTGGACGATATGCGGGACAGAAACTATGAAGTGTGGAAGGAAATCTACGAAAGCTTCTACGGCGTGCCGCTGTCCTACACCACGCAGTAGTCCTGAAGAGCGGGGAAGCAGGAGACCGGGAGCGGCCGCCTGCGGCGGAAGGCGGGAGAGTATGGGGAAAGAGAAGGAAAAGCAGGTTATCTGCTACAGCGATCCGCTGAACGAAGAGTTTTCAAAGGCACAGATCGTCCCGCGGGTCATCGACGGAAAATATCCCTACAGCCGCGGTCCGGTCTGGGAAGCGTTCTCGACCGTGATCCAGAATGTGCTGAGCATGCCGGTAAAGCTTCTGTATCTGAAACTGAAATTCCGGCTTCGGTACGTGGGAAAAGAGAAGCTGAAAGTATATAAAAACACTGGTTATTTTATATACGGCAACCATACGCAGCCTTTTGCGGATACCTTTATCCCCAGTATTGCGGATTATCCCAAAAGAAATTTCTTTCTTGTCAGTCCGGCCAACGTCTCCATGCCCGGAATGGGCTGGCTGGTGGAGCTTTTGGGCGCGATTCCCATTCCGGGAGACCTGGACGCCGCCAGACATTTCGTGAAACGGGTGGAAGACAGGATTCGGAGACATTATTCCGTGACGATCTATCCGGAGGCCCATATCTGGCCCTATTATACCCATATCCGTCCCTTTACGGACGTATCTTTCAAATATCCCGTGAAATGCGGCTGTCCCGTGTTTGCCCTGACCAACACCTATCACCGCAGGGGAAAGCGGGGCGGGCGCGTAAAGATCATAACCTATATCGACGGCCCTTTTTTCCCGGATGAGACTCTGCCGCCAAGGCAGCGGCAGCGCGCGCTGAGGGATCAGGTCTATCGGTGCATGACGGAGCGAAGCAGGGAAAGCGATTATGAGCGGATCGAATACAGAGAAATAAGCAGAGCGCCGGAAAAGCCGGCCGGAGAGGAGACAGGAGAGCAATGAATCCGGAAAAAGAAAGAGAACTGCTGCAGACGGTGGAACAGGTGATCGCGCAGGGGCCTTACCGGCCGGAGTGGGATTCCCTGATGAAAGCGCCGGCGCCGGACTGGTTCCGGGAAAGGAGACTTGGAATCTTTATTCATTGGGGCGTTTACAGCGTGCCGGCAAACTCCAACGAATGGTATTCCCGGAACATGTACATAAAAGGCACCTCCGCTTATGAGCATCACATCAAAACCTACGGCCCCCAGAAGGAATTCGGGTACAAGGATTTCATTCCCATGTTCCGGGCGGAGAAGTTTGATCCTGACGAGTGGATGACTCTGTTTCGGCAGGCGGGGGCGGGGTATGTGTTCCCCGTGGCGGAGCATCATGACGGTTTCCAGATGTATCAGAGCGAGCTGTCCGACTGGAATGCCGCCCGGATGGGCCCCAGGCGGGACGTGCTGGGAGAGCTTTCGGAAGCGGCGGAAAAACAGGGCCTTATCTTCTGTACCTCCAGCCACCGGGCGGAGCACTGGTTCTTTATGGGACATGGAAAAGAATTTGACAGCGACGTAAAGGATCCCATGAAGAAAGGGGATTTCTACTGGCCCGCCATGCCGGAGCCCGATACCCAGGATTTGTTCAGTAAGCCCTATCCCTCGGAGGAGTATCTGAATGACTGGCTGGCGAGAACGGCGGAACTGATCCTGAATTACCGCCCGAAGCTGCTGTACTTTGACTGGTGGCTCCATCACGAGGCGTTTAAGCCTTACCTGAAGAAGCTGGCTGCCTTCTATTATAACTGCGGCAAAAAATGGGGCACGGATGTGCTGATCTGCTATAAGCATGAGGCCATGATGTTTGGAAGCGGGATCGTGGAGGTGGAGCGGGGCGGCTTTGCGGATCCCAAGCCGTACGTCTGGCAGACCGACACCGCTGTGGCAAGAAATTCCTGGTGCTACACGGATACGCTGGATTACAAGAGCAGTCAGGAGATTATCGCCACGCTGGCGGATGTGGTCAGCAAGAACGGAAACCTGCTGCTCAACGTGGGCCCGAAGGCGGACGGGACGATTCCCGACGGGGACAGAAAGATTCTGGAGGATCTGGGCGCGTGGATGCGGATCAACGGGGAAGCCATCTGCGGGGCAAAGTGCTGGCGCAGAGCGCAGGAAGGGCCTACGGCCAGTACGGAAGGCCAGTTTCAGGATCAGAAGGCCGCCGTATTTACCGGCGAGGATTACCGCTTTACGGTAAACAACGGGGCGATCTACGCCATCGCTCTGAGCTGCCCGAAGGACGGGAAATTTCTGGTGCGGTCTCTGGGGGACAGCACGGATCCCGACAAGCCCAATTTCCACGGCATCATCCGGAATGTGGAGGCGCTGGGGTTCCCGGGAGCGGTCAGAAAATGGAGCAAGGATCCGGAGGGGCTTCATGTTGACGCGCCGGATGTGCATACCGATTTCCCGGTGACACTGAAGGTAACGGTGGAATAGCAGGACAAAAAAGCGACGGAACCAGAAAACGACGGAACCGGAAAACAACAGGACAGAAAAACACAAAAACGGCAGTATTGCAAACAGGCAAAACAGCGCAACGATATCAGGAAAGAAGGAAAACAGATGGACAGGTTAAAGCTGGCGGCAGTATTCAGCGACAACTGTGTGCTGCAGAGAGGAAAAACGATCACGGTGTTCGGCGCCGGAAGCGAAGGGGAGACGGTGAAGGCAGAGGTTTCCGGAAAGATCCTCGGCACGGATAAAGAGCAGATATCCCGGGGACGGGGCACGGTAAAAAACGGCAGGTTTGAAGTGCAGCTTCCTCCGCTGCGGGAAGGGGTGGAGCATGTTCTTACCGTGACGGACGGGAAATCCAGCGTCATTTTGAGGAACATCGCCATAGGAGAGGTATGGCTGGCAGGCGGCCAGTCCAATATGGAGCTGGAGCTGCAAAACTGCGCGGAAAAGGACGCGCTGAACCGCCCCGGGGATCCGATGCTGCGTTTCTACTATACCCAAAAGAGAGCCAATATGGACGAAGCTTTTTTCAAGGCGGAGGAAAATACAGGATGGGAATGCTTCGGGGGACCCGGAACGCCCAGCTGGTCCGCGGTGGGATATTTTTTCGGGGAGAAGCTTCAGAAAAAGCTGAAGGTCCCTGTGGGAATCCTGGGCTGCAACTGGGGCGGCACTTCCGCTTCCGCCTGGATGCCCTGCAGCGCGCTGGCCGAAGACGCGGATCTTAAGGTTTATCTGGACGCTTATGAAGAGGCCGTGAAGGGGAAAACCAGAGAGCAGCAGGTGAAGGAGTATGAGGAATACGCCGCCTATCAGGCGGAGTTTGACAGAAAGGCCGCGGAACTCTACAGGCAGCGCCCGGACATCGAATGGGACGAGGTGGTCAGCATCGTGGGAGAGAACCGCTATCCCGGCCCCATGGGCTGTATCAATCCCTACCGTCCGGGAGGACTGTACGAGTGTATGCTGAAACGCGTCATGCCCTACACGCTGAAAGGATTTCTGTACTATCAGGGGGAGAGCGACGATCATTTGCCGGGGCTGTACGATAAGCTGTTTGCCAGAATGATCCGGCAGTGGCGGGAGGACTGGGGCGACGACGAACTGCCGTTTCTGTTCGTACAGCTTCCCATGCACCGCTATAAGCAGGATCCGGACTATAAGCACTGGTGCCTGATACGGGAGGCGCAGGACCGGACGTACCGGACAATCCGCAATACGGGGATGGCCTGTGCCATCGATCAGGGAGAATTTAACGAGATTCATCCCAAGAGAAAGAGCGTGGTGGGGGAGCGGCTTTATGCTCAGGCCCTGAAGGTGGCGTACGGAATGGAGCGCCCCGAGGCGGAGGGCCCGGAATATGCGTGGGCCGAGCCCGGGGAAGGGGAGCTGATCCTGCATTTCCGTGGGGCGGAGGGCGGTTTCCACTGCGGCCCGGAGCCGGCGGAACAGGATCTGAAACCCGGAGAGGAAACGACGCTTTTTGAGATCGCGGGGGAGGACGGAGTTTATGTGCCCGTTGACCGGTGGACCGTGAAAGAGACTCCGGAAGGCGCAGCCGTGGTCCTGAAGAGCGAAAAGGTGGCCGCGCCGCGGTACGGCCGGTATCTCTGGACGAACTATAAGAGCGGGGGCTTCCTCTACGGTAAGAACGGAATGCCGCTTCCGCCGTTCCGCACTGACCGGCGTGACGGGTTTGCGCCGGGAAATCAGGCGCAAAAGGCATGAAGGAAAGTAAAAGCAAAACGCGCAGGCCTTCCGCAGGGCCAGGATTCCCTGCGGAAGGCGAGACAACTCTCTTTTTGGGACAATGCTCCCGCGACAAATCTTTTCGGAAACGATCTCTTTTGTATCAAAGGAACATGTAAGACAGCAGAAATCACCTTTCAGACACACAGGCTGACCTCTTGCGCGCCGGCCGTTTACATCCGTGGAAAATCCGTTATAATGGAACCTGTAACAGGAAAACACTTCCGCGTCAGCCGCCGGAAGATACGGGGACATAAGACGCCTTGTCCGGGGCGGAAAGAGAACACCATGAAGGTTAAGATAGAAATACAGGAAGGACTGGAAGAGGAAGAAGTCGTGATCCGATGCGCCGGGCTGAACGATTCCGTCATCAGCCTGCAGAATCTGATCTCAGGGCAGGGAAGCGGGAAGCGATGTCTCGGTCTGACCAGAGGGGGAACGGAATATTACGTGCCTGTGGAGGACATCTTCTTTCTGGAAACGGAAGGGCGGGAAATACGGGCTCACACGGCGGATCAGATCTATGAGTGCGGATACAGGCTTTACGAGCTGGAGGAACTACTTCCGGGAAGCTTTATGAGGATTTCAAAGTCCACCATCGCCAATCTGGATCACATTTATTCCATCACGAGGAACCTGACGGCTTCCAGCGAGGTGGAGTTTTCGGGAAGCAAAAAGAAGGCGCTGGTTTCCAGAAATTATTACAGGGCTTTGGTGGAACGGCTCAACACAAAAAAACTGGGACTGTGACGGTGGTTGCCCAAAAGGGGCGCGCGGGAAAGGAGTAAAAATGTACAGAGTGGAGTTTGAAAGCAAAAAGAAGAAAAAGATTTTATGGGGGATTTTTCTGCTGCTGGCGGCAGCGGCGCTGGTCGTGGACAAACTGGGATATCTGGAGGAAATCGGGGTCTGGACGGTGATTTTCAGCGTTTGTCTGATCGCGTTTTTCATCGACGGTTTTTTCAGGAGAAGCTTTGCGGAGATCCTGTTTGCGGCGGCCTTCTTTGTCATCGTGAACGATGAACTCCTGGGTCTGGAGAAGATCACGCCCTGGCCCGTGCTGGGAGCGGCGCTGCTGGGCTCCATGGGTCTTAAGATGCTGTTTCCGAAATTCAGCAGGAAGCCGAAGCTTGTGAACATCAGTATGAACGGGAAGCAGCTGGATGGAAAGACGCCGGTTTCCGGAGAGACGTGGGACGGAAACAGCGTTTCCTATGACAACGCATTTGGGGAGACGGTGAAATATCTCTCCGGGGAGATCAGTCATGTCAATGCGGACAATGCGTTTGGATCGCTGAAGATCTATTTTTCCGACGCAACGCTCCGGGGCGGATCGGCAGACGTGAATCTGGACAGTTCCTTCGGCAGCACGGTGCTCTATGTGCCGGCGGAGTGGAAGGTGGAGATCAATACGGACACGGTTTTCGGCAGCACGAAGGAACAGGGGAAATGCAGCCCCGACGGAACGAGTGTGCTCCGCATCCGGGGGGACGTCAGTTTTGGAAGCCTTGTGATCGTATATGTCTGACCGGGTACGCAGTTTGCGTAACAGTTCAGGCCGCGCCATTCGCAAAGCCGCGCTGACGCGCTATCCGGCGCTGCGCGCCTGCCTTTGCTCATGAAATGGCGCTCCCTCGGCAGTCGTATTCATCGAAAAATTCATGCGAGCATGATTTTTCGATGCATCCGGCTGCCGGCTGAACTGTTACCAGTTTGCAGAAAAATTTTCGGAAACGGTTGACATCCGGTTCATTTGGCAGTATACTGAATTTGTTTCATGATGATGTTAAGGTAAGAGTGGCAGTTGCCACTCTTTCTTGATGTATGGACGGCAGGCGGCGGACGGAAAAGAAGCGCGTGCGCCGGGGAGGCGGGAATGTCCAGAAGGGAAGAATACGAGAAACAGACGGAGGAGCTGCTTTCGCCTATCGCGGCGGCCAACGGCGTGTCAGTCTATGATGTGGAATATGTCAAAGAGGGCAGCGACTATTATCTGCGGGCGTACATTGACAAGCCCGGCGGCGTCAGCATTCAGGACTGCGAGAACGTCAGCAGGGCGCTCTCGGATGAACTGGACAGAGTGGATCCCATACCGGATTCCTATATTCTGGAGGTCAGCAGTCCGGGGCTTGGGAGAATCCTGAAAAAGGACAAACACCTTATGTCGGCCATAGGCATGGAAGTGGAGCTGAAGCTGTTTAAGCCTGCTGACGGCCGAAAGGAATTTTCGGGGATACTGGAGCGCTTCGACGCCGAGAGCATCGTCGTCCGTGAGGGAGAGACCCAAAGGAGCTTTCCCCGCAGCGAGATCGCGGTGATCCGGCTGGCGCTGGATTTTTAGAGGAAAACGGATCAACATAAGCAGGGCGGAAAGCCGGAATGGAGGAAACGATGAACAAGGAATTGATGGAGGCGCTGGATATTCTGGAAAAGGAGAAAGAGATCAGCAAGGAAACTCTTTTTGAAGCCATAGAAAACTCGCTTCTGACTGCATGTAAGAATCACTTTGGCAAGGCGGACAACGTACATGTGGAGATTGACCGCGAGACCTGTGATTTTCTGGTATATGCGGAAAAGGAAGTGGTGGAGAGCACCGAGGATGTGGTGGACGCCTGCTTTCAGATCCCGCTGGACGCCGCTTTGGAGATTTCTTCCAAGGCAAAGGTGGGCGACATGATCCATGTGGAGATCAAATCCAAAGAGTTCGGACGCATCGCCACACAGAACGCGAAGAACGTGATCCTTCAGAAGATACGGGAGGAGGAGCGCAGCGTCATCTATAATCAGTATTATGAAAAGGAAAAAGACGTCGTCACCGGCGTCGTACAGCGCTATGTGGGCAGGAACATCAGCATCAACCTGGGCAAGGCGGACGCCCTGCTTGCCGAGAGCGAGCAGGTAAAGACGGAAATCTTCCGCCCTACCGAGCGCATCAAGGTGTATGTCCTTGAGGTGAAGAACACGCCCAAAGGACCCCGCATCAGCGTAAGCCGGACCCATCCGGAACTGGTAAAGCGCCTGTTTGAAGCCGAGGTTACCGAGATCAGGGACGGCACCGTGGAGATCAAGAGCATTGCGAGAGAGGCGGGCAGCAGAACCAAGATCGCCGTCTGGAGCAACCATCCCAATGTGGACGCGGTGGGCGCCTGCGTGGGGATGAACGGCGCCAGAGTAAACGCCATCGTGGAAGAGCTGAGAGGAGAGAAGATAGATATCGTGAACTGGGACGACAACCCCGGCAACCTGATCCAGAATGCGCTTTCCCCGGCGAAGATCGTGGCGGTGTTCGCGGATCCCGACGAAAAGACGGCAAAGGTAGTGGTTCCCGACTATCAGCTGTCCCTTGCCATCGGCAAGGAGGGGCAGAACGCCCGGCTTGCGGCAAGGCTGACAGGATATAAGATCGACATTAAATCGGAGACACAGGCAAAAGACGCTCCCGGCTTCCGCTATGAGGACTATGTGGACGATTATGAGGACGAGGCGTACGAAGAGTATGAAGAGTATGAGGAGAGCGGGTACGGGGAAGACGGCGAAGCCGCAGACGGGTATGAAGACGCTCCCTCGGAGGAGTAGAAAGATCTATGGCGAAAAAGGTTCCGCTGCGCCAGTGTGTCGGTTGTGGTGAGATGAAGTCAAAAAAGGAAATGATGCGCGTCCTGAAAACGGCGGAAAACGAAATTTGTATCGACGTCACAGGAAAAAAGAACGGAAGAGGCGCATACGTTTGTAGGAGCAGCGAATGTCTGGCACGGGCGAGAAAGAACAAAGGTCTGGAGCGGTCGTTTAAGATGGGAATTCCGACTGAGGTGTACGACCGCCTGGAGAGGGAGTTTGAAGATCTTGAAGCAGAATAAGGTGTATTCGCTATTGGGCATTGCCATGAGAGGGCGCAATCTGGTCAGCGGCGAGTTTCAGACCCTGGAGGCCATCAGGAAGAGATCCGTCAGCCTGGTGCTCCTTGCGGAAGATGCGTCTGACAATACCGCAAAGATGTTTGCCGACAAGTGCCGTTATTACGAAATCCCGCTGCTTTGTTACGGGACGAAGGAGTTGCTGGGCAGGGCTGTCGGGAAGGATCTTCGGTCATCCGTCGGCGTGTGCGACGCGGGACTGGCGGATGCGATCGTAAGACAACTGAAAGAGGAAGAAAGATAAGGAGCCGCTGACGGCAGAAATGGAGGAAGGCATGGCGAAAATAAAGGTACATGAACTCGCTAAAGAGCTTGATAAGCAAAGCAGGGATATCCTGAGTTTTTTGCAGGAGAAGGGCATTGAGGCCAAGGTGGCTCAAAGTTCTGTGGACGAGGAAGCGGCGCAGCTGGTGAGAAAGCATTTCGCAAAGAGCGCGGAGCAGCAGGCGCCCCAGCAGGAAGCGGCAAAACAGCAGGCGCCGGAGCAGAAGGCCGCGAAGGCTCCCGCAAAGAAACCTGAAAAGGCGGCAGAGGAAAAGAAGAAAGCGCCGGAGGATGCCGCGGCAGCGGGCTCCGAAAAGGGAAAAGCGCCGGAGGGGGAAACTCCGAAGGCGGAGCCTGCGAAACAGCAGGGCCAGCCATCTTCCGCTGACAGCGGTCAGCCCAAAAAGAAAAAGAGCAATATTATTTTTGTAAGCAATCCCCAGAACTCCAAAATGTCAGGTCAGCGGTCGGGAGGCGGCCGGCCCCAGGGAGGACCGAACCGGGGCGGAAACGGCGGGTATAACGACCGTGACCGCAGATCCCAGGGACCCGTGCGCCCGATCAGGCCATTGACGCCTCCTTCCCCCACGCCCAGCGTGCAGATGGTATCCTCCAAACCGCCCAGACAGAAGGCAAGGCCGGAACAGCCCGCGGTGAACGAGGAAACAAGGGTACAGCAGCCCCCGCAGCCCCAGCAGCCGGCTCAGCACCCTCAGAATGCCCAGAGGGCGGGCGCAACCTGGGAGAGGACGCCCAGAGACGGAAGACCTCAGGAAGGCCGCGGCCGCGACGGGCGCGACGGACGAGGAACCGGCGCCTATCAGGGGACAAGGCCGGAACGCGGCCAGTTTCCGGCAAGAGGAGGCAGCGGAAATGGAAGACCTCAGGGAGAAAGACAGGGCGGCGGATTTTCGAGAGGCGGCCGGCCGGGTGCGGAAGGCGCTTCGCCTGATCGGCGCGGTCAGGGCGCTGGCGTGGGCGGCGGACGCGGTTTCGGCGGTGGCCAGCGCGACGGCAGAGGCAATGCGGGACAGGGAGCCGGATACAGAGATGGCAGACCGGGCAAGAGCTTCGCTGGTGAAGTTGCGGGCAAGGATACGGAAAAGCGCCGCGAGGATGAAAAGAGACGCGCAAGCAATCAGGAGAGAGATAAGAGATCGAGAAAAGATCATATCTATGAGGAGGACGAGGCGGCAAAGGCCCGTCCCGGCCGGTTTATCAGACCGGAAAAGAAAAAAGAGGAAGCAGCGGAAGAAGTCATCAAGGTGATCACGGTGCCGGAGACCATCACCATCAAGGATCTGGCGGAAAAGATGAAGATTCAGCCTTCCGTGATCGTCAAAAAGCTTTTCCTGGAAGGAAAGGTTGTGACCGTGAACCAGGAGATCTCCTATGAGGATGCGGAGAACATTGCCATGGAGTATGAGATCCTCTGCGAGAAAGAGGTCAAGGTTGACGTCATCGAAGAACTTCTGAAGGAAGAAGAGGAAGACGTAAGCACGATGGTGGAGAGACCTCCTGTGATCTGTGTCATGGGTCATGTGGACCACGGCAAGACGTCTCTGCTGGATGCCATCCGCAAGACAAACGTCATCGACCGGGAGGCCGGGGGAATTACGCAGCATATCGGGGCGTATACCGTGAACGTGGGCGAGAGGATGATCACATTCCTGGATACGCCGGGACACGAAGCGTTTACCGCCATGCGTATGCGCGGCGCGAATTCCACGGATATTGCCATTCTTGTTGTCGCCGCGGACGACGGCGTGATGCCTCAGACCATAGAGGCCATCAACCACGCCAAGGCCGCGGGCATTGAGATCGTGGTGGCGGTGAACAAAATAGACAAACCCTCCGCCAATATTGACCGCGTGAAGCAGGAACTGACGGAATATGAGCTCATCGCCACGGATTGGGGCGGCAGCACGGAATTTGTGCCCGTGTCCGCAAAGACCGGAGAGGGAATAGAGACGCTTCTGGAGACCATTCTGCTGACGGCGGATATCATGGAACTGAAGGCCAATCCCGGACGTCGGGCGAGGGGACTCGTGATCGAGGCGGAGCTTGACAGGGGACGCGGCCCCGTCGCCACCGTGCTGGTACAGAAGGGCACGCTGCATGTGGGCGATTTTATTTCCGCAGGCGCATGCCACGGCAAGGTCCGCGCCATGATCGACGACAAGGGAAGAAAGGTGAAGGAAGCGGGACCGTCCATGCCTGTGGAGATTCTGGGCCTGAACGACGTGCCCGGCGCGGGAGAGGTCTTTCTCGCCCATGAGAGCGATAAGACGGCGAAATCCTACGCGGATACCTACCTTGCCCAGAATAAGGAAAGAAAGCTGGAAGAGACCCGTTCCAGAATGTCGCTGGACGATCTCTTCTCCCAGATCCGGGAAGGCAATCTGAAGGAGCTGAACCTGATCGTGAAGGCGGACGTACAGGGAAGCGTGGAGGCGGTGAAGCAGTCGCTTGTGAAGCTGTCCAACGAGGAGATCGTGGTGAAATGCATCCACGGCGGCGTCGGCGCCATCAACGAGTCGGATGTGACGCTGGCGAGCGCATCCAACGCCATTATCATCGGCTTCAACGTGCGGCCGGACGCCACGGCGAAGAGCACCGCGGAGCGCGAGGGCGTGGACATCAGACTGTACAGGGTGATCTATCAGGCCATCGAGGATATTGAAGCGGCAATGAAGGGGATGCTGGATCCTGTCTTTGAAGAGAAGGTGATCGGCCATGCCGAGGTGAGACAGATCTTCCGGGCTTCCCAGATCGGAAATATCGCCGGCTCCTATGTGACGGACGGCGTGTTCCAGAGAGGATGCAAGATCAGGATCTCGCGTGACGGCGAGCAGATTTATGACGGCGCGCTGGCGTCCCTGAAGCGGTTTAAGGACGATGTGAAGGAAGTAAAGGAAGGATTTGAGTGCGGCCTTGTGTTTGAGGGATTTGACCAGATCCAGGAACTGGATGTGGTCGAAGCGTACGTCATGGAGGAAGTGCCCAGATAGGGAACCGGATGCGCCGAGGGCTTCGGGATCCGGGACATATTGAAAGGAAGCGCGGTTTTATCCGGTTACACGGCGTCGCAGAAAACAGACGGGGACGGAGGAGATGCTTTCCGCAGGACGGACTGGTCCGCGGGAACATTCCGCCGCCCCTGCCGTTTCCTGACGAAAGCCGGCGCGCGGCGGCCGGAGACCGGAATCCGACAAAAAAGAAGCAGGACGGGAAGGAAGCAATGAGGAAAAACAGTGTAAAAAATACTCGCATCAACGGAGAAGTCCGGCGCGTGCTTGCGGAAATTATACGCGGCGAGATCAAGGATCCAAGGATCAGCTCCTGGACAAGCGTCGTAGAGGCGGAGGTGGCGCCGGATCTGAAAAGCTGTAAGGTCCGGATCAGCGTCCTCGGGGATGAGGAAGCCAGAAAGAATACGCTGGAAGGCCTGCAGAGCGCCGAAGGCTTTATCCGGCGGAGACTGGCCGGGACGGTGAATCTCAGAAATACGCCAGAGCTTTTCTTTGTGATGGATCAGTCCATTGAGTATGGGGTAACCATGTCCAAAAAGATCGATGAAGTCATGGCCCGGGACAACGAGGCCATCCGGAACAGGGCGGAATCCGCCGGTGGGAATCATACCGGAGAATGAGCGCCGGAGGGGATGGAAAGATATGATGGATTTGCTGGAAGAATGCAGGGGAGCGGGGAGAATCGGCATCAGCGGTCACGTAAGGCCCGACGGGGACTGCGTGGGAGCCGTTCTCGCGCTGAGAATGTATCTGCAGAAAAAATTTCCGGAGACATTGGTAACGGCGTTTCTCGAGCCGCCCGCCGATATCTTCCGGGAGATAAAGGGATTTGAAGAGATTGTCACGGACTTCCCGGAGGAGGAGCCCTTTGACGTCTTTTTTGCGTTGGACACGGACGCCGGGCGCCTGGGCGGTGCGGAAAAATATTTCCGCGCGGCGGCGAAAACCATTAACATCGACCATCATCTGAGACAGACCGGCAGCGGGGACGTAAATCATCTGGATCCGGCCGTGGGATCGACCTGCGAGCTGCTCTATGACCTGATCGGGGAAGACGGGCTGGACCGCGATATCGCCATGGCTCTGTATATCGGCATTATCCACGACACAGGAGTCTTTCAGTATTCCAACACCACGCCTGCGACCATGGAGAAGGGGGCAAAACTGATCGGTTACGGCTTTGACTTTCCCAGACTGATTCAGGAGACTTTTTTCCAGAAGACTTATCTGCAGACTCAGATCATGGGCCGCGCCCTGATGGAAAGCATCCGTTTCCTGGACGGGCGCTGCATCGTCAGCGTGCTTGACGCGAAAATCCTGAATTTTTATCATGCAAAGCCCAGCGACCTGGAGGGAATCGTAAACCAGCTGCGCAATATCAAAGGGGTGGAATGCGCCGTATTTATGTACCAGACAGGCGTTTTGGAGTACAAAGTCAGCCTGCGGACCAGCGAAAAGGTAAACGCGGCGCAGGTGGCGGCGCTTTTCGGCGGCGGCGGACACGCCAGAGCGGCGGGCTGCAACATGAAAGGGACGTTCCACGACTGCGTCAACAATCTGTCGCGGCCTGTGGAGGAACAGCTGAACGCGGCGCGGGACCGGGCGCGGAGGGATAAATGACGAATGGAATTCTGATCGTGGACAAAGACGCCGGCTATACCTCCCACGACGTTGTGGCAAAGCTGAGGGGGATCTTCGGCCAGAGAAAGATCGGGCATACGGGGACGCTGGATCCGGAGGCCACCGGCGTACTTCCGGTCTGCCTCGGCAGCGCGACAAAGCTCTGCGACATGCTCACGGACAGGGACAAGGAGTATGTGGCGGAGCTTTTGCTGGGCGTGGAGACGGATACCCAGGACGGCACGGGACGGATCCTGTCCAAAAGAGAAGTGACGGCGCCGGAAGCGGAGGTCCGAAGGGTCTGCGAGAGCTTTGTCGGGACTTATGATCAGATCCCGCCCATGTATTCCGCCCTGAAGGTGAACGGAAAGAAGCTTTACGAGCTGGCGAGAGAGGGAAAAGAGGTGGAGCGCCGTCCCCGCGCCGTCACGATCCGGGAGCTGGAGATTCTGGAGTGCCGGCTTCCCGTGGTGAAATTCCGGGCGCTGTGTACGAAGGGAACTTATATCAGGACCCTCTGCGCCGATATTGGGGAGAGACTTTCATGCGGCGGCGTCATGAAAAGCCTCCGCCGCACGAAGGCAGGCAGCTTCGGACTGGATGAGGCGCATACGCTGGACAGCCTGCGGCGCAGAAAAGAGGACGGCACGCTCCCGGAAGTGATTAAACCGGTGGACAGCGTTTTCGGGGACTGCCCGTCGCTTCATGTGTCTTTGGAGAGCGCCGCGCTTCTGGAAAACGGCAATCCCATCGCGCCCGGGGCGACCGCGGAAAAAGTGCGGCACGAGCCGGGCAGGCGGGTAAGGTTTTACAGAGCGGACGGGAGTTTCGCGGGCATTTACGCCTATGACGGGGAAAAGAAGACCTACATGCCCGTCAAGATGTTCTTATGACAGAAAAGAGTGATGCAGTTGGAGATCATAGCTGGTACGACGGATTTTTATCTGGAGAAGGAAACGGCGGCGGCCGTGGGTAAATTTGACGGGCTGCACATCGGCCACAGAAGGCTTTTGGACGAGATACTGGCCCGCAGGAAGGACGGGCTGGCGGCCTGTGTGTTTACCTTTGACCCGGCCCCGGCAGTGTTGTTCGGGACGTCGGACGGCATGGAGCTTACGACCCGGCAGGAAAAGCAGCTGATTCTGGAGCGGATGGGGGTGGATATCCTCATTGAATTTCCGCTGACCGCGGAGACGGCGGCCATGCCGCCGGAAATTTTTGCGTCTCAGGTGCTGGGAGAGCGGATGCAGGTCCGGTATCTTGCCGCCGGGAGCGATCTTTCCTTCGGACAGGGGGGAAAGGGAGACGCGGCGCTTCTGAAAAGGCTGGCTCCGGAGCTTGGGTTTTCGGTGGATATCGTGGAAAAGGTATGCGCGGAGGGGAGCCCGGTCAGCTCCACCCGGGTCAGGGAACAGGTGGAAGCGGGAAAGATGGAGCTGGCGGAGCGGCTTCTCGGGATGCCGTATCTGCTTGCGGGCAGGGTGACTGCGGGAAACAGGATCGGAAGAACGCTGGGGTTCCCTACCCTGAACATCCTTCCGGAACCCACAAAGCTGCTGCCGCCGAGAGGGGTTTATTATTCCAAAGTCCGCTGCAGGGGAAAGATGTACCCCGCGGTCACCAATGTGGGATACAGGCCCACCGTCACCGCGGACAGGGTCATGGGCGTGGAATCCTATCTCTACGGTTTTGATAAGGAGATCTACGGCGAACAGGTGGAGGTGAGCTTTTTAAGTTTCCGAAGACCGGAGCGCAGATTTGACAGTCTGGAGAAGCTGAAGGCGCAGCTGGAGGAAGACGTTGCCGCCGGCGCCGTTTTTCATTCGCAGGTTTGATGATTGTTAAAGAAATCTTAAACGATTCTTAATGGGTTTTGGGCCGGAGAGTATTGATATAACAGGAGGGCGGATATTATACTGTTTTTATGAATATGGGAACCTTTGACGGGGGAAAGAGCGATGAGCGAAAGATTTTTCGGGCATATCCGTTTTGGAAGAGCGCTGTGCGCAGGGTTTTGCTGCGGAATGATCCTTCTGGGATCCGCGGCCTGCGGCAGGGGGAGCGGAGACGTTTCCGGCCGGACGCAGACAGAAGGGCGGTTTTCGAGTAAAACGGACGATCCGGAGACGGCGACGGATCCGGACGATTGGAGGATCGCGCTGGCAGCCGCGGAATACGAGGGAAAGGACAACAGTCTGGATCCTTATACCGCGGAGGTCAATCTGCCGTTAAAGAGCCGGGAATTGTCAGGAGAGACAGGAGGGGGAAGCAGTATCTTTCTGGGAGCTTCCCGGGCTTACAGGCTTAAGAAACATCTGTTTGCTCCTGAAAGCGGGGAAACAAGCTGGGACGAGCTTTCCTGCACCTGCGAAAGCGGGGAGCAGAGTTCAGCGCGTTTTGAGCTCAACGACCAGATCTGGCAGGCAAAACCGGAGGCGGGATCGGATCATTACCTTGCCCTTAAGATAGAGGATACGGGGGAGGGTGAAAACCGGAAGTACCGGTATTATCTTTCGGAACAGGACGAAGAGCATCGAAAGATCAGGGAGATTCCGCTGGCGTTTCTGGACGGGGAGGAAATACAGACAGCATCCGATGCATTGAGGGATTTCGCGATGGATGCTTCGGGCAAGGTCCATCTCCTGCTGAAGGGATCGGAAGGGTACCTGTACCGGCTTCTTTCCCCGGAGGGAGAAACCCTTGCGGAGTGCGGTCTGGACGGGAATATCGAGAGGTGTCAGCTGGTTCCCGTCTATGACGGGCGCGTTACGGTCTGGATCCTGAACCGCGAAGGAGACGGAAGGTGGAGCAATGTCCTGCAATCGCTTGACGCGGACACAGGCCGGATGGAGCGGCTTGCCGCCCCCGCTCCCGCGGAAGAAGGGTCCGGCGGCAGCTACTATACGCTTTTTGACGAGAATACCCTGCTGTATGCAGATCTGACGGGAGTCTATCGGAGCAGTCTGTCGGGAGAAGATCCGGAGCTTCTGTATCTTTGGATGAACCACGGCATTTATTACCCCCAGATCTATGACATGCGCAGCGACGGAAACGGAAAGATCCGGCTGATCTACGGGGATACCGACGGCACCGGCTTTCTGTGTCTGAAACCCACCACGGAGGAAGTGGATATCATCCAGGTTGTGGTGGCGGTCTCATCCTTTCGCAAATCGGCAATGGAGCCGATGGCCGCCGCGTTTAACAAGAGATATCCCGCCTGTCATATTGAATTAAAGAGCGACTATGACGAGACCGCGCTGCTGACCCGGCTGACGGCGGGGGACGGGCCGGTGCTGGTGGATACCGCCCTGACGGGATTTGAGGAACTTTCCAACCTCTGGCAGCCGTTGGATTCCGTCATGGAGCAGCTTGGCATCACGGAGGAACTTGTGGCTCCCGTCATGGAAACGGGGAAGATCAACGGGACCCTGTATGGAGTCGTGACGGACTTTACGTTGAAGACGCTGCTGGCCGTTTCGGGCGACGTTCCGGAGAACTGGGATTATGACGCCTTTTTGCAGTGTGTGGAAGACAGGCCGGGACTGGAGACGGTTTCCAATGTCTGCGGAAAAGGATACGGGACTGTTTTTCTGATCAGTTATCTCAGCCACGGTTATGAGGACACCTATCTTTGGGATGCGGAAAGCGGGACGACGAATTTTGACAGCGACGGGTTCCGAAAGGCTCTGAAGGTGGCGGAGGACTATTTTGAAAAAGCGGACGGGACGGATCCGGAGAAGACCGTCCCGGGCGGGAAGACGCTCTGTAATGAAGTGGAGATCCGCAGGCCGGAGGATATTGCGAAGTACCGGATCCTGTACGGCGACAGGGTCTTTTACGCCGGCTATCCCGCGAAAGACGGAGCCGCCCATTTTATTGCGGGCAGCGAACCTCTGGCCATCCGCAGGACGGCGTCACAGGAGGAAAAAGCGGCGGCCTGCGCGTTTCTGAAGTTCTGTCTCTCCTACGAAGGACAGTCGAAGGCCGCGAAGGACATCAATTACCATTTAAGTGTGCGGAAGGATTTACTGGAAGAGCAGATTACGTCCATGGACGGGGAACTGCATTTTATGCTCCCGGGAGGGGAGTCTGTACAATTGGGGGATTACATGGATGTTGACCGGGACAGGGGGACGCTGATGAACCTGATCGGTCAGGCGAGGCCCTATCGTTATTTCCCAAAAGAACTGAACGACCTTTTTTCGGAAGAACTGGAAGATTATTTTAACGGCGTTATCACGGAAGAGATGTTGATCGATCATCTGGAGAGCCGGATAGGATTGTATCTTGCGGAACGGCAGGGTGCGGAATAGGAGGTTCTGATTTTATTTCGCTTTTTTTACGCAACCCATTGACATAAATCCCCTTTCTTTGTATAATTTGGAGTGAGATGTAACAAAATTGTAATAAGTTTGTAACCAATTGATACTGCCGGCGGTTTCGGCCGGCGGGACTCCTGAACCGGAAAGGGTATTATACAGATGAACCATTTAAAATACAGTAAAAAACTGGCTTTGTTATCGGCGGGACTGGCGTTTTTCCTGGCATGGGAACCGCTGGAGGCATCTGCTTCCATGGGCGGGATCCTTCAGACGGGGGGCGTGGCTTCCTTTCTGGAGCCCAGTCTCACCACAGAGGAATATATTCAGGCGGCGGAGGAAGCGAAAGGCGCGTCATGGGGCTATACCAATATCGGCATCGCCAATGTGGAGAGCGGAAATCTGAATGTGAGGGCCCTGCCCTCCACGGACGGAAAACTGGTGGGAAAGATGCCGAAAAACTCCGCCTGCGAAGTGCTGGAGACGACGGAGGACGGCTGGGCCCATATTAAATCCGGCGAGGTGGACGGGTATGTCAGCCTTGATTATCTTACCACCGGCCCCGATGCGAAGGTGAAGGCGTCGGAGCTGGTTCATACCGTGGCGATCTCCAACGGGGACGGCCTGAACGTGCGGGACGGCGCGGGTATGGACAGCGCGGTCCTGACCCAGGTGCCGAAGGGAGAGGAACTGGAATATGTGGAGACGGTGGGCGATTGGGTAAAGGTGCTCATCGACGATGAAGAGGCGTATATTTCCGCAGAGTATGTGACGGTGGAGGAAAAGCTGGACACGGCCATCACCATGTCGGAGCTCCTTTACGGTCAGGGCGTAAGCGATGTGCGGGTAGAGCTTGTGGAATACGCGAAGCAGTTTCTGGGAAACCCCTATGTATACGGAGGAAGCAGCCTGACAAAGGGAACCGACTGCTCCGGCTTTACCATGTCCGTCTACAAAAAGTTTGGAGTTAAGCTGTCCCATCACGCCGCGTCTCAGGCAAAGGAAGGAACAAAGATCAGCGTGTCGGAGCTTCAGCCCGGGGATCTGGTGTTTTACTCCAACAGCAAGGGGAACATCAATCATGTTGCGCTGTACATCGGCGGCGGCAAGGTGATTCACGCCAGCAGCCCGAAGACCGGGATCAAGATCAGCAAGTACAATTACCGGACGCCCGTGAAGTACGTCAGGGTGCTGCGCGACTGACCGGGCGGGAGCCGAACGGCGGTATTCCCTGTGAGCCGTTCCCTGTGAGATGTGAAAAATTTTTGTTTACATTATTATAAAAATATGGTATTCTGTTTAAGGTTATTTCAGCCGGCACTCAGATCTGGGACACTCCGACCCGGTCCTGGTGTCAGGCGGTTACAAGATTTTTTCAGATTCAGGAGGAGAAGACAATGATTTCCAAGGAAAAAAAGACAGCTATCATGAACGAGTACGCGAGGACGCCCGGCGATACCGGTTCGCCCGAGGTACAGGTCGCGGTGCTTACCGCAAGGATCCAGGAGCTTACCGACCATCTGAAGGACAACCCCAAGGATCATCATTCCCGCAGAGGAATGCTGAAGATGGTGGGTCAGAGAAGAGGACTGCTGGAGTATCTGAAGAAGAAGGATATCGAGAGATACCGTTCCCTGATCGACAAACTCGGCCTGAGAAAATAAGTCGCATCATAAAGCGGAGACAGCCGTCTTACGGCGCCTCCGCTTGTTGTGTATCTATGTATCCGAAGTTGAAAGCCCGGAGCAGAAGAAAAGCCCGAGACCGCTGAAAAATGTATGCGCGGATAAAAATGGCGCATGTACTTTTCAGTAGTTTCGGTCTCTTCTGTTCCTGCTCAATAAATATGCCGCGGAAAGCGGCGGAATGGAGGAAACTATGTACCAGACATACGAAATGGAACTGGCCGGACGCACTCTCAGGGTTGACATCAACCGCGTGGGAAAGCAGGCCAACGGCTGCGCGTTTATGCGCTACGGCGACACGGTGGTAATGTCCACGGCTACCGCGTCGGACAAGCCCAGGGAGGGAATCGACTTCTTCCCTCTGAGCGTGGAATTTGAGGAAAAGCTTTACGCTGTGGGAAAGATTCCCGGCGGATTCAACAAGAGAGAGGGAAAGGCCAGCGAAAACGCCGTGCTTACCAGCCGTGTGATCGACAGGCCCATGCGCCCTCTGTTTCCCAAGGACTACAGAAACGATGTGACGTTAAATAACCTTGTGATGAGCGTGGATCCCGCATGCCGCCCCGAACTGGTGGCAATGCTCGGATCGGCTATCGCAACCTGCATTTCCGATATTCCCTTTGACGGACCCTGCGCGATGACCCAGATGGGCATGATCGACGGAGAGCTGGTCGTAAATCCTTCCCAGGAGCAGTGGAAGAAGGGAGACCTGAACCTGACCGTGGCCTCTACCCGCGAGAAGGTGATCATGATCGAGGCGGGCGCCAACGAGGTACCGGAGGATAAGATGATCGAGGCCATCTACAAGGCCCATGAGATCAATCAGACCATTATCGCGTTTATTGACAGGATCGTTGCCGAGGTCGGCAAGAAAAAGCATGAGTACACAAGCTGCGCCATTCCGCAGGAAATGTTTGACGAGATGAAGCGGATCGTTCCGCCCGAGGAGATGGAAGTGGCGGTGTTCACCGACGAAAAGCAGGTGAGAGAGGAAAACATCCGCGTCATTACCGAGAAGCTGGAGGAAGCCTTCGCCGAGAAGGAAGACTGGCTGGCTGTTCTGGGCGAGGCTGTGTACCAGTATGAGAAGAAGACCGTCCGCAAAATGATTTTAAAGGATCACAAGCGTCCCGACGGCCGTGAGATCACCCAGATCCGTCCTCTGGCGGCTGAAGTTGACATTATCCCCCGGGTACACGGTTCCGCCATGTTCACCCGCGGGCAGACCCAGATCTGCAATGTCTGCACGCTGGCGCCCCTGTCCGAGCAGCAGAAGATCGACGGCCTTGACGAGAACGAGGTAAGTAAGAGATACATGCACCATTACAATTTCCCCTCCTACTCTGTGGGTGAGACGAAACCTTCCAGAGGACCCGGAAGACGGGAGATCGGTCATGGCGCGCTTGCTGAGAGGGCGCTGATTCCCGTGCTTCCCAGCGAGGAAGAGTTCCCTTACGCCATCCGGACCGTATCCGAGACCTTTGAATCCAACGGTTCCACTTCCATGGCGTCTACCTGCGCTTCCTGCATGTCCCTGATGGCGGCGGGCGTGCCCATCAAAAAGATGGTGGCAGGCATTTCCTGCGGCCTTGTGACCGGAGATACGGACGACGATTTCGTACTGCTCACGGACATTCAGGGCTTGGAAGATTTCTTCGGAGACATGGACTTCAAGGTGACCGGAACTACCGAGGGGATCACCGCCATTCAGATGGATATCAAGATCCACGGACTGACCAGACCTATCGTGGAGGGCGCCATCGCGCGCTGCCGCGAGGCAAGGCTGTATATCATGGAAAACTGCATGAAGCCTGCCATCGCAGCGCCCAGACCTGAGGTCAATCAGTATGCGCCCAAGATCATTTCCGTTCAGATCGATCCTGAGAAGATCGGCGACGTGGTGGGCCAGAGAGGGAAGACCATCAATGAGATTATCGCCCGCACCGGCGTAAAGATCGATATTACGGACGACGGCAACGTATCCATCTGCGGCACCGATAAGGAGATGATGGAGAAGGCGGAGGAGATGGTAAAGATCATCGTCACCGATTTCGAGGCCGGCCAGATTTTCAAGGGAAAGGTGGTCAGCATCAAGGAGTTCGGCGCTTTCATCGAGTTTGCTCCGGGCAAGGAGGGAATGGTTCATATCTCCAAGATCGCAAAGGAGAGGATCAACCGTGTGGAAGATGTGCTGACGTTGGGCGACGTCGTCACCGTTGTCTGCCTGGGCAAGGACAAGATGGGAAGGATCAGCTTCTCCATGAAGGATGTGGCGCAGGATATCAGAAAGTAAGTGAGAAAACGAAAAGGGAAACATTGGACAGGGGAGACCGCAGCAGGCGGCTTCCCCTGTTTTTAATGCTCCGTCCTGCCGCCGTCATCCCGGCAGACACGCTTGCGCTCGACGCGCAACGTAACGGGCACCAGGCTCGAGAGTACCTCGCCAAGTGCCGACGTTGCTTTACGGTCTGCCGGGGTTCAGGAGGTATGTTTGCAAGTAACGCTCCACCCTGCCGCCGCCATCCCGGCAGACACGCTTGCGCTCGACGCGCAACGTAACGGGCACTAGGCTCGAGAGTACCTCGCAAAGTGCCGACGTTGCTTTACGGTCTGCCGGGAAGGCGGCGGCAGGGCGGAACTGATACTATGCCTACGCCTTTCGTACGGCAGTTGACAAAAGGGCCTCGGGAGGGCAAAATAAAAGAATCCCATCCTGTGGGAAGGAAAACAGAAAAAGGACAGGCGGGAAAAGGAAGATGCGAAAGTGAAAAACAAAGAGAACGCGGTGCACAGTGCAGGCATGGCTGAGACGACGGAAAATCCTGCGGATATGACCGGAAAAGAGCCGACGGAGAAAGGGAAAAAGGGAGAGAAGCCGGGGAAACGGGGCCGCCGGATCATTCTGGCGTCGGCGGTGGGAATCGTGGTTTTCATTGCGGTCGTAGGGATCGTTGTCTTTCGGACGAGTTCGGGAGGGCTGTCCGATAAAATTAATGCGGCCAGACAGTCAGGAGCAACCAGTCTGGATCTGAGCGGTGTTGACACAGGCAGTGTGAAGGATATGAGTTATATGTTTGACCGCTGCAGCAGCCTGAAAGAACTGGATTTGAGCGATTTTGACACGAGCAGCGCGATGTATATGTATCATATGTTTTCCGACTGCAGCCGTCTGGAAGAGTTGGATCTGAGCAGCTTTGACACAAGCAGCGTGGTGGGGATGCATGAGATGTTTTCGGGCTGCAGCAGCCTGAAAGAGCTGGATCTGAGCGGCTTTGACACGAGAAACGTGGAGTCTATGGAGTATATGTTTTCGGGCTGCAGCAGCCTGAAAGGGCTGGATCTGAGCAGTTTTGACACAGGCAACGTGACGGATATGAATAGTATGTTTTCGGGCTGCAGCAGCCTGGAAGAGCTGGATCTGAGCAATTTTGACACAAGCAGTGTGGAGTATGATATGTTGGGTATGTTTAGGGACTGCGCCAGCCTGAAAGAGCTGAATCTGAGCAGCTTTGATACGAGCGGCGTGAAGAATATGAATAGTATGTTTGACCATTGCGGCAGCCTGAAAGAGCTGGATTTGAGCAGCTTTGATACGAGCAGTGTGTACTCTATGAATAGTATGTTTAGGGACTGTGCCGGCCTGAAAGAACTGGATCTGAGCAGCTTTGACACAAGCGGCGTGGAGGGTATGGGATGGATGTTTTACGGCTGTAACAGCCTGAAAGAGCTGGACCTGAGCAGCTTTGACACAAGCAGCGTGACAGCTATGAGTAGTATGTTTGAAGGCTGCAGCGGCCTGAAAGAGCTGAATCTGAGCGGCTTTGACACGAGCGGCGTGATGGATATGAATGTTATGTTCGCCCGCTGCAGCGGCTTGGAAGAGCTGGATCTGAGCAGCTTTGACACAAGCAGCGTGAAGGCTATGAGTAGTATGTTTGAAGGCTGCAGCAGCCTGAAAGAACTGGATCTGAGCAGCTTTGATACGAGCGGCGTGACGGATATGAATGGTATGTTTGCCCGCTGCAGCAGCTTGGAAGAGCTGGACCTGAGCAGCTTTGACACAAGCAGCGTGACGGCCATGAGTAGTATGTTTGAAGGCTGCAGCGGCCTGAAAGAACTGGATCTGAGCGGCTTTGACACGAGCGGCGTGACGGATATGAGTAGTATGTTTGACCGTTGCAGCAGCCTGAAAGAGCTGGATCTGAGCGGCTTTGACACAAGCAGCGTGGAGACTATGAGATATATGTTTTTGGACTGCAGCGGCCTGAAAAAATTGGATCTGAGCAGCTTTGACACAAGCGGCGTGACGGGTATGAGGGGGATGTTTCAAAACTGCAGCAGCCTGGAAGAACTGGATCTGAGCAGTTTTAATAAGAGCAGCGTGACGGATATGGAAGCTATGTTTGGTGGCTGCAGCAGCCTGGAGAAGCTGGATCTGAGCAGTTTTGACACAAGCGGTGTGACCAGTATGCATAGCATGTTTGAAAACTGCAGCAATCTGAAAGAACTGGATCTGAACGACTTTGACACAAGCGGCGTGACGGATATGAGCAGTATGTTTTTCGGTTGCAGCAGCCTGAAAGAGCTGGATTTGAGCGGCTTTGACACAAGCGGCGTGGAGTCTGTGGAGTATATATTTTGGGGCTGCAGCAGCCTGGAAACCGTATATTTGGGAGATGGCTGGACGGATGGGTGGATCGAGTGTGTAAAGCGTGCATATCCTGAGATCCATTTTGTAATGAAATAGTCAAAATTAAGATTATGAATGAATAACGCAAGCGTCCCATTCCTGTTCGGAGAGACAGGGCGGGCGCTTGTTTTTAAACGCAAAGCCCGCAAACCGATGGTTTACGGGCTTTGCAGCTGCCGCTCCTGCGACGTGTGAACTCCCCGAGCAGGGCTCGAACCTGCAACAACTCGGTTAACAGCCGAGTGCTCTACCATTGAGCTATCGAGGATTATGATTTTTTCACTGACACAATACAGTGTATCCGTCCGCAGAAAATTTATGCACGAACCGGATCAAAGCAGATAACGGGAGTCGAACCCGCCTTTCCAGCTTGGGAAGCTAGCGTTCTACCGATGAACCATATCTGCACGGCGTACCGCCTGATAAGGCGCCGCATCACTTACTTTTCTACTATAGCACATCCGCCGTAGTATTTCCAGCATTATTTTTTCAAACGGCGTATTTTTTGCTGTAACAGTTCAATCGGCAGCTTTTCATGAGCAAAGGCAGGCGCGCGGCGCCGGACAGCGCGTAAGCGCGGCTTTACGAATGGCGCGGTTGAACTGTCACCGTTGTCTTGAAAGTCGGGGGTGTTTTTGATATACTCAAAAGAAAAAACGGAGCGTATGGAGGGAAATCAGATGTTAGAATTTAAGTACGACACACAATTACTTATCGAAGGCAATGGGCTGGATGAAGATGAGATCGGCGATTATTTTACGGACAACTTCAGCGGAGACTGCCTGTTAGCGGTTGGAGATGAAAATTTGATCAAGATCCATTTTCATACCAATGAGCCGTGGAAAGTTCTTGAATATTGCGCTTCTCTGGGCGAGATCCATGATATTGTTATCGAAGATATGGACAGACAGTCACGCGGCCTGAAAGGGTAAAAACTGTTTGATGAGAATGAAGTTTTGAATTTGCTGAAAGCGGAGTTTATTTTATGAGTCATGTAAATCCTGATATGGACGTCATGCGCAACGTTATTTTGGAAAGTCAGCACCTGCTGCACAAGAGCGATGACAGTATAGAAAGAATTGTATCGGATATATGCGGCCTGCAATATGACCCCAATCCCACGATTCATCTGAACCAATATATTATGCTTTGGAACAGAAAGAAGGATTTTCAGGCAGAGCAACTGGATTTTCTTGACATTTTTATCTGTCTGTTTTATCATAACATCATATCTGACATTCAGGCAGTTCTTTTTTTCGTTGTATATTCTTGTGGGATCCTGATGTTTTCCTGATTGCTTGATTGTGTCCGGCTGATCGTATCTGTCTGTCATGACGGTTTCCGCCGTATCGGCCTATCTGTTTTTCCTGTTACCGTAACTGCCGACTGCTCCGAAAAGTCAGCGTCGGCAGAGAGCCATTTTCGCAGCCCGTTATGCCATCCCGGCTTTTTCCCAGCGCTGCTATCATCTTCTAAAGGAGCTTTTCTTATGGACAACAAATCTCATTATCTTTCTTCCGTTTCCTTGGACATCCTTTCCAATTCCCGGGGGCCCCTTCCCGTCCCCATGACAAATGATTACCTCTTTCGCGCCCTGATGCAGCGCAACAACAGGGTCCTGAGCGCCCTCATCTGCTCCCTCCTGTATCTTGACGCCGACGACGTGACCTCCGTCGCAATCTCCAACCCCATCGAACTGGGCGAGGACATGGACGATAAAACCTGCATCCTTGACATCAAGGTCTGTCTCAACGGACATACCGTCATCAATCTGGAGATGCAGGTGGTCAACGAGGGGAACTGGCCCGAGCGGTCCCTCTGTTACCTGTGCCGCGCCTTTGACAATTTAAACCGCGGCCAGAACTATGAGGATATCCGTTCCGCCATCCAGATCGGACTGCTGAACTTTACGCTGTTTTCGGAAAGCCCGGAATTCTTTGCCAATTACTACATGACAAATATCAAAAATCATAAAATATATAGTGACAAACTTCGGCTGTCTGTGTTAGACTTAACTCAGATACATCTTGCCACCAGAGAAGACCGATACCATGGACTTCACCGCTGGGCCGCCTTTTTCAGGGCCGCTACATGGGAGGAATTGAAAATGCTTGCAAAAACCGATCTCAATCTACAGGAAGCCGTTGTCACAGTGCGCCAGTTGACGCAGGACGAAAAGATCCGGCAGATGTGCGAAGCCCGGGAGGACTATTACCGCCGCACCGCAGGGCGGGAGGCGCTTCTTCAGAAGACCACTCTGGAACGGGATCAGGCCGTCGCGGAGCGGGATCAGGCCGTTGCCAGGGAGGAACAAGCCGTCGCAGAGCGGGATCATCTGTTGCAGCTTCTCAAGATGCACGGTATAGATAGCGGCGAGATTGGGACGGATACTATCTGCCGGATCGAAGATCGTGAGAATGATAAAAGGGAAATTTGAAAAGAGAACTGGAAATTTAAGGACATAAGGGATCATACGAACGGCAACTTCCGATTGCGGGCACTTTGAAAACATGATATGCTGTTTTTGTCAGGGTATCGCGGGGACGCAGAGCGATGGACGCCTGACGCAAAAAAGCGTAAGCGGACGTAAGACGGATGGTCTGACGGATGCGCGGTGAAAGAAGAGGATACTTGATGCAAATGGGAGTTTTGTCAGAACTGGAACCGAAGAGCGTGTTTCATTACTTTGAAGAGATTACGAAGATTCCGCATGGTTCGGGCAACGTTGAGCGAATCAGCGATTACCTTGCGGACTTTGCCAGGCGACGGGGATTGTTTTATGTTCAGGATCAATGGAAGAACGTGATCATTGTAAAAGAAGCGACGCCGGGGTACGAAAAGGAGCCGCCTGTGATCCTGCAGGGACATATGGACATGGTGGCGGTAAAAAAACCGGACTGCGACATTGATATGAAAACAGAAGGGCTCCGGGTGGCTGTGAGGGGAGACGAGATCCGGGCGGAAGGCACCAGTCTGGGCGGCGACGACGGTATTGCGGTGGCATATATGCTGGCGCTTTTGGACTCCGACTCCGTAAGACATCCCAAGCTTGAGATGGTGATTACCGTGGACGAAGAGGTGGGGATGGACGGCGCCAGAGCCATCGATCTGTCCCTGCTGACAGGAAGCCGGATGATCAATCTGGATTCCGAGGATGAGGGAATCTTTCTCACAAGCTGCGCAGGGGGCGCGAGAGCAGACTGCAGGCTGAGGCTGGCTGTGGAAGAGAAAAAGGGAATGCTTGTGGAAATGACTCTCGGCGGTCTGCAGGGCGGTCATTCCGGCGGAGAGATTCACAGGGAAAGGGGAAATTCCAACTGTCTGATGGGCAGGCTGCTGTGCAATCTGACCGGGAAGATGCCCGTAAGACTCTGCGGGCTGGAAGGGGGACTTGCGGACAATGCCATCCCCCGGGAGACGAAAGCGGAAGTGCTGGTGGAGACAGAAGATCTGGAACTTTTCAGAGAGATCGCAGGCGGGACGGCGGCAGAGCTCAGGGAGGAACTTTCAGAGAAGGATCCCGGCGTCTGTCTTCAGGTAAAGGAAAAGGGGCTCAGACAGACTGCCTGTATCACGCCGGAGGATACCGGCCGGGCAGCGGCGTTTCTCTGGGCTCTGCCAAACGGCGTTCAGGCCATGAGCGCCGATATGCCGGGTTTGGTGGAGACATCCCTGAATCTGGGGATTCTGAAGCTGAATGGAATTGGTTCAGGGCGGGAGAGCGCAGACCTGCAGGCTGGGTTTTCCGTCCGAAGCAGTGTGGAGAGCGCAAAGCGGGCGCTGATGGAAAAGCTGCGGGCAGTGACGCAGCTGGCAGGAGGGGAGACGGTTTTCAGCGGGGATTATCCCGGATGGAAATATCGGAAGGATTCGCCCCTGCGGGAAAAAATGATAGCGGTGTATGAGAAAAGATACGGACACAAACCCAGGGTAGAAGCCATCCATGCGGGGCTGGAGTGCGGAATTCTGGGAAGCAAGATCCGGGATCTTGACTGCGTGTCCATGGGGCCGCAGATGCATCAGATTCATACCACCGAAGAGACGTTGAGCGTTTCGTCCGCGCGGCGTGTCTGGGAGTATCTGGTGGAGCTGCTGGAGACGAAAGACGGGCTTTGACGGACTGAGGGGAAACGAGAGCCGGGAAACAGACGGCCGGAAAACAAATGGCCGGAATGCAGGCGGCCGGGCCGGAAGCGGGAAGGTCGCGGATGTCACCGGGCGGTGAGAGCGGGAGGAAACGGGATGAAGGAGTTTGATTACGGAAGGGTCCGTGATCCTGAGTTTTTTCGGGATAACAGGATGGACGCCCATTCCGACCATAAGTGGTATGCGGACGGGGCGGAGGAACTTGCCGGAGAGAGCGTTTTCCGGTATTCTTTGAACGGGCTTTGGAAATTTTCCTATGCGCCGAATTACGGTTCCGCGGTGAAAGGGTTTCAGGCGCCTGAATACGACTGCAGCGGCTGGGACGAGATCCGCGTGCCGGCTCATATCCAGATGGAGGGCTATGACCGGCCGCAGTATGCCAACGTGCAGTATCCATGGGACGGTCATGATGAGATAGAGCCGGGGGACATTCCGGAATATTTTAATCCCGTGGCGGAATATGTACGGTATTTCCGGGTGCCGGAGAGCATGCGGGGCGGTCCGGTGTATCTTTCCTTTCAGGGCGTGGAGAGCGCCATGGCGCTCTGGTGCAACGGCGCGTATGTGGGGTATGCGGAGGATACCTTTACCCCTTCGGAATTTGAACTTACGCCTTATCTGAGGGAAGGGGAAAACAAGCTTGCGGTACAGGTCTTTAAATGGTGTGGCGGAAGCTGGTGCGAGGATCAGGATTTCTTTCGGTTTTCCGGCATTTTCCGGGACGTATATCTGTTTTCCGTGCCGAAAGTTCATGTATGGGACCTGAAAGTGCGGACACTGTTGAACGATGCGTTTGACGGAGCGGAGCTGACGGTTGACGTGAAGGCTTCCGCGGAGGGGAGAATCCGGCTGAAGCTTCTGCGGGAGGAACGCAGTTTCCGGTTTGGCATGGAGTACGACGCCTGCCCCGGACAGGTGGACGCCTGTGTGGAGGTGGCGCAGGTTGAGGGATTGTTGCGGCGGGAGAGCCGTTTTGTGATCCCGGTGGAGAAACCGCTTTTGTGGAGCGCGGAGATGCCCCACCTTTATAAACTGGTGCTGGAGATCTGCGACCGGGCAGGATGTCTGCAGGAGATCATTCCCCAATCCGTGGGATTCAGGCGGTTCGGGATCGAAGACGGACTGATGAAGTTGAACGGGAAGAGAATTGTGTTCAGGGGCGTGAACCGGCATGAGTTCAGCTCTCTTACAGGCAGAGTGCCGATAGAAGCGGAACTCTGGAAGGATCTTGTGACCATGAAGCAGAACAATATCAATGCGGTCCGCACCTGCCATTACCCCAACGATTCCAGATTCTATCAGCTCTGCGACCGGCTGGGGCTCTATGTGATAGACGAGTGTAATCTGGAATCCCACGGCTCTTGGGATCCTGTGACGCGGGGAGAGAGGGACCGTTCCGCCGTGGTGCCGGGGGACCGGCCGGAGTGGAACGCCATTCTTCTGGACCGGGCGAATTCCATGTATCAGCGCGACAAGAATCATTCCTCCATTCTCATCTGGTCCTGCGGAAACGAGGCCTACGGGGGAAAGAACATACACGACATGTCTCTGTTTTTCCATGAACAGGATCCGGGGCGCATCGTACAGTATGAGGGAATCTTCCACGACAGGAGGTATCCCGATACCAGCGATGTGGAGAGCCAGATGTATACACATGCGGACACGATCGCGGAATGGCTGCAAAAAGACCGGAGCAAACCGTTTATCTGCTGCGAGTATATGCACGCCATGGGAAACTCCTGCGGAGCGATGCATAAATATACGGATCTGGCGGAGACGGAACCTTTGTATCAGGGCGGCTTTATCTGGGATTATGTGGATCAGTCTCTCACAAAAAAAGACAGATACGGCAGAAGATTTCAGGCGTACGGCGGAGATTTTGACGACAGACCGAACGACGGAAATTTCAGCGGCGACGGTATTGTATACGGCGGGGACCGGAGCGCTTCGCCCAAGATGCAGGAGGTAAAATACAATTACCGGAGCATTGTCGCGGAAGTGACGGAGGAGACGATCACAGTTACAAACAGGAATCTGTTTGTGAACACAGACGCCTTCGACTGTACGGTCCTGCTGGAAAAGGAAGGGAGAAGGATCCGGGAGTTCAGGCTGGAAACCTGTGTGGAACCCGGGGAAAGGGCGGCGTATGAAAACCCGGCAAGACTGCCGCAGGCGCCGGGCGAGTACGCGGTGACGGTATCCTTCCGCCTGAAGAAGGATACGGCATGGGCTGCGGCCGGCCATGAAGTGGCGTTCGGGCAGGGCGTGTTTAAAAGGACGGAAGGGCTTATCTCGGATGTGCCGCTTCTGCGCAGGCGTCCTTTCCAGGTGATCCATGGCACATACAATATTGGCGTGAGAGGGGAGGGCTTTGAAGCGCTGTTTGGAGGAAGCGGGCTGGTTTCTTATCGGTACGGGGGAAAGGAGATGCTGAAAACCGTCCCTATGCCGAATTTCTGGCGGGCTCCCGTGGATAACGACAGGGGAAACGATATGCCGGGACGGTACGGGCAGTGGAAGCTTGCCAGCCTTTATGTGACGGGAAGAGGTGTGGAAGGACCTAACCCCAGAGTGGAGGAAGGTGACGGCACCGTGACGCTGGCTTATCGCTACCTTCTGCCGACCAGACCCCAGGGAAGCTGCGGCGTGACTTATCAGGTGTACGGCGACGGGTCCGTGGCGGTTACGCTGACCTTCGATCCCGTGGAGGGACTGGGGGATATGCCGGAATTCGGCATGCTTTTTAAGATGGATGCGGATTTTGAAAATGTGGAGTGGTACGGAAACGGCCCGGCGGAAACTTACGCGGACAGGAAACAGGGGGCGAAGCTGGGGCTGTACCGAAACAGGGTCAGGGACAATCTGGCCCGATATCTGGTGCCGCAGGAATGCGGGAACAAGACGGAAGTGCGCTACGCCAGGGTGACGGACGAAAGGGGAAGGGGACTGCTCTTTGCCGGAGACGGGATGTCCTTTTGCGTGCTTCCCTACACGCCGCACGAGCTGGAAAACGCGGCTCATATCTATGAACTGCCGCAGGTGCATTACACTGTGGTCAGAGCGTCCCTTGCCCAGATGGGCGTCGGCGGGGACGACAGCTGGTGGTCGAGGGTGCATGAAGAGTATCTGCTGCCCGCGGACAGACGGCTGGAATTTCGGTTTGTCATCAAGGGGATTTAGGGGAATTTTGGGGCGTTGTGAAACTTTTTTAAAAAAGGGATTGCTTTTTGGCCTGTGCCGCGTTATAATGGTAAACGTGTCACGGGGTGTGGCTCAGCTTGGTTAGAGCGCCGTCTTAGGGAGGCGGAGGTCGCGAGTTCGAATCCCGCCACTCCGATACAGAGAGAAGTCCGGAAAACCTTGAAAAACAGGGATCCGGACTTCTTTTTCAATTGCATCACAGTTAGTCCTTCTTTCGGAGAGACTGATACCCTCCGTTTACATAGATAATCTCCCTTGTGAGATATATTGAAGTAAAGGAGGGGATTGCAGTTATGTCTTTAGATCAAATTTTACAATTTGTGATAATGCTTACAGCAATCGCCGGTTTGTTCTATCAGATCGGTAAACGAAAATAACCGCCCAGGCTCCAATCTGATGCGGTTATAATCTTAATGATTTTTCTGATTCAATTGGACTAACCGCTTGCTTCACGGGCAGTACCCTTTACAGTTAGAAGTATATATTATTTTTGCATTTAATGTAACACATTTTAACAGATTTTTCAATTAAATAAAAGGGTGCAGTTTGGCCCGCGCCATTCGCAAAGCTGCGCTGACGCGCTGTCCGGCGCCGCGCGCCTGCCTTTGCTCATGAAATGGCGCTCCCTCGGCAGCCGTATTCGGCGAAAAATTCATGCGAGCACGATTTTTCCCCTGAACATGGCTGCCGGCCAAACTGTTTACATCAAAAAACAACTGTCACATCAAAAAGCCACTGTCACATCAAAAAAGTTGTTATGGACATTGCCGGAAATTTATCTTATAATGAGGTCAACTGATCTGTTCTGTACATAAAAAGGGAAAAGAGGTAAAAAACGTGAAGCTGAAACAGAAGATTTTGCTGATTTCCATTACTCCGATCGTACTGTTGGGCGTGATTATTCTGTGGGTGAGCAACAGAAGAATCAACGAAGTGCTGACTGCCTCCATTGAGAACGGACTCCGGAGTGCAGCCGTATCGGTTCTGGACTCTTTGGAGGATCTCGACGGAGAGTTTTATCTTGACGAAAACGACGAACTGTATAAAGGCGATTACAACATTACGCAGCATACGAAGCTGGCGGATGAACTGCGAAAAAAAGCCGACACGGATATCACGGTATTTTTCGGCGACACCCGTTATATGACGTCGGTGCTGGATGAGAACGGGAAGCGCGTGCTGCGGACGCAGGCGGGTGAAGCCATCGTCGATACCGTGCTGAAAAAGGGATCGGATTATTTTGCAACGGATGTGGTTGTGGTCGGACAGGATTATTTTGGGTACTATGTGCCGCTGACGGACAACGACGGAAACATTGTGGGTATGGTGTTCGCCGGCATGGCGCAGGAGGACGCAAGGGCGCAGATCAGGAGCATTACCTATCTGATTCTGGGCATTGTCATATTGGTTGTGATCGTATGCGTGATCCTGATTATCCTGATCGTCAGCAAAATGGTCAGAAACATCTCGGAGGGTGTGAATATGCTCTCCAGAATCTCTGAAGGGAAACTGAATGTGCAGCTCAGCGAGACACAGCTTCAGAGCAGGGATGAGATCGGCGACATCAGCCGCGCGATCAACAAGCTGAAATCCAATCTGACGGATATCATTTCGGATATAAGAGACGACAGCAATACCCTGCTGGATGCGTCGAAGCATCTGAACGAGAAGACTGAGGATACCAGCCGTCATGTTGAGCAGATGGAAAAGGCTGTGGAAGATATCGCAACCGGCGCGAGCAGTCAGGCTCAGGAGACGCAGGACGCTACCGAGAATATTATCATGATGGGCAATATGATAGAAGAGACGGTGGAGAAGCTGGATCTTCTGAAAACGAGCGCAAGATCCATGAAATCCCGGGGCGAAGCCACGCTGCAGGCGCTGCATGAACTGCAGGCAACCAACGAAAAGACGAGCGAAGCCATTCATATTGTCTTTGAGCAGACGAACGTGACGAACGAATCTGCCCAGCGGATCAAAGACGCCACGGTGCTCATCACCAATATCGCGGAGGAGACGAACCTGCTGTCGTTAAACGCGTCCATCGAAGCGGCGCGGGCGGGCGAACAGGGAAGAGGATTTGCGGTGGTCGCTTCGCAGATCCAGAAACTTGCCGAGCAGTCGAATGAATCCGCAAAACAGATTGAGAATATCATCCTTTCTCTGATTGCGGATTCGGACAAATCGGTGGTCACCATGGGTGAGGTGAAGGAGATTATCGACCGTCAGAGCGAGAATGTTGCCAACACGAACAATCAGGTTATGAACCTTCTGCAGGATGTGGACGAATCGCTTGCCGGCATCGAGGACGTAGTGGAGAAAACCAGCCAGATCAACGAAGCGCGGGGAAGCGTGGTGGATACGGTTCAGAACCTGTCCGCAATCGCACAGGAGAACGCCGCAAGTTCTCAGGAAACGTCGGCGTCCGTTACCATGATCAGCGATATCGTCAACGAGATTACCGAGAATGCGGGAGCGCTGAAGGGAATTTCCCACAAACTGGACGACAGCATGGCAATGTTTGAAATTTAAAGGAATGAAGCGGAAGTTGACAGGCGGAGGAAACCTGTCAACTTTTTCGTTGGAGACGGTTGTCTGTGGGGAGAGAAGGATGAACGGGAAAGCGGACAGGGATATCAGACCGAAGAAAAATCAGGACGGCCCTATATGCCCGGTTCTGTCGAAATGCGGCGGATGCCGCTGGGGCGGCGGGTCTTACCGGGAACAGCTGTCTGTAAAGGCGGCCCGCTTCCGGAAATGGATGGAGCCCTTCTGCAGAACGGAAGCGATTATCGGGATGGAATCTCCGCTGCATTACCGGTGTAAAGTCCACGCGGCGTTCGGGGAGGATAAGCGCCATAATCCCATCTCCGGCATATATGAAGAGAAGAGCCGGCGTATCGTTCCCGTTGACAGCTGCCTGATCGAAAATGAAACTGCGGACGCCATCATCGTAACCATAAGAGAGATGCTGAAATCCTTTAAGATCCGACCGTACAACGATGATACCGGATGCGGGCTTCTGCGCCATGTGCTGGTGCGGGTGGGGCATGCCACTGGCCAGATTCTGGTAGTGCTGGTGCTGACGTCGCCTGTTCTGCCGTCCAAAAACAATTTTGTGAAGGAGCTGGTAAGGCGGCATCCCGGGATCACATCCGTTGTGCTCAATGTGAACGACAGAAAAACCGGTATGGTGCTGGGAAGCCGGGAGCAGGTGCTCTATGGGAAAGGATATATTGAGGACGAGATCTGTGGGAGAGTCTTCCGGATTTCTCCGGGGTCGTTCTATCAGGTAAATCCCGTGCAGACGGAGAAGCTTTACGCCAAAGCGATGGAGTATGCCGCGCTGACGGGGACAGAAAGAGTGGTGGACGCTTACTGCGGCACGGGGACCATCGGCCTGATCGCGGCCGGCAGCGCCGGCAGTGTGATCGGCGTGGAACGGAACGCCGGCGCGGTGAGGGACGCCAGAAGCAATGCCCGCCGCAACGGGGTGGATCGGATCCGGTTTTATCAGAATGACGCGGGCAGGTTTCTGCGGCAGATGGCGGAAGAGGGCGAGCGCCCGGAAGTGCTTTTCATGGATCCCCCCAGAAGCGGCAGCAGTCCCGAATTTATGGACGCCCTTCTGCAGACGCGGCCAGGACGGATCGTCTATATCTCCTGCAACCCAGAGACGCTGACGAGAGATCTGAAGCTGCTGACGCAGGAGTATCGGGTGGCGCGCGCCGGAGCGGTGGATATGTTCCCGTTTACGGAGGAGATCGAGAGCGTCACGCTGCTGCTTCCGAAAAACTAATCATTTGTTGTGAAGTTATGATCGGATTTTGCTAATATGAAAAAATGGACTGTGAAATTTTGTCGGGGTGTGTTATAATGACTCCCGTAAGGCGGGGGGCCTTTTTCGGGCGGATCCGGCTTACGGGATCGGAAGCATAAGAAGGAGGAGTATAATGAAAAACAGAAAAATGAGTACGGTGATCACTGCCGTTGTCTCCTGTGTTTCGGCGGTGTGCATTCTGCTTCTTTTTTTGGTGGCAAGCAATAATATGACGGCTGCCATGAAAGAAACGGCAATGAACAACATGGAGACGTCTCTGGATGCCAGGGCAGAGGTTGTCGAGCAGTATGTGGACCAGGCGGAGAAGCTGCTGATCGCCTACGGCAAGGCGCCTGTGGTGGCGGAACTGTTAAAGAAACCGACGGACGCTTCGCTGACAAGTCAGGCTCAGGCGTACACGGAAAGTTTTTATGCCGGACTCAACGGCTGGGAAGGCATTTACATAGCGGAGTGGGATACGCATGTGCTTACCCACGCCAATCCTGCGGTGGTGGGGATCCGCACCCGCGAGGGCGATCCGCTCAAACAGCTTCAGGACGCCATGACGGCTGCCGGCGACATGTACAATACCGGCATCATCGTTTCTCCGGCATCCCAGCAGCTGGCGCTGTCGCTGTACGCGCCTGTGCACGATGAAAACGGCAAAATCCTCGGCTATGTGGGCGGCGCACAGTTTGCCACAAGCCTGGCGGCGATTCTGGACCAGCTCAGCGTGGAAGGACTGGAAAACGCGAGAAACTATATGATCAATACGGCCACCGCGACGCATATCTTTGACGAGGATGAATCCCTGATGGCCACGCCGATAGAGAATGAAATGCTTTTGCAGGTCATCGACAGGATCAACGCGGATCCTTCCGCACTGGTGGGCGACATAGAATACAAGGATGAAAACGGCGTGAAATCCATCGCCATGTATCAGTATCTGCCGGATCGGCAGTGGGCCGTGATCCTCAGCGATTCGGAAGGTGAAATCTACGGGACGGCGACCCACAGCCGCAATATCCTTGCGGTTGTCTGCGTCGGCGCGTTCATTCTGATTTCCGTGCTGTCCTTTATTTCCGTGAAGATATGCGTAAAGCCGCTGGAAAATGTAGAGCATGCGATCGGCAGACTGAAGAATCTGGAACTGCGGACTCCTGAGGAGATCAAGCGTTATGTAGGAGGGACCAGCGAGACGGGCAAGATTGCCACCGCCATGGATTCTCTTTACGGCACTCTTCGGAGTATTGTGTCCACGCTGCGCGGCTGTACCGAGTCTCTGGGAGATTCCACAAACCGGATGAGCGATGCGGCGCATACGCTGATCGAATATGTGGGAGACAATTCCGCGACTACCCAGCAGCTGGCCGCGAGCATTACGACCACCAACGAGGCGATTGCCAGCGTTGTGGATGAGGTCACCAGGATCGCCGAGATGGTGGATACCGTGGAAGAGAAGGTCAAGGCCGGCGACGATAAGAGCAACCAGCTGATCCATACGGCATCGACCATGAAAAATATGGCGGAGAGCACTCTGCATGAGACGGACGCAAAGATCAAGGAAAACCGGAAAAACGTGGAAGACGCCATGGTCAATCTGCAATCCCTCACGCGGATCAACGACATGGCGCAGCAGATCCTGGAAATTGCCAACCAGACCAACCTGCTCTCCCTGAACGCTTCCATCGAAGCGGCGCGGGCGGGCGAACAGGGAAGAGGTTTTGCGGTGGTGGCGCAGGAGATCGGAACGCTGGCGTCCAATTCTTCCAGCACGGCAATGCAGATTTCCGATATCTGCGGCGAGATCAATACCAATATCAGGAATGTTCAGGACTGTGTGGATGACATCATCCGCTTCATGGAGACGGATGTGGCCGGTAAGTTCAAGGATTTTGTGGGCATTGCAAACGAATATGGCGGATCTGTGGAAGATATCAGAGAGGCGATCGGAGAGATTCAGGAGACTTCCAACGGCTTTGTGGCTTCCGTCGCCAGCATCCGCGAACATATAGAGGTCATCCGGTCTGCATCCAGTGAGAACGAAGTCGGCGTAAACGATATCGTAGACAAGATCGAGCGCACCAACACGACGGCTGAAAAGCTGGAGAGTGTCGGAAAGGCTAATCAGGACAACTCTCAGGCGATCAGCGACATCGTAGATAAATTTACCGAGTAAGGCCTTTCCGGTAACGATTGGCTGCAAAAAGGACAAGGAGGATGTTATGAGCAAATACGCGGGAACTCAGACGGAAAAAAATCTGGAGGCGGCTTTTGCCGGAGAATCTCAGGCGCGCAACAAGTATACCTACTTTGCCTCCGTCGCAAAAAAGGAAGGATATGAACAGATGTCTGCCATCTTTTTAAAGACGGCCGACAATGAGAAAGAACACGCCAAAATGTGGCTGAAGGAGCTGCAGGGTATCCACGATACGGCGGAAAACCTGAAGGCGGCTGCGGACGGGGAGAATTATGAGTGGACGGACATGTATGAAGGTTTTGCCGTGACTGCGGAAAAGGAAGGATTTCCGGAGCTGGCAAAAAAATTCCGTCTGGTGGCGGCGATCGAGAAGCATCACGAGGAGAGATACCGCGCGCTGTTACACAATCTCGAGACCATGCAGGTGTTTGAAAAGAGCGAGGTCAAGGTATGGGAGTGCCGTAACTGCGGCCATATCGTTGTGGGCACCAGCGCCCCGGAGGTCTGCCCCACCTGCAATCATCCGCAGTCTTATTTTGAGATCTGCGGAGAGAATTATTGAGGTATGATATTCTGAGAAAGCGGTTATCATAGGAAAGACAGCGGGAATAAGTGGCGGGGCCGTGCTTTGCGTGCCCTGCCATATTTACTGACAGGAGAAAACGGGATACACGGAAAAAAGCACGGAAAGAAAAGTGCGGAAAAAAAGCACGGAAAGAAAAATGCAGAAAAGAAGGAACGGGAAAACAACAGACGGAGGAAGCGGCCAGATGGAAAAGCCATCCATTTTAAAGAACAGGATCTTTTTATATCTCACGGAATTTTTTTCGGGAATGTCCGTGATGGCGGTGGAACTGGGAGCCAGCAGACTTCTCGCTCCGTATTTCAGTTCCTCTCAGATTGTCTGGACCATTATTATCGGCACGATTATGATTGCGATGGCTCTAGGCAATGTCTACGGCGGAAAAAGCGCGGACAGAAATCCGAATCCTGACAGGCTCTATATCAGGATTCTGATTGCGGCGGTCTGGACAGCCGCAATCCCGGCGGTGGGGAAATATATCATCCTTGCCATTTCCGCGGTGGTGATCTTTGCGGTGAATACAAATTACCTGATCTGGGCGGCGTTTGCCGCCTGCATGATCCTTTTTGTGTTTCCGCTTTTCCTTCTGGGTACGGTGACGCCGTCCCTCGCAAAATACACGGTGGACAGTCTGGAGGACAGCGGACGCGTGGTAGGGACTCTGGGGGCGTTTAATACGGTGGGAAGCATTATCGGCACCTTTGTACCCACGTTTATCTCGATCCCGGCGGTAGGGACCTCCGTGACGTTTCTGATCTTTGCCTCCGTACTGCTTGCCCTTTCGCTGGTCTATTTTATCAGCAGGAAGGCCGGAGCGGTAAAATGCGGCGCGGCAGTCGTGCTTGTGCTGCTCGGCTGGGGAATGGGGAGTTTCGGCAGCTTCGCGTTTTGGGAAAAGGATCTGGCCTATGAAGGGGAGTCCGTTTACAATTATCTTCAGGTCAGGGATGAAAAAGATCGGGTGATCCTCTCCACAAATGTTCTTTTCGGCGTTCAGTCCGTGCTGCTCAGAAGCCGGGAGCTTACGGGAATGTATTACGATTATGCCATGGCGGCGCCGCTGATGACGGGGAAGGCGGATCCGAAGGACTGCAAAATGCTGATCCTCGGCATGGGAACGGGGACTTACGCCACCCAGTGCAGCCGGTATTTCGGAAGCATGGATATCCGCGGCGTGGAAATTGACGAAAAAATCACGAAACTGGCCAGAACTTACTTTGAACTGCCCGGGGAGGTGCCTGTGGTTACTTATGACGGGCGGGCTTATCTGAATGCGACGGATGAGACTTATGATGTGATCATGGTGGACGCCTATCAGGACATTACCATTCCCTTTCAGATGTCTTCTACGGAGTTTTTTACGTTGGTGAGAGATCATCTGAATCCCGGCGGGGTCATGGTGGTGAACATGAATATGCGAGGGAGCGGCGAAGGGAACATCAACCAGTATCTGGCGGACACGATCTCACAGGTCTTTGAGGAAGTGTATACGGTAGACGTTTCCGGATCCACCAACCGGGAACTGTTTGCGGCAAACGGCGTCAGGATACCTGAAAACCTTGCGAAGGGAATGGAAAACCTCGGGGATGAAGACCTGACGGCCATGCTGGAGCGGGTGCGCGGCGGCATGAAGGAATATCAGGCCGGAGACCGGATCATGACGGACGATAAGGCGCCTGTGGAACTTCTGGGGATGCGGGTCATAGACGAACTGATTCGGGACGAGGTGACGTATTACAAAGAAATTTACGAAGAAGGCGGAATTAAGGGACTTCTGGAGAGCTTCTGATCATGGTGGAGAGATCGTAAGAGGGGAGGAAAGCATAAAATGAAAAGGCTTCCATGGATGCGCACATGGTTTCTGGCTGTGCTGACTCTGGCCGGCACGATGGGTATGCGGTATTGTCTGGGACTTTCGGCGGAGTCGCTGCAGGTAACGGACAATATATGGTTTTTTCTGCTATGGACAGCGCTTTTTTCCTTTGTCAGGGGGATAACGGCGCAGGATGCATGGGAAAAAATCCGGGATTTTCTGAATCCCTGTTTTTTGTTTGGACTATGCTTTTTGGGGGCAATGTGGCTGGGGGGGCAGCTGGATGCTTCCGGGAGGGTAGATCTTTCCGATTGGCAGGCTTATTTATCCGTTTTGGCGTCCGCGGCGACAGCATCCCCCCTGCTTGGCTGGGTTCTGTATAGACTTTCCCTGCCCGGAAAGCCAGGCAGACATCCGTCCGGCGCTGAGGGCAGGAAACGTTCCTTTCTGTTGACATGGGTCATTTTTGCTGTGGCATATATACCTGTCCTGGCGGCTTCCTTTCCGGGCTTTTTTACTTATGATGCGGAATGGACGGCTTATACGGTCTTTACAGGACATTATTCCGCGCATATGCCTCCGCTGTATGTTGTGCTTCTGGGCTGGACGATCCGGTTGGTCCATGGGATCACACATTCGTATAACGCCGGCATCGCAGGGTATCTTCTGGTACAATTGCTGACGCTTTCAGCCTGCTTTGCCTATACGATTCAGGTGTTGAGAAACATTGGCGTCAGACGCTGGATCTGTAACCTTGGCACGGTCTTTCTTGCGTTGTCTCCCACGGTGGCAATGTTCGTATGCTGTTCCACGAAAGAGGGATATTTTGCCGGAGGTGTTTTGCTTTTGACCGTGTCGCTGCTGGAGATGGCAAGAGAAGGAGAAAAATTTTGGAATTCCCGAAAGAAGAAGGCAGTTTTGGGAGCCGGAGCGCTGCTTGTTCTGTTTTTCAGAAAAGAGGGCGTGTACGTGCTGGCGCTGTTTCTTTTCTGTTTTGCAATTGTTTACAGGAGAAGCTGGAAACACTGGATCAGAACGGTTTTGGGGGTTTTCCTGATTTATGCTGTAACAGTCTGTGGGCTGACAAAAGCGTTCGGATTTGAAAAGGGAGAACTGCGTGAGATGTTCAGCGTTCCCATACAGCAGCTGGCAAGAACATACCAGGAAGCAAAGGACAGTTTTTCGCAGCAGGATCTGGAAACGCTGTACAGCCTGATTCCGGAGGTGATATTGGAAAGATATAATCCCAGACTGGCGGATTCGGTGAAAATCAATTTTATGGAGGATAATTTCAAGGCGGAACCTGTAAAATACATTTCGCTTTGGGGCCGGACAGGGCTGGCGCATCCGGATGTGTACATAAACGCATTTCTGATGAACACTTACGGATACTGGTATCCCAATACCTGGCCGAAGGGGTATGAAGGCGTTCATACCGGCGACGTGGTGTATGGGGACAGTTCCTATTTTGCTTTTTCAACGGAAAATCCCGGGGAAAGACGGCACTTTTTCCCGGCACTGGAAAACTTTTACAGAAAGATATCGCTGGAGCTCAGCTGGCAGAAGATTCCCGTGCTCTCCATGCTGTTTTCCATCGGATTTTGGCATTGGGCGTTTCTTTTTTCCGTTCTTGTCCTTTTTGTAAGGGGTTATAAAAAGCAGATATTCGCGTTGATGCCCATGGGACTTTTATATCTGACGGCTTTATTGGGCCCTATTGTCCTGGTAAGATATGTATTGTATTTGTTCTTTGGAGTACCGGTTATATTGGCGCTCATATTTGATGCGGACACGGTGGTCAAAAGGCCGACGGCGGCTGAAGCGGCACCGCGGCAGACGAAAAATCAGAAAGGAACCCCGAAAGAAGATTAAAAAGGGAACCCGAGAGGGAATCGAACAAGGCGATCAAATTCAGGAGAGCAAAGAAAGGAGAGCAAGGAAATGAAGAGAGACAAAAACAGTTTTGCCCCCACCCCGCCCATGGGATGGAACAGCTACGATTACTATGACACGACGGTAGACGAGGCGCGCGTCAAAGCCAACGCGGATTATATGGCGGCGCATCTGAAGGAATACGGCTGGGAATATATCGTGGTCGATATTCAGTGGTACGCCCACGGGGCGGGAAGCCAGAGGGACCGGTTCCAGTATATTCCTTTCAGCAAGCTGGAAATGGACGAATACGGCAGACTGCAGCCGGATCCCGAACGCTTTCCTTCCTCTGTGGGCGGAGCGGGCTTTCGGCCGCTGGCAGAGTACATACACGGACTGGGGCTGAAATTCGGCATTCATATCATGCGGGGGATTCCCCGGGCGGCCGCTCATGCGCATCTTCCCGTGAAAGGAACGGAGGTGACGGCCGCCGACGTGGCCAATCCCTCTTCTATATGCGGCTGGAATCCTGATATGTACGGCGTCAGGGAAGGCGCGGACGGGCAGCGCTACTATGACTCTCTGTTTCAGATGTACGCTGAGTGGGGCGTGGATTTTATCAAGTGCGACGATATCTGCAATACAAATCTGTACGCCGACAACCGTTATTCCGCTCAGCACGAGGTAGAGATGCTGGCAAAGGCGATTCAGAACTGCGGGAGGGATATTGTGCTTTCCCTTTCCCCCGGCCCTGCGCTGATCGAAAAGGCATGGCACTATGAAACCTATGCAAACATGTGGCGGATCACGGATGATCTCTGGGATCAATGGGAGCTTCTGAAGGATATGTTTCGCCGCTGCGAGCTTTGGCAGAACCATGTTGCGCCGGGGTGCTACCCTGACTGTGACATGCTTCCTCTGGGTCATATGGGGAAGGGATTCGGCCACGAGTGGGTCACAAACCTGACCCGGGAAGAGCAGCGGACCATGATGACGCTCTGGTGCATTTTCGGCTCTCCGCTGATGCTGGGAGCGGAGATGACGCTTCTGGACGACTGGACGCTTTCGCTTCTGACAAACAGGGAAGTGCTGGCCATGCTCACGCCGAAGTGCAGGGCAAGACAGGTCTGCCTGGATGAAAAGAAGGCGGTATGGAAGGCCTGCAATCCCGAGACGGGGAAACGGTATGCGGCGCTGTTCAACTTAAGCGGGGAGACGGCGGACATTTCCGTTGAGACGGCGGATGCCGGCCTTTCGGAGGGAGACGGGATGACGGAACTCTGGACCGGGGAGAGCCGCAGGGTGGAAGGCGGATGTCTCACGGTAAAGCTGCCGCCCCACGGATGTGCGGTATATTGCATATGATGTAACAGTTAGCCGCGCTGCTTGCATACCGTTCAGCCCGCGCCATTCGCAAAGCCGCGCTGGCGCGCTCTTCGGCGCTGCGCGCCTGCCTTTGCGCTGGCATTGCGCGCATACCGTTCAGCCCGCGCCATTCGCAAAGCCGCGCTAACGCGCTCTTCGGCGCTGCGCGCCTGCCTTTGCGCTGGCACTGCGCGCATACCGTTCAGCCCGCGCCATTCGCAAAGCCGCGCTGACGCGCTCTCCGGCGCTGCGCGCCTGCCTTTGCGCTGGCACTGCGCGTATACCGTTCAGCCCGCGCCATTCGCAAAGCCGCGCTGACGCGCTTTTCGGCGCTGCGCGCCTGCCTTTGCTCATGGAATGGCGCTCCCTCGACAGCTATATACAGCGAAAAATTCGTGCGAGCACGATTTTCCGCTGTATACGGCTGTCGGCTGAACTGTTATCATATCATAAAAATTTAATACCTTTTTTATTGACAGGTTCCGTGAAAAACAGATATGATATATGTAATGTGGCATAAAGCAAACGACGGCAGCCCTGCCGTCTGTCATGAACGCAAGTCTTATTCTGTAAGATCCTTCCGTTATTATTCAGGTGATACCGAGAACAGGGGAAAGGGGGTACTGTCTATTGAAGAAGGAGAATACTTATTTATACGATTATGCACAGCTGTGCAGAAAAGCCGATCAGCTGGATCCGGCGCTGTTTGAAAAATACGAGGTGCAGAGAGGGCTTCGAGACAAGAACGGAAACGGCGTTGTCACGGGCCTGACCAATATTTCCAGGATCGACGCGTTTCAGATGGTGAACGGGGTCAAGACGCCCTGTGAAGGAAAACTCTGGTACCGGGGTTACGACTGTATCGAACTGGTAAAGGGATTTACGAGAAAGCGTTTCGGTTTTGAAGAGGTTGCGTATCTGCTTTTGTTCGGAGATCTCCCCAACAGCCGTCAGCTGGAAGAGTTTAAGGATATTCTGGCGTCGCACAGAACGCTGCCCACAAACTTTACGAGAGATGTGATCATGAAGGCGCCCAGCAGCGATATCATGAATTCCCTCACAAGGAGCGTGCTGACGCTGGCCTCCTACGACCGGGCGTGCAACGATACTTCCGTGGAAAATGTGCTTCGCCAGTGTCTGGGACTGATCAGCCTGTTCCCTGTGCTGACGGTTTACGGCTATCATGCCTACAACCATTATCAGAACGACGAGAGTATGTACATACACAGGCCCTCCAAGAAGCTTTCCACGGCGGAAAATCTTCTGATGATGCTGCGGCCTGACAAAAAATTTACGGAGCTGGAAGCCAGAGTGCTGGATATCGCTCTTGTGCTGCACATGGAGCACGGCGGCGGAAACAACTCTACGTTTACCACCCGCGTGGTGACGTCCTCCGGATCGGATACATACTCTGTGATCGCGGCGGCCCTGTCCTCCCTGAAGGGACCGAAGCACGGCGGCGCAAACATCAAGGTCGTGGAGATGATGCGGGATATCGAGAAAAACGTTTCCGACTGGACGGATGAAGACGAAATCCGGGCGTACCTGAAAAAGATCCTGAACAGGGAAGCCTTCGACGGCAAGGGGCTGATCTACGGCATGGGCCATGCGGTGTATTCCCTTTCGGATCCGAGAGCACAGGTGTTCAAGGGCTTTGTGGAACAGCTGGCCACGGCAAAAGGGAGAGAAAAAGACTTTGCGTTGTATTCCATGATCGAGAGACTGGCGCCCCAGGTGATCTCTGAAAAAGCCAGAATCTACAAGGGCGTCAGCGCCAACGTGGACTTTTACAGCGGCTTTGTCTACAGCATGCTGGAGATTCCCCTTGAAATGTACACGCCTATTTTTGCCATCGCCAGGATCGCGGGCTGGAGCGCCCACAGGCTGGAGGAACTGATCAACATGGATAAGATCATCCGGCCCGCCTATAAGAGCGTTATGGAAGAACGGCAGTATGTGAACATGGAAGACAGACCGTAGGGGCGGCGGTAAACAGAAAATCGATTGGAAGCGGGCGGCCGCGAAATACAGCTTTTATCCGGGAAGGCGGATGAGCGGTATTTCGCGGCTGCTTTTTTCGTCAGAGCGTCCGGTCAAAGGAGAGAAAGGGAAAAGGAAGCTGCGGTGGGGAAACGGTCTGAGAAGAAGGAGAGGATTCTGGCGCCGCAGACGCCGGACCGGCTTTCGTCGATACGCTCCGGGTGCCATTGGACGCCCAGAATGGGAAGCGTCTCATGAACAACGGCTTCGATGCAGCCGTCCTGAGGGCAGAACTGTACCGGTATCAGTCCCTTTCCCAGACTGCGGACGGCCTGATGATGGGCGCTGTTTACGGTCTGGCGGCTGCCGTACAGTCTGTAGAGCCAGGAGCCTTTTACCGTGACGGTCTCATGGTACTGATCGGCGTCTTTATACCGGTGCAGATCCGCGGTGGGCAGATCCTGATACAGGGTGCCGCCCAGCCCTACATTGATGATCTGGATCCCTTTGCAGATGCCGAGCAGGGGGATGCGTCTGTTGACGCACAGTTCAAGGGCCTGCAGCTGGAGAAGGTCCAGCTCCGTATCGATTTTTCGGGATCCCCGGTCTCTCTCTCCGAAAAGGGCGGGCGTGATATCCCCGCCTCCGGGCAGGATCAGGCGGCCGCAGGAAGCGGCTTCCTCCGGATCCAGAGTTACGACAGGCTGATGCCCCTGCGCCTGTACATAGCGGACATAATTCTCCGTATCCTGTTTTCGCCCGACAATGGCAATCTTCATAAACCGGACCTCAAAAAGGCTCTCTTTCACAGTATATGATCCGGACTGCGGCGGGGTGAGGAAAAAGATGGGATTCTTTTGCGGAAAGGCTTTGTCTGAATCAAAAAATATGATACAATAGTACGGAACGGTTATCTGACTGTGTCCGGAGGACCATGAGATGAATCACAGCAGAAAATGGATGATGTGGAGTCTGGCTTTTGTATTGCCGGCGGCTGTTATGCTGGCGCTGTTTGCCGTAAGCGGGGTCTATCCTCTCAGCGACAGGTGTTTTCTGCCCGCCGATCTCTACCATCAGTATATGCCGTTTTTCAGCGAACTGCTGCATAAGATCCGCGCCGGGGAAAGTCTTGGTTTTTCCTTTCATGCGGGAATCGGTTCCAATTTTCTGGCGCTGTTCGTTTACTATCTTGCCAGTCCGCTGAACGCGCTTCTGATCCTGGTGCCGGAGCGGTTCCTGATAGAATTTATCGGTTTCCTGATTGTTTTAAAAATCGGGCTCTGCGGTCTGACGTGCTGTATTTATCTCGGGAAGCATTTCGGACGCGCCGATTTGTCAACGGTGGTTTTCTCGCTGTTTTATGCGTTGTCCGGATTTCTGGCTGCTTACTGCTATAATATTATGTGGCTGGACTGCGTGGCGATTCTGCCTCTGATCGTTCTCGGGCTGGAGAGGCTGGTGGAAGAGGGGCGCTGCGGACTGTACTGTGTGACGCTGGCCCTTTCCATTTACACCAATTATTATCTCTCCATCATGATCTGCATTTATCTGGCGCTGTATTTTCTGGTGCTGATGGCAGCCGGGAAGGGAAGGAAGAGACGGCTGCGCAGCACGGGAAATTTTGTCCTGTTCTCCCTTCTGGCGGCGGGAATGGCGGGAGTGCTGCTGGTGCCCGAGGTCTGCGCCATCCTGAAGACGGATTTCGGAGACATGGATTTTCCCGAGACGGCGAGATCCTATTTTTCCGTGCTGGATATGCTGGCCAGACATTTTATGTGTGTGGCAACGGAACGGGGACTGGACCACTGGCCCAATCTCTACTGCGGCAGCGCGGCGCTGATGCTTTTGCCGGTCTATGCCGTACACCCGAAGATTCCCATTCGGGAAAGGTTCTGCAGACTGGCGCTGGCAGGGTTCCTCCTGCTCAGCTTCGGGAGCAATTACCTGGACTTTATCTGGCATGGCATGAATTTTCCGGACTCCCTGCCGGCGAGACAGTCCTTTCTCTACATCTTCCTTGTGATTGGTATGTGCTATGATGTTTTCTGCCATATCGGGGAGACGCCGCCCCGCCTGATCCTGTATGGTTATCTGGCGACGGTGGGATTTTATCTGTTCTGCGAAAAGTTTGTGACGCACGAGGATTTTTACTACGGGGTGAAGATCCTGACGCTGGCGGTGATCAGCGCCTACGCCGTCTTTCTGTATCTGTACAGGACACGTCCCGGCGTGATGAAACGGGCGGTCTTTGGGACTGTCGCGGTTGTTCTTTCCGTGGCGGAGCTGGGCGTGAACTTTTACGTCACCGGTATCTCCACCACCGGCCGGAGTCTTTATCTGGATCCCCTGCGGGACTATAAGGCGCTGTACGAACAGACTGCGCAAGGGGAGGACGGATTCTACCGGCTGGAGAAGTTCTCACGCAGGACAAAAAACGATGGAATCCTTGTCGGATATCCCAATGCCAGCATATTTTCCTCCACCATGAACTCCGACGTGATGGAGTTTTACAGCAGGCTTGGGATGCGCCACAGCAAGGTGTATTACTGCTTTGACGGCGCCACGGCGTTTACGTCGGCGCTCCTCAACGTGAATTACATGTTTGGGGATTCGGAGGCGTATGAGAACGGTCTCTATTCGCTGTGCGGCAGAAGCGGGGACGTTTTCCTCTACCGGTGCAACAGTACGCTGCCCTTCGGCTATGTGGCGCCGGCGGGATCCGACCTTCCCGGGACAGCGTCCAACGGGCTGACGCTGCAGACAAAGCTGGCGGAGACCTTTGGGGCTCAGGGCAGGCTGTTTGTCAGGGAAAACGAACAGATCCTCAATGGAAAGGTGCAGTTTCAGGCCCGGGAGCGCGGGATTTATTACGCGGTCTTAACGTCTTCCGGGACGAATCAGGTGGACTATATCGGCGGCAGTACGGAGACGGAAACCTTTTCGGATCTGAAGGTGGGTTCCGTACTGTATCTGGGGGAGCTTGAGCAGGATCAAAAGATTACTTTGGAGAACGGAAATCCGGAGGATACGACGAAAAATATCTCCGCCGACATCTACCGGATGGACGAGTCGGTGCTTGCGCAGGTTCTGGAAAAGCTCTCCGCCTGCCATCTTGAAAAAGTGCGCTGGGAAAGCGACAGGATATCCGGAGAAATCACGCTGCAGCAGCCGGGGCGCCTGATCCTGTCCGTGCCCTGTGAGGACGGATGGAAGGTGCGTATAAACGGGAAAGAGACGAAAGCGTCCACCTTTGGCGGATGTCTGATGGCGTTTGATCTGGAACCGGGCAGTTACACTTTGGAGATGCGCTATGTCCCTCAGGGAAGAGGGGCCGGACTCGGCGTCAGCCTGGCAAGCGCGGCATTGTTTGGGGCAGTCATGTTTTTCAGGATGGGACGAAGGAAGAAGAAAAAAGCAGAAACGCAGGAAAAACGATATGATACAACGGCCGTCGGAACGGCAGAAACGAGGGAATCATGAACGAAGTATTGGAAAAGATCGGAAAAATCGGAATTGTACCTGTTGTCAAAATCGACAGGGCGGAAGACGCGATTCCGCTGGCGAAGGCATTGTGCGCAGGAGGGCTTCCCTGCGCGGAGGTAACCTTCCGGACGGGCGCGGCGGCGGAGGCGATCCGGCGCATGACCGCGGAATTTCCGGATATGTGCGTGGGCGCGGGAACCGTGCTGAACGCGCAGCAGGTGGACGCGGCTGTGGAAGCGGGAGCGAAGTTTATCGTAAGTCCCGGGTTAAATCCCCGGACCGTCAGGTACTGCCTTGAGAAGAACATTCCCGTTATTCCCGGGACATCCAGTCCTTCCGACGTAGAACAGGCGATCGAGTTGGGGCTTGACACGGTGAAATTTTTCCCGGCGGAACAGTCCGGCGGGCTGGCAAAGATCAAGGCCATGGCGGCGCCCTACGGAAACATGAAATTCATGCCCACCGGCGGGATCAACGCAAAAAATCTCACATCGTATCTTGACTTTAACAAGATTATCGCCTGCGGCGGCTCCTGGATGGTGCCGGGGGACCTGATCAACGAGGGCGCGTGGGACAGAATCCGTCAGCTGACCGAGGAAGCCGTCCGGACCATGCTGGGATTTGAACTGGCCCATGTAGGGATCAACGGCGGGAACGAAGCGGAAGCCATGAGGGCTGCTCAGAGGTTCAGCTTCCTGTTCGGGTTCGCCGTCAAAGAGGGAAACAGCTCCGTCTTCTCCGGCACAGCCGTCGAAGTGATGAAATCTCCTTTCAGGGGAACCCACGGACATATTGCCATCCGCACCAATTATATCGAAAGGGCGGTGAACTATATGGCCACCGTTCTGGGGGTGGAGTTTGATGAGCCGAAGCGGGATGAAAACGGAGCGTACAAGGCGATTTATCTGAAGGAAGAAATCGGCGGCTTTGCCGTTCATCTGGTACAGAAATAGAAAAGAACCGCGGCAGACAATATCGGACTGCGCAAAGAACGGAGAAAACAGAAAGAACAGAGAATAGGAGAGGAAACGGAAAAATGGCAAAGGTAATCACAATGGGTGAGATCATGTTAAGGTTATCCACCCCCAATTCGGAAAAATTGATCCAGGCGGACGAATTTGACGTCTGCTACGGCGGAGGGGAAGCGAACGTAGCGGTCTCTCTGGCAAACTATGGGCACGACGCGGAATTTGTGACCGCCGTCCCCGACAACGAGATCGGAGAGTGCGCCGTCGCCGCCCTGCGGAAATACAATGTGGGGACCCGTCATATCGCAAGATGCGGGGAGAGACTGGGAATCTACTTTCTGGAGAGCGGTTCCGCCATGCGGCCGTCCAAGGTGATCTATGACCGGGCGCATTCCTCCATCTCTACCGCCACAGAAAAAGATTTTGATTTTGACGAGATTTTCAGGGACGCGGACTGGTTCCATTTTACCGGGATCACTCCCGCGATCTCCGATTCCGCCGCGGTATTGACGGAGAAAGCGCTGCAGGCGGCAAAGAAGCACGGCGTCAAGGTCTCCGTGGACCTGAATTTCCGAAAGAAGCTCTGGTCTTCCGAGAAGGCGCAGAGAGTGATGAAAAATTTGATGCAGTATGTGGACGTCTGCATCGGAAATGAGGAGGATGCGGAGCTCGTTCTGGGGTATCGGCCCGGCAGAACCGATGTGGTAAGCGGAGAGCTGGAGCTGGCAGGTTATCGGTCTGTTTTTGAACAGATGGTGGCGGACTATCACTTTGAATATTGCATCTCATCCCTTCGTGTCAGTCATTCCGCTTCCGACAACGGCTGGTCCGCCTGCATCTATTCCCGGGATACAAAGGAGTTTTACCATTCCAGAGAGTACCGGATCAGTCCCATTGTCGATCGGGTGGGCGGCGGAGATTCCTTTGCCGGCGGCGTGATCTGCGGCCTGCTGGACGGCAGGAACTTTAAGGATGCGCTGGAGTTCGCCGTGGCGGCGTCGGCGTTAAAGCATACCATCCCCGGCGACTTTAATCTGGCGTCGCGCAAGGAGGTGGAGACGCTGGCGGGGGGCGACGCATCCGGCCGGGTGCAGAGATAGGCTGCCGTGGGAGCGCCATTTTATGAGCAAAGGCAGGCGCGGCTGAACGGTTACAATTTTTGCGGCGAATTTCCTGAAAACAGTTGACATTTGGGATCCGAAATGTTAGTATGGTACTTGCGCGGTGCGTATGCGCGAGTGCTGGAATTGGCAGACAGGCTAGACTAAGGATCTAGTGATAGCAATATCGTGTGGGTTCAAGTCCCATCTCGCGCATTACTGTGATTTCTCGTAAATATGGGAGTAAATGGGGAGAAACGCTGATCAATAGGCGGTTCTCCCTATTTTTGTCATAGTTTTTGATCTCAAAGGTTTTTTCGTTTTTTGATAAATATGGCGCAAAATCAGGAAAGACAATTACGGATGTTGTTTGTTTATGCGGAGGCTGATTATGAATATCTCTGTCGATGAGGGTTTAAAAAAGAAAGTCAAAAATCCTTGTCATTTTTTCACTTCTTTTGCGACTTTATAGGTAAAGGGCCCTGAATAGTAGAGGAGGTGTTCCATGGACGATACTGCCATCATTGAACTGTATCACCGGCGGGAAGAGCAGGCGATTATTGAATCGGACAGAAAATACGGCGGTATGTGCCGTTCTATCGCCCTGCGTCTTCTCGGGCTGCGGGAAGACGCAGAGGAATGCGTCAACGACACATGGTATGCCGTCTGGAACAAAATTCCTCCGGACCGGCCGGCGTCTCTGGGCGCTTTTCTCGGGCGTATTACGCGCAACCTGTCCATCAGCCGATGGCGACGGAATCACGCACAGAAACGGTATGACGGGATCGAAATTCTGCTTTCGGAACTGGAAGACTGTGTGCCATCCCCCAGCACTGTGGAGGCGTCTGTCGAGCGGCAGGTTCTTGCGGCAGCGATCAGTGACTGGCTGGACACCCTGGAAGATACGGATCGCTGGCTCTTTATCCGAAGGTACTGGTACGCAGATTCGGTAAAGGAACTGGCAGCGGAACTGAAGGAACAACCAAACAACTGCTCGCAGCGGCTATTGCGGCTCCGCAAAGGGCTTCGCGTTTTTCTGGAATCGAAAGGAGTGGAACTATGAACGGAAAGGATATGTATGACGGCGTGACAGATATCCGGGACGATTTGATCGATGGCGCGAAATCCTCCCCCAAACGGCAGAAGCGGCACATAAAAGCGCGGTGGTTCGGGGCCGTTGCGGCGGTACTTGTTCTGGCCATCCTTGGCGGGATCTTTCTCCGCCCCGACGGAGGGCTGACAAGTCCCGACGGAGGACTGACAGCTTACGCCCTTGCCGAAGCGCAATATCCCCAAATGGCGCCCTATCCCGGAGAACCCCATACCGAAAAGGAATTTGAAGACTGGTGGGAAAGCGTTAAGGCGCAGCGTCGGGATCTTGGGGACATTTCATCCCTGCAAGCCTTTTTCCGGAACAGCTCCGGTGTCTTTCTGGCCGACACAGGGGGGCAGAATAAAGTTTATTCTCCCTTGAACGTCTACATGGCGCTCAGTATGCTGGCTCAGCTCACAGACGGGGAAAGCCGCGGCCAAATCCTCACCCTTCTTGGCAGCGACAGCCTGGACGCGCTGCGCAGGCAGGCAAGCGACGTCTGGAACGCCAATTACCGGGATGACGGGGCATTGACATCCATTCTCGCCAGTTCCCTGTGGCTGAACAAGGATATCAGCTTCAATCAGGAGACCATGGATACGCTCGCACGGGATTTCTACGCCTCATCCTATCAGGGGGAGATGGGCACGGACGCATACGACAAGGCGCTGCAGGAATGGCTGAACCAGCAGACCGGCGGGCTTTTAGAGGATCAGGCAGGAAATGTCGCCATGGACCCGGAAACGATCCTGGCCCTGGCCACCACCGTCTATTACCAGGCGAAATGGGGTCATGAGTTCTCTGAAGACAGCACCGGGCCTCAGACCTTCCACAGCCCCACGGGGGATATCGAGACGGATTTTATGCACCAGCGGGATGATCAGACCTACTATTGGGGAGAACATTTTGCCGCCATCAGTCAGGGCTTTGAGGAAGGCGGCGAGATGTGGTTTATCCTGCCGGACGAGGGGATCACGCCGGAGAAACTGCTCTCGGACGAGGAAGCGATGGAGTTTCTCTTTTACCGCAAGGAATGGGAAAACAGCAAATTCCTGTTTGTAAATAAATCTATCCCCAAATTTGACGTGTCCTCCCAGTTTGATCTGGGAGACGGGCTGCGGAAGCTGGGCGTCACCGACGTCTTCGATCCATCCCGCGCAGATTTTACTCCCATGACCACGGATGCGGATGTACCCATCGCGGTTTCCGGGGCCAATCATGCGGTACGGGTGGTGATTGACGAGGAAGGCTGCACCGCTGCCGCATTCACGGTGATGCTTGCCGCCGGCGCCGCCATGCCGCCCGACGAGGAAGTGGACTTTGTCCTGGACCGGCCCTTCCTGTTCTGCATTACAGGGGACAGCGGCTTGCCGCTGTTCGTGGGAATAGTCAATATTCCCGCTGGAGATTGACATCATTGTCAGGCAGATGGTAATATCACTTTATGGAAGATTTTTGAAAAATTCTGCGACAACACGGAAATTTGAAAGGATAAATGCAGTTGATATTTTTGGTGATATGGAATGCTTTATGATATTTGACGATATCTCATACAACTTTCTGCCTGTCGGGCTAATCTCTGCCATCGTTCCAACAAAAACAGCAGCGTTCCAGACAAATTGTTCCGGATGGCAGCAGGACGTCAGTAAGGAGGAATACCCTGATGATTGATCTGACCGAATCTATTCACGCTCAAAAGGGAACCTGTCAGGCAAATATTTCTCTGAGCGGTTGGTTGGAAGCTATGGTTGGAAATTATTTTGTCAGAGGCGAAGGGGCCGCGACAAAGGATTTTCACTGGCTTACCATCTATTATGACGCTGATATAGATACCAAATATGAAGCAGTCGAGACGGTTTCAGCAAATATTGTAGCTTATGTTTCCTCTGATTACAGATGGAGTTTTGTGTTGGACAGGCACATTGAAAAATTTCAAAAAGATACAGCCGACTATGGAATCTGTCATATTTCCATATCTGATTTTGCGCAGGAATTGCTGTATTGTTCCCGTGTTGACATGCTTCCCCGGGAGTTTTCCGGTATTGTTTGGATTGAGGATGATTTCATGAACGATGAAAATATCGCATTCGATTTTGAGAGATTTTCTTTGATTGATGAAGGGGTTCCTTACCTGAACCCCAGGCATTTTTCCGTTGCACAACTTGTGGCGGTTATGGGGAGCAATAACACACTTGACCAGAATCGGCCGTGAGAAGTCAAAGACTGCAAAAAGAAGGAGAAATTTTTGAAATTCTGACGTCAGTTTATGAAAAGGGGCCTTGCGGAGGGGAAATGAAAACAAAAAGATTGAACAGAGATTTAAAATGGGGATTTCAACATTATCCATACTATCAGATGGACATGGACAATGAGATTTTTCGAGGCTTTGTCAGTGTGATTATGCTGACAGATGGAGAACAATTCTTTTGGGATTTTGAAAAAGCCGGAAAAGTTGCTGTTACAGGTGGCGGAATGGTTTGGCTGCAGCTGATACCAAAGGGGAAAAAGAGATTGATCACGGCAATGTTAAAACCTACGGCAGGGGGAAAGGACTATTCTGTAACAGTATGGTATGTTGATGTAATTGAAAAATATGTATATGACAGTGACGGTGTTGCGGTATATTGGGATAAATATTTAGATGTTATAGCTACTCCACAGGGTGACATCCGGATTGACGACAGGGATGAACTGGATGAAGCATATCAGCAGAATGATTTGACGAAAGTACAGTACGAGGAAGCATTGGAAGAATGTGACGTCATTATTTCGGAGATGTTTACGGATTTCGGGAAGACCGAAGAAAAATGTCTTGCAATTTTTCGCGCGGCAATGAAGATGATTGAGAACCGGGAATATCAGCTGAAATTGAATGTATAGAAGATACAAGTACCAGAAATTTGACCAGAAGTAATGAAATGAAATGTAGGGCGAACTGTGTTCTACACTTCGTTTCGGTCGGCGCAGAGCCTGCGTCCACCGGACGCAGCGCGCCCCTCCGAGTACGTAGAAGCCTGCAAAGCTGCCTGACCTGTTTCGGTCTCGGGTATGCCGTCGGCAGCAAAGATAATGGAAAGACACAAAAATAGCCGCCCCAACCTAGCAAGTTAAGCGGCTACAACTGTTTGATGTAATAGGCTAACCGTCTATCGGTAGCTCCTGTGGGGCATCTGTTAGCGCAGATGTCCTTCTTTATGTTTAATATACCACAATCTCTGGATTGCGGCAAGCATTTTTCAGTGATTTGATTTCTATAAATAAATGCGTAAATATGAGAAAAAAACTCAGATATGGTTTACAAGATTGAAAAATGGTATATAATATAAAAGTATAAAGTGGAGGTTGATGATATGCTAAGTCAATTTACTGTTAAAAACTATAAAAGTATCCGTGATGAAATTACATTTGATATGCAGGCAGCAGCTATTTCGGAGCATAACGATAAAATTATTAAAGATGAGAATGGAGAATTGTTTCTGCCTGTAGCGGTTATCTATGGGCCGAACGGCGGCGGAAAGTCTAATGTACTGGAAGCAATTCATACATTGGCATCTAAAATTTTACGCCCTCTTTGCGCGACCTGCGATAAAAGCGACTGTGTATACAAGGCAAGAAAGATTCCTGTGGAACCGTTTGCTTTTACAGAAAAAAATAGAAATAGGCCTACAGAGTTTGAAATTTTCTTTCGGACGCAGGCAGCAGAGTATCGTTATATTCTTCATATTAAGAGAGAAACTGTGGTTTATGAAAGCCTTGATAGAGTGAAAATGGAAACAGGAAGGCGCTCTGCATTGTTTGTGCGTGAAAAAGACAAAATAGATTTGAAAGGCACGTTTGTCAAATTTAAGATTAGTGAAGACTTGTCGGAAACTTTGCCACTATTGTCATATCTTGGTATTACTTATAAAAAGAACGAAATAGTGAATGATGTGCTGAATTGGTTTGAAGAATCCATAGACTTTTTAAATTATGGAAATCCTTATCAGGAAATGAGAACAGCAATAGCAAAATCTGATAAAATCAAAGAATTAGTGCTGAAAATGATCCGGGAAATGGACTTGGATATTGAAGATTTTCGTGTTGAAGAAAAGGACGAGGATGCGGTAGAGGTATATACAAAACATATTGTGAACGGGGAGAGTACAGAACTTACTTTATCCGAGGAGTCCAGCGGAACAAAGAAGCTATTTGGACTTTTGCCTTATATAGTGAGCAGCCTGATTAATGGAACAACATTGGTAATTGACGAGCTGGACGCAAAAATTCATCCATTATTGTTGAGACACATTATTGAAATGTATACGGATATGAGTATAAATAAGGGAAAGGGGCAGCTGATTTTTACTTCCCATGACTTATCAACCATGAACAATGAGGTTTACCGAAGGGATGAGATTTGGTTTGTAGCAAAGGGGAGGGATCAAAACACCAAGTTATATTCATTGGTAGAATTTAAGGATGGCAATGGTGTGTCAGTCCGCAAGGATGCAAAATATGATAAACAATATCTTGAAGGGAAATATGGCGCGGACCCGTATCTGCAAAGGATTATAGATTGGGGGACAGTCAATGCCTAAAAAAGCCGGTATGGATAAGTGGAAGAAAGAGCGTCGGAAACATTATTTGGAACTCAAAGAGTATCGCTATTACATCTTCTGTGAGGGGGAACAAACAGAACCTCAGTATTTTGCAGGATTTAAGCGGCTGATTGAGGACAACCCTATTTACAAAGAAATGGTATTGATTGAGATTGAGCCTTGCGCGGCGGGCACCATGCGCGTCATAGGAATGGCGGAAAGATATGTCAGGGAGAATAACATACAAAAGGGGCAAATCTGGTGTGTGTATGATAAGGACAGCTTTCCGGCAGAGCATTTTAATGGTGTTGTGGAACGAGTTGACTTGTTAAATAAGGATAACTCAGAATTAAAATATCATGCGGCATGGAGTAATGAATGTATTGAGTTTTGGTTTATGCTGCATTTTTCTTATTATACGGCGAACAACCACCGAACAGGGTACATAGATTTTTTAAACAATAAGTTTCAGGAATTGGGATTGGGAAAATATCAGAAGAATATGCCGAATCTTTTTGAAATACTAATGGAAAAAGGCAATCCAAAGCTGGCAATACGATATGCAAAGCGGATTATCAAAGATGGGTCAGGTAAGACCCCAACGGAAATTGCACCGGGAACAAAGGTGTATGAGTTGGTGGAGGAACTTGCAAAGTATTTGCCGGAAGAAATAAAAAGCTATTTTTTGCGTAAAAATGATGATTAATTTCCTGGCGAGCGTGATTGTGGCAGGATATCAGTAAAAGATTAGAAATTGTTTGGGGAGAAACGCAATGAATATAAAATGGGACGCGAATAAATATACTGCGGTATATTTCCGGTAAAGACTGGGGGTGCAAGCGCTATATATCCGTATGAAATATCTCAACGAAGCTGACCTCGTAACCGCCTGTCCGCGCGGAATTTCTGTTACAGTAAATTATTACATTCTCCAAAAAGCAAGGTCGTTGTAAACGAAGTCCGATTTCTGTTTTTCGGAGAATTGTTCGGTCGGATACCCTTTGGGAATCAGCGTGATGTATCTTGAGCCTTCGTTTTGACCATCCACGCCCTCTTTGTTAAGTGTACAGCGGGCAAAACGCACCGTGTTTTTGATCATATAATTCCTGTAATATTGTTCTTCAAATCCTGTTCCGTTGTGACCGGCGTCCGGATTTTCAAAAATTGGCTCATCCTCCAGCAGCAGTTCCCGAAAGCGGGGCAGAGATACATATTCCCCGGCCTTATCCCTCAGATACAGCCGCCATGAGGGGTCGAGCATGATGCGCTTACCAGACGGCAAAAGGCAGTCCACCACTACGTGACAGTCCTCACAAGGATCTTCATACGGCAAACAGGTAATGTGCCGGGCTTTAATTTTGTTCAGCCGCAAAAGTGACGCCAACAGGATGGCGAGACCGCGACAGTTGGACATCCCGTCGTTTCGTTCACAAAATTTTATCAGTTTTGTTATATGGACATCGTTGCTCATTCCGCCGCTGCCGTTGTGTCCGAAATGATCGCAGACAAAATCGAGCAGCCGAAAAACGATCTCGTCCGAAGAAGCGTCCTGTTGCTTTATGTAGTCAATGTAGTGATATTTTTCCAATATTTTCGGAGTTTTGCCGCCCAAAACAAATTCAGACGGGCAGTCGCCCTTCCAGGTTCGGTCATATTCCGAAAATTTTTTCAGGAGTTCCATTCTCGTTTCACTGGTTTCGGGGACAAAAATTTCGGTGGGAAGAAATTGATAGGGCGCGTCCTCGGGAATATCTCCGACTTTTTTATATTTGACCGGGGTCGTCTTGCCGTGCTGTGTATAAAATCCATCCAAGCCGCCGTCTGCATATCGAACGTGATACACCCTTCGATGGGTTTCGTCGTTGATCTCATAGCACAGGAATCCGTCTTTTTCGTATACGCAATTCGGTTCAAAATTGTAATATCCGCTGGAAGTAAAGGACATTTTCATGCGCAGAGGTGTTTCGTCAAAGATATTGATTGTTTCTCCTTCTTCTTCCTTATGCCACTTGCCAATCAACTGTTTGTCCATTATTTGCTCCTTTTATCGGAATTATCTTTCCGTTATGTGGTCGGAGGGGGAGACTCGAACTCCCGGCCTGATGCTTCCCAATGTCGTGCCCTGCCAACTGGGCTACACCCCGGCATAGCGGTTTTCGCTGCCTTTCGGCAAATCCGTAACTTAACGATTCCGTGATTTAACTATTATAGTAGATTTCGATGCGTTTATCAATCCTGAAAACGGGAAATTCCCCACGTTCCGCCCAGAAAACGAAGCTGTCAAACGTCGGGTAGAAATGTCGTGAAAAATTCGATTGACCGTCTTAACGGGCAGTAGATTTCTTCATATTTGGGTGGTATAATGATTCTGCGCGGTGTATAGCATCCGATGTTTTCGACATAAGAAATAACAATATTTATATTAGGAGTGCGCCAGTTCGGCGCTTGAAATATAGGCAGGTGCGAGTCCTGCCCCGGTAAAGTTTAGCGAACAGCCGGTA
>CANPXL010000016.1 GCA_947586055.1 uncultured Acetatifactor sp. | reverse complement strand
GGGTAATCAAGGCAGAATAAGATGAATTATATGCCATGAGGCAGGCATATATGTTTCACACAAACTGATGATGCCTCTTTTAAATTGTTTTTTGGTTTTTAAAAGCATAGATTTTCTCTGAAAAAAGACACTGTGATTGATATTGTCAAATACTAGAATTATTATGCTTTGAGTAAAGAATAACACGGCCTTTTGCTTCTGTCAATCCCCTTTTTCACTTTTTAAGATTTTCACTTTTTCACTTTTTAAGATTTTCACATTTTAAGGGACCGCTCCGCGCTTTTCCCGCCGCGTCTCCGAAATACGGCGGTATTTCCTCACTGCTTCCACAACCCGATCTGCTCCAACAGCCGGCTTCTCTGTCCCGCCTTTTTCAGGATCGCCCGGGCAGAGACGTCCCGTATCTTCCGGTTGTTGCGCAGAAACCTCCAGAGCGTAATGATCCAGAGCACGGGCCAGAGAGGGACCCATCCGCCCGCCTTCGGGAAATTCAGATGCATCTGATGGTGGAATTCTCTGACGTAAGCCGGCAGGCTGTTCTTTCTCGGTATCACCATCCGGTCCGCCGATGAATGGCCAAACTCCTCCGCCTCCAGCGTATCCCGCAGAAATTCCTTCACATTATAGCTGCCCCTGATCTCCATCCATTCCGTCTGTTCCCGCTTCAGGCCGAGGTAAGTCCGGCAGAACAGCGTCACCATATCGGAAAAGCCCTTCAGTCCGCTTTCCCTTACGAGCCGAAGATATTTCTGCCTCTCCTGTTCCTCCGTTTCCCTGTTCCAGAACACCACCCAGTCGCATAAAAGCCGCAGCCCGAAACCGGCTCTCAGGAAATGCTGCAGCATGTGAAGCAGCAGTTCATAAGCGTGATATCCCGTATTCAGGATCGGCAGTTCCACCCCCATGCAGTCCGCCTGTTTTATATTTTCGGCGCACTCCTGCAGCTTTTCCTGCAGATATCGGTTGACCGCCTGGTTGTCGAAGGGCTCCGCCAGCATAGAGTGCAACTCCACTTCGATCCCCTCCTCCGTCACACAGATGACATGATGAAGAGAGGGCTGTCTCGCCGGCACCTTCATACCGTGCTTTTCCAATGTTTTCACCGCTTTTTCGAGATGCTCCGGTGAAAAAAGCAGAAGATCCACATCTCCCGTCTTTCTCAGTTCCGGCACCGGATAGCAGGACGCGGTGGCAACGCCTTTCAGAACCGCTGACGGGATTCCCGCCGCTTCCAGAACGGAAACGATATATTTGCTCAGAAACAGGATGCGGTAACTCTGGCAGACGGCTTTCCGCGCGGCGGTCTCCACTTCCCTGCGCACCTGCTCCGACAGATCCGCCCCGTCTCCGAACGAATCGTACAGCAGCGGGAGCACGCCGTGTTTGCGGGCAAGAAGGCAAAACTTCTCCGGGTCATATCCCCTTCCCCTGTTCCGTCCTTCTTCCTGTTTCTCCGGCACGGCCCCTTCCTTCGCTTCCACCGCCGTCAGTCTGTGGCGAAGAAGTTCCAGAAGATATTCCTCTTCCGGCTGGATATCCTTTGAAAAATGAGTCCGCGAACGCAGGCGCTCCCGCGCCATCCTCACCGCCTTTTTCCAAAGCAGGCGAAACTCTCTGGTCCGATGGTACAGAAGGAGAAACGCGAGATTCGTAAGGACAAAACAAAGGGCCAGACGCAGGACGCATACCGTCCAGAGGTTCCCCACAATCCGCCTGCACAGCAGATCCTCTCCCCACCAGAGCAGAAAAGTGACGCCCGCATACAGCAGATATTTCAGAAAATAGGGCCGGGAAGAGGTCTCAAGCCGGTGTTTATAGAACATATAGGGCTCTACCCATAGAGATGTGGCAACCGTACTCACCATGGTCCCCAGAAAGATTCCCAGCGCTCCCAGCCGTCTCCCCAGAATGAACGACACAACAAGGTTGATGACGGCCTCCGGGATCGCCTTATAACGGTCAAAGCGGAAAATCCCCATGGAATCCCGGAAGACCAGAGCCGCCTGTCTCATGCCCGTCAGATAAAAGTTCAGGCAGAGAACCAGCGTAACCGTCGCCGGAAACACATACTGGGCGCCAAAGCTCAGGGACACAAAGGGATCGATGGCTTCAAAAAGGCAGATTGCCGCCAGTCCGAACATCCACTGTCCCATGAAAAAGGCGGCTTCAAAAATCTTTCGGATATGTTCCCTGCTCTCCTCCACTCCAAGGTTTCCCACGCTGGCGGTAATGCCCTGAAACATCTGGTTCAGAACCTGGCGGACGGAACCGATGATCAGAAAATAATTGGAATAACGCCCTACGCTGAGCGTGCCAACCAGCGACGAAAGGAGCAGGTTGTCCGTATTGTTTACAAGGACATTTCCTACCTTGTGCATCAGCATGGCCCGGATATTCTGAAAGATATCCCGCTTTTCCCGCGCGGTGAGCTCCTGTACCGTTTTCTCCTTCAGATAGGGATACATTCTGTCCGCCTTTCGGGAGATCGCCAGATTTCCGCCGAGGGTACAGAGATTCAGCACCGCCAGAAAAAGGATGAAATTTCCGGTAAAATACAGAACCCCGATCTGCACCAGATTCTGAAAAATCAGGAAAACCGTCTGGTACAAAACGCCGATGTAGCTCAGCTGGTGGGCGTCCACCAGCGTCCGCTTATAGATCATCAGATAAGATATCACCGAGCTGGACAGGTACATCAGATAGATCAGGGTCAGGTGCTCCACCTGATTTCCGTCCCGGATCAGCACCTCGAAAAACGGGATCACCATCAGACCGGCCGCCAGAACGATAACCGCCACGATCCTGTAAAATTTCCGGTACAGCCGCATCAGGGATTTCTGTTTTTCTATATCTCCCCGGGCGATGGGCTGATACAGGGCATAAGTGATGGCCGTGCCGACGCCCAGCTCAGACAGCGCGAGCACATTCAGGATATCGGTAAACAGGCCGTTGATCCCCACATACGCTTCGGAAAGAGTGTGCGTGAAAACGACCCTGGTCAAATACCCGGACAATATGGCTATGATCCGCGCCGCCATGGCGACGGTAGTATTCCTGGCCGAATAATCGGTCCTGCTCTTTTCCGCCACTGAACCTTACCCTCCTGTCTTTCCTGTCTTTCCTGTCTTTCCTGTCTTTCCTGTCTTTCCTGTCTTCCCTGTCTTCCCTGTCCCGACCTTCCGGCTTTACGTCTCTTCAGGACCTCATCCAGGCCCCTTCCCTTACGTTCCCTTTCTCATTCCCTTTCAAAAGAACACCGCCCGGGCAGAATCCGTTCAAACGCATCGACAAGCTGCGCCCCGATCCGCTCCCTGTCTCCCGATATGTGACCGTCGTTGATACAGACGACCCTCGTCTTTTTCCCGGACAGCGCCTTCGCGAAATCCTCATTGTGATCCGAAATTTCATAATAACGGAAGCTCTTCTGCAGATTGCAGGGCGTGAAATTTCCGGACAGTTTCTGCCATTCCCGGAACAGATACTGCGTCACATCCCGGTCGCTGCGGAACCGGTTGGCGGACATTTCCGTAAGCAGGTCTCCCTCCTTCTCCCAGAGTTCCTCAAAGGTTGCCTTACAGAAGGGCGAGGGGCCGTGTACCGTATAAAACCCCGTATAAAGAGGAAAGGCAAGCTCCAGCAGATTGTAAAAGAAATACATGGGCGGATACCCCGGCTTAAAGTACATTCCCGGCTGGCTCTTTACATTCTTCCTCTTGTCAAAATATTTACAGAGCACAAGGCTGTTATTCAGATACAGGTGCGACATCACCGGATTCTTCGGATTCGCCACCACCGGCTGAAACGCCAGCATATCGCAGGGCTTCCCGTCCCGGAAAAAATACGCCGGCTCCACCGGTCTCACAAGATGAAAGTCATCATTAAAATAGACGAACCGCTCCGAAAGCTCCGGGATCTTATGCAGATAAATTTCCAATACATTGCAGTTAAAAGTGGGAAGGAATTCTCCGGGAATATACTCCTCATGCCGTACAATGTGAAGCTTCGGATTCTTTGTATCAAGCCACTCCGGCAGGTGACCCCAGGTGACCAGATGCACCTTCCTCACCCAGGGCGCAAACCGTTCCACCCCGCGGAACCAGTAGCGGAACAGTCCCCAGTCCCGGTACCTTTCCTCCCTGTCATCAATATTGCCGCTGCCGTCATACTGCGCCTTCCGGGCCCGCCAGGCAGGATCGGAACCGTCTACCCACGTCACCACGAAATCAATTTCTTCCGTCCTCTTCTCCATTCCACAAATTCCTCCAGTTCTGCCGCTGCTCCCAAAGCTCCTCCAGCGTCTCCAGTTCTATCTCTCCGATCCTGTAACCGTATTCTTCCGGATCCTGCCGATTTGCGAGCTGAATCCGGCTGCCGGTGTCTCTGTCCCGTATTTCAAAAAAGACGGCCCATTCTCCGGGCTGTTCTCCCGAAAGAGAAAAAACTCTGTGCAGCGTAAGCGTCTCCTGCGCGTCGTTTCCTCCTGCCAGTTCCCGGATATCTCCCTCCATCTCGTAAGAGTACAGTTTATTGTCCCTCTCATTATAAAGCGTCACGCGAATCTCCGCGTCCTCATAGACAGGGGCAAAGCCTGCATTTTTCAGATCCACGTCCACCGACAGCGCATCGTCCTGAAAGCCGTACCGCAGCCGCACCTCGTCAATCAGCAGCCGGTAGCCCAAATGCCTCTCTATATAACTTAACCCGTCCATGCCGTCGAAACAATCCTCTCCATGATAAACGGAAGCCGCCCATTTGTCCAGCACCCTGGTATCATAGTCCCGATTCACATAAGTGACATGCATCGTCTTCATATCACGAATGGCGTTTTCCAGATCGTTGTATTCGTTGTCGTTTATCACCTCACCGCCGATGGGAACCCGCCTACACAATTCCTCCTGAAAGGCCAGTTCCTCCTCCCGGTTCCAGTAGGTAAAGGCGCCGTTTACAGCAAAGCTCTGATCGCCGTAAGTGCCGTAGTCGCTCCAGCTTCCCAGCATACCGTCATTGTATAGCCCCAGTCTGGACGCCAGACTGCCGTCTCCCCTCTCCACGCCGTCAGCGGCTGCAAGCTGCGTGATCTTCCTCCACTGGGCGGGCATCCGTACTGAAAGAAAGGTTCCGTCGTCCGTTACGGCCGCAAGCTGCCGCGCAAGGGTCTGCAGATCTTCTGTGGCCAGATATTTGGTGCCGTTCATCTCCCCCCAGTTGCCGATAAACAATCCCTGTAAGGTAAAAATCCGGTCTCTGTGCTCCTTCAACAGGGGTCCCACCTGTTCCATATGACGCAAAATGATATCCAGGCTCTCCGGTTCCACGGTCTCGTTCTGTCCGCTCCAGTCGTAAAGGAAGCGCAGAATCAGCTTTTTATCCAGGGCGGCGAGCGTATCCAGAAGCCTTTCGATATTGTCGAGCCCCTCCTGAGAGATATCGCCGTCCCGGTAATTTCTCAAGTTGATCTCCACCAGCGTAAGCGCGGTCTCCGTGTCCCGGCAGTACCTGTTCGCCAGATTTTCCCTGTAATCCGTCACAGCATCCTCGATGACAAAGCCATGCATGTGGTAAAATCCCCGGTTCTGATTATGCAGGACACGGTCGGATTCCTGAAAATCACACTCACTCACAACAACATTCCCGTGTCCTCTTCCGCTCAGATATACGCGCAGCACCACACAGGCGCCCCCAAAGGCCAGCGCCATGACAAGAATAATGCCGATGATGCAACAGACAGCGGCTCTTTTTTTCATTGCTTGCTCCCCTTCCGCATCGTTTCCTGCGCACCGAAAGTCCGGTCAGACAAACGCACTGCCCCGGGCGCGCAGATCCCGTGCCAAAAGACTCTCGCTTTTAGTCCACGCCGCCCCGGTACAGACCTCCCAGCTGATAGAGTCTCTGAACATTCTGCTCAAAATAATAACAGATAAAACGATCCGTCTCACAATAGACCTTCAGTTCATTCGGATACAGTTTGTCAAATTTCTGACACCACTCATACGCCCTTGACTCCAGCACCGTCCTTATCTCAAGGTTCGAGTACATGTTTGACTGAACCGGGAACCACATTCTCGGATCGGCGGCATATTCCGGAGATATCTCACTGGAAGCCACCTCCGGGCACTGGCTGACAAAACTATGATAATAATCCGCATATTTTTCACAACCCAGCCAGGACGGCCCCGTGAAAAAATGACTCTGTCCATACTGGAGCGGCTTTTTTTCAACGAAAATAAAAATGTACTGACTTGGAAGCGTGTAATCTTCCTCGCGGACTGAATTGACAAAATTCACCAGTTCTTCATGGAATCCAAACTGTATGACCTGATACAGTTCGTCCACGGGAGACACAATGGTATAGCTGTTGGCCGGCAGCTGCTGGCTGATGGACACCGTGGCCTCCACCGCCTCATTGTACCTGGAAAACTCATAATAGAGAAATCCGTGAAACGTGCCCGTAAGGATCGTTCCGGCGTAAATTCCTCCCACGCACAGCGCCGCGAGAAGTTTCATGACGACCGAAGGAAGAATGCTGCCAAGGCAGAAAAAAATCAGGTCGAAAGGAACCGTCATCATTGCCAGATTCAGCATCTGGGCCGTAGAGCACAGTCTCGATCCCGCGATCAGCTGGGGCAGGTTCAAATAGGAGGAATTGTATAAAAACATAAACAGAAACGACGCCAGCGCGACGGAAAAATAATGGTCAAAAAACCCCGCGGGAATCTTCCTTTTTTTCAGAAACAGGTTCAGGAACATGGCGGGCAGCCGGTATGCCAGCCATATACACACCGCAAGCCCCAGAAATCCTATCAGCCACATCGCCCGTTCCGTTTGGTACAATGTCACATAACAGTATTTCCAGACGCCTTTTACCATGATGTCCCCGTACTCCAGCGCCCGGTTCCAAAGTCCCATCAGACGCCCCTTCAGACGCTCTGCCAGAGGCGGCTGAGTGGGAGCGGGCGCCTGCGGCGTCTCCTGTCCTGATATCTCCCGCTCCGGCGCGCCGCCCTGGGAATTCAGCTCTCCTTCGCTTCCCTGTGCGGTATTTCCGGACCCTGCGCCGTCCGCAGGATTTGTTCCTGCAGCGCCGTCAGGCCGGACATTCTCCGTGTTTTCCTGTCCCACCCGGTTAGCCGCCTGCTCCGGATCCGTCCCGTTTATGACGTTCACAGCCCATCCAATGGAGCCCTGAAAGGGAATGCCGGACAGAAGCGCGCCGCCCATTGGGATCACCGCTATGGCAAATCCGCAGATAACCGCTGCCGCAAGCGGGAAAAAACGCTTTCTGCACAACACTCTCTTCAGCATCACGGGCACGAGGCTCAGACACAGAAAGAAAGCCATAATGGTGACATAAAAGTGAATCGCCAACGTCCCCGCAAGCGCCAGCATAAAGATCAGCAGATTTTCATCCCAGTAATATTTCGACAGCTTTCCCTTTCTCTTTCTCATGAGACGTTTCTCCGACCGTGCGTATCGGATCAGAAAGGCGCCGCAGAGAAACATCGCATATAATCCGAACTCCTGCGGCAGGGACCACTGGAGTCTCGACATGCTGTACACCTCGTCGATACAGAGCAGATCCACGGTCAGGAACGCGGCCAGCGTCAGCATGGGAGCGTAACGCCACCGGAAAATCTGACGAAGGAACACATAGGCGGAAATCAGATATACCGCCGAATGGACCCCCGCCAGAAAAAGAAGACAGCTGTATATGCGGATGCCAAAAAGGACATGGAGCGCGCAGAGGACACAATGCATGCCCTCCGGATATACGCCGGCGGAAAAGATATTGCCGTTCGTCAGTTCATAAGTCCAGGAATTGTGGGGATACATATCTCCGAACCCGTAAATATGGTCCTGAAACGCCCCGTAGGTAAAATAGATCATTCCAAAGACTACAAGGATCCCGAGAAGAGCGCACTCCCACCAGTGGGAGTACAGACGTCTGCCGAAGCTTCGCAGCGCCTGAGCCAGTTTTCTTCGCAGCCAGGAGAAAATCCTGTAAAAGAACTGCTTCACGCCGAAGGTGCCCGTCATCAGGCAGCGGATCCTGCCGATCTCTTCCTTCCCGATCCTGACATTTCGGAACAATGACCAAAAAAGAGCGCCGTAAAAAAGGATCCGCAGGATCCACGGCGTCAGGACGTGAACAAGCCCCAGCATCAGCACCGCCGTGTTGATCAGGACGGGCTGTAAAACCGCGCAGAAAGAGAATCGAAAAACAAGCGCTTTCCCTTTCAGGTACCTGCGGAAGATCACAGACGGCCAGATAAACATCAGGAACACATAGCCAAGCAGTACCTTTGTATATTCAACTCCCCAATACAGAGATATCTCCAAGTTGTCACCTCATTCTGCCAGCGGCTTTCTCCGAAAACCCTTCCCCCCTCAGGCCCCGAACCGTCCCAGAAGCACTCTTCCCTCTCCGTCTGAAGAATTTGCAAACGCAATGCGGGCGCCGTCCCGCTTTCTTTCAGCCCTCAGAAACAGTTCGCCCCGGGGCGCCTGCAGCTCACAGCAAAGCACCCGCCTTTCACCGCTTTTCCATCCCAGCAGGCGATCGTCCAGAAGGATTTTTTCGGCATTTTCTTCCTCCCCGTACTCCAGCCAGAACGCCGCTTCCTGATAGAGACCTCCAAAACCGGTGTTTTCTATCTCCAGCTCCAATCTGCAGCTGTCCCGGTCCCCTCCCGGCAGGGCGCCGACCCGGCACACCAGAAAACGATATCCGAGATGCGCCCCGATATAGGAAAACAGGCTTTCCCCCGCCCAGACCCCGGAGCCGGGATATTTCTGCTCCCGCCAGATATCCAGCACTCTGTCGTCGTAGACTTTGTTCAGGTAAGAAATCTGCATCCGACGCAGTTCGTCCAACGCCGTCTCCGGCGTCAGCGTCTGTGCATTCTCCGGATCACAGACCACCTCGCCGCCATTTGGGGCAGAACAGCCCAGTTCCTGCAAGAAGGCCAGTTCATCCTCCCTAGCCCAGGGCTCTTCCCATCCGCAGAGTTCCTTCGCCTTGACGCCGAACGTCCCCAGGTGGCTTTCGGAGCCGAAAATACCGTCGTCAAACAATCCCATTCCGTCCGTGCATTTTGGACTGCCGTCGTCCTGCTTCCGGTGGAGCATGCGCCAGTAGACCGGCTTTCTGACGGCCAGAAAAGTCTGCCTGCGCCTGTGGTATCGCAGCACATCCGCCATCTGGACCAGTTTTTCCGTCGACAGGAACCGGGAAGTATGCATCTCTCCCCAGCTTCCTACCAGCATCCCCTGCCACACAAAGATATGGTCCGCAAAGTCGTCCAGTATCTCTCCCAGCTGATTCAGATGTCTCATCACCTGTGTAAAGAAAAAAGGCTCCCGTTCCACCGCGTTGCCCTCATGGTCATAGACCGCCCGGACAATCATATCGTAACGGCGGTCGGAAAAAAACGTCAGAATCCGCCCGATGCGGTCCAGACACTCCCGGCTCAAATCCCGTTCCCTGCAGGCGCCGATATCAATCATCAGCAGAACCAGCGTGGTTTTCCTGTCAAGGCACCACTCCAGCTGTGAAAAATCCGGTTCCTTCTCCACCTCAAAAACGTGGATCTGATACCAGCCCCTCGCCGGATTGAGCAGCTCGTCCGTCGTCTCCTTCAGCGCCGCCTTCTGAAATTTCCAGTTGGGCTTCCCCCTTCTCAGCTTATGTAGCAGCTCCATTGTCCACGATCCCCTTATCTACCCGGAAAAGTCTGACGCGAATCCAGACCGCAACGATGGAAAACGTCATGCGGAACATATACTGCAAAGGTTTCAGGATCCCGGAATGCATGCTGGTCCCGTTGGTTCTTGCATGCATCACCGCGGGGACTTCCTCCACCCCAAACCCCAGCATCAGCATCTGCATGATCATATTGGCGTCCGGATATTTGTCGTCAAAATGTCCGAATCCGGCGTAATAGGAAAAGGCCCGGCGGCTGAGTCCCTGAAGGCCCGTGGTGGGATCCATGATCTTTCTGCCGGTTCCCATCCGTATCAGTCTCCGAAACAGCGCATAGGCGATCTTTTTCATGCGGGTAGTGGGATAAGCCATACTTCCCTCCACAAACCGGGATCCCAGCACGATATCCGGAAAATACCCCCCCTGACCGTCCTCTCCCTTCAGCCGGCGGTACAGCTTCAGTACGTTGCATACGTCGTGCTGTCCGTCCGCATCCATCTGAATGACATATTGGTATCCTTTTTTGACGGCGTACTTATATCCGACCCAGAGCCCGCACCCATATCCAAGGTTGTAGACGTGATCGATGACCTCGTGTCCCCTTGCGCGCACAATATCCCCCGTCCTGTCTCCGGAAGCGTCATTCATGACCAGGATATCGGCTTTTTCCATAATCTCAGGGGCTTCCAGCTTCTCCAGAAAAGCCCCTATGTTGTCCTCCTCATTGTACGCCGGAATAATGATCAGCAATTCCTTTCGTTTCATGATAACCCCACCCTTTCACAGCAAAGCGAGCAGCCTGCCCATCTCCGACGGATCCGTCAGCTTTTTTCCCGCCGCCGCTTCCCCAAGGCGCCGGCGCAGCTCTCCGTCTTCCAGAAGTTCCCTGATCCCTCCGCAGATTCCTTCGGGCGTAAGGCTGCAGAGAAGTCCGTCCACATTATGTTCGACCTGCTCTCTGTTGCCGCTGCAGTCCGACACCAGAATCGGCCTGCCCAGCGTCTGCGCTTCCTGAATGGCAATGCTCTTTCCCTCGAACCGGCTGGCGTGCACATACAGATCCGCCTGCCTGATGTAAGGATAGGGATTGTCAACCGCCCCCAGCAAAAGAAAGTCTTCCTTCAGACCGAGCTTATGAATCCGCTCTTCCAGACGGTTCCGTTCCTCTCCCTCGCCCAGCACATACCATCTCGCCCGGATCCCGCCGTCCTTTAAAAGCTTCATTGCCTCCACGGAAACCTCTATGGCCTTCTGCGCCGTAAGCCGTCCGACTGTGAGAATGCGCGGGCCGTCAAAGTCGTCCGAAAACCCGCCGGGAAGCAGCGCCTTCCTGCGGATCTCCTCCTGATTGACGAGATTATGGAACACCTCCGTCACCGCTTCGCATTCCGGATAAACCTTCAGAAATGACGCCCTGACTTCATCCGAAACCGGAAACACCCTGTCAAATTTCAGATAGCAGTTTTTGTCCAGATCCCTTGTGTAGCCCGCCCTCTCGTAATCCACATGGATGAACGCCGCCTTTTTTGCCGCATTCACATGCTCCGCCACAAAATAGGCAGATCCGCCCTCCAGATAGGCCACCGCCAGATCGTAACGGGCATCGATGCGCATGCCGCCCTCGGACATCACCCGCCAGAGCAGCTTATCCGGCCGGATCTTTCCGGCGGCTGCCATGGCGCAGAAATTTTTTGCCAGATACGGAAGACACCGCAGTACGCTGGCTCTGACGGCCATCGCGCGCAGGATCTGTCCCCAGAGCGCCTTCTTTCCCTCTCTGCTCAGGACAGATTTTTCCGAATAACGTCTGTTCAAAAGCCTGACATGCCCCGGCAGCTGCGATACCATCTCGCCCTGGTTCATCAGGACATACAGATCCACCTCATATTCTTCCGGCGGCAGGTGGCGCAAAAGTTCCATGAGCGCCGTCTCCGCTCCCGCATGTCCCAGCGTATTGATCACAAAAAGCAGTTTCTTCATCCGTTCACTGTCCCCCGATGTCCCGTTCCGCCGGCGCTTCGGCCTGCGCCGCATCCTTCCCCCCAAAAAGGGCTTTCACTGCGCGGCTTCCCCGTCCGCCGGCGTCTCCTGCCTCCCCGCGCCATCCTCCAGCGCCGCGATCATCTGCCGGATCTCCTCATTTTCTTTTTTGAGCAGCGATACCTGCATGGCAAGCTCCAGATTTCTCCGCATCAGTTCCGAGATCTTGATGCTCATAAAATAAGTCCCGTAGATCACACAGAAGGCCACCAGTCCCACCAGTATCATTCCCGTTCCGCTGATGTACCTGCCAAGCGCCGTAGGCCGCAGCAAAATACCCGCAAGAACAATAATCACGCTGATCAATCCCCAGGTGAGACAGAACGGTTCCGTCATCCTTCGTTTTGCCAGAGATGTGAGCGTCACCATAAACAGACAGACACCCACGACAATAATGATGATACGCAGTAAAACTCCCGGTTCCATACCGCCTGTCCTTTCTGCCGTTCCTACCCGGCGCTGATTTTGTAAATGTGCTTACTTTCTTGTATAGACTTTGTTCGACGGCATTTTTCCATGCCCCCGTTTCATAATGTTGCCGTTGCAGAAAATATGGATGTCCAGCGTCTTTTCCATTACCCGCAGCCTGTGGTAGGCTACCGCCCACCCGACGGCGGATCCTGCGACAAGTCCGATCCCGTACCAGATCGGCGCAAGGCGGGTGGCGAAAATGCTTCCGATCAGCGTTCCCAGACAAAAAGACAGAGACGTCATCACCGCTCCGATCAGATCATTGTAATAGTACTGAAAAATAATCGCCGCATACATGATAAACAGGATAAAGTACCCCGCCGTCAGACAGGGATAGATCTGCATGACCAGACCCCCGAACCCAAACTGAGGAAGCAGGATGATAAACAGGAAAAACAGCACTACGGACACGATAAACTGAATGCGGACCAGGTTCATCAGTTCCTCGGAAAGCTGGCTGAACATTCTGCGTTTCGCGTTGTCTATATCGATTCCCCTGCCGCCGATCACAGCCTCCGAATATGCCTTGTAGCGATCATGGAACCGCATCTCAACTCTTGATATAAATATAACACTTGCCGTAATATTTGTAAACATGGCAAGACAGGAAGCCATATCGTAAGTAGTCATACAGACAAAGCTTTTTGCCACCACCATACGCATATCCGTGGACCAGAACACAAAGTTGTGCATGTAAAGACCCAGTATATACAAAAAGTTCGTGATGACCAGCTGCCAGTATTTTTTAAAGTAGACAAGCACTTCCCGGTATTTCCCGCTGTTTTCTCTGAAATAGCTTATGATCAGCGCCAGTTCCAGGCTTCCCACCACGACAAATCCCACGTCCAGCGACACCAGCATGGCGATGGTGGCCTCCACGCCCACAAGATACACAAGAATCAGCGACAGGACCACCGTCACAGCCATCCCGATCAGGAAATACAGAGAAATTTTCTTGTAATCCTTGCAGATGGAAAGGTACAGCATGGAGTAAAAGACCATCGCAAGCGCCACATACCCGCAATATCCGGCAAACACGAAAAAAAGATCCACCTCTCCCACAATATATTCCCAGACGCAGAACGGAATGCCCACAAGACAGCTCAGACCGATATTCAGAATAAGCCCCACATAATAACAGGGCAGGATGTCCTCATACGTCTCATTGTAGATAACGTCCGACAGATATTTGGAAAGGACCGCGTTAAAGGGGGACGCCGTAAGCAGGGAAAAGACAAAGATATAAAGCACCGTGCAGGAGTAAAGCTCCCTGGACGCGTAATCCAGTTTGGAGACTCCCAGCAGGATCTGCATAAGCAGCACCGCCGCGATCACAAGAAACATGGGCGCAATGGTGATCGCCATACTGTAGCCGAACCCGATCAGGTTCGTCGTGATTGTATTCTTGCTGAAGATTCTGTTCAGCCGCACACCGATTCCAGCCATGTTGCATTCTCCTTTCCGTCAGAACCGTTCCACCTCAACATCGTAATCGTCCGTATCTGGCACCGCTATATCATAATCGTCGCTCCCGTCGGAATCGGCGTTCCAGAGCCCGGCGCTACGAAGATTCTCACCTTCCCGGCCCTCTTCCCTGCCGTTTCGGCTGTCGGCGGCAGGCAATCCTGCAGTCCGCTTTCCAAAGAGTTCCACCACCGACTCCATCGGCTCGGCCTGTCCCTCCGCCATTACCTCGCTGTCCAGATCATATCCGCCCAGATCCGGCAGTTCGGCGCCGTATTCTTCCGTATCCTCCAAAAAGACCAGCCCTTCCGCGCTCTCTTCCTCGTCGGCAGGCGGCATCAGCTTGCCGTAATTCCATCCCACTTCGCCGTAAATGTTCTCATACGTCAATGTCATCTGATGGATCTGATAGCGCTTGATCACCCGCTGATATCCGCATTCTCCCATAGCCGCTCTCACCTGGGAAGATCTCGCCATCTCCAGCATGGCGGCGGACAGCTCGGCGATGTTCATAATATGGGTGAGGATGCCTGCCGTCCCGCAGCCGTCCCCGTCCCCGAAAATCAGTTCCCGGCAGTTTCCCACATCCGTTGCGATCACGGGTTTATGGGCCGCATAGCTTTCCAGAATCGTAAGCGGCTGCCCTTCGCTGATACTGGTCAATATGGTAAAATCCATCCGCCCCAGATACTCTCTTACATCGATCCGTCCGGTAAAGACCACATCCGGAACCTGAAGCGCTTCCACCAGTTCAAAACACTCGTTGGCGTATTCCTCATCCTCGTCGCAGGGGCCCATGATCCAAAGCTTCAGCGCGGCGTTTTCCTCCTTTGCGAAGGCAAAGGCGCGTATCATCGTCTTTACATCCTTGATCGGCGTCACGCGCAGCACGGCGCCGATGTTGATAAAGCCGGCGTCCTCCTCTTTTTTGCCCGGCAGATCCGCCAGCCTGCCGACGTCGATTCCGTTCGGGGTAACCCGCAGCTTTTCCTCCGGACATCCGAGTCCGATCTGAAGCTCTCTCGCGTGATTGTAAAGGCTGGTGACGATATCCGCCCTCTCATAGGCGAGACGCGACATTTTCCGAAACTGATCGATCCAGATATTTTTATAGATGCCCGCCACCCACTCTGCCTTTAAAAGCTCTTCTTCCCTCTCTCTGGTATAGATTCCATGCTCGGAGATCAGAAGACCGCAGTTGAAAAAGTGTTTTGCCATGCTGCCCAGCACTCCCGCGTACCCCGTTGCCACGCAGTGATAAATGTCCGCTTCCGGCAGCGGCGTCTTGAGGATCAGAAAAAGCGGCAGATAAATGGAACGCATCGTCCACAGGAAATCCGAAAACACAATGTAGGGATACCGGACCTTATAACATTCCTGCACAATACGCAGAAAATCCGCCCCCATCAGCAGATCGTCTATGGAAAACCGTTTCCTCTGGAACATGTCAAAAATGACATCCCAGTTTACGTCCTCATTCATGACGATGCTGCGAAGCCCCAGATATTCCTCCTTCGACAGCCGGGTCCGCTTGCCGTGCTTCGGCCCGCGCCCCCAGTCGAAATCGTCCAGATACGCCTCGTACACGGCGGACACGTTCCGGGGCAGATCATAGACGAATTTTCCGCTCTGAGAACGGCCCGATACGATGGCGAGCACAATGAACTCCACCTTGGGAAACGATTTTATCATGCTGTTGATCCAGCCGGACACGCCGCCCACCACATAAGGGTAACATCCCTCGGCAACAATACATATCTTCATCGACACATCCTCATTTTGTCCGCGTTCAGCCGCCCAGGGGCCTGATGTCCTGTTTCTTTCCCTCGTCGCCAAGCTGGATCTTCGCCTGATCGGACGTCACCCGCAGCAGATAGAAGTCCTTTTCCAGCTTTTCATACGTTCCGCCCTCCATCCGCCGGATCTCTTCCCCGTGAGTGCGCAGCAGAAACCACGCTTCCTGTCCCCCGTTTTCCACGTACAGCGTGACCGTATCCCCTTCGCAGGCGTCTGTGTAGCTCAGATTCAGAAAGCTGCGCAGTCTGGCGTCGCTCTCCGTCAGAGAGGTGGAATCAAACTGTCTGAACCGGCTCCAATAAGTTCCCACGTTGCTGGAAATATCGTCAAAATAGTTTTCCCACTGGTCCGCCCGGGATTTCGGCCATGTGACGTCAGACATATCCATCAGGATATTGCTGTACCCCAGCGCGGTGACCACGCTTCTCATCCGCAGATCCATGGAATACGCGTAATCCACCGTGTCTACGGTGATACGCTGCAGCGTAACGTCGTCCGTATAATAGGACACGAGGGGCAGATCCTCACGTCCGTTGACCACCAGCGACCTCACGTCCCCCAGGCTGCCGTCCTCCAAAAGCCCGTCCAGTTCCTCCGGCAGTCCGTCCCCCAGATAACAGCTTCCAAACCGGTACCGGGCGTCCCACGCGCCATAAAATTCCTCGTCGCGGCGCAGTTTTTCCGTCAGGGAGATCTCTTCCGAATGCTCCAGCGATCTTCCCGCCTCCGCGCCGATCTCCCTGAACTGCTGCAGATAAAACGCCACGCTTTTCGTGTCCGGCGCCGCATCTTCCTCCCCCGAATTCCGGGGCGTCACGCAGCAGGTCAGCTTCAGGTCGTACCGCTTGGACACGGCGGAGATTCCCGGCCACATCACATCCCTGTACAGCGCGTCGGGTTCCCTGCTGTACAAACGCCGGATCTGCGCCGCGTTTTCGGAAGAAAAATCCGGATAGTTTGCGACCACGGTATTCCTCGCGTTGATCACAGGATAGATCTGATAAGGCTCCATCTCATAGACAAAAGCGTCCAGAATGCCAAGTCCTGTCAGATCGGACAGATAACTGCCGTTCACGGCAAAGATCCTGGCCGACTGAAAGCTGTTCCTCCAGATCAGAGCCGGCTGATCTTCCCGGGTGATCCGGTTCGGGTCATCCTGATCCGCATTTTCCGTAATTTTCAGCATTCCCACCATATAAGTTTTGGTTCCGCCCGCCGTCCGGTACCAGGGCACCGTCAGCTGCAGATCCTGATACTTTTCATCCTCTTTATTCTGCGCCTGGAAAACGGCCTCGCCGCCCAGAAGGAATCCGGAATACATCTGGATCCCCAGAACCGTGACCTGCCGGTCCACCGCCGATATTCCAAGGAGACCGCGCAGGTTACTGTTTTCGGCTATCACGGCGCTGTCCGGAAGATTGCAGAAAATGATCCCGATGTCCTTCTGCGCCAGTTCTGTGAGGATCTGCGTCTCGTTTTCAAAATCCACGGCGTCGGAATCCAGAAGGAGCAGCCGGAACGTCTCCCCGCCTGTCAGCTCCCGAAGGCCGGACACCACAAGCCTTTTTCTCTTGGTGTAATCGCACCACTGCAGCACAACCCGTCCCAGATCCGTTTCCGCATCCCCGACAAAAACGACGCCCCCGGGTTCCTCCCCCTGTCCGGAAGCTTCCTCCGTCCCGTCCCCGGCGCCGTCCGCGCGCCACCTTTTGTCTCCCGAGGGCACCTCCGTCTCCATGTACTCATTGACGCTGTAGTCGCTGCCGTTTTCTTTTATGACCTGTGAGAACTGGAGCATAAAAAGCAGCACCGCCATCATGATGCAAATACTGATAAAATTTCTGCGTGAAACCATAGTCTGTTCCCCTGTCACAGGAAGGCGCGGATCAGTTCCAGCGTCTCGCTGTCGATCACCACCGCAGAGTGTTTTAACGCGTCCAGGACTTCAAAAAACCGTGTTTTCTGACCGCTGTTGAAATAAAGCTTCAGCTGACAGGTATAGGTTGCCAGTGTGTTGGGGTATTGATATTCCGCGCGCTCACACCACTTCTGACAGTTTTCAAAGTCCTCCGTTTCCAACAGTCTCAAGGAAATGGCCTCATAATGGCTGCTTGTCATGCGCTCTCTCCCTTTTTCGTAGAGCACCTCGCATACCTTGTCCATAATCGAGACATAATCCTTCTGTTCCATGTCGGTAAACACTCTCTGTTCCAGCACCTGATTCATGTATTCGATCAGCGCTTCCGCATAGACAACCTGCCGGTCGCTTTCCTCCGTCACAAGCTGATACTGTTTCTGCACGTTCATCCGGAAATCATTCAGCGCATCCTGCAGAACCGACGCCGCGTAATGAGCGGTCTCCGTGTCCTGACTGTTCAGCGCCAGCGAGATGGAAGCCAGCGAATTGCGGATGTCGCCCCGCACAACGTTCATCATGAGATCTCTCAGGTCATCCGTGTTTGTAATCTCAATGGCTTCCTCCAGAGGGACGATGTTCCTCTCTCTGTCCTCCTCCGCATGTACAAAAGTCCTCACGCGCTCCTTGCTGAAAATCACGTCCTCCAGACTCACCGGGGCGGACAAAAACAGGCGGTAGAAAAGATAGGCCAGCAGGAAGAAACAGGGCCCTACGATGGGGCACAAAAGCATGACCGCCGCCCGCATGATGCCGCTGCGGCTGTTTTTCTTTTTGCGAAATCTGTTGACCACCAGATACACGACCACAACCAGCGTGTTTAGAATGATCATCGCAAGAAAGATCCTCATCCGCCCCCCCGTCATGCCGCATAGTCCTCCACGATATGGCAGTCATAGCCTGCTTCGGTAAATCTCTTGATCACAAAACGGGCGTCTTCCCGGCTGGTATTGGAAAGAAGCGCATAAAGTCCGCCGTCCGACAGCGTCCCCATGTAATCCGTCTGACGCAGCTTCGCCGCCAGCTGTTTTCCGGCTTCGCCGTACAGCGCCGAATCCACATCCACCTGCAGCACGGTACATTCCGTCAGTCCCTTGTTCTGGGCCGTCAGGTATGCGTTCAGCAGCGAGGTGAACGCCGACGTCTCAAGCATCTGCGTATCTCCCACATAACGCTGATTTTCCAGAGCGGCCAGATATCGGTTTGCCTTCAGCACCGCATTCTGAATCAGCGCGCTGATGACCACCAGCTGGTTTGCCTGCCCAAGCGTCATGCTCTCCCAGGGGATGCCCCAGATCATAAGAATCATCTGCATCTCGTTGCTGTCATTATAGATGGCGTTGGACATCAGCGGGTACCGCTCGTCCAGCTTTCTGTTGATAAAAACCTTATGGCTGGAAAGCGTCTCGTACATCTCTCCCATCTCGGTAAAACGGATGGAGTTTCCCAGCATTCTGGCTTTTTTGGATGTGGAAGAAAACAGCCGGGCATAGCTGCGGTTGGACACGGTATAGATCGCGACGTCCCTGCTCTTTACCAGCCTGCCGAGAACGTCGGCCGCATAGAACAGGACTTCTTCGGGGCTGTACTGATCCAGCGCCGAGGTGATGCTGTAGATTTTTCCCACGCTGTCGTTCTGATTCACGATCTGCGTTTCCAGCGCGTCTTTCACACGGACGTTGCTGCTGTTGATATCCTGGATATCCCCCAGCTGCTGAGACAGGAATTCCTTTTCCTCCAGGCTTTCGTCGCGAAGCTTTTTAATCTGATCCCGCATGTAGCCCACAACGAGCCCCAGAATGAACAGCTGGGCGATCCACACATAGGTATTCGCGTCCAGCATGACCTCAAAGCCGGAGCGGTCGTACATCTGCCGGAAACAGTAGCCCGCCACCGCCAGCACCGCGGAAAACGTGGCCTGCTGCTGGCCGTAGACAACCGCGAACAGCAGCACATACAGAAGATAAAAGTCAAGATTTGCAAAATAAGCGCTTCCCACCGCCCTGTTGTTCAGCATGAAGAACGGCACAAAGGCCGCAAGGTTCTCCAGGAAGGGGATCATGGCGCGCAAAAGCCAGCCAGACGCCTTCAACAGTCTCTGTCTCAGCGTCGGCCTGGTCTCTTCACTGGTCAGAAACGCATAACTGTTTTTCTTCATCTGATCGGCTATTTTTTTGACAATATTGCCAATATCACAGAAAAACGGATTTCCAAACTCTCCGTCAAACAGAAGGTTGGAAAGCACCAGCCGCATGGGGCCCGTCTCGCTTTGCTCCGTCCGGATCCCCACATCCTCTCCCATGGCGTCCTTTACGATCCCGGCAAGCTCCACCTCCGTCAGCGCCTGAGAGGACGATACGTTATACAAAGACTGCCTGTGTTCCCTGCACGCCGCGGCGCGATAGATAAATTCAATGGCGTCCGTCTCGTACAGCATGGAAAAGGTGACGCCCTCCCGCGCGGTAATGACCTTTTTCTCCAAAGCCTGCAGGCACATTCCGGTACAGAGATCCGTTACCTCCCTGCGTTTTCTGGGAATGCTGTACAGATGATCCAGGCGGAGAATGATGATATCCAGTCCCCGGGTCTGCCGGTAGCTCTCGCACATCTGTTCCGCCTGCGCCAGCACCATGCCGCGCAGGCCCACGGGCGACGTCGCTTCCTCCTCGCCGACGTTCTCCGGATAATGCCTCCCGTAGACGGCTTCCGAAGACAGATAGAGAAATCTTCCATGGCCCCGCATGGCGTATCCCATCAGAATATTCATCAGACAGGCGGAATACTTCACAGAAGCCGCCTCCTCATCTCCCCACCGGAAATTGGAATCAAAGGCGCCCAGATAAATAGTCAGATCCGGCGTGACGCTCTCAAAGATCTCGTTCAGGCAGCTGCTGTCATAAGTAAAATTATACCGTTCAAAAACCTTCTGATACGGCTCCTGCGTATATCGGCTGCCCGTGAGCAGGTACACCCTGTGCCCTTCTTTATTCAGTTTAATGATCAGATTATTGATCAGACTGCCGGAACCGCCAATCACCAGTACGTTCATTCGATCCTCTCACTCCGCAGCAAAGACCTGTAATTTCCGTGTTCCGTACTTCCCCGGCCGCTTCTGCGCCCTCAATTCCATATTCGGCCAGCTGTGCCAGAAACTGTTCTATATCCCGCTGTGCCGTCGCTCTGTCCGTTCCGTATTCCCTGCAGATCTTCTCCGCGATCTCCTCCCTGTCAAGCCCCTCCGACATCATGTCCCATATATCCGCGCCCGTTTTGTTCATGGTAAGCGGCGCCTTATAGGGCACTCCCTCCTGACAGGTGTCCAGAAGCCAGTACATCCCGGCGGCATAACGCAGTTGATATCTCATTGCATCCCTTTCCTTCAACCGTTTCCATCAGTATAAGAATTATACCACACTTTTCGGCATAAGAAAAGCCCGAACGCAAACATTCGGGCTGAACTGTTACCTTTCTTTCCACCGACCTGCAGCGGGTCGGTCCGTCACATATTTCCGGGCGGGGCGGATCCCGGGATTTCTTCCTGTCCCCCGCCCCGGGGCTCTCTGTCCGGGCCGCCGTCCTGGCGTTCCCTGCCCCCGGGACCTCCAAAGCCTTCCGGCATTTCGCCGTCCCAGTCGCCCGGATCGCCGAATCTTCCCGGTCTGCCGCCGTCCCTGCCGCCGAAGCCTCCCGTCCCGGTCCCGCAGATCAGCTCGTCCAGAACGATCTGCGTCTCCTTTCCGCCTGCCGACAGGGTATAAGTCTGTCCCTGCACAAGCCCGGGACAGCTGACCAGCACGGAGGAAAAGGAGCGCTCCGGCGTAAAGTACGCCAGTACCTTCCCCTCAGCGTCCAGAAGCTGCACCGTATCCCGGGCCGCACATTCCGAAACGTTCGCGAGGATGGACCCCTGTGTGGAACCGTCGCCGAAATTCATCGCCATCTGGGCGCTTCCCACAGCCACCAGAACGCCGCCCGCAATACGCCCCTGCCCGTTGTAATCAATGGCGCCGTTTGCACCGTTCTCCGGCCCCGACACATAGGTTTCCCCGCCCGTGACCGTCAGAGCTCCGTTGGAGTCGATTCCGTCGCCTGCCGCGTTGACGACAAGAACGCCGCCTGAGATGGTGATGGAGCATTCCTCCGCGCCAAAGGCTTCCTTCTGTCCGTACCGCCCGCCTCCCGGGCCCTGAAGACCGCTGCCGTCGTTTCCTCCCGCGGCGTTCAGGCCGTCGTCGGAAGCGGTTATCCGGATTTCGCCGCCCGAGATCACAACGTCAGTTCCCTCTATTCCCTCATAACTGTCCGTGACCGCGACGCTTCCGCCCGCCACCGTCACCGTTTTGTCGGAGTGGATCCCGTCGTCTCCCGAGACAAGCTCAAGCGAGCCGCCTGTGACGGCAAGGTCTCCGCCCGAGTGAAGGGCGTCGTCCAGCGCATCCACAAGGATACTGCCGCCGTTTATACACATTCCTTCGTCCGCCTTCAGTCCCTTCGCGCTGACGATGCCGCCGTCATCGTCCGTGACGGCGCTTCCCCCGTTTCCTCCCCCTGCGAGGATACTGAGGTCTCCCCCGTCTATCTGCAGACGGTCACCGGCGCTGATCCCGTCGCCGCCGCAGACAAGGGAAAGCAGACCTCCCCGGATATAGACGAATCCTTTCCCGGTCTCGTCACTGTTTTCCGAGTGTATGCCGTCCTTTCCGGATGTGATGTCGAGCTGTCCGTCGGCAATACGGACGCTGTCCTTGCCTTCCAGCCCATGTCCGGCGGCGTTTACGGCAAGCGTTCCCCCCGCGATGACAAGATCGTCCTTCGCCGCGATACCGTGTCCTTCGGCCGCCTCGATCTGAAGGCTTCCCGTCCCGTTTACGGTCAGATCGCACCTGGAAAAAATAACGCCGTCAATATTGGTTCCGTCCGCAGCCGTATCACCCGCTCCGGAAAGACTGTTCTGTGAACCTTTCGCCAGCGTGACGAACAGCTTGTCGGCTTCCTTCGCATATATGGCGGCGCCTGTTTTGTTTGAAATTTCAGCTCCGTCCAGCGCCAGACAAACCTTGTCCGTATCCGCGGCCTCCACCGCGACCATGCCTTCCAGTTTTCCGGACAGGATATAAACCCCCGCCGCCGTCACCGTAACGACGCCGTCGGAGACGGTCACGGACGGATCACTGCAGGAGGCCGTACTGCCTTCCAGCGTGACCAGAACAGCCGACGAAGCGTCATACTCCCCCTCCAGATCTCTCTCCGTGAACATTTCCTCCGGATCCAGAGGATTCTCCAAAGCGGCCGCCGCCTGATCCGAAGACGCGTCCACGCTCCCCCATTCTGCGGCGGAGACATTCGCAGGCTCTTCCTTCCCGCCGCACCCGGTCAGGGAAAAAGCCGTCAGTCCCCCCAGAAGCAACGCGTATAACCGAAACCATATTTTCCTCTTCATCTTCCTCACCTTCCCATCCGGCCGTTTTCCATCCGGTCCCCGGGTCTTTTAAAGCTCACAGGCGGCGGTTTCCTTTTGACAGACCGATATTTCCAGATTCCCGTTTCTGCAGCGCAGCTTGTCGATCAGCTCTTTCTCCGCGCCGCCGTCCTTCAGCACAATATTGTATGTCAGTTTAAAAAGACTTCCCATGTTCACCGTCTTCACCTGTTCCAGATTGTGGGTCCGCGTATACTCCTTCAGCACATCGTCAAACACGCCGCTGTAATCCAGGTCTTCCGGGATCGTAATGTGAAGCACCCGGTAAAGGGCCTCATGTTTTCCGATCCCGAAATCAAAACAGTTGTAAACCACCGTCACGCCGCCAAGCACCAGCGCAAAAAGCGCCGCATAGCCCAGATATCCCATCCCGGCGATCAGTCCCGTACACATAGCAAGAAAAATGGCGCAGATTTCCCTGGCCGTGCCGGGCACGGAACGAAACCGTACCAGGCTGAAGGTCCCCGCCACCGCCACACCGGTGCCGACGCTTCCGTTCACCATCAGGATCACCACGCAGACCACCGCGGGCAGAACCGCCAGCGTCAGCAGAAAGCTTTTCGTACAGCGGTTTTTCACGGTATAGGCCCCCGCCAGCAAAAATCCAACCGCCAGAGATACCGCCAGACACAGCAGGAACCGGTCTACGGAGACGGCGGCCGCGGCCTGGGCGTCCGTGTCGAAAATCCCTTGGAATATCTTGTCAAGCATATACTTTTTCCTCCTTTTTATCCCTCTCAAGCATGGCCAGGTATGCGTTCCCATACTTGGAGAACGAAGTCTTCCGGATCCTCTGATTCGTCAAAACATCCACCATCCAGAGAGGGATTCCCCCGGCCGTCTTAAGCTCCATCAGCGTCTGTCCCGGTTTCAGGATCCTTTCTCCGTAAACCCCGGCTGCCAGAGAAAGATCCGTCGTTCTCCAGAGAATATTTTCATCAAACGTCACACGAAATTCACTGTCCTTTTCAAAAAACGCTTCTCTCTCGCTGGAGAGGAACACTCTGGGCGCCAGAGTCCCGTAATACCGGCGGAAGTAGTCGATCTCATCCGTGATCTGGCAGGGCGTGGGCGCGGGGATCCTGCCCGCGAGGTAATCCGCCGCATCCTTCTGGCAGATATCCGTGCGGCGCTTATAAACGACCGAACGGTACTTCCTTTTCAGTTCTATGTACACCCTGTCGCAGGGCCCGGCGGCACGGTAGCTTCGAACCCGCAGCTTTTCCTTGTAGACCGGCTTCTCCAGGGACCTTCTGATCAAGAGATAGGTTTCCGTGTCGTAATAAATGCTGCGGATGGTGCTGCGCCCGTAACTGTCCGGCTCCATGCGGGATTCCATGGCCGCCATGACCGCTTCCTTCTGCGCCCTGTCAAGCAGATACTTGATCTCATAGCGCTCAAAAACCGTTGGAGACGCCATATCCGATCCTCCTGTCGCTTCCTGTTCCGGCCGGGTGTTCCCCGGCCGCACCGTTTTGATGGAATTATCTTATCAGACAAACCTAAACCGAACCTTAAGAAAAGTGTGAAGAAACTGTGATTTTTACGGATTTTTACATTGTTGCATTGCCCCGTTGCCCTGCACCGAGAGCGCCCGGGCCAGACGCTCCCCGGACAGGCCCGGGTTACCGGTAGATATCCTGAGACCGCTGTCCGCTGATCTTCTGCATCGCGGACCCCATGATAAACAGCGAAAGCCCGAAATTGATGACCCAGAAAAAGGGAATCTGAACCGGCAGGAAAGAAACCACCGCCTTGATCAGCAAGGGCAGCGTACGGCTGTAGACGCCGAGAATATAAATCTGCCCGAACGTGAGCTCACAGTGCAGCCAGGAAGCCATGGCCATTCCCACGAGCGCCAGGACAAGCACGCCGAAGAAAAACAGCGCCGTGATCCAGACATAGAGAAACAGCATGGACAGTCCGTACAGCAGATACAGAAGAGGAACGAATTTCGCCAGATCGCTCCTGTCCAGCTCCAGGTTCAGATCGGTATAATAGGATCCCATGATCTCGTCGCCGCTCTTGAGAATAAACTTTTCCGAATCAAGAATGACAACGCTGCTGTAATCCGAAAGAAGGTCTTCCAGCTCATTCATATCCCGAAAATAAAAATCGTTTTCCGTGTCAATGCGCAGATAAACCCCGCCCTGTTCCATTTCCACGGTATCATCCACCCACAGCCTGCCGTCCTTTAATTCAAAATCGGGCACCCGCTCCCAGAATCCCTTTGACGGCCCGAAAAAAACGCCCATGGAAAACAGGGAAGGAAGCAGCCATACCGCCCCAAAATAGATCAGCATCACAAGCAGCCCAAAGCTGAAGATGTGGCTCTTCTTATGAGTTAAAAACCGGCCGTAACCGCCAAAGTCATGTACCGACAAAGCCATCTCGCTGAACAGATTCATAGTCGCCTCCCGTCCGGCGGCCCGCATTCCGCTTCCGTCCTGTGCCGCCGCCATGATTTCATCATACTCTGTTTTTCGTTTCTTTTCAATCCCTTTCCGGTGTCAGACTGAAAGAAAAGCAACAGTCTGGCCCACGCCGTCCGCACGAAAGGACATGACTGTCCGCACAAAAAACATGACGCGTTTGCCTCGCGGAACGTATTGTGCTATCATGAAAACAGGGTTCGCAAAAGGGAGGAAAATCCATGAAGCTTCTGATCGCGGATGACGACAGGGACATCATAAAAGCCCTGACCGCTTTGCTGGAACACAGCCACTACAGCACGGACGCGGTCCAAAACGGCTGCGACGCCTATGATTACGCCGTCGCCGGAGATTACGACGCGCTGATCCTCGACGTCATGATGCCCGGGATGGACGGTCTTGAGGTTCTGAAAAAACTGCGGGCGGACGGCATCCGCACGCCCGTTCTTCTTCTGAGCGCCAGAGGCGAGGTGGAAGACCGTATAAACGGTCTGGACGCCGGGGCGGACGACTATCTGCCCAAGCCCTTCGCCGCCGGCGAACTGTTGGCCAGAGTGAGAGCCATGCTCCGCAGAAGGGACCAGTACCGCGGAGACATCCTGGAATTTCAGGGGCTGGCGCTGAACCTTTCCACTTATGAGCTGACCTGCGGCGGCGAAAATCTGCGGCTGATGAACAGAGAGTTTCAGATGCTGGAACTTCTGATGCAGTCCCCCGGAAACGTGATCTCCACGGAACGGTTCCTGGAGCGGATCTGGGGCTGGGACACACAGGTGGACGTCAGCGTTGTCTGGGTCTATATCTCCAACCTCAGGAAAAAACTGGAAAAGCTGAACGCACCCGTGAGCATTAAGGCCGTCAGAGGCGCGGGCTACTGCCTGGAATGCCGGAAGCCGGAAAGGACTCTGCCATGATTCCAAAGCTCAGACGAAAATTCATCTCCATCACCGCGGCCGCCCTGTTTGCCGTGATCCTTCTCGTGGTGGGAGCCATAAACGGCATTTTTATCCTGCAGAATGCCCGGCTGCTATCCTCCCATCTCGACATGCTGATGGCGGAATCCGGATTTCTTCCCCAGATCAGCCCCCTGCCGGCGGAAAATGCGGAAAACGACCGACCGCCTGCGGGACCGGCACAGGATGTCCCCCAGCGCCGGCAGCCCTCTCAGGGATTCCGTCTTCTGCCCCGGTTTGAGGACCGCCTGCGCATGCGCGCGGACGGCTGCGTCGTTCTGCTGGACGCGCAGGGCGGCATCGCCGCAATTCGGCAGGACGCCGCGCAGAATTACTCCGCCGGGGGACTTGAAGAGATTGTGTCCCATATTCTGGACAGCCAAAAACAGGACGGCTGGTACCGCTACTACCGGTACCGCATAATGGCCCGGACAGATCCGGACGGCGTTCCCGAGACCGTGATCGGCATCGTAAACGCTTCCTCCACGCTGTATCCGGTTCTCACGATGTTATGGGTTTCCCTGCTGATCGGCGCCGCCGCCTTTCTTCTGGTGCTGCTTATCCTCGTCTTCGCTTCCGGCCGGGCCATCCGCCCGATCGCGGAAAGTTACGCCCGCCAGAAACGGTTCGTGACGGACGCCGGGCACGAGCTGAAGACCCCGCTCACGGTAATCTCCGCGGACAACGAACTGGCGCGGATGACATTCGGAGACAGCGAATGGTTCGACGGCATTGACAGACAGGTGGGAAAAATGAACGGTCTGGTAAGGGACCTGATCACCCTTGCCAGGATGGATGAGGAACAGAAGCCCGCGTTTGTCTCCTTCAGCCTGAGCGACGCCGTCCGCGACACCGCGCGTTCCTTTGAAGCCCTGATTGATTCCGACAAAAAAACGCTGGCTCTGGACATTGCGGAAGGCATTTCCTGCGTCGGCGACGAGGCCAGACTGCGCCAGCTGGTCTCCATTCTTATGGACAATGCAGTCAAATACTGTGACGAGAAGGGAAACATCGCCGTAAGACTCACGGCGAACAGGTCGATCCGCCTTCAGGTCATAAACGACTGTAAAAACCCGGAAGGCTTCGACCCGGAAAAAGTTTTTGAACGGTTCTACCGCGGGGACAGGGCGCGGACTTCCGACGGCAGCTACGGGCTGGGACTCTCCATCGCAAAGTCCATCGTCGAGCTGCATGGCGGCGCCCTCTTCGCCAAATCCCCGGAACACGGCAGGATCCTGTTTGAAGCGGTTCTGCCGAAAGGCAGATAATCCTCTCAGACCGCCTGTCTGACGGCGAGCTGCCGTTCCATTACCGCGGCAATCCTCTTCTTTACCAGCTCCGCGATCTCACGGGTATTCATGTCCCGATACTCGTCGGCGAAAATGGGATTGAGAAAATGAACCTGCGTTTTCACTTTCCGCAGGGAATTGATCCCGAATACCTTGTAGGAATCGATAATCGCCACCGGCACGATGGGCATGCCGTATTTTGTGGCGCACTTAAAGGACCCCGGCAGGAACTCCTGCAGATCGTTCCGGTTGCGGTCATACCCGCCTTCGGGGAACACAATGTACCGGCGTCCGTTCCTGACCTCTTCCGCGATCTTTAAGACCGTCTTCATCTGTTTTTTCATGTCCGACTTGTCCAGCCTGCTTCCGTTCACCAGATCCACAAAGGAATTTGCGATGGGAAGCTTCGACCGGAAAGCGTCCATGACAATGGTGCAGGGCTTCTTGTGGGCGCTCATGATCCCCAGCGTATCATACTTCCCCTGATGGTTGGAATACATGACATAACCGCCCTCGCTGGGAAGAAGCTCCGTCCCGTAGGCCTTTGTTTCAATTCTTCCGTTTCGCATCATGATACGGATGCATTTCCGCGCGATTCGGTAGCATTCCTCTTCCGTATGCTTCTCCCTGTTTCTCGATATGCGGCGCGCCTTATAAATGTAGTACAGTTCATAGGGCAGGGAGACAAAGATCACATAAAAAAGCCTTAACATGCTTTAACTCCTCTTCATCAGACACAGAGACGCCCGTCTACTCCTTTCCGTCCCAGCAGTAAGTACAGAGCCTGTCTCTGTCGATCCCCACCGAAGAGATCATGTCGTCCAGTCTGTGATACCGCAGCGTCGTAAAATTCAGCTGTCTTCCGATCCGCTCCACCATCTCCGCATACTGGGGCGTGTCCGGATCCACATAATATTTCAGGTCGATCTCCCGGTCTTCCCGCTCCATCTGACTGAGCACCCGTCTCGCGATCAGGTCCATCTCCGAGGAAGAACGGGAAAAATTCAGATATTTGCAGCCAAACAGAAGAGGCGGGCAGGCCGGTCGGATATGTACTTCCTTCGCGCCGCTCTGATACAGAAATTCCGTCGTCTCCCTCAGCTGCGTGCCCCGGACAATGGAATCGTCGATCAGCAGCAGGCTCTTGTTCTGGATCAGCTCCTGCACCGGGATCAGCTTCATCCTTGCGATCAGGTTTCTCTGGGTCTGGATGGTCGGCATAAAGGATCTGGGCCAGGTGGGCGTATATTTGATAAAAGGTCTGGAAAACGGGATCCCCGACCGGTTCGCGTAGCCGATGGCATGGGCGGTGCCGGAATCCGGCACGCCGGCCACGATATCGGGACTGACATTATCCCTCTCCGCCAGCAGCGCGCCGCAGTGATAGCGCATCTGCTCCACGCTGATCCCCTCGTAGGAGGAAGACGGATACCCGTAGTACACCCAGAGGAACGTACAGATCTTCATCTTCTTTCCCGGCGCGGCCAGCGTCCTTACTCCCTCCGGCGTCACCACCACGATCTCTCCCGGTCCCAGTTCCCTCTCCTCCACATATCCCAGGTTCAGATAGGCAAAGCTTTCAAAGGATACGCAGTGGGCTCCTTCCTTTTTCCCGATCACAACGGGCGTCCTGCCCAGTCTGTCTCTGGCGGCGTAAATTCCCTTCGGCGTCATCAGCAGAATGGTCATGGAGCCGTCGATGACCTCCTGGGCATGGCGGATGCCGTCCACCAGATTTTCCTCCTGATTCACAATGGCGGCGACCAGCTCGGTTGCGTTGATGTCCCCGCCGCTCATCTCCAGAAAATGGGAATGTCCCCCCGCAAAGAGATCGCTGATGAGCTGCTCCGTATTGTTGATCTTGCCCACCGTAGTGATGGCGTAAGTTCCGTGGTGGGAACGGACCATCAGCGGCTGAGGTTCATAATCGGAAATGCAGCCGATGCCGAGATTGCCGTGCATCTCGTTCAGATCCTTGTCAAACTTCGTGCGAAAGGGCGCATTCTCAATGTTGTGAATCGCCCTGTCAAAACCGGAATCCGCGCTGTAGACAGCCATTCCCGCACGTCTCGTCCCAAGATGAGAATGATAATCCGTGCCGAAAAACAGATCGAAAACGCAGTCCTCTTTCGCCGCTACTCCAAAAAAACCACCCATATCCGTTCCATGCCTTTCCCGCGCGTTCGCCACACGTCACACGTTAATCTCCGCCCTAAGCCCCAGCAGTTCTCTGTTCTTCTCAAGCAGCGGCCGGATCACGCCGCCCAGAAACGCTTCCACCTGTTCTTTGGAGCGTCCCACATACCGCTCCGGCTCCATTGCCTTTCCCAGTTCCTCCAGCGTCATGTTGAAGGCGGGATCCGCCGCGATCAGCTCCAGCAGATTGTTTTCCTTTCCCTCCGCCTTCACGTTCCGGGCCGCTTCCATGGAAAGCTCCCGGATGCGCTCGTGCAGCTCCTGACGGTTTCCGCCGTTCTTTACGGCGTCCATCATGATGTTCTCCGTTGCCATGAAAGGCAGTTCGCTTCTCAAATGCTTTTCGATCACCTTCGGATAGACCACCAGCCCGTCCGCTACGTTCAGACACAGATCCAGTATGCCGTCCACAGCCAGAAACGCCTCCGGGATGGAGATCCGCTTGTTTGCGGAGTCGTCCAGAGTCCGCTCAAACCACTGTGTCGCGGAAGTGATGGCGGGATTCAGCGCATCTATCATGACATATCTGGACAGGGAAGCGATCCGCTCGCTTCTCATGGGATTTCTCTTGTACGCCATGGCGGAAGATCCGATCTGGCTCTTCTCAAAGGGCTCTTCCACCTCTTTCAAATGCTGAAGAAGACGGATGTCGTTGCTCATCTTATGGGCGGAGGCCGCAACGCCCGCCAGCACGTTCGCCACTCTGGTATCCACCTTCCGGGAATAGGTCTGGCCCGAAACGGGACAGCATTCCGCAAACCCCATCTTCTCCGCGATCATGGGATCAATCTTGTCAACGGTTTCCTGATCGCCGCAGAAGAGCTCCAGAAACGACGCCTGGGTGCCGGTAGTGCCCTTGGAACCCAGCAGCTTCATGGTGGAAAGCACATACTCCAGATCTTCCAGATCCATGGAAAATTCCTGGATCCAAAGCGTTGCGCGCTTTCCCACAGTAGTGGGCTGTGCGGGCTGAAAGTGCGTAAAGGCCAGCGTGGGCAGCGCCTTATATCTGTCCGCAAAATCCGCCAGCTTTGCGATGACGTTCACCAGCTTCTTTCTGACCAGCTTCAGCGCTTCCGTCATCACAATAATGTCCGTGTTGTCCCCCACATAGCAGGAGGTGGCGCCAAGGTGGATGATCCCCGCCGCTTTGGGGCACTGCTGCCCGTAGGCGTAGACATGGCTCATCACGTCGTGGCGCACTTCCTTTTCCCGGGCCTTCGCCACCTCATAATTGATGTCCTCCGCGTGGGCCTTCAGCTCGTCGATCTGCTCCTGCGTGATAACGGGAACGCCGTTCTGGGAAAGCCCCAGCTCCTTTTCCGTCTCGGCCAGGGCGATCCAGAGCCTGCGCCAGGTGCGGAATTTCATGTCCGGCGAAAAAATATACTGCATCTCTCTGCTGGCGTAGCGCTCGGAAAGAGGGCTCTGGTATCTGTCAGTGCTGTCTGTACGCATTAAAATTGTCTCCTTCTTCCATTTCTCCAACTATTTTTCAAACTCGCCTCTGATATCTTCTGAGGGCGGCTCCATCGGGTACTTTCCTGTAAAGCATCCGGTGCAGATCCGCCGGTCGCCCATGATTTCCTGCAGGCGCTCCAGCTTAAGATAGGCCAGGCTGTCCGTTCCGATCATCCCGCAGATTTCCGGCACATCACGGTTATAAGCGATAAGCTGTTCCCTCGCCGGTACATCCGTCCCGAAGTAACAGGGCCAGAGGAAGGGCGGGGAGCTGACGCGCATGTGCACTTCCCTGGCGCCGGCCTGACGGAGCATCCTGACGATCCGGTCGGAGGTTGTCCCCCGGACGATGGAATCGTCGATCATGATGATCCGCTTTCCCTCCACCGCTTCCCGGATCGGGTTCAGCTTGACCTGCACGCTGCTCTCCCGGCTCTTCTGCTTCGGCTTGATAAACGTCCGTCCTACATAAGCGTTCTTGACAAAAGCGGTCCCGTACGGGATCCCGGACTGAAGCGAATACCCCAGAGCCGCGCAGTTTCCGGACTCCGGCACGCCCACCACAAGATCCGCCTCCACAGGGGAATCCATGGCGAGGTACTTCCCGGCCATGATCCGGAAATGGTACACGCTCACATCGTCCAGAATGCTGTCCGGACGGGCGAAATAAATATATTCAAACACACAGCGGGCGTGCTTCTCCTCGGGGGCGGCGTGGCTCATGAAGGATTCCAGCCCCTTTTCCGGAGAGATGGTCACGATCTCGCCCGGCCGGACGTCGCGCACAAACTCCGCCCCGATGGTGTCCAGAGCGCAGCTTTCGCTGGCCAGAAGCCAGGTATTGTCCCTCTTCCCGATGCACAGCGGCCGGAACCCGAAAGGGTCTCTGGCGCCGATGAGCTTCCGGGGCGACATGATCACCAGGGAATAGGCCCCCTTGATCTTTTTCATGGCCCTTCCCACGGCCTCTTCCACGGTTTTGGAATTCAGACGCTCTCTTGCGATATGATAGGCGATGACCTCCGAGTCGATGGTGGTCTGAAAGATAGCCCCCGTGTGCTCCAGCTCCCGCCGCAGCTGCGGCGCGTTGATCAGGTTGCCGTTATGGGCCAGTCCCAGCGTTCCCTTGACATAATTGAGGACCAGCGGCTGGGCGTTTTCCCGGGTAGAGCTTCCGGCCGTGGAATACCGGACGTGTCCTACGCCGATATCGCCCTTCAGTTTTTCCAGATGCTCCGGCGTAAACGCTTCGTTTACCAGCCCCATCTCCCTGGCGGAAAGCACCTTCCCTCTGGGCCCCGCCGTATCGCTGACGGCAATGCCGCAGCTCTCCTGACCGCGGTGCTGAAGTGCCAGAAGGCCATAATAAATGGTGGCGGACACATCGCCGCCGCCAAAATCATAAGCTCCGAACACACCGCACGCTTCCCGCAGTCTGTCATCGTCCTGTGTCTGAATTGAAATCTGTTCCGCCACTTTTCTTTCCTCTCCATTCTGAAATCGGAATTTAAGGCTCAACGCACACTGTCCGCAACAAATCTGCAGGGCGCAGGATCCCCGCGGACCCGGCGCCTTTGCCGGAAAATTTTATGTAACCGGATACCAGCCTGTAAGTTGATCCGTCACAGGCCGAGACGCCGGAATACCTCGTTGTAAGCTTCCTCCACGTTTCCGAGATCCCGGCGGAACCGGTCCTTGTCCAGTTTCTCGTTGGTGTTTACATCCCACAGCCTGCAGGTGTCGGGCGACGTCTCGTCCGCGAGAATGATCTGTCCATGATAGCGGCCGAACTCGATCTTAAAGTCGATGAGCCGGATGCCTGCCTGAAGGAAATACGCCTTCAGCACGTCGTTCACCTGAAAGGCATACTTTTTGATGGTCTCGATCTCTTCCCAGGTGGCAAGATTCAGCGCTCTGGCAAAAGAATCGTTGATCAGAGGATCGCCCAGTTCGTCGTTTTTATAGGAAAATTCGATGGTAGGCTCGGCAAACGGCGTACCCTCGGGAACGCCCAGTCTCTTGGAGAAGCTTCCCGCCGCCACGTTTCGTATGATCACTTCCAGCGGAACGATCTCAACGCGCTTAACCGCGGTCTCTCTGTCGCTGAGCTCCTTTATGAAATGGGTGGGGACCCCTTCCTTTTCCAGAAGCTGAAAGACATGGTTCGTCATCTTGTTGTTGATGACGCCCTTGCCCACGATGGTGCCCTTTTTTACGCCGTTAAACGCGGTGGCGTCATCCTTGTAATCCACGATCAGCACATCGGGATCATCCGTCAGAAATACTTTTTTTGCCTTGCCTTCATAGAGCTGTTCCATCTTTTTCATCGTAAACCTCCCTGCTGCAACTGTTTTTCAGGAGCCGCCCGCGGCTCCGGTTCCTGCCCGGCGCAGACTCTTCCTCCTGCCCGCGCATCTGCTTTGGACTTCCGTTTCCATGCTGACATTATAGCCTACCGAAACGCAGAAATCAATAGGCATTGTGCCCGGAGAGGATCAGACGTCCTCATAACGGTCCGCCATCGCCAGGATTTCCGCGGCATATTCCGGATACCGTTTTACAAGGTCCATGATCTCCCCGCGGGATTCGGCCGCAAGGTCCTTGTTGTAATCTATCTGTTTGCGGAGCGCCTGACGTCTCAGGATCAGTTCATGGCGCGCCTCCACCATCTCTCTCCTGTCGATCAGCGCTTCCGGCCGGTTCACCCATCTGTCGGGATCGGCGATATGGTAATTCGACATTCTCGCCTGCAGCTGATTCCGGTAGTAATCCAGCTTTGCCTCCGCCTCCGCGTATTCCTTCCGCTCGTCCTTCTCCTGAAGATACTGGTTCCAAAGCTTTTCAAGCTGCACGGCCCCTTCGGTATCATACTTCATGCAAAGGTATGCCTGAAGATTTTTGTTGTTCACATATCGGATCTTCACCTTGTTCTGAAGCAGGATCAGCCGGTTCACGGCCCGCTCCACGCGGTGCATTTCCCGCTCCGCATCCGTGTACTTTATCAGAAGAACGACGATGGCGGTCACCGCCGCGAGCCCGGATATGCCGTACCCCAGCCAGACTTCCAGATGAAACAAAAACTGCAGCACAAGGAGCATGATCACACAGGCCGACAGCGCGGTGAGAAAGATCACCGCCATCCCGCGGAGATTGTTCAGCATTCCCGTCAGTTCCGCCCGTCTGTAGCCGTAGGCGCTGCGCTCCCTGTCCAGCCGTTTCATGTCCTGCCGGATCAGTTCTCCGTAACGCTCGCATTCCTTCAGCTTTTCCACTCCCTCCTGAACATCCGCCTCCAGCCGGCGCATCCGGTAATAATCCGAATCCGCCATGCGGTCCTTTTTATCCCGATAGCGTTCCCGTTCCCGGCCAAGCGCCGCTGCCCGCCTTGCCAGGCCGTTCAGCGCCTCCCTCTCTTCTTCCGGCAGCGCCTCGATCTCCTCGATGTCCGTAAGGCAGGACGTAACCTGAGTATATTCGCCGCTCAGCAGATTGATCTCCTTTGCGGCCTCCGCCGCCTTCTCCAGACAATCCTCCACATACTGCCTTCGCTGTTCCCCGTCCGAAAAGTCCACGCTGCCAACAACATCCGCGCTCTCCCAGTCGTCCCCGGGGAACAGGTTTTCCTCATCGGTCCTGCCGAAAAGTCTCTTCCAGAATCCCATCCACATTACTCCTGTCAGTTACTGACGCTGTTGCGATAGCTGTCTTTCAACGCCTGTATCAGCCGGTCGCCCTCTTCATAATAATTCTGCCGGTCTGCGCCGCGTCTCGTGCGCCGGCTGTTCAGCAGCAGATATTCCGGCTGCCGCTCCCACTCGTCGAGAATCTGCTCCAGCTCTTTCTCCAGCTCCAGCGTATGTTCGTAGTGCTCCGCCCTCTCGGCGGCAAAGGCCACGTACTCTTCCTCGGACAGCGTCATTCTCATGGCCGCCAGATAATCCCGATAGCAGACCGGATCCCGGTCCGTCTCAAAGGCTTCCAGAAAACATTCCGCCGCGCGGTCATAGAGCATCAGCCCCGCCAGAGCGACCCCCTTGTTGTGCAGAATGGCCGACAGGCAGGAAGCCGCCGGCAGCGGTTCTCCCGTTTTCTCCAGTTCCCTCCATCTGGCGGTCAGATTGTCATATTCCCTGACTGCGGAGAGATATTTTTTCTTTCCCACCAGATAGTCCACCTGACTCTTTCTCTTTTCAATGCGGCTTAATCCCGCCCCCTGTCTGAGCACCTGCTCCACCTGCTCGGACTCTTCCGGCGTATAAAACCCGGTGTAGCGCAGGATCATCCCCACAAACGCGCTGAGCGACCCCTGCCGGTGCACAAGGGGATGCAGGGATCTCGCAAGCTCCTTTAACGCGCATTCCTGTTCTATCCAGTGCAGCAGGCCGTCGTTCATAAGGGACGTATCCAGCAGGAAGGCGTTTTCCTTTAAACAGTAACACAGTTCCTCCATGCAGTAGACATTCATCTCCAGCCCCGGAACGCAGTATGGAGTTTTCGCATAATTTCCCACGCATACGCTGACACGCATTATCGCTCCCACCTTCCGCCCATGCGGCGCACTCTTTCCTCAGATTTCCCGTATTCCCCGTCTCTTATAGCTGCGCAGGGACCTGATACAGTTCGATCCGCTCTTTCCAGACGCGTCTGGACGAAGAACGGAATTCCCCGAATCCCAGATCCTGCACTTCTATCACCAGCAGATTTTCCGCTTCCAGGGAAAAGCGGGCGCGCAGTCTCGCGACGCTTCCGGGGAAATCCTCCAGAACGATCCGCGTTTCCTTTCCGCTCTTTCCCGTAAGCGGCGTCACAAGCAGCGCCAGCTCGCTGCCGTCCCGGATGTAAAATTCCACGGCGGCGTCCGCCTCATACCAGTTCATCCCCGCATCCAGCAGCGCATAGTAGGATTCCTCCCCCTGGCGCAGCACCTGCATGCCGATGTTCGCCTTCAGCTTGTCCCGCCCCAAAAAGACATATTCCTTTTCAGACCGGCTCTGACTCAGGCGCTCCTGCATACTGCAGCACGCCCCCTTGCTGAACAGGTTGTTGCCCTGAAACACCCTGCGTCCCTTGCAGAGAAAGCGCAGCGATTCCTTCATCCATTCCTGCTCGAAGCCGTCTCCGATCAGATACACGCTCTCCACCTGAGGCGACATGGCGTTCTGTGCGATCTGCAGAAGGCTGCCGTCAAGCTCCTGCATCCGCTTCTCTCTGGCCGCTTCTTCCTCCGGCAGCGGCTCCCAGGCATAAAAGGGATGGACCGATTCGTCGATGAAGACCACCACCGGCGTGGTCCTGCGGTTGCATTCCATCCGGTACACCCGCACACAGCTGCTGCGGTAATCCAGCAGCACGGAGCGGTTGGTCCAAAGCTCTTCCGGCTGCCTGAGCATATAGTTATAGTAGCTTTCCGTATGGCTCTGGATTGCCACCCGGTCCGTCTTGAGATGCACCGCCGCAAGCATGCCGTTCAACACCTCCAGCACCCTGCCGTCCACCATCTCGCAGGTGATCATCAGCGCGCCGATCCGCTCCGAGGACGCCACCTGCGTCAACAGTCCGAGACTCCTTCTGAAAAACAGCGCCAGAAGCGCCACCGGATCGAACGCCTCTCCCTCGATGATGACCTGTTCCCCAGCCAGCGCCTGCCCGAAAAGATTGTCCACCAGAATCCCCTGATCCTCCTGGGCGTAACGCAGGGCGTCCTTGCCGTAATACCACTGGTTCACCCCCGTGCGCTTACAGAGAACGGCCGGGATGTTATAGCTCTGGGCACCCGCCACCTGCGACAGCGTCTCTGCCTCGCCGGTTTCGGAGAAAGCGTAACTGATCTGGCAGATCTCGTTTCCCAGATCGTAGCCGATTATTAATCTGTCATTGTTAAATAAGCCCATCCTGGACTGCCCCCTGCCGGTCTGTCGGCCATTTATTTCAGCCTGAACAGTCTCCCGTTCAGGTAATCCTTTCTGTAATACTCTTCCAGCAGACGATCCATGGTGTCCATATCCCCCATGGATCTGCTTATGACAATATCGTTCACCAGCCGGTACCGGCTGTCGTCCTCCCCGCCGTGTCCCTCATGCATCTGAATGGTTCCGCTCTCCGTCAGCTGGGAATCGTCCTCCCTTTCCTCGGTGATATAATACTGCAGGCTCTCGCCGAAAAAGAGGATAAATTCCTTAAAGCAGACGCCCCCGTACACTTCGCGCATGTACTCCGAGATATAATCTTCGGAACCGCCGTCTTCCCGCGTGATCACATAGTGGATGCACGCCCTGCTGCCCGGCGCAGCCTTATACTCGACAATGGTCTTGTCCGCAAGTTCCTGCCGTACCCACGCAAAGGTTCTGAACTCCCGGAAGCAATTCAGATGAATGCCCTCCGCCATCAGTTCGCGCAGGAATTCCTCCGCGGTTCTTAAGGAATCCGGCTTCCGTTCCTCGGGATTTTCCGCATAGTGCTTGAGCAGCGCCAGTCTGCACACTCTCTGCACAGGCTCCCCACGCTGATACGTATGCAGGATCTCCCGGAACACGTCGCTGTCCGTAACGCGCTCCCGCACAAAATAGTCGAACGCGCACTGAGCCAGAAACGCTTCCTCCACCTCCTGCTTCGCGCCCTGGGAGACATAATAGTGGAATATTTCCATCTTTTCTCCCACAAACGCCCCCGAATACAGCATCTGTATCAGGATCGCTTCGCTGAGATGATAGCAGTCCACGCCGAAGGCTCTGGCCGCTTTCCAGATATCGCGCATATTCTTTGTCATACCGCGGTAATGCCGGCAGAGATATTCCAGCACAGTGCCGTCGTACTTTTCCTTCTGAAAGGCGTAAACCGCAGACGCCGTCAGCACGGGGTCCTCCACCATATTGGCCCTCTGCATCAAAGGGCCGATCAGCCGCACCAGAAGCTTGGCGTCTATGAAATACGGGCCGTACCTGTCCAGCAAAACCCTGGCCAGCTCATAATTTCCCCTTAACACCATATACCGGACCAGATCGTTCCGATCCTGCGCGCTCAGCTCTTCCGTCGGGACCTTTGCCAGATATTCGTCCAGCGATCTGGTATCATCCGTTTCGTAATAATAGCGCAGGACGCGCAGATACAGCTCCCGTCGGAGATACGGCTGCGCGCAGCCGCTGTCCAGCACCCGCAGCAGACGCCTGAGATTCTCCGGAGAATTTTCCTCCCGGTCATTCTCGCACAGGTAGATATCCAGCTGCGTGCTGTTGGACAGATACGGCGTCAGAAGACGCAGGTGCTTCCCCGGGAGCAAAAGCTTTTCCAGCGTATACTCCACGGTTCGGACAAACCGGTTCTTCCACGCGTCCTCAAACACAATGGTGTAGCGGTTCCCGTACAGCGCCACCCAGGTCTCGCCGTTGTTCAATGTATATTCCGCCGGATAAAGGTTTCCCGGCTGGTAGACATATACCTTGCGGAGCCTTTCATCCTCCACCCGGATCAGATGGGCAAAAAGAAGCTTCGACAGCGGACCGCAGGTCTCCTCGTTGACCATTCCCGGCTCCAGAAAACGGTTATAGAGATTGGCCAGCGGACGGTTTATGCGCTCCCGGCGGATCTGGTCCAGAACAAACTGCTCTATTCTCGGCCTGTAGACGTCATAGATCTCTCCCAGCCTGTCCGCATGCTGGACGATGTAATCGTAAAGGCAGGCGCTGTGCTCATAATCCAGGTTGTTCTGATAGGAAAAATACAGCAGAACCGTCCTTGGCAGTTCCTGTACCGCATTCAGGTCCAGCGACGCCATAAAATACTCAAACAGGTTGGTAATGCGCAGCTTTGCGTTCACGCCGGCCCTGTACCATTCAAAATACCTTTTGTCCGTTCTGCCTCCCTTGATCAGCAGCGTACAGATCTCCTGCAGGATACGCACGTCGGCCTTTCGCCCGTACAGCTTTACAAGGATCCGGTACAGCACCGGACGGAATTCCCGGACCTTGCCCGTCAGATACAGAAGCTGTTCCACCGTTTCCGCCTTCAGGAGATCCTCTCTCGCGCCGTACCAGAGCGCCTGCAGTTCAAATCCGTCCAGTTTCCGCAGAAGAGCGGGATTGTTGTTCATCATGGCGACCGCTTCCAGATACAGAAGCGGACTGCTGCATCCGGCCTCGAACTGCTGTCCCAGAAATACCCATTTATCCTGGGCAGATTTCTGATATTCCGGGGAGAGGAAGAGCAGCAGCCACGCCACGCGCCAGTTTGCGGTGTCCCTGCGGTAGATCTGCTCCACCTGTGCGCTCACGCGGTCCACATATTCTTCATCCCTGTGGATCAAAGTGGTCAGATACAGATAATACGCCGTGAGCGTACGGTCGCTCTCTCCCCTGTCCAGCAGCTCGGACACGTGATCCAGGATCCATCCCGCCTCGTTGAATCTCTCTTCCGTGATCAGCATCTGAGCCTGAAACAGTCTCGCCGCCGCGTTGTTTTCGTTTCCGGCCACAAAACGCTCCGCCAGCGCTCCGGATTCCTTCAGCCACGCCGACGTCCCTGTCTTTTTCATCCGGAACGAGAGAAAGGCTTCCATGAGCCGGACAAACACCTTTTTCTGATTTCGCTCCGGCCTGACCCCCGCGCCGCCCTTTACCGTCACGGGAACGGTCAGCGTCACATAACAGTTATAGAGACAGATCTCGCCGTAACGATTCCCCTTCCGGCACAGACTTCCGTCAATGAAAACCGGCAGCCTGCAGTAATTTCCAAGAAAGTCGTCGTCCGTCAGGACTTCCTTCTCCGTGAACAGGAAATCCCCTCTGCACTCGATAAACAGCTTCGTAAAGCCCCAGCCGTTGCGGAGGATCGTCAACTCGCGCTCCGCCACGCCGTCGGCGTCGAACTGTACGCCCCGCTCCAGCACCAGCTCCTTTTCCTCCAGCAGAAAATCCACCTTCTGTTTTTTGTTGACCTGGACCAGGAATTCCTCCACGCTCTGCTCCATGCCTTCATAGGCGGAAAGCGCCCGGTAATCGTCCGCATACTGGACGTCGCGTCCGGAAAAGATTTCGGCAAAGTCCGGCGAATAGTAAAGCTTCACCGCCTCCTGCCAGCTGCTCTTGGCAAGATTGGCAAAATGAAACAGATTCCTGATCGTGCCGATGGAGGATTCCACAGTCCTGTATTCCACTGTCGCCACAAAGGGGATATAATACTCGCCCTGATTGCTGACAATGAAAAAACTGCCCTTTACCACATCGCCTTCCTCAAGGTCTTCCCCGTGAAAGCGGAAAAATATCTCTTCCCTCTCTCCCACAAATTCTCCGGTCAGGCATTCCATCCGCAGATCCGAAGACATCACCGTTCCCGTCGCATAAACGCCTTCGGAGGCATAGACAAAAAAAGAACCTTCGTACTGTTCTCCCCTGCAGAGGGAAATCTCTATTTTTGAGCAGGAAAAATCAAGAGAACCGTTGGCATAGTCAAAGTTTCCCTCCAAAATCTGATTGATGATCTTCTGCATTCCCACTCACCTGCTTTTCATTTCGGTTCTTCCTGTTTCCGTTCCGTCCCGCAAAGCGCTTTCCCGGAACCCTTCCCGAAATTTCTTCTATTTTCCCGTAGCCTGTTTCCCGTAAAATGGTCTGCCCCGTCTTGCCGGCGGGTTTTATTCCAGATTGAGCCTTTTTGAAATCAAATGACAGGAGACCGCGTAGCATCCCACGGCAAGCAGCACGTCAATGGCAATCGAAACGAGCATGCTCGAATTCAGATATCCGAAAAGGTCCCCTTTTCTTCCCAACGCGGCCGCCGCGTAACACGCTCCCCGCAGCAGAGAAGTCAGGATCCACCTTGCGATCATGATCCCCGCATAGCACACCACAGCCATCAGCACCCGGTTCTTCGCAAACAGCTGTCCGAGCGAAATCGCGCCGAACAGGATGAGCAGGCTGGAGGGAACACCCAAGATCAGGCCGGCGCATAAAAGCACCAGCCATGAAGTCCCGTTAAAAGGCAGCTCCCCAAACAACATCCTCATCTCTTTTGACGCTTCCATGAAAAAATCCCTCGTATGTCCCAGAAGCCAGAAGACGCTTTCCCCCGAAAAAGCGGATATCATGGCCAGAAAGAACACCGTCACGGAAACCATCATGGCAATATAGATCAGATAAACCCAGACGGAACCCATGGCGATCTTGCTGAACACGATCTGATATCCCTTCACGGGCAGCGTATGGAGAAGATATCCCTCGCTTTTGTACGTGCTCCTGTAAAAGCGCACCATCAGATAGAGAATGGCCGCGTAAAACGCCCCCACCAGAAGAAGCACATACAACAGAATGGCCAGCACGCTCACAACGTTCGCCAGCGTTTCGCCGGCGCTCCCGCTCCCGCCCAGCATGTCCTTCCACATGGGCGCCTGAAAGATCAGCGCACCCAGAAGGGTCGTGCCCCCGATGGCCGCCAGAAGCAGCAGAAACACGCGGCAGGTGCTTTTCCATTCATATTTGAACAGTTTTCCTAACATGCGAACACCTCCCTGAAATATGCGTCAACGCTCTTCCCGTGCTGGCTGCGGATATTGTCCGCGGATGTATAAAGCAGGAGCCTTCCGTCCCGCATAAAAATCACCTCGTCCAGAACCTGTTCAATATCACTGATCAGATGGGTGGAGATGAGAACCGAAGCCCCGGGATTGTAGTTGTTCAGAATCGTCCGCAGGATATAATCTCTCGCCGCGGGATCCACGCCCGCAATGGGCTCGTCAAGCACATACAGATCCGCGTTCCGGCTCATCACCAGGATCAGCTGCACCTTTTCCTTCGTTCCCTTGGACAACGTCCGCATTCTGGCGGACGGGTCGATATTCAGGCCGCTCAGCAGGGCGTTCGCCTTTTCTGCGGAAAAATCTTCGTAAAAGTCGGAGAAATATTTCAGAACATCCCGGATCTTCTGATTCCCCGACAGATAGGTCCGGTCCGGCAGGTACGACACATGCGCCTTCGTAAGCGGCCCCACCGGCTGCCCGTTGATCCGGATGCTTCCCCGGCCGGGAGTCAAAAGACCGTTCAGCATTTTGATCAGCGTGGTCTTCCCGCTGCCGTTCGGCCCGAGAAGCCCGATGATCCTGCCTCTGGGAAGCGTCAGCGTGATGTCGTTCACCGCGATGTGATTTGCGTCATAGGCTTTCGTCAGCCCCGTAATCTCAACCAGTTCGCTCATAGGTTTTCCTTTCTTCTGGTCCTTTTCCTGAATTGCCCGTCCAGGTCTTCCGCAAAAGTCCTCCGCCGGATCTGTCACATTGCCGCGCCGGCTGCATATACTGACTGTAACAAAGCCCGGCGCCGCCTTGTCTGTTTTCTGCGCCGCGCGGGCATGCCGCCTGTACGCGGCAGATTGAGAGGTATCTATGCCAGACAACGAACTCGCAGCAGCACAGGAGACCGGCTCTTCCAACAACTCCGCCCCTTCCGTCAGCTCCGGCCCTTCCAGCGGTTCCATCAAGATCAGCGTGGTGTCGTCCCTGGGACTGCTCCCCATCGAAGGCGCTTCCGTCTCCGTCTCCTACACCGGAGATCCGGGCGAGTCTCTGACGGAGCTTACCACCGACAGTTCCGGCCAGACGCCGACGGTAGAACTGCCGGCGCCGCCTGTAGAACTGTCTCTGGAGCCGGAAAACACCGAACAGCCTTACTCGGAATACAATATCGAAGTGAGAGCGGAGGGATATGACCCCGTTCTCGTATCCGGCTCGGAAATCCTTGCGGGCCGTCTCTCCCTGCAGCCAATCCGCATGAATCCGTCGGAAGGCCCCGACGGCGACTCGGACCGGGTTGTCGTAATTCCCGCCCACACACTGTTCGGAGACTATCCCGCCAAAATTCCGGAAGAGGAAATCAAGCCCGTGGCGGAGTCCGGCGAGATCGTTTTAAGCCGCGTGGTGATCCCGGAATACATCATCGTCCACGACGGCGTCCCCAGCGATCCCACGGCGCCCAATTACTGGGTGCGTTACAGAGATTATATCAAGAATGTCGCCTCCTGCGAGATCTATTCCACCTGGCCGGAGTCCTCGATTTACGCAAATGTGCTGGCGATCATGTCCTTTACCTTAAACCGGGTATATACGGAATGGTACCGAAACCAGGGATACGATTTTACCATTACCTCTTCCACCGCCTACGACCAGAAATGGGTCTACGGAAGAAATATTTATGAGAATATCGACTACCTGGTGGATACCGTATTTGCCAGCTATCTGTCAAGGCCGGGAGTGCAGCAGCCCATCTTTACCTCCTACTGCGACGGCCAGCGGGTGACCTGCAGAGGGCTGAGCCAGTGGGGCTCCAAATATCTGGGCGATCAGGGCTACACCGCCATCGAGATCCTCCGGTACTATTACGGCAGCGACATGTATATCAACACCGCCACCGCCATCTCCGGCGTTCCCTCCTCCTATCCCGGATACGCCCTGAACATCGGCGCCTCCGGCGACAAGGTCCGCCAGCTGCAAACCCAGCTGAACCGCATCGCGCGGAACTTTCCCGCCGTTCCCACCGTCACCCCGGACGGGATCTACGGTCCCGCCACGGCGGAAGCTGTCCGCGTCTTTCAGGGCATCTTCGACCTGCCCCAAACCGGCGTCACGGATTACGCCACCTGGTACGAGATCTCGGAGATCTTCGTGGGCGTGTCACGGATCGCGGAACCGGGCTGACCGCGGGAATCCTCAAAGCGCGTTCTTCTTAATAAAGTCGATCAGTTCATCCACCTGCGCAAAGGCAAGACCCACAACGGTATCCGCCGCGCCGTAGTAGATCGCGATCCTGCCGGTCGCCGCGTCCGTAAGGGTCGCGCAGGGGAAGGTCACGTTCGGCACGTCTCCCACGCATTCATAGAGCGCTGTGGGATGGAAAATATAAGGCTTGCAGCGGTATTTCACCTTCCACGGCTCGTTCTCGTCCAGAATGGCCGCGCCCATGGAATAGATCATGCCGTTGCAGGTAGTTCCCACGCCATGGAAGATCAGGAGCCATCCCTCCGTGGTGAGAATAGGAATCGGGCCTGCGCCCACCTTGGTCCAGGCCCAGCCCTGCGCCTGCATCACATAGCGGTGGTACCCCCAGTGCTCCATGTCGGGGCTCTGGCTTAAGAACATGTCGCCGAAGGGCGTATGCCCGTTGTCGCTGGGTCTTGAGAGCATCATGAACTTCCCGCCGATCTTTTTGGGGAACATGACGCCGTTTCGGTTGAAAGGCAGAAAGGCGTTTTCCAGCTGATAAAATTTCCGGAAATCAAAGGAATACGCCACGCCGATAGTGGGCCCGTGAAAGGAATTGCACCATGTCACATAATACCGGTCCTCGATCCAGCAGACTCTCGGGTCATAGCCGCATGCCACGCCGCACTGTTTCTCATTTTTGTCGTAAAGGGGCAGAGGATCCGGCTCAATGTCCCAGTGAATGGCATCGTCGCTCTTTCCAAGGAACAGGTGCTGTTCCATCGCGGTGTTGTCGCTTCTGAAGATGCCTACAAAAGCGCCGTCCTTCGCCACCACCGCGGAATTGAAAATGCTGTTGGAGCCGGGGATCTGATCCCGCTCCACAATTGGATTCCGGCTGTAACGCCATACAATGTCACTGCATCCCGCAGGTCTGTCCTCCCAGGGAATGTTGGGTAAATTGTCCCCGATAATCGTCGCCATAAGTAATCCTCCTTTTTCCTTCCTTTTTCCGTCATGCCGGACGCCGTTTTGCCCGGCTTTTTTACACAGAAAAATATACCATATTGCCGGGAAAAGGTCAAGACGGTCTCCCGGATGATTCCTTCCCCGCGCTTCGTCCTCAGGCGTAATACTGCGCCTGGGCATGCCAGAGCTCATAATACTTTCCCTTCTCATCCGCCAGCAGCTCTTCGTGGGTGCCAATCTGTACGATCCCGCCCCTGTCAAAGACTGCGATCCTGTCGCAGAACCGGCAGGAGGACAGCCGGTGGCTGATGTAAATGGCGGTCTTGTCCCCCACGATCCTGTCAAATCCCGAATAGATCTCCGCTTCAGCCACGGGATCCAGAGCCGCCGTGGGCTCGTCAAGGATGATAAAGGGAGCATCCCGATACAGCGCCCTTGCCAGAGCAATCTTCTGCGCCTCTCCGCCGGAAATATTGACGCCGTCCTCGTCAAAGTTTTTGTAGAGGGGCGTATCCAGCTTTTTTGGCAAACGCTCATACCGCTCCCCAAATCCCGCCTCCACAAGGAGCCGCTCCGCCTTTTCGCCGTCCCAGGTTCCCGCACAGGCGACGTTGCTTCCCAGGGACATTGCCAGCAGATGATAATCCTGAAACACTATCGAAAAAACGTCAAGATACTGACGATAATTATATTTGCGGATGTTGAAGTCGTTCATCACGATCTCCCCTTCCGCGGGATCGTACAGACGGCACAGCAGCTTAATGAAGGTAGTCTTTCCGCTGCCGTTCATGCCCACCACGGCAAGGCGTTCTCCCACCTTGATTTTCAGATTGATATTTTTCAGCACGTAAGCTTCGCTTCCGGCATAGCGAAAGCTGACATTCCGAAACTCGATATCGTATCTTTTGTCGCTGCGCTTTTCCACCGCAAGGCTCCCCTGATACATATCGTTTGGAATGTCAAAATACTCCAGGTAGTTTGCGAGGAACCTTTCGTTGCCCTTTATGCTTCCCACATAGGATATAATACTCTGCAGATTATTAAGTAGCATCCCGAGATATCCCACATACTTGATCACGCTTCCCACAGGGAACGCTCCAAGCGTACAGTAATAGCACACGATCAGGTAAGTACATGCCTGTGACAGAATTGAAGCCGCAGACACGGGCATGGAAACCCAAAAATCCATCATTGCCGCCTTGGAAAAAGCCGCAAGATGCTTCCGGCTGACTCTCCTCAACAGATTGGTAATAATCTGCTGCTGCCGATAGATACGGTTATCCATTCCGTTTGTCTGACATCCCATGGAAAGTTTATTCTCCTCAAGCATCATCGCGCCGATCCCGTCCCAGTATGCCGCGTTTTTCCCGCTGTATACGGACCGAATCAGGACACTGAGCGCACTAAACCCGAGCATGGCCGCAAAAAGAAGCAGGCTTAAAGGCCGGAACGAAACGGCCGCCATCTGCGAAACCATCTCCCCAAGGAGCGCCACGCTAAACAGCAGGCTGATGACGCCGGACATAATTCTAAGCACAAACTGTCTCATATATTCCACGCCATAGCCGTTTATATAGGAATTTTCCGTTATACTGCGCCGAAGTGTGCGGATGTCCGGATTTTCCATCTTGTCATAGTCCAGAGACAGTGTCTTTTTGTAAAGTCTCAGTTTTTCCTCATTGTTCAGGACTTCCAGCGCCTTCTCCACGCGGTTTCCAAGAAACGCCTGCAGGCTCTGAATCAGAAGGCTTCCAAACAGCGTCATCCCCACAAGGAAGTACAGCTCCCTTCTCTCCCCGCCTTCGGCGAGTGCAGTCACGATCTGAGCGGACATCCAGAGCGTGAAATAAGGCATAGCCTCCCTGAACAGCGTCTCCAGAAAACACAGCGGAAAATATGCGGGATTGTAAGAGTGATATTGCCTGAGCGCCCTGAGGGTGACATTTCCCCTGCGGCTTTCTCTCCCTGTTTTTTTCTGGTCTTCCCCGGGTTTTATTGGTTTCTCTCCCGCTTTTACCCGCTTTCCTTCCCCGGTTTTTTCCTGTTTTTCTTCTCGTGCTTTTGCCCGTTTCCCTTTTCCGGTTTTTTCCTGTTTTTCTTCTCGGGCTTTTACCCGTTTCCCTTTTCCGGTTTTTTCCTGTTTTTCTTCTCGGGCTTTTACCCGTTTCCCTTTTCCGGTTTCTATTTGTTCTTCTCCGGTTTTCTCCGAAAATCTCCCTGATTTTTTTCTAAGCATGATTTTCGCCCTCCCTGTAATACCTGCTCTGGATTTCAAACAGCTCCGCGTATCGCCCGTTCTTTTTCATCAGTTCCTCATGAGTGCCGGTTTCCGCAATGCCGCCGTCCTCCAGCAGGACAATCCGGTCGCAGAACCTGGTAGAGGCGAATCGGTGGGAAATATAGACGGAAGTCTTTCCCCCGGTCAGAGAACGGTACTTTTGGTACAGGTTGTTTTCCGATATCGGGTCAAGCGCTGCGGTGGGCTCGTCCAGGATCAGAATGGGACCGTCCTTGTAAATGGCCCGGGCAAGCACAAGCTTCTGGAGCTCGCCGCCGGAAAAGTCCACCCCGTCGTCATAGATCCCCTTTCCAAGATGGGTATCCATTCCGGCAGGGAGCGTTTTTACTTTTTCATAGATCCCTGCCGCCTCCATTGCCGACGCCGCCGCTTCCCTTGCCATGGGCCGCTTCAGATCAACGCCGGCCACAAACTCAAAGACAGTGAAGGCCACGATACGGATTTCCTGAAAAACCGCTGAGATCAGAGAATAATACTCCTCGATGTTGTATTTTTCGATGCTTGTACCGCCCACCAGGATCTCCCCCTTCGTCGGAGCGTACAGGCCGCAGATCAGCTTGATCAGCGTGGTCTTTCCCGCTCCGTTTAAGCCCACCAGCGCAAGACTTTCTCCCGCGCGAATCGTAAGATTTATACCTTTTAAGGTGTAATCCTGTGCGCCGTCATAACGATACCAGACATCCTTCAGTTCAATGGAGACCGGCGCCGTCGGCAGAGGGCATCCCGCGCCGTGGTTGAATCGGTACGGATAGGCGTAAAAATCCCGATAATAAGCAATCTTGTCAGCCCTGGTCCGCAGGATTGCCATATCCTTTATCATCCCCTGCAGCGACGACGCGATGCTTCCCGTCAGCCCGAAATAGAAAACAAATTCTCCCACTGTCATCCCGCCCTTCAGCAGGATGCCGATCAGGATCAGATAAGCCGCGCCGTTTTGAAAAAAGCTCATGAGGGCAGACAAAAGGGAAGCCCAGAATCCCCGCAGCCTGCACCGGGCGTTCCATATACGGAGCCCTGCCTGATAATCACGCATCATCCTTTCGAGCCAGCCTTCCATTCCGTAAAGCTTTATGTCCTTTGCCGCCGGAAAATCCTCGGAGAGCCCCTGCAGATAATCTCTTTTCCGGATATCCTTCTCCCAGCGGTGCTTGTTTTTTTCATAATACCCAGGCTGCCAGCGGGTGGTAAAATAAGTCAGGACGGAGGTCGCAGCCAGCACCGGAAAGATTAACGGGTGCAGCGTGGCAATAAGGGCGCCATACGTGAGCATACCGCTCAGGTGCAAAAGCCCCTGAGACAGATCCTGCCAGCAAAACTCAAGGGCGCAGTTTCCGCCGCCCGCATCACCCCAGGCATATCCTGAAATTCTGCAGAAATCCTGCTTTTCCGTATTTTCATAATCCATCCGGTAGTCTCCGGCCTCACTCATATCCGTCTGGTGTACGCCCGTGGCATAATACCTTCTCCCCTCACATTTCCGATTCAAAAAAAAACCGAACTGCACGAGGAAAAAATCCGCCGCCAAAAACAGCGCCGTCACCGCCACAAGCTGTGCAAAGGAGGAACCCGCGCCGATCCGGTCGATCAGCTCCTTGGAAAACAGCGAATTGACCAGCGGGCTTACCACCGCTACAGGGATTCCCGCAAACAAAAGGAACAGATATTTTTTATCCAGCCGCCACTGCTTCCTCAGAGCCCAGGAAAAACAACTGACGACGGAATAACCGCGCCCTGTTTTTTCTCCTTCCGTTTTCTCTTTCCGTTTTCCTTTTTCTGTTTTCCCTCCGCTCATTTTTCCTGTCCTCCCGATCCGCTCTCTCCGTGTTTTTCGGGCGGCGCCCTGTTTCCTTCGCAGCCATCCCGTATCTTTCCGAATGTCTTGCGCCGCCATCCCTCTACCCTTCCGATGAATGGAAGTATACCACACCAAAATATAAAAAAGTGCAGTCTGATATCAAATGTCGAAAATTTGATGTCAACTGCACTTATAAACCATATTTCACATCAACGAACTGTCTTTTACAATGACTGCGGGAGCAGCACCTCCGTGGAAAAAGCCTCATCCTCGGAAGCTCTCGTAAGGTATCCCCCATATTTTTTAACAACGGCGTCCGCACGGGCTATTCCAAGGCCATGCCCTTCTCCCTTCGTGGAACGGAAAGTACGCTTCTTTCTCCCGCCGGCCGTATTCGTCAGCGACAGATACAGATAATTTCCTTTCATTTCCATATAGATCCGGATCAGCCGTCTCTCAGGCGGAAGCTCCATACAGGCGTCAATGGCGTTATCCAGCAGATTGCCGATCAGGACGCACAGATCCAGCTCCGATATGGACAGGGCAACCGGTACCTTTGCATCCGCCTTTACCTGAATCTGTTTCCCGGCCGCCACGGAAAGCTTGCTGTTCAAAATGGCGTCCGCCATCCTGTTTCCCGTCCTGACCACCGTCTCCACGTTGGTCAGATCATCGTCCAGCATGTCCAGATACCGCTCGATCTCTCCATATTCGCCGCATGCCGCGTGTACCTTCATGGTCTGGATATGGTGTCTGTAATCGTGCCGCCAGCCCCTCATTTTGCTGTACATATTCTCTACTTCCGCGTAATATTTCTGCAAAAGCTCTCTTTCAAAGGACGCGACTCTTTTTTCTATCAGCCTGTCAAACAGCATTGCACCCTCCTGCACATTTCCTCTGTTTCTCCTACAGGTACCGGATCAGCGCCCCGTGCACCGCGTTATAGGATCCCCTGCTGACGGGAAGCTGCGCCCCGTCAGCCATGGTTACAGTCGTGCGCGTGACCTTTTTCACGTATTTCAGCCCCACGAGATAAGAACGGTGGATCCGGAAAAAGGTGTCATCCAGCTGCAGCGCAAGCTTGGCCAGCGCCATCCGCGCCCGGTAGCTGCCCTGCAGCGTATGGACAATGACATAGACATTTTCCGACTCCGCGTACAAAATATCGGACAACGCCACCCTGATCCCGCCGTCGGCGGTGGCAAGAAGCACCGTACGCTGGCGGTAAGCCAGATTCTCCGCCGCCCTGTCCAGCACCTCCGCCAGCTTTTGTTCATCCACCGGCTTGAGCAGGTAATGAAGGGCGGAAACGTCAAAGCCGTCGCTGAAATACTCATAATACCCTGTGATAAAAATGATCTGTACCGCCAGGCTGTCGCGCCTTACCCTTTTTGCCAGCTCAATCCCGTTCATCCCCGGCATCTCCACATCCAGCAGCAGAATGTCAAAATCCTTTTCCTCCCCGTAATCAAAGAAAAAGGATTCTGCGTCCCCGTACTGCCTGATCTGTGCCAGATGGCTGCAGCCTTTTGCCCAGTCTGCGGCCAGCCTGACAAGATACGACCTCTGGGCCGCCTCGTCGTCACATACCGCTATCTTCAGCTTCATGATTCAACCAGCGCTTCCATCTCGTCCAGGATCTCGCCGAAAGCCTGCATGGCCCGCTCGATGGGTTCCGGCGTCTCGAGGTTCACCCCCGCGATCTTCAAAAGCTCCACCGGCGCCATGCTGCAGCCGCCGGACAGGAATTTCTTATACCGCTCCACCGCGGGCGCGCCCTCGCTCAGAATGCTTTTGGCAATGGCCACGGAAGCGGAAAAGGCGGTGGCGTACTGATACACATAGAAATTATAATAAAAATGAGGAATCCTGGCCCACTCATAAGCGATCTGCTCATCGGAGACCATGTCCGGCCCGTAATATTTCCGGTTCAGCTCCAGATACATCTGATTCAGGTTTGCGGCGTTCAGGCTCTCTCCGCTCTCGCACAGGGCGTTGCTTCTCATCTCAAACTCCGCGAACTGGGTCTGGCGGAACACCGTTCCCTTAAAGCTGTCCAGATAATGGTTCAAAAGATACGCCCTCTCCCTTTTATCCGTCGTGTTCTCCAACAGATATTCCATCAGCAGGATCTCGTTGGTGGTGGACGCCACCTCCGCCACGAAGATCTTGTAATCTGCGTAGATGTAAGGCTGGTTTTCGTTGGAATAGCAGCTGTGCAGGGCATGTCCCATCTCATGGGCCAGGGTGAACATGCTGTCCAGCGTCCCGGTATAATTTAACAGGACATAAGGATGGACGCCGTAAGCTCCGGCGGAGTACGCCCCGCTTCGCTTGCCCTGATTCTCGTACACATCGATCCAGCGGTTCTCAAATCCCTCCTTCAGCTTTGCGAGATAATCCTCCCCCAGAGGCGCCAGCGCCTTCAGGACAGTCTCCTTTGCCTCCCCGTAGGGAATCTCCTTTGCCGCGTCCGGTATCATGGGCGTATAGATATCGTACATATGCAGCTCGTCCAGCCCGAGACACCTCTTCCGCAGGCTCACATAGCGGTGAAGCTTGTCCAGGTTCCGGTCCACCGTCTCCACCAGATTGTGATAGACCGCCGGGGACACATCGTTGGCCGTCACCGCCGCCTCCAGCGTATTTCGGTATTTTCTGGCTCTGGCGTAAAAGATCTGCATCTTCACCTGGCCGTTGTACAGGCTGGCCAGCGTATTGGCATACTGCTGATACACGGAGTACAGCTTCTCAAAGCTCTCCCTGCGCACTCTCCTGTCGGCGCTTTCCATCAGCGTGCCGTACCGGCCGTGGGTGATCCGGACGGTCTCGCCCTTTTCATCCTCCACCTCCGGAAACAGAAAATCCGCGTTGTTGATCACGGAAAAGGTATCCGAAGCCGTATTGCTCATCTCCGTGGCCTGCGCCAGAAGCTTTTCCATCTCCGCTGAAAGGCAGTGCTCCTTCAGGCGGCAGATTTCCCTGATCTGCCCGCGGTACAGTTCAAGCCCCGGATCCTCCCGGTAAAAGCGGTCCAGCTTCCCGTCGTCGATGCCGATGATCTCCGGATCCATGTAAGCGGTGAGACTGGCGGCCTGGGCGTAAATATTCGCAGCCTTTGCGCTCATGGCCTGATGTTCGCTGTTGTTCTGGTCCTGATCGAAAAGCCTCTCCGCGTAGTTGTAGGCCAGATCCAGTTTTTCACCCATCCCGGCGATCTTTTCAAGCGCCTTCCGCAGATTCCCGGCGCTGTCGCCAAGATGCCCCTCCATGCCGGCGATCTCCTCCGCCAGCTCCATGACCCTTTTCAGGTCTTCCTCCCACTCCTTTGCGGAAGGATACATATCCTCCAGCTTCCAGGTATCCTCCCTGCGCGCTTCTTCCCTTTTTGGCAGCTCTCTTGCCATGTTTACACGCTCCTTTCCCTTACCGTCCTTCCGAAGTTCCATCCGGCCCCTTTTCGTGCCGGACATACTATGGTTATCATACACGATTTCCCCAAAAACCGCAACAAAAAACCTGACGGGTCTTGTTTTGTATTTCGATCCCTTATATAATAGAGATGACGAGCCTGTATACGCGAAAGACAGCGTAAGGCGGCAGAAACGGAGGTAACCCCTATGCAGATGACTCTGCGCTGGTACGGCAGCAAATATGATACCGTAACATTAAAACAGATCCGCCAGATTCCCGGCGTCACCGGCGTGATTTCCACTCTCTACGGCACCGCTCCCGGCGAGGTCTGGAAGACGGAAGACATTCTTGCCCTGAAAAAAGAGATTGAAGACGCGGGACTTAAACTGGCCGGCATTGAAAGCGTCAATATCCACGACGCCATCAAGGTCGGGACACCCGACAGGGACCTTTACATCGACAACTATATCACCACTCTGGAGCGTCTCGGTCAGGCCGGAATCCACATGGTATGCTATAACTTCATGCCCGTGTTCGACTGGACCAGAACCGAACTTGCCAGAGTGCGCCCCGACGGCTCCACCGTGCTGGCCTACACCCAGGAGGCCGTGGACGCCTTAAATCCGGAGGATATGTTCGCCTCCATCAGCGGCGACGCCAACGGCGCCATCCTGCCGGGCTGGGAACCCGAGCGCATGGCCCACATCAAGGAGCTCTTTGAGCTGTATCGGGATGTGGACGACGAAAAGCTTTTCGCCAACCTGAAATATTTCCTGGAGCGCATCATGCCCGTCTGCGACAAATATGACATCAACATGGCGATCCACCCCGACGATCCCGCCTGGAGCGTGTTCGGTCTTCCCCGTATCATCATCAACAAGCAGAACATCCTGCGGATGATGAAGATGGTGGACAATCCGCACAACGGCGTCACCTTCTGCTCCGGCTCCTACGGCACAAATCTGGAAAACGATCTTCCCGACATGATCCGCTCCCTGAAGGGCCGCATCCACTTCGCCCATGTGCGCAACCTGAAATTCAACTCTCCCACGGACTTTGAGGAATCCGCGCATCTGTCCAGCGACGGCACCTTCGATATGTACGAGATCATGCTTGCGCTGTACGATATCGGCTTCACAGGCCCCATCCGTCCCGACCACGGGCGCATGATCTGGGACGAGGTGGCAATGCCCGGCTACGGCCTTTACGACAGGGCTCTGGGCGCCACCTACCTAAACGGCCTCTGGGAAGCCATCGAAAAGCAGCACAAAAAGGGCTAAAGTGCCGATAAACCGTCAGATCCGCGTCCGCGCCGCATCCGCAGGATCTGTCCGGAAAATAAGCGGCGCAGAAACGAGGAAGATTATGAAACTGACAAGAGCCGGTCTGGAAGCCGGCCGGGCCGCCTTTGAGGCGGCCGGCTATCAGCTTCCCACCTTCGACTACGAAAAGGTACGCGCCAATACTCTGGCGCGGCCTGTATGGATCCATTTCGGCGCAGGCAACATTTTTAAAGCGTTTCAGGCCAACGTCCTGCAGCGTCTTTTGAACCGCGGAGTCATGGACACAGGCCTGATCGCCGCGGAAGGGTACGATTACGAGATCATTGAAAAGAGCAGCCGCCCCCACGACAATCTGACGGTCCTTGCCACGCTCAAGGCCGATAACACCGTGGAAAAGACCGTTGTGGGCAGCATTATGGAGTCCCTTATATTGGACAGTTCCAACAAGGCGGAATACGCCCGGCTGAAGGAAATCTTTGCCTGCCCTTCCCTCCAGATGGCAAGCTTCACCATCACGGAAAAGGGCTATGCGGTGACGGACGCCAGGGGCGCGACGCTGCCCGCCGTGGCGGCGGATTTCGCAAAGGGGCCGGAAGCGCCCAACAGCTATCTGGGGAAGCTGGTTTCCCTGCTGTATCACAGATTCCTGCAGGGAAAACTTCCCATCGCCATGGTCAGCATGGATAACTGCTCCCACAACGGCGACAAGCTGAAGGCCGCCGTCCTTGCCTTTGCGGAAGCGTGGTGCGGCCGCAGTCTGGCTGACACAGCCTTTCTTGACTATGTGAAGGACCCGGAAAAGGTTTCCTTCCCCTGGAGCATGATCGATAAGATCACGCCCCGGCCCGACGCCAGAGTGGAAGCTATGCTGGCCGCGGACGGGATGGAAGAGCTGGAGCCGGTGATCACCTCCAAAAATACATACATTGCGCCTTTCGTAAACGCCGAAGAGTGCGAATATCTTGTGATCGAGGACGCTTTCCCCAACGGAAGGCCCCCTCTGGAACAGGGCGGGATCATCTTTACAGACCGGGAAACCGTGGACAAGGTGGAAAAGATGAAGGTCTGCACCTGCCTGAATCCCCTGCACACCGCGCTGGCCGTCTTTGGCTGCCTTCTCGGTTATGAACTGATCTCCGCGGAGATGAAGGATCCCCAGCTTAAGAAGCTGGTGGAACTCATTGGGTACAAAGAAGGGCTTCCCGTTGTAGTGGATCCCGGCATCCTGAATCCGAAGGAATTTATCGATCAGGTGGTGAATGTCCGCATCCCCAATCCTTTTATGCCCGATACGCCCCAGAGAATCGCGACCGACACCTCTCAGAAGCTTGCGATCCGGTTCGGCGAGACCATCAAGGCTTACGAAAAAGATCCCGGGCTGAACGTGGAAGATCTCAAGATGATCCCGCTGGTATTCGCGGGATGGCTCAGGTACCTGATGGCGGTGGACGACGAGGGAAAGGCTTTTACGCCAAGCCCCGATCCCCTGCTGGAGGAAGCGCGCGCCTACGTCGCAGGGTATGCGCTCGACAGTTCCGAAAAAGATCTGTCCCGTCTCGACCCGCTTCTGAAAAATGAAAAGGTGTTCGGCGTGGATCTGACCGCAGCCGGACTGGACGGCCTGGTAAAAGGCTACTTTGCGGAGCTGTCCGCAGGCACAGGCGCCGTCAGGGCAACGCTGGAAAAATATGTAAAGTAAAGGAAAAGGCCGAAATACGGCAGACATGTCGGAAACGACAGACGATCCAAAGACGGCAAACGCGCCGGGAAAATAAAACCATCAAAGAACGCCAAAAAGCCGGGCCGCGAAAGTGTCAGCACACATCGCGGCCCGGCTCTTCTTCCTGAAGTTTTTTTGATCAGAGCAGTTTCTTGAGGGAATCCACAACACCGGACGCCTTCTCGTCAAGATTGATCTTCGCCTTCACACCGTCTACGATTTTCTTCAGCTCCTCGTCGGGCATGGCCTTTCCCAGAGTCTGTTCCACGGTCTTGATGGGATCCTTCATGAATTTCTCCCTCAGGTCCTTGTTCTTTGTGATCTTCTCTACCTCCGCGGCAAGCTGTTGTTCAATATTCATCTCGCGCCACTCCTTTCCCTGTTTTTCTGTCTTCTGTTTTCGGTTTCCGTTTTTGCGGTTTCTTCTTTTGCGGTTTCTGTGTCTTATCCGCCTGTTTCCGGCCTCTGTTTTCCGGTTTCTGTTTTTGCGGTTTCCGGTTTTCGTTTTTTGTTTTTACATCTTCCGTTTTTCCGCTTTTGTTTTACTGCTTCCGATTTCCGCTTTTGTTTTTACTTCTTCCGGTTCTCCCTCTGTATTTTACCGGCTTCAGGCGTTATTTGTCAACAGCAGCATGATCTCGTTGCTTCTGGCAATGAACTTCGTCATCGCCTCCGGCGACAGGGGCGCATGCTGTACCTTTGCAAGATCGTAGAGCTGTTCGCAGATCATCTCCACGTTTTTGCCGTCCTGATGCTCAACCACATACTGCACAAGGGGATGGCCGGCGTTCAGGATCAGAGTCTCTCCCTCGCCGCCGAAACCGCCCATGTCCATACCGGGCATGGAGTACATCTTCATCATATCCTGCATGCGTCTGGTCTCTTCGGACAGGGTGAGGACAGAGGAAATCTTCTTGTTTTTCAGCTTTTCCACCTTGATGGTTACCTTATCGTTCTTCAGCGCTTTTTTCATGATCTTTGCGATCGCTTCCGCCTGTTCCTCGAACTCCTTCTCCGCCTTCCTGGACGTCTTTGACTTCAAGGCCTCCGTCACATCGGCGTCGATCCGCTGGAACCGGATGCCCTCGTTCTTGGATTCCAACTGGGAGATAAAGGGCTGATCAATGTTATGGGTCAGAATCACGGCGTCCATCTTCGCAGCCTTAAACATATTGATATACTGGCTCTGCTGCCGTTCGTCGGTGACGTAATAAATGATCTTTTCCTTCTTTTCGTCGGCGTTCTCTGTCTCCGAGGCTTCGGTCTCTTCCGTTCCGGCGTCCTCCGCCGCAGCGTTTCCGGATTCCGGCGCCGTATCCTTCCCGTCGGAAACGATCTCGGCTTCCACCCTGTTTCCCGACTCGTCTACCGCTTCCCCGGCAGCCTTCCCGTCCGCGTCCTCTCCGTTCTCTTCATCCTGCGGTTTGATCTCCAGACACTCAGGCAGCGTCAGATACTTGCCGTCCAGATTTTTAAACAGGATATAATCGTTCATCCGCTCGCAGAATTTGTCGTCCTTCAGGCAGCCGAATTTGATGAACGGGCTGATGTCATCCCAGTATTTATCATACTCTTCCTTGTCGGTCTTGCACATGCCGGAAAGCTTATCCGCCACCTTCTTCGTGATATGCTCCGAAATCTTCTTCACAAAACCGTCGTTCTGCAGCGCGCTCCTGGACACGTTCAGGGGCAGATCCGGACAGTCGATGACGCCCTTTAAGAGCATCAGGAACTCCGGGATAACCTCCTTGATATTGTCGGCGATAAACACCTGATTGTTATACAGCTTGATGGTTCCCTCGATGGACTCGTACTCCATGTTGATCTTGGGGAAGTACAGGATTCCCTTCAGATTAAAAGGATAGTCCATGTTCAGATGGATCCAGAACAGCGGCTCCTTGTAATCCTGGAACACCTTTCTGTAAAATTCAAGATATTCTTCCCGTGTGCAGTTGTTCGGATGTTTCGTCCAGAGGGGTTCCGTCTCATTGAGCAGCTCCGGCCGCTTCCGGATCTTAAGCTTCACGGGTTCGGCCTTTTCCCCATCCGATGCATCCGCGGACGTCTCGCCCTCCTTCTTTTCCTCGGGCTTGATCTCTTCGATCACAACGTCGTCGTCCCGCTTTTCATCCTCCCGGATGGTCTGGGTCTCCTGCGTATTCTTCTTTGACAGATAGATTTCCGTCGGCATAAAGGAACAGTATTTTTTGATGACCTCTCTCGCCTTGTATTCGTTGCAGAATTCCAGACAATCCTCGTTCAAAAACAGCGTGATGGTGGTCCCCACTTCCGTCCTGTCGCCCTCTTCCATGGAGAACTCTGTGCCGCCGTCGCACTCCCAGTGTACGGGTTTTGCGTCCGCTTTATAGGACAGCGTATCAATATGCACCTCATCCGCCACCATGAATGCAGAATAAAAGCCCAGTCCGAAATGACCGATGATCTGATCCGCGTTGCTCTTGTCCTTGTACTTCTCGATGAAATCCGCGGCGCCGGAGAATGCGATCTGGTTAATGTACTCCTCCACCTCGTCGGCCGTCATGCCGAGACCGTTATCGGTAAAGGTTATGGTTTTGTCCTCGGGGCTCACCTCAACGCTTACCCTCGCCTTAAATCCTTCCGGAAGAGAATACTCCCCCATCATGTCCAGCTTCTTTAATTTCGTCACCGCGTCGCATCCGTTGGAGATCAGCTCCCTGTAAAAAATGTCGTGGTCGGAATAAAGCCATTTCTTGATGATCGGGAAAATATTTTCACTGTTAATGGATAAATTTCCTGTTCTTGCTGCCATTTTCTCATCTCTCCTTTTCGTGTCTGATCCGGGCCAGCGCCCTGCATGTCCCGGCTGATATCTAGTTTATTCCCGTCAAATGTAAAAGTCAATACAAAATTAGCACTCGTCTAAAACGAGTGCTAATAATTTTTCGCAATGCCAGTATTTACAGCGTATTGCGGCTTTCTAAAATTTTTGTAAACTCATCTAATGCCCGCACACTGCGACTGTTTTTAAGAGCGGCCGCCAGCCCCTCCCACGCGCCGCGAAACCCGTTTGGGGAGCGTGTCAGGAAACATATTTTTCATACACCTCAAAAAAGGATGAAGTCGTCACCTGACGATCCCGCAGGAATTCCACCTGTTCCCAGAGTTCCTCATTCAGCCCCTTGTTCAGCTTTTCCACAAAGGCGTCGTACTCCTCGCCGAAAACCTCCCTGCGCCGTTCTTCCAGAAGCTGAAGCTTGTTTGCGTCCGTCTGCTCCCTGTCAAAGGTGTTGATGCATTTGATGATATGGTAACCGCTCTGCGTCTCCACCACCTGACTGATCTCGTCTGTTTCCAGCGCAAAGGCCGCCGCCTCAAAGGCCTCGTCCATCTCCCCTTTCCCAAAGGAATAGGTAACCGTCGGATCCTCGCTGTAGCGGGACGCAAGATCCTGAAAGCTGCTCTCCCCCGATACCGCCTGTTCGCGGATAGCGCAGGCGCGCTCGTAAACATTTTTCTTCAGTTCGTCCGTATAGGCCACCCGGTTTCCTGTACCGTCGTTCACATAAGTTCGCAGCAGGATATGCTGCACCGTGATGGTCCTCGCCTCGTCGTCGCTGATCTCAGGGTTGACGTCCTGAATAATATACTGATACACTTTCCGGGCCATGGCATATTCCCGGTACATCTGCGCGACGGTATCCTCGTCGATCCCAAGCAGGTCAACCTCCGTTTCATTCAGTGACCGAAAATATTCCTGCGCCGCCTGATCTATCTGCTCCAGTTCCGCGTCCGTCAGCTCAATTCCCTTTTCCTCCGCCAGAAGATACATGGTTTTGACCCGGGCCAGCTTCGCGAGCACCGTGTCCTTTACATTCTGTTCCAGAGTGGCGCCGTCCAGAGATATGGTCCAGACCTCCGGCCCGTACACGTCCTCATACTGATTCTGGGTATTTGTCAGATAAACCATAAACTCCGGCATGGTACAGACAGCGTCGTCGATCCGGAATATCTCGTCTTTTCCAAACCCTGTGGTGAATACCACCCTCGCTCTGCTGCATGCGGCAAGGGCAAAGACGCACGCCGCCAATACAAACGCAGATCCGCACCGTTTTCTTTTCCGGGTTCTCTTTTTCTCACAGTTCATGCCCGTACCTCTTCCGCCTGTTTTTATATTTACCTGTTTTTATACGTCCTGCCGCTTTTCTGCCGTTCCCGGCGCGGCATGCGGATTTCTCATCTCTTTTTCATGTTCATTATACTGTCGGGACCGCCATTTATCAAGCTGTTTCTGGAGGCAGGCTTCAAGGCAACATTTCCTGGCGCAGGATCCGGTAGTTCATGCGCGTCCCGTTGGCGGAGGCCTGGTCCCTTTTCTACTTGTACTGCCGCAGCAGCATATCCGCAGAATAGCAGGCGGCTCGCTGACCGGGAAAGGCGTATCCATAACGCTGGACCTCCACGGTGGTGATGCTGCCTTCTTCCAGCCTTACGATGAGATCCATGACGACTAACGTGTCCGGCATGATCTTGGCCTTCGTTGGAGAGGACGGTGACGACGGTGACCTTCCGCTGCAGAAGTTCAGATATTCTTTTCACTTTAAAGCATTAAGGTCAAGCTTGTAAATCATCTTCTCATCCAGTCTGTCTTTTTCCAAAAACATAAGCATATAAATCGGGTAATATGTTATTTTGCCGAAGGTTTTCACGTTGTCATTCTGGAAGACATACGCCTCCGGGATCGCATAATCCGGGTTTTCCATGACAGATGTAAGTGCGGCGTGCCTTGTGTAATTTTTACCGGATTTTATTTCTATTGGCAGGATCTCGCCGTTCCTCTCAATTAAAAAATCAAGCTCTCCCTGCTTGCGGCTGTTGAAGTAATACAGCTCAAATCCGTGCGCTCTAAGTTCCTGCGCCACCGCATTTTCATACACCGAGCCGTAGTTTATATCCTTTTCGTGATTCAAAATTTTTATCTGTATGCCGTTCATATACATCGACGCCAACAGCCCTACATCAGACAAAAATAACTTGAACAGATTCGTGGATTGCGACAGTTTCAGCGGCACTGTCGGCTCGCTGGCGCAGAACGTCGGCAACGCCACGCCTGCGTCTTTCAGCCAAATAAAGCTGTTTGTGTATCTTGAAAGCTTGAAATTTTCATTGAGATTTTTCAAAATAAATCTCTTATTTTTCGCGTTCAGTTCGCTCGGGATCAGATCGAAAATTTCCTCGATATAAAGCTTGTGTTCGGGGTCGTATTGGCTGATATCCATTTTATACAGCGTGACAATGGACTTCTGCTCGCGCACGACCTCCTGCAAGTTGTTTGTTTGGAGATATTTGTTGACCGCCGAGGGCATTCCCCCGACAATAAGGTACAACTCAAACAGCGCCAGCATTTTTTCGTGGACAAGTTTATCCACCGGCGTTTTTTCTTCAAACGATTTTTTCAGCGATGAGATAATTCTCTCTGAAACTCCGTTTGCAACCGCAAACTCTTCAAAATCAAGAGGATACATCTCCGCGATATCCATATATCCGACCGGCACCGAGCGAATGTCTTTCAGCTCGATACCAAGCAACGAGCCGCTTAAAATATACCTGTAACTGCCTTCTTCTACCAGAAATTTAATTGCCGTAACAATTTCCCTGCACACCTGAACCTCGTCCAAAAAAACAAGCGTTTTTCCCTGAATCAGCGGAGAATCCGCCACCGCCGAAAGCCGGAGCAGCAGCTCGTCGGTATTTTTTGCATTTTCAAACAGGCTCTGCGCCGACTTGTTCTGCAAAAAGTTTATTTCGACGACGGAGTCGTAATGCTTCCCGGCAAAATCGCGGATAATATAAGTCTTGCCGACCTGCCGCGCTCCCGTAATCAGCAGCGCTTTTTTGTCTGATGATTCATAAAACCTTTGAAGTTCTTTTTCTATTTTCCTTTTGATCATATAATCGCTCCGTCTGTCCGCTTTTCAGCAATTATTTTATTTTATATTGTCCGTTTTGTCAACATTATATTCATGATATTTGTCCTCTTTTCAGTGTGCGGAAAAATTTTGCTTTACATTCTGGGCTGTCTGTGCTATTATCAATCTGTCATATTCATGGCCCACGGGCTGTCAGTTTTACGGTTTGCGGTGCTTCGCCGTGTCTTCCAAAACAGGGAATCAGCACAGAATCCATTTAGCAACAAGCCGAAAATGAAAATTGAACAAGGAAAAGCTATGGCCAGGTGCCTGACAGGCTGTCTCTGCGTCTGTCAGACATCTGACCGCCGCAAATTCACCGGAGGAAAAATAACCTAT